>JAGASD010000041.1 GCA_017621885.1 Clostridia bacterium | reverse complement strand
TTCGGGCGATATACCTACGGTGCGATATATCTGCGATGCGATATATACTTGCGTATGCGATATATTCCGCTTTGCGGAACAATGGTACCTTCCACCACCTGCGGTGGTCCCCCTCCCTCCGAGCTAAAGCTCGCAAGGAGGATAAGCTTCGCAACACTTCAATTTTATCGGGCGGTACGCATAGATGCGTACCCTACGGTGTTATCGTTTTCAGGCGGTACGCATAGATGCGTACCCTACTTAATCTACAATCAACGCGAATGCTTCACTTCGCACTTCGCACTCCGCATTTCGCATTATACAAAATCAACGCAACGCAGTTCCGAAATTTTGCATTTTGAATTTTGCATTTTGATTTTTCCTACAAACATCTTCCGTTTTGTTTATGTAATAATAACAAAAAATTCTCCTCAGGTTGACAAACTGTTTGAAATGATAATATAATACACCTATCAAATAAGGAAAAAAGGTGTTTTTATGCAAAACAGAAGAAAACGAAGATTTTTTGCTGTGCTCATAATGTGCATTTTCACATTCACATTGGGCACAATCTGCTCCGCAACAGCCGGTGCTCCCGCAAACGAGCCCGTTGCAATTAATGAGGTTGCGGCGATTGAAGCCCCTGCACAGTCAGACACACAGTTCACAGTTGTTTATGACGAAAGCGACCCTGAAGAAGGTTTTGTGGACTACGACCTTACAGACGGTGACTCTGCTTTAGCTTACGTTGAAAAATATGCAGATAACCTTGAAGCAGATGCAAATTTCAAAACACATATTGAAACTGCAATTGCAAAAGTCCGTGAGAGCATTCCTACATACGCAACCTTTGCTGCACTTCTTGCTCCCATTATTGCTATCGTTCTTGCACTTATTACCAAAGAGGTTTATTCGTCCCTCGTAATCGGTATTATCGTTGGCGGTGCAATTTACGCAGGCGGTAATTTTGAAGGCACACTCGTTCACGTTGTAAGTGACGGCTTTGTTGCTAACGTTGCCGATTCTTACAATATGGGTATTCTCCTCTTCCTTGTGCTTCTCGGTGCACTTGTTTCTATGATGAACAAGGCAGGCGGCTCTGCAGCATTCGGCAGATGGGCAACAAAACACATCAAATCAAGAGTTGGCGCTCAGCTCGCAACAATTGCACTTGGTGTTCTTATCTTTATTGATGACTATTTCAACTGCCTTACAGTCGGCTCAGTTATGCGCCCCGTTACAGACTCACACAAGATTTCCCGTGCAAAGCTTTCATATCTTATTGATGCTACTGCAGCACCCGTTTGTATTATTGCTCCCATTTCATCATGGGCAGCAGCCGTTGCAGGCTTTGCAAGAGGCGCAGGCGCAGAAAGCGGTATCAGCCTTTTCATTCAGGCTATCCCCTACAACTTCTACGCACTTCTCACAATCGCAATGATGATTTTCCTTGCTGTTACAGGTCTTGACTACGGTCCTATGAAAAAACACGAAATCAATGCTAAGGAAAACGGCGATCTTTTCACAAGCGGTACAAAGCAGGCTATTCAGGAAATGGAAGTTAACGAAAAGGGCAGAGTTATTGACCTTGTTCTTCCCATCATCGTTCTTATTGTAAGCTGTGTTATCGGTATGATTTACTCAGGCGGCTTCTTCTCAGGTGAAAGCTTTATTGATGCTTTCTCAAACAGCGATGCCTCCGTTGGTCTTGCTTACGGTGCATTCTTCGCAATCATCATTACAGTTATTTACTATCTTATCAGAAGAGTTCTTTCCTTCAAGAACATTATGGAGTGTCTCCCCGAGGGCTTTAAGGCAATGGTTCCCGCAATTATGATTCTTGCTTGCGCTTGGACACTTAAAGCTATGACAGACTCTCTCGGTGCAAAGATTTTCATTTCACAGCTTATTGAAGGCAGCGCAGGTGCATTCCAGGCATTCCTTCCTGCAATTATCTTCGTAATTGCTGTTGGTCTTTCATTTGCGACAGGTACATCCTGGGGTACGTTCGGTATCCTTATTCCCATCGTACTCAGTGTATTCTCTGCAGACAACCCCCTTACAATCGTTTCTATTTCTGCTTGTATGGCAGGTGCTGTTTGCGGTGACCACTGCTCACCCATTTCAGACACAACGATTATGGCTTCCGCAGGCGCACAGAGCGACCACCTGAACCACGTTTCAACTCAGTTACCCTACGCATTAACTGTTGCCGGCGTTTCCGCAGTAGCTTACATTATTGCAGGCTTCGTTCATAACTGGATAATTGTATTACCCATTGCTCTTGTTCTTATGATTGGTACACTTCTTGTTATCAAGAAAGTTACAGCTAAAAAAGCGTAAATGATACAAAAACAACCGTCTGACGAAAAGTCAGGCGGTTTTTTAAATTAGGAATGAGGAATGGGGAATTTCGGAACGCTACGCGTTGATTTTGTGAATGCAAAATTCAAAATGCAAAATGCAAAATTTCGGAACTGCGTTGCGATTAATAAATAAAGTTGCGGTGATGCGAAGCCTATCCTCCCTACTTGTAGGGAGGGGGACCATTCTTGGATGAAATTCGTGCTTTTTATTCAGTTATTACGGGCGAAAAAAAGTTTA
>JAGASD010000040.1 GCA_017621885.1 Clostridia bacterium | reverse complement strand
TCACAATGACCGAAATGAACGTAGCGATTTTATTAAATCTTTCTTTAATTCAACACCTTACGAAATGACACTTTCAAACGGTGTTAAAGCAGGCTTTGAAGCCTATTCTGATGCTATCAGATTGTGGCGTGATGACGGAACTGAACTTCGTGAATCTTGGGAAAAATGGTTTCAGGTTGAGCGTTCTGTTTTCGGTCTGATACTGATTGAAGAATGGACAGAGCCACAGGCTTTGTTATTGCCCGGTGTAGATAATCAGATTGAATTTATCGGCACAAAGGTAAAAGATGCAGTTCTTCCGTTACCGCAGGGAGCTATTGATTATGTGCTCGGCAGTGGTAGTGGTTTCAGTGAGGGTAAAATGCGATTGTACCGACAGTTCACCGAAAGTCTTTCAAAAGATGATAATATCAAATTTTTGAAAAATGAGTATGGTACGGGTGGAGGTACAAGTGTTATTCCCGGTACAGGTTATTGGGAAAATCACGATTCAAAAGGTATTGAGATTTCAGACCATTACAGTGTGCCTGAAAGAAGAACTCTATTAAAATGGAATTATGTTGAAAAGCGTATTTCCGAGCTTATAAAGCTTGACAGATATTTGAGTCCGAAAGAGAAGGAAATGTTTCCACAGTGGCTTGATGAAAGATTGGCAAAAGAAGCTGCGTGGAAAAAGACAAGTGAAATTCGTCAATTTATCCGTGAAGCTCCCGAAGAAAAACAAGCACCAAAAGAATACAGATACGAGTACAACCTCGGTGATACTGTATATATCGGTGCAGATGAATACACAATTCTTTCACTTGAAGACCCTGTAATTCTTAATGACAGCCAATATCCGTTATTCAACAAGGAATTTTCAAAGGCTGACTTTGAGAAGAAAGTAAGAGAAAACCCTGCAAACAACCATTTAAGAGTTGAAGTAGAAGTTGAGCGACCTGTTGAAGATTACGAAACCGAAACAGAGGTTGATGAAAGCAATAAGCCTGACTTCTTGGTTCAGTATGAGCAAGTAAAAAAGGAAAATCCCGATGGTGTTCTTCTTATGCACACAGGCGGGTTCTATATTGCCTTCGGTAAAGATGCAGAAATTGTTTCAAAGCATACGCATTATTTAGCACCGGGAAAGAACTTCTACGGAAATGTTTTTACTCCTTGTTGCGAAGTTCTTGATTTCAATCTCAGCTACTGTCAGCAAGAGCTTTACGCTAATAATAACATTAGTATTGTCATAATGGAAGTGGATAAGGGTGTTATCGACAGATACCCGACCCCTTCGGTTGAAGTAACTGAAACCTTTGATGCTGAATATACCGATGCTTTCTTCGTTAATGACGGAAGTAACAATGTTGAATGGGTATATTACAATCCTGACGGTAATGACGGTAAGGGACAGTTTGTTAATAACCTTATCACTTATGAAGATATTTTAAGGGCTGCAGAACTTCACACCGATGAAAAAGAATTCTTTGATTATCTCGGTACTGTTGCTCATCAGACACTTTCGGATTACGGCACAAAAGAATATAAGGAAGATTATGAGTTTTTCCATTCTGCTATTGATTTGACCGATTGCACAAAGGAAACTATGCAGGCTCTTGTTGATGAAGCAAAGAGTGCAGAGGCTCCTATATTAACTTTTATTCAGCCGGAAACTAAAGAAACAGAAGTATTATACAAGGTTCTTTCTGCATTAAAGATTGAAGATATTGACCTGACTTATGAAGGTGGTATTCTTGTTGCAAGAGATAATGATAATCTCTGGAGTGGAAAAGAGTTTTATGAATTCCTTGTAAAAGAAGCCTTTGTTTTTGAAAAAGACGGTTCTGTTCTTGGTATTCGTGATGAACTGCTCAAAGATTTTAAAGAATTATCAGAAAGCTACGGTGTACCTGTTAAGGACAGTATATTAAATCCGTATTGGCAACAGTATAACGAGCTTAAGGCTGAAAATGCTGATAAGCTGTTTTTGTATCAGGTTGGAGATTTCTTTGAAGCTCTTGGCGAAGATGCAAAGGATATGGCAGAAGCACTTGATTTACAGCTTACTCACAGAACAATCGGTGATAATGTTACTGTTGATATGTGTGGCATTCCAAAGCATCGTCTTGAAACTTATCTTAATATGCTTACAGACAGAGGTTTTGATGTTGCAGTATGTTCTCTTGAAAACGGTGAGAGAAAAACCTATACGATTGTTTCTCAGAACAAGGAAGACCCCGTAGAAAGCAAACCTGTAGGAAGAATTGATTATCTTCATACAGACGGTAAAGTTCGTGAAAGTATTGAATACACGAGCGAATATCAGTTTGTAAAAGATATTAAGGATGAAAACTACTACGGAACTCCGATGTCGGTTGTTGTTTATGCCGATAAAGACGGCAATACAATTTCAAGAGACTTTATTAACGAGCTTGACCCACCGCCACAAGGCTTTGAGGTAATTCCAAGTCCTTACTTGGAACGAGCCGAAGAAGAAAAAGCGGAAGAAATTACTGATGCAGAACTTATCGGCAAAGAGGTCATAATTGACGGTGATAAATATGTCATTGAAAAGATTGACCCCGTGTTTGGTGATGTGTCAATGCGTGATACAACATCAATTTATCCTATAAACAGAGTTGAAAAAATCGGTTTTGTTCGTGAGCATTTGGCACCTGAAAAGCAGGAATATACAACTGAAAAGGTTGCTGAATATCCCGCAGTAGAAAACGGACTTCCTTATGATATTGTTGTGGAAACAATTAAGACGGAAGAACCTACGCTCACTCCACCCGCTTGGGAAGAAAAGAAAGAGAAAGTAATAACACTTCATCCTACTATTCCTGATAGTGAAAAACACAATTTCAGAATAACGGATGATAATTTAGGTGTTGGCGGTCCGAAAGAGAAATTCCGTAATAATATGGCTGCAATCAACCTTTTGCACGAGCTTGAATTTGAAAACCGTCTTGCAACTCCCGAAGAACAGGAAATACTTTCAAAGTATGTTGGCTTCGGCGGTCTTGCTGATGCTTTTGATGAAAGCAAAGCAAATTGGGCAGATGAATACAAAGAGCTTATTGTAACCCTCTCCCCCGAAGAATATGCTGCAGCACGAGAAAGCACACTTACTGCTTTCTATACACCTCCCGTAGTTATCCGTGCTATGTATGAAGCACTCGGTAATATGGGATTCAGTGAAGGTAATATTCTTGAACCGTCTTGCGGTACGGGTAACTTTATAGGTATGCTTCCGGATGGTATGCAACAGAGTAAATTCTTCGGTGTTGAACTTGACAGTTTAACAGGTCGTATAGCTCAGCAGTTGTATCAGAAATCGGGTATTACAGTTCAAGGTTATGAAAACGCATCACTTCCTGATAGTTTCTTTGATGTTGCAATAGGTAATGTGCCTTTCGGACAATTCAAAGTAATTGATAAAAAGTATGACAAGAATAATTGGCTCATACACGATTACTTTTTCGGTAAGACACTTGATAAGGTTCGCCCCGGTGGTGTAATTGCATTTATCACATCATCGGGTACAATGGACAAGAGAAACTCAAATGTAAGAAAGTATATTGCACAGAGAGCCGAGCTTCTCGGCGCTATTCGTTTGCCGAATAATACTTTCAAAGCTAATGCAGGTACAGAGGTAACATCCGATATTCTCTTCTTGCAGAAAAGAGATACGCTTGTAAATGATGAACCTGATTGGGTACACCTTGACCGTGATGAGAACGGTAATGAATACAACAAGTATTTTATAGACCATCCCGATATGGTACTCGGTGAAATGGTTATGGAGTCCTCGCAGTTCGGTCATTCCTTGACTTGTAAGCCGTATGAGGACAGAAATCTCTCTGACCTTTTAAGTGAAGCAATACAGAATATTCACGCAGAAATTACGGAGTTTGATATTTCGGAAATTGGTGAGGTTGAAGATAATTCAGTTCCCGCAGACCCGAATGTAAAAAACTTCAGTTTTACTGTTGTTGAAGATAAGATATATTATCGTCAAAACAGCAGAATGAACCCTGTTGATGTTTCTGCAACAGCCGAAAACAGAATTAAGGGTATGATTAAAATCCGTGATTGTGTAAGAGAGCTTATACGACTTCAAACGGACGATTATCCCGATTCTGCTATTCTTTCTGCACAGGACAGATTAAACACCTTATATGATGATTTTACAAAGAAATACGGACTTCTCAATGCAAGAGCTAACAGATTAGCCTTTGCCGATGACAGTTCATATTGTTTGCTTTGTTCACTTGAAATTATCGGTGAAAATGGCGAACTTAAACGCAAAGCGGATATGTTTACAAAGAGAACAATCAAACCTCATATTAAGGTAACATCTGTTTCAACTGCAAGTGAGGCACTCGCTGTATCAATCGGTGAAAAAGCAAAGGTTGATATGGAATTTATGTGTGAGCTTACGGGAAAGACAGAACAGGAACTCTTTGAAGAACTCAAAGGTGTTATCTTCTTAAACCCGGAATACACATCTGAACACAGTAATGATGCAAGGTATCTGCCTGCGGATGAATATCTTTCAGGAAATGTTAGAAAGAAACTTGAACTTGCAAGAAGAACAGCAGAGCTTTATCCTGATGATTATAATATCAATGTGGAAATGCTTGAAAAGGTTCAGCCTAAAGATTTGACAGCAAGTGAAATCTCTGTTCGTTTGGGTGCAACTTGGCTCCCGCCTGAAGATGTAGAAAGATTTGTGTATGAAATTTTGCAGACACCTCGTTATGCTCAATGGAATATTAAAGTAAAATATACCGAGCTTACAGGTGAATGGACTATTGCGAACAAATCTTATGACCGTACTAATGTTGTTGCTAATAACACTTACGGTACAAGCAGAATCAACGGTTACAAGATTATTGAAGATACTCTTAATCTTAAGGATGTCCGTATCTTTGACTATGTGGAAGATGAACATGGAAACAAGAAACCTGTTCTTAATAAAAAAGAAACTGCTATTGCTCAGGGTAAGCAGGAAATGATAAAACAAGCCTTTCAAGATTGGATTTGGAAAGACCCGAACCGAAGAGAAAGACTTGTAAGAATATATAATGATTTATTCAATTCTATGCGAGCTCGTGAATATGACGGTAGTCATATCACATTTTCGGGTATGAACCCTGAAATATCTTTACGACCTCATCAGATAAATGCAGTTGCCCGTATTATGTACGGTGGTAATTCTTTACTTGCTCATGTTGTTGGTGCAGGCAAGACTTTTGAAATTGTTGCAGCAGCACAGGAAAGCAAAAGGCTGGGTCTGTGCAATAAATCCCTTATTGTAGTTCCTAACCACCTTACAGAGCAGTGGGCATCTGAATACCTTCAGCTTTATCCGTCAGCAAACATTCTTGTTGCTACTAAAAAGGATTTTGAAACGAAGAATCGTAAAAAGTTCTGTGCTCGAATTGCTACGGGTGATTATGATGCTATTATCATAGGTCACTCACAGTTTGAGAAAATCCCTATAAGCATTGAAAGGCAGAGAGAAATGCTTCAGCGACAGATTGATGAAATCACTCTCGGTGTAGCACAAATCAAGTATGACAGAGGTGAGAAAATCACCGTTAAACAGCTTGAAAAAACGAAGAAGTCATTACAGACTAAACTTGATAAGCTCAATGACCAAAGCCGAAAAGACGATGTTGTTACCTTTGAAGAACTCGGTGTTGATAGACTCTTTGTTGATGAGGCTCATAACTTTAAGAACCTCTTTTTATATACAAAAATGAGGAACGTGGGCGGTATCGCACAGACAGAAGCACAGAAATCTTCTGACCTTTATATGAAGTGCAGATACCTTGATGAAGTGACCGGAAACAAGGGTGTTATATTTGCAACGGGCACTCCCGTTTCAAACTCAATGGTAGAGCTTTACACAATGCAAAGATACCTTCAGTATGATGCTTTGGAAGATAAGCACTTACAGCATTTCGACTCTTGGGCTTCAACCTTTGGTGAAACTGTTACTGCTATTGAGCTTGCTCCTGAAGGTACGGGATACCGAGCTAAAACACGATTTGCTAAGTTCTATAACCTCCCTGAACTTATGATGATGTTCAGGCAGGTCGCAGATATACAGACGGCAGATATGCTTAATCTTCCCGTTCCTAAAGCAAACTTTCATAATATTGCAGTTAAGCCGACAGACCACCAAAAAAAGATTGTTGAATCTCTTTCAGAACGAGCCGAAAAGGTAAGAAACAAAATGGTTGATTCAAGTGTTGATAATATGCTTCTCATTACCAATGACGGCAGAAAGTTAGCACTTGACCAAAGACTATTCAATGAAATGTTACCGGATGACCCTGACAGTAAGGTTGCAGCTTGTGTTGATAATGTTTATGGCATTTGGGAGCGAACAACTCCGCAGAAATCTACACAGCTTATTTTCTGTGATTTATCTACTCCGCATAATGATGGTAAGTTTAATGTTTATGATGACATCAAGAAGAAACTTATTGCAAAAGGTGTCCCGGAAAGTGAAATTGCCTTTATTCATAATGCAGATAGTGAAGCAAAGAAAAAAGACCTTTTCGGAAAAGTCCGTTCAGGTCAGGTTCGTGTTCTTATAGGTTCAACTGCAAAAATGGGTGCCGGTACTAATGTTCAGCAGAAGCTCATAGCAATTCATCATACGGATTGTCCGTGGAGGCCCGCTGACCTTCAGCAGCGTGAAGGAAGAATTGTTCGACAAGGTAATGAGAACCCCGAAGTTGAGATTTACAGTTATGTTACAGAGCAGACTTTTGATGCATATCTTTATCAGCTCGTTGAGAATAAGCAAAAGTTTATAGGTCAGATTATGACTTCAAAATCGCCTGTGCGTTCAGCAGAAGATGTTGACGAGCAGGCGTTATCTTATGCCGAAATC
The DNA here is from genome assembly GCA_017621885.1 of Clostridia bacterium. Lineage (GTDB taxonomy): Bacteria > Bacillota > Clostridia > Oscillospirales > Acutalibacteraceae > DTU089. The sequence goes on along the minus strand of JAGASD010000040.1, from coordinate 143,439 downwards.
AAAGCTCTCGCAACAGGTAATCCGTATATCAAAGAAAAAATGGATTTGGATGTTGCCGTATCAAAACTCAAACTCTTAAAACAGAACCATTTAAGTCAGAGATACAGCCTTGAGGACAGAATAATTAAGTTTTATCCGCAACAGATAAAGCAAGGTGAAGAACGAATTGTAGGCTATCAAACCGATATTGAAAGAGCAAAAGAAAACACCTTCCTTAATGCAGATAACTTCTCTCCTATGGTAGTTGAAGATGTTACCTATGACGAAAAGAAAGGTGCAGGTTCAGCGATATTGGTAGCTTGTAAGGCGATGACATCACCCGACCCGAAACAAATCGGTTCATATCGTGGCTTTAATATGGAGCTGTCATTCAATTCTTTTGAAAAAGAATATGTATTAACTCTTGTAGGTTCTCTCAGACATTCTGTATCTCTCGGTGCTGATATTTACGGTAATATTACCCGTCTTGATAACCTTATATCTTCAATGCCTGACAAATTAAAGGTTTGTGAAGAAAGACTTGCTGATACAAAGGTTCAGCTTGAAAATGCTAAAGCCGAGGTTGAAAGACCGTTCCCGCAGGAAGAAGAACTCTCACAGAAAATGGAGAGGTTAGCAGAGCTTAATGCACTTCTTGATATGGACCATCACGATAATGAAATTGTTGATGGTGAGGTTGAGCAGGAAGAAAGAGATAAATCTGTTAGAGATAAATCAGTAGAAAGATAAATTGTGGGAGTATGGTGTTTTTCCTGTTTGTGAGAAGCATCATACTCATCCCACACTTTTTCAGCTTCTTCAACAGTGTCAAAATATAAATGCTTTTCCAAATATTCTCCAAACAATATTACAAGTTCGGGGTTATGTTTTTCATCATCAATAACAAACTGCCATTCAATGAATTCTTCAAGCTCATCTTTGGTAAAATATAAGCCTTTGCTATAAAGGTCTTTAACTTCATCTACTGTATATTCAGGTGGCAAAGAAATGATACCCATATGTAAAGAAGTGAAAATTTCTGATATTAACTTCTTTTCTTCGTCTGATAGCTTTTCTTTCAAGTTTCTATATCTTAGCAATTCTTCTTTACTAAACAAATCAGGATGATTGTCGATAAGTAAAAACAGACGGTTTAAGTTGTCATAATAATTTATAATTCTTTTCTTTTCAATCATCGAATCAATATGCCATAAGCTTCGTATTGAAAGAGCAACTTCATCTGTAATTTGTATTTCATTTTTCATTTTAAACAGTCCTAAAATTATTCTCTTCATATTATAAAGTGTCGAAACTGCGAAAATGTAACACTTTTTATAAAATTTTTTATTCCATATATATATGTCGCTAAAAGGAAAAAGTTACACAAAAAAACCGTGAATTTACAATTTGTTTACAAATTCAAATTAAAAAAGAATTTATTTTACCATTTTTTATACTACGGGCAGAAATAGCAAATCGTCAAATAGAAATTTTTAAATGACCAAAGCCTCGATTGAAGAAAATCTATTGGATTTTTTCTAATTCTTAACGATTTGAACCGTTAATTTTTTTGTAAAAAACAGGTGTTAGAAAAGTTTTGAAAAAAAGAGGTAATCGTATATGGCTTATTATTATGTGAAGAAAGATAAGAGAACTGAGATATACTTTAACGAGTATGATAAAACAACTACCGCTATAACTGCAAACACAAATTTGAAAAACAGACTTTTATCGTATGCTGAAAAATATCCGTCACTTTGTAAATGTATTTCCGAGGATGAAGGCACTGTTGAATATGAAATTCAAAAGGACAGACTTTCAATAAGGTTATTACCGCCTTGCACGGAAACAAGAAAAAGTACAGCAAGAAAACTTATGGAAAAAATAAATAAAGTGGGTGATATTATGTGAGCAAAACAAAAGCAGATGAGATGTCTTTTTATAAAAATATAAATGGTGATATTGAGTTAAACAAAATCTGTGAGCATTGTAAAAGAACTTGCAAACAAAGTTTCAGAGCTATAATCATTAAATGTCCTGAAACAGAAAAGGAGGAAAGCAAAAATGACACTTGAACAGTTAAACACTGCATTATACGAAAAGATATATGCAGAGCAACAGGAGTTCATAAGTTCATTAAAAACTATGACTCCTGAAAATGTAATTCAATACGCATACGAACTTGTTATCCGAGAAGATATTTTATTGTCCCTTGAAGAAAATGACCTTGATGAAAAACAGTGTAAAGCTCTTTTGAGAGAAAAGAAACCTCTTGATAAATTATTCCTTGCTTGGGAGAAACACGAGGGTGACCATATGAATGAAATTCGTGATTGTATTGAGAATAAGGCGAATGAGCTTATTAAACTTGCAAGAGTAAGAGTAGACAGGGACAGTCGATAATATGGCATATTATTCTCAAAGTGCTATCAACAGAGCAAGGGAAATGGATCTTCTCACTTATCTGCAAACTTATGAACCTAACGAGCTTGTCAGAATTTCTGGCAACACCTATACTACCAAAACTCACGACAGTTTGAAAATATCAAACGGAATGTGGATGTGGTGGTCAAGAGGTATAGGCGGAAGAAGTGCTGTTGATTATCTTATGAGAGTAAGAGATATGACTTTCATAGAAGCAGTTTCGCAAATTGCAAATGATGAAATTGCTTTAAGAAAACAGTATGAAAAACCCAAACCGAAGGAAGAAAGAAATTTAATACTTCCTACTAAAGCTGAAAACAATGATATTGCTATTGAGTATTTGAAACAAAGAGGAATTAACGAAAATGTTATTTCCTACTTCATTGAACACGGTATGCTCTATCAAAGTGTGCCGATGAACAATATTGTTTTTGTCGGCTATGACGAAAACAATATTCCTAAATATGCAGGTATGCGTGGCACAGAAAAGTACAGATATATCGGTGATGCTTACGGTAGTGATAAAACTTTTCCTTTTCGGTTAGTAAATAAAGATAATACAAATATTCATATTTTTGAAGGTGCAATAGATTTATTATCCTATGCAACTCTTCTTTATGAACAGGGTTCTGATTTTAAAAGTCAGAACCTTGTTTCTTTATCCGGAGTATATAAGCCGACAAAAAATATGAATAATGCACAGATACCACTCTCATTGCGAACTGTACTCAAAGATAATCCTCAACTGAAAACAGTTTATCTTCATTTGGATAATGACTCTGCAGGCCGTAAAGCTGCAGAGGTAATAAGCAATCTATTGAAAGATAAATACACAGTAAAAAAACATTTTGTACCCGTAGGTAAAGATGTTAATGATTATTTGTGCTATTCAAAAAATCTACCATACAGAACTTTTGAAAAGGAGGTCGCTTGTAGATAATGAAAAAATTTGAAGTAACAATAACTGAAACTTTAAAAAAGAAAGTTGAAGTTGAAGCAGAAACTCAGGAAGAAGCAGAACAGATTGTAACCGATGATTGGTACAAAGGTGAACACATTCTTGATGCTGATAATTTTTCGGAAGTTGTTTTTGATGCCAAAGAATATGAACCTGAAAAAATAAAAGTTGTTTTACTTGAACCCGGCAAGGTTGCAAGAGCAGCAGAAATAGATGCATCACTTAAAGGTATGCAGAATATTGTCGGCGGTAATATTGATGTTGTTTCTTTGGATGATGTGTTAATTATTCATAACCGAGAAGGTAAAGAAAGGAACTTGCCATTCAACAGAGGGTTGTGTGATGAAGCTGGCAAAGTTCAAGATGTAATTTCGGGTACTTGTTTTGTTTGCGGAGTAATTGAAGATAATCTCGGCAGCTTATCTGATAAACAAACTGAAGAATATCTCAAAAAATTTAAGTATCCCGAAAGGTTTTACAGAACCGGAGATGGAATAACAAAGGTTCCATATAATCCAAACAAAAATAAAGATTACGAAAGATAACGGAGGAACTGAAAATGAAATCCTATAATGTAGCAGTTTCGGTAACATTTAAGAAGCCGATGAAGATTAATGCTTGTTGCGGTGATGAAGCAATCGCTAAAGCAAAAGACATTTTATTTAATACTGATGTAATTGAATTTACCGAAAATAATATTGATTCAATCGTCTGCGAAGCAGAGAGTTCGGCGGAAAACCCTTGTGATAATTGCGATGAAGATTGTGATGATGACTGCTGCTCTGAAGAGCGAGAGTATCTTTACGACGAACTGTATTAAAGGGTAAAAGCCTGCGGCTAAGTCTTAACAAGCACTGAATTTATATCCACATAAATTCGCTTGTTAGGGTTTCACACCCCTAATACCCCGTGGAAGGAGATGATAACAATGGACAGTTTACTCATAATTTCAGCAGTTACTTTATGTGTAACTTCTGAAATTGCAAAAGCCGTTATAACAATTAAAATGAGAAATAAAGGATTGATTGAATGAGGAAAAGAACAAATGATATTCATTTATTTCTGAGTGATGATGAAGTTTCTTTGCTTAATGAATTCTCAATCAAAACAAAAAAGTCTAAATCTGAGGTTTTAAGGTTCTTATTAAATACAGCAATCCTTGTCGAAGCTCCCTCTATTGATTACCGAAAATGGATTAGAGAGTTACGAATGATTGGGAATAATATCAATCAAGTATTAGTAATTGCAAAGTCAAACGGAGTGTTTAACTCATTGGAACTTCAAAAACATCTTTGCGAACTTGATTTAATTGAAGATGGTATGAAAGAGGAAATTAATTGTCTTAAGAGGAACAGAAGACGATGGGAATAATTTTCATCAAAGATATTCAATCGCGTCTTGATAAAACCATTTCATATATCGGTAATAAAAAGAAAACTCTTAATGAAAACTATGAAGAGATATTTTTAGATTTGCATAATGCTCTCGATTATACGGTTGATGATTTAAAAACAGAACAGAAGTTTTTTGTTGACGGAATAAATTGCAGATACGAAAATGCACTAAATAAAATGACGGAAACAAAAAAAGAATGGCATAAGACAGATAAAATTCTTGGCTATCACATCATTCAATCTTTTGCTCCTGGTGAAGGAAACCCCGAATCAATACACGAACTCGGAAAAGAGTTTGCCCGCCGTGCATTTGGTGACAGATTTGAAGTAGTGGTTGCAACTCATCTTAACACAGGTTGTCTTCATAACCATTATGTTTTAAATTCTGTTTCATTTATGGACGGTAAAAAATATTATGATAACAATCAAAGCTATGCAAGATTGAGAGAAATCTCTGATGAGCTATGCAGAGAATATGAATTGTCTGTTATTGAAAATCCTAAAAAGCGAAGTCGCAAACCTTACGACTTATATATGGCAGAGAAAAACGGTGAATGGACAAAGAATGCCATTATTAAAAGAGATATTGATGAGTGCATTTTAAAAACAACAAGTGAAAAAGGCTTTTATACCGAAATGAGAAAACTCGGATACTCTTTCAACTTTGAACGAAAGTATCCGACCATATCACATCCTAAATTTGAAAGACCGAGAAGGTTGAAAACTCTTGGTGAGGGTTACACACCGCAAGATATTGAAAGACGGTTAATGTCAAAATGGCAAAGATATAAAATAGATATTCCTGAGCAAGACAATCTTGTTCAGGAATTTTTTGAACCTCTTGATGAGCCTAATTACAGAGAAGTGTATGTTTCTTTTGTAACGGTTGTTCAATATGTAAAGAAAAATCCAAACACAAACAGAGAGATTGATAAATACCTGATTGATGAGATGCGAAAGCTCGATAAGCTGATTGAGCAACAAAATCTTTTGTGTGATAACGATATTGAAACACCGGAACAACTTGAAGAATTTAAAACTTCTTGCAAAAGTCAAATTCAGGAATGTGATGAAGCAAGGAACCGACTTCGCAAAATGTTAAAAGCAGCCGAAAGAACCGGTGATGAAAAAGAAGTTGCAGAATTGAAAGAGCATATTTCAAATCTTACAATGAAAATGAGGGCATTAAGAAAAGATATTCGCATCTGTGACAGGATACAGGAACAGGAACCTAAAATCGAAAACAAGATAAACGAAATTATTAATGATAAAGAACGAAAGGAGATGAGTACAGATGAACGCTTCAGGAGACGCAGCAGAACAAATCGTGAGGATGACATTACAGGGCGTTGAGGTTGCAGGTAAGATGTCAATGGACGGAGCAGAGAGACTGGTGAAACTTATTTTTGCTTCTCTTAAAGATACAAAGAGAACAAAAGGCAGAGCTTCACTGAATACAATGCTGAAATCAAATAAGCCGATTAAAGTTTTTGAGATTAAAGACAGAGACCTTAAAAAATTCTGTCAGGAAGCAAAAAAATACGGCGTAATGTATCACGTGCTTAAAGACAGAGATAAGAATGACGGTAAGTGTGACATTATGGTTCGTTCTGAAGATTCAGCAAAGGTAAACCGTATTTTCCAAAGATTTAATCTCGGCATTAATAACAAAGCTGTAATTCGTGCAGGACTTGATAAATCAAAAGGTGAAATTAAACAGCCTAAAGAAAAACAGAAACCCGAAAAAAGTGCTGAAGATAAATTCATTGATGAACTCTTTGCAAAACCTCAACAGACAGAAAAGAGTTATATTGAAAACCCCTCTATGGCGAGGACGGAAAAATCCCGAGCGTCCGAGCCTTCCTCAGGAGTGTCAGAGCTCCGACGTTCTACACGGGATAATAAATCTGCAAGACCTTCGGTCAGAGCAGAGCTTAATCGAATTAAGGAAGAAAGAAAAAATGCGGCAACAGCAAAATCTACACCGCAGAAAACAAAATCGAAAACGAAAGGAGTCAAATCAAATGACAGAACTCGATGAGCTTTTCGGTAATGAAAAGCCGACAACAATGGAGCCTTATTCAAAAGATGATTGGATAAGACAGAAAAACGAAAACAGAGCATTGGCTTATGAAATGCTTGAAACAGCAACGGAGGAGCTTAATAATCCCGATACTGTTATGGCTTATCTTGATATTCAGAGTAAGTTTGACAGATATTCAGTAAGCAACGCTCTTTTGGTAGCATATCAGAATCCCGAAGCAACAAGACTTTGTGATTCAAAAACTTGGCAGAAAAATCATGTGTTTATCAACAAGGGTGAAACAGGTATCATTATCCTTGAACCCGGTAAGGAATATACGAGAGATGACGGTAAGACCGTAACTCCGTATAATGCAAAAAAGGTCTTTGATATTTCTCAGACAAATGCAAGACCGAGACAGCAGAGAACACGAACACCTGATGCCCGTGTGGTTGTTAAGGCAATGATTACAACTTCACCCGTTCCTGTAAAAATCAGCAATGAGCTTCCCGAAGGTATAAATGCTCATTATCAGCCTGAAACAAAAATGATTTTTGTTCGTCAGGGTTTGGAGGGAGATGATATTGTCCGTGCTCTCTCTAAAGAGATTGCTTTTGCAAGACTTGATAACGGTGATTTCAACAGAGAAAATCTTGAATTTAAAGCACAGGCAATTTCATATATTTCTACTTCAAGAGTAGGCTTTAAACCGGAACCCATTACTGAGTTAAGTGATAAATTTTCTAATCTTGATGCAAAAGAAAAGCGAGCAGAGCTTTCACAGGCTCGTGACCACGCAAATACTATTGCTAATACTGTAAGAAAAGCACTTGAGCCTAAAAACAAAGAACACGATGACAGATAAGGCGGTGTTCTTGTATGAGAAAAGAAAAAAGAGTAATTACTGTTGATGATTTTGAACACAATCTGATGATAAACGGTATCAACGAATTTCGTAATATGCTTATCGAAAAAGATCTGCCTATTGAAGATGTTGATAACCTGCTCAGGAAACTCATTGATGCTCCGCTTCTGAGGAAGAGGAGGTTTGACCGTGAGGACAGATAAATTCTCGAAAACCAATCTCATACTTTATGCTTGTGGTCTTATACCTGTGGTATGGTTAGGGTTGTTAGTTGCTCCGTATATTGACGGTGGACTTGTTGAGATAATAAAAAATCTTACTGTAGCCTTTAATAATCCCTTTAATATTTCTTTTTGTGAGGACAGCCTAAAAACTGTCCTCATTCTCATTTTAGCCTATGCTCTTGGTATCGGTATTTATCTTTCAAATGATAAAAATTATCGAAGACGAGAAGAACACGGCTCGGCTAAATGGGGAAAGCCTGAAACCATAAAGAAGAAATATGTGGATAAAGAAGTTACAAAAAACAAGATTTTAACTCAAAACACAGCAATCGGACTTGATGGCAGACAACACAGAAGAAATCTTAATGTTTTGGTTTGTGGTGGTTCAGGTGCTGGTAAGACCCGTTTCTATGCAAAACCAAACATTATGCAGGCTAACACTTCTTTTATAGTTCTTGACCCAAAAGGTGAGCTGCTTCGAGATACAGGAGGTATGTTAGAGAAACAAGGTTATGATATAAAAGTTCTTGACCTTATCAATATGGAAAAGAGCGATTGTTATAACCCGTTTGTGTATATTCATAACGACAATGATATACAGCGACTTGTTACAAACCTTTTTAAAAACACTACTCCAAAAGGTAGCCAGAGTAATGACCCGTTTTGGGACCAAGCTGCAAGTATGCTCCTAAAAGCACTTGTTTCGTATCTCCACTATGAAGCTCCCCCTGAAGAACAGAATTTCTCAATGGTTCTTGAAATGATAAGAGCAGGTGAACTTCCTGATGATGAGGGTGGAGGTCAGGATATGGTAACTGTAAGTCCTCTTGACGAGATATTTGAGAAACTTGAAAAAAGGTGTCCTGACCATATTGCACTTAAGTATTATCGTTCATATCATAGTGGTTCAACAAAGACCTTGAAATCTATTCAGATTACACTTCTTGCAAGACTTGAAAAGTTTAATCTTGATTCTCTTGCAAGTATGACCTGCTTTGATGAACTTGAGCTTGACCAAATCGGGGAAAAGAAAACTGCATTGTTTGCCCTTATCCCTGAAAATGATACAAGCTTTAACTTTATTGTTGGAATGCTCTACACACAGTTGTTTCAGCAGTTGTATTATCAAGCGGACTTTGTTCATGCGGGCAGGCTTCCCGTTCATGTGCATTTCGTAATGGATGAATTTGCGAACATTGCATTGCCCGATGATTTTGATAAATTACTCTCAACTATGCGTTCCCGTGAAATATCTGTTTCAATCATTATTCAGAATATGGCACAGTTAAAAGCTTTGTTTGAAAAACAATGGGAAAGCATAGTCGGTAACTGTGATGAGTTCTTATATCTCGGAGGTAATGAGCAATCAACACACGAATATGTTTCTAAACTCTTGGGTAAGGAAACTATTGACACAAACACCTACGGACAATCAAGAGGTAGAAACGGTAGCTATTCAACAAATTATCAGGTATCAGGACGAGAACTGATGACACCCGATGAAGTGCGTATGCTTGATAACAAGTACGCACTTCTTTTTATTCGTGGTGAAAGACCTGTACAAGATTTAAAGTATGACATCTTAAAACACCCAAATGTCAAAGATACAACAGACGGTAAGGGTGAAAATTACGTTCACGGCTTTGAAGATTATTCAAGTCTTGAAATGCTTTTTGATGAACTTGACGATATTAACATTGATGATTTACCTAAATCAGATGTTGTTATCTATTCAAGTCAAGAAATTGAAGAATATTTATTAAATTTGGAGGAATAAAAATATGAGTAAAAATGTAATCACAAAAACAAAGAAAGCTCCTATGGAGGGTAAAGTAAAAAAAGGCTTTAAGGCATATGTGGGTATTATCCTTTGCCTTACAATGCTTTTTGTTTGCGGTGTAACTGCATTTGCTGCAGATGACCCCGTTGCAGTAGTAAACAATCTTTCAACATTCATCTTCGGACTTATCAGAGCAGTTGGTCTTATCCTTCTCGGATTTGGTATAGTCCAGGTCGGTCTTTCTCTTAAATCACATGACCCGTCACAGAGAGCCAACGGATTTCTTACTGTTGCCGGTGGTATTATCATCACATTTGCAAAAGAAATTCTTAACCTTATTGTGGGATAAACAAATCAAAACCGCTTGAGAACAGAGTGATTTCAAGCGGCTTTTTTTGTGATATGAATTATACGGTTTCTTTGATTTTTTGTATTAATTCTTTATAATCGATTAATTTCATTTGATTTGGAACTCTTTGTTGAAATGAGACAGCTTCTCTTGAGAAATATGATGTGGAGATTAAAATTCCGGCAGTAGCTTTATCAGCTGAAACAGTTCCATATAATTCTCGTACAAGTTTAACACTAACCGGTCTTTGAGGAGAATACTTTTTGCACTCCACATATACAAGAAAGCCCCCTAAAAAACAATTGTTAAGTACAATTAAGTCTTTGCCCCCATCTTTCGTTTTTTTAGTTAATGTGACATCATAGCCTCGCTTTTGAAAAATTTCACACACCAATTCTTCGAATTCCCTAGGTGTTAATTCGTATATTTTAGTAGGATTGTCTTTTACTTCATCGAGAAATGAATTATTAATTATTGATAAATCAGTAATGATTTTTTGAGGTGGAAGAACTAACTCCTTGGCAGGTAAAATTATTTTATTTAATTCATCTGATGTTGTGTGTTCCTGTTTATAAATGTCATAACTTAAAAGAGCATCATCACATATTTTTTTTACTATATTTTCAAGGTTACAAATTGATGATAATTTCTCAAATCTTGAATTAAGAATACTATGTATATCGAAAGAAGAAGGGTCTATCTTGTACAAAAGGAAAGATGCGTCTATTGGTGGTTTTCTGGAAAAAACTATTATATTGTAAAAATTTTTACCAAATTCGAAAATCTTGTCGAGTTGTTTTAATTCATATAAACCATCGATTATAAGATAATCATAATCAACAATTTTATTTTTTAACTTCTCTATTGAATCAAGAGACATATGAGAGTTATAAGATATCGTGTAAAAATAGGCTTCATCTAAATATAAAACTGTTTTATTGGCTTCTTGTAACTGTGCTGCTATTTTTTTTGCGAGAGTTGTTTTTCCACAACCAGCATATCCTTGAATCCATAATTTTAAATCAATTGTTTTTTCTTGAATTATTGAATTAATTTCGTTCAGTTCTTTATCTAAAAAGAATCGTTCTTCAAAAAAATTAAAATATTCGAACAAGTTGTTTTGGAAATATCCGCTTTGAAAAGGAACATCAAGTAAAAGAGTTTCAATATAATTCATAACGCACATCCTTCGGTTCGTATTATAATCATTATACTACGAAAAACAATAATAAGCAATTTGTTTGCAAGTAATATTTTGTTTATACCCAACCAGTTTAAACTAAAAATGTTAGAGGTGATGTATTTGAAAGACAATTGGGTAGTGCAAAATCTACAAAATGCACTTGCCACTTGGAATGATAAATTAAGTGAGATATGGCTTCTCATCACTCAATCCCCCGAAGAATTCAAAGACGGCACTATATGGAATGTAATCACTAACATTCACGGAGCACTGCAGGCGATAGGCTATTCGCTTTTGGTACTCTTTTTTGTTGTAGGTATTATGAAAACCTGTGGTAATTTCGCAGAAATGAAACGACCTGAAATTGCTCTTAAAATGTTTATTCGTTTTGTGCTTTCAAAAGCTGCTATTGACTATGGTCTTGAATTGATGATGGCTCTGTTTGATATAGTGCAAGGTATTGTTGCTAAAATAATGGCAACTTCGGGACTTGCATCCATTGAACAAACTGTTTTACCGGATTCAATTATTCAAGCAATAGAAGATAGCGGATTTTGGGAAAGTGTGCCACTATGGGCAGTAACTCTTATTGGTAGTTTGTTTATAACTGTACTTTCATTCATTATGATAATGACAGTATATGGGCGCTTCTTTAAGATTTACTTATATACAGCAATTGCCCCTGTACCTTTATCGGCTTTTGCAGGTGAAACTTCATCGACTGTCGGCAAGAGCTTCATTAAATCTTACGCCGCAGTTTGTTTGGAAGGTGCGATTATAGTGCTTGGCTGTATAATCTTCTCATTATTTGCTGCTTCACCACCTGTTGTAGATGAAACAGCGGCAGCAGTAAACCAAGTATGGACTTATGTCGGTGAGCTTATATTCAATATGATTGTGCTTGTCGGAACTGTAAAAATGAGTGACAGAGTAGTTAAAGAAATGATGGGATTGTAAAGGAGTTGATTATATAAATGGAAGTAAAGATTAACCGTGAAATACGAGATTACAGTGAAGCGGTATATTTCGGTCTTAATCTCCGTCAGTTCGTATTCTCGGTTTTAGCCTGCGGTATAGCAGTAGGATTGTACTTTCTTTTTAAACCGTTCTTCGGTATTGAAACACTCAGTTGGGTGTGTATTGTTGGTGCAGCTCCTTTTGCAACCCTCGGCTTTTTTAAGTACCACGGAATGACGGCAGAAAAGGTTTTAATCACTTATCTTAAGAGTGAAATCCTTATGCCGAAGGAATTGAAATTTATTTCAAAAAACTATTATGACGAAATTGAAAGGAATGGTGACGATGTTCGACCTCATAGGAACAATAAAAAAGAAAACAGGACTCGATGACTTATTTGGGGATGGAATGTCAGTCCCTAAGTCTGTTCAGGATGTAATTAAAATTGATGCCGTCTATTCAGACGGTATCTTTCTAACAGGTAAAGACAGATACTCAAAAACATTTAAGTTTACTGATATAAATTATGCGGTATCAAGTAAGGAAGATAAAGAAGCAAACTTCCTTCGTTACAGTGAGATTTTGAACTCACTTGAAAACGGTATTTCAAGTCAGATTACAATCATAAACAGGAAACTTAAGAACAGCGAGCTTAAAGAAATCGCACTTCTTGAAAAGGCAAATGATGATAAGGACAAATACCGTAAAGAAATCAATGATATGCTCACAATGATAGCAAACGGAGCAAATGCTATTGTTCAGGATAAATATGTAACACTTACAATTCAGAAAAAGACGGTGGAAGAAGCACGAAGCCATTTTAATCGTGTGGGTGCAGATTTGATTGCTCACTTTGCAAGGCTCGGTTCAAAGTGCTCCGAACTTGATTTAACTGAAAGACTTCGCATTATTCACGATTTCTGCAGACCCAAAGAATCAGCGGACTATCACTTCGATTTGAGAGATACAATGCAGAAGGGACAGAGTTTCAAAGATTATATTACACCTGACGGTTTTGAGTTTAAGTCAGATTACTTCAAAATCGGTGATAGATTTGGTAGAGTTCTGTTTATTCGTGATTATCCCTCATATATTAAAGACAGTGTTGTATGGGAACTCACAGACACAAACAGAAATATGGTCTTTAACTTTGACATTATCCCAGTATCAACAGAAGAAGCACAGAAGTTTGGTGAGAAACAGGCACTCGGTATTGAAACCAATATTGCAAACTATCAGAGAAAGCAGAATGCTAACAATAACTATACCTCTGTAATTCCTTATGATATGGAACAGCAGAGAAAGGAAATCAGAGAATTTCTTGATGACCTTACAACTCGTGACCAAAAGATGTTTAAGGTTGTAATTACAGTTATGCACACAGCCGATACACTTGAAGAACTCAACAGCGATACAGAAGCAATTCAGGCAACAGGCAGAAAGCACATGTGTCAGCTCGGTGTTCTTAAATATCAGCAGTTGGATGGCTTTAATGCTACATTACCGATAGGAATAAATAAGATTGAAGCAAGGCGTACTCTTACAACAGAAAGCCTTGCTGTTTTTATGCCCTTTAAGGTTCAGGAAATTCAGCACGATGGCGGTGTATTTCAGGGTGTAAATGTTATCTCAAAGAATATGATTATCGTCAACAGAAAGTTCCTGCTTAACGGTAACTGCTTCATTCTTGGTGTTTCAGGCTCCGGTAAGTCCTTTACTGCAAAAGAAGAGTTGGTACAGTTGTTACTTTCAACAGATGCAGACATTATGATTATTGACCCTGAACGAGAGTATTCGGCTCTTGTTGAAGCAATGGGCGGACAGGTTATTGAGCTTTCTGCGAAGAGCAAAAATCATATCAACTGTCTTGATATAAACAAGGAGTATGCAGACGGTGCAAGTCCTATTGCATTTAAGGCTGAATTTGTACTTTCTCTCTTTGAGCAGGTTATGGGCAAAGACGGTATTGATGCTATTCAGAAATCTATTGTTGACCGTTGCCTTACCAATGTTTACAAGAACTATATCAAACGAGGTTATACAGGCAAGGTTCCTACACTCGTTGACCTTTGTAACGACTTAAGAAAGCAGCCTGAACCCGAAGCTACGGAACTTGCAATAGCTATGGAACTTTTTGCTTCAGGTTCACAGAGCACCTTTGCACAGAAAACCAATGTAAACATTGAAAACAGACTTATTTGTTATGACATTCTTGAACTTGGTAGTCAGCTTATGCCTATTGGTATGCTTGTAGTTCTTGACAGTATTCTCAACCGAATCACAAAGAACAGAGCCGAAGGCAGAGAAACATATATCTTTATTGACGAGATATATCTTCTTTTCCAACACGAATACTCAGCAAATTTTCTTTTTACCTTGTGGAAAAGAGTGCGAAAATACGGAGCCTACTGTACTGGTATCACACAGAATGTTGATGACCTGTTACAGAGCCACACAGCACGAACAATGCTCGCAAACTCCGAGTTTATTATAATGCTCAATCAGGGTTCAACAGACAGAGAAGAACTTGCAAACCTTTTACAGATTAGTGAAACACAGATGACACACATTACAAATGTTGAAGTCGGTCACGGTCTTGTTAAGGTTGGTTCATCATTTGTACCGTTTGAAAGAAAGTTTCCAAAGAATACAGATTTGTATAAATTGATGTCCACCAAAATGATTGAATAAATGTAGGCTTCATAGATAAACCCTCTATGAAGCCTTTGTTGTCAATTATATGAATGTTTGGAAATCAAGTTTTGAAGAGAATCAATAGAATAGTCGAGTATTTGAAACTCTCTGACAAATGTATATATCTGTTCTTTATCTCTTTCGCTATAGGCACTAAAATTCCAACGGATAGGTTGTGTTAAATGTTCTTTAATATATTTGAAGTACGGCCAATCAACAACACCCAATGAATGCCCTAAAACTACAATTTTAGATACGGTATGAAAATCTAAATCAGTTAGTTTTTCCTTAATTATTTCTTCGGTTGGTTTTCTTAAAGTAAACAGCATCATTTCTGTTGCTATCAAGTAATTAAATTCTTCGACAGTGCATTCAAGATTCCCATTCTTTACTATTTCGTATGATTCACACATCTCATCTATCGTAGTTTTGCTACTATGCCCTATGATTAACTGACTTTTGGGTTCGGTTGCTTGTCCGTGTATATGTAGTATCTTGTTACAAGGGACGTTATATAACTCTTCAAGAATATCTGTGTAATTGAAGTTTATGAAAAACGAATCTGGAGAAAAAGATTTACAATCTTTATTGTTAGGTAAAGCAATATTTGCTATCCATTCCTTAAAATATAGGGATAAAAGCTCTTGAAAGTCTAAAACAATTTCGGATGTTTTTTGAGGAGTTAATTTGTTATCGATAAAATATTCAGGGGTAAAAGCAGATAAACACTCTTCAAATTCACACCAAAGACGATCTGTTTCAAACTCTGCTAAAAAAAGAGATGTGACGGAATTGAAGAAGTCATTGTGATTGTTTTTTAGAAAATGATAAAACTGCTTATATCCGGTTCTCATACCATTACCTATATCAAAACCGTTTCCTATTACAAATAAAACCATGTAATCAGCCCCTGAAGTGTTTTATTGTATTATAACACTTATTAAACTATTACTCAATAATTGGAGGTGCAAATGAAAGATAAAATTAAAACTCGTGAAATAGTAAAAGATATTAAGGTTCACGATTCTGCCGTAAATATCGGGGACAGAATGAAGAATATCTGTGTTAAAACCAAAGACACAGTTAATGAAAATATAAATCAAACTGATAATGTTTCGCCTGAACAGTATGCTACTGATAAAGTAACGGAATCAATGCGTACAGGTAGTGAAACTGTTGCTGTCGGTACAGAAAAAGCTGTTCGTAAAGGAGCAGACAAAGCCAAAGATAAGGTAAAAGAAAAAGTAGAAGAGACAAAAGCAAAGAAAAACGCTGAAAGTCAGAAAGAGCAGGAAATTTTTTCTGATGAAAACTCTGCTACTGAAAACAAACCTGACCAGACAAAAAGTGAACCTAAAAAGAACAATGATAAAACTACTCAGGTGAAAGCAGATAAAGGTGATGCTAAAGTTGTTGAAAAGAAACAACATAAATCTGCAGTAAAAGAAAAAACTCAGGCACCGCCTAAAGTAAAGGAACAGAAAGAAACAAATATTGACGAGATAAAGAAACCTCGTCAAAGAAAGCAATCATCACCTAAAACAAAAGGTAAAGCCGATATAAAAAAGTTTGGTGCTGAAAAGCAAACGGTTAAAACTGTTAATAAAGATGCTCATAAAATAAAGCAATCAAAGAGAAGTCTTGATAATACTGCAAAATCTATTAAGAAAGCTGATAAGACGGCAAAAGCAGCAAAGAAAACCGTGAAAACTACTGCATCAACAACAAAGAAAACTGCTGAAGTAGCAAAAAGAACAAAGCAAACAGCTCAGGCAACAGTTAGAGTAACGGTTAAAACCGTTAAAGTAGCAACTAAAGCAGTTGTTGCAGCGGGCAAAGCCGTTGTTGCAGGTGTAAAAAGCATAGGTGCTATTATTGCCGGTGGCGGCGTACCTGCTGTGGTTGTAATAATCATTATCTGTTTAATAGGAGCTATTGGTGGTACTTGTTTTGGTATCTTCCTTGCGAACGATGAAACAACAGGTACGAATAAAACAATGTCACAGGCTATATCTGAACTCACATCTGAACACTATGCTAATCTTACTGCAATGAAAGCGTCCTACACTTATGATTTGCTTGAAGTTAAGGGTAACACTTCTATAAATTGGAAAGACGTTCTTGCAGTATATGCAGTTAAAACAACCTCAGGCGATAATCCGCTAGAGGTTGTAACTCTTGATGATACTAAAATTGATTTGCTTCGTAACATTATGAAAGATATGAATACAATGACAGGCGTTGTTACACCTAAAGTTGTTGCTGAAACTGTCGTTACGACAGATGAGAACGGAAATTCTATTAAAACAACAACTTATGTAACTAAGAAGGTTCTTACAGTATCAATTCTTCAGTTAAGTGTAAATGAAATTTCTGCACTTTACAATTTCAATGATGAACAGAAAGCATTATTGGAAGAACTGATGAGTGAAGAATACAACGATTTCTGGGCAGAACTTCTCGGAGCAAGTGGGCAGATTATTCAGAGTAACAGTTCTTTTGTTGGCACAGGTATGTTTACTTGGCCATTTGAAAACGACCAATATATATCTTCTCCGTTTGGAACTCGTGTTGACCCGATTTCAGGTGAAATTAAAACTCATGGTGGTACAGATATTGCAGCTCCTCTTGGTACGCCTATTCTTGCGGCAGCTGATGGCGTTGTAGTAACTGCTACTTGGCATAACTCTTACGGATATTATGTTAAAATTAAACACGATGACACTTACTCTACTCTTTATGCTCATTGTTCGGCTCTTCATGTGTCTGCCGGACAGACGGTAAAGCAAGGACAAGTGATAGCGGATTGTGGTTCAACAGGATATTCAACAGGACCACACCTTCATTACGAGATAATTCAGAATGATGTAAGAGTTAATGCGTTGTTATTTTATAAATAGAAAAACAAACCGCCTTGAGTAATCAGGGCGGGAATATTTTCTTAAGTGTTAAATTATATTGCTATCAGGAAAGAGAATAACCAACTTAAATTCTTTCTTTTTACTATCGTAATCCCATTGTAACTCACCTTGATATTTGTTTACAACTTTTTGAATGCTTTTTGTTCCGAACCCATGAGAATCTTTATTTGTTTTAGTGCTAAGCAAATTGTCGTTATGAGTTTTAGGTGTAATGTCTGAGCTGTTTATCGCTATAATTTTGTGATACGAACCTAAAACTCTTGATATTTCAAGATAAATACTTTTTTCATTTGAATTTAAAGCGGCTTCATATGCGTTATCAAGAATATTGTTGAAGAGTGAAGAGATATCATAGTTACTCATGAAATCAAGATTATCAGTTGATACATTTACATCAAATAGTATTTCTGTAGTCTCACACATATCAATATATTTATTTAAAATAACATCAAGAAATTTGTTTTTTGTTTTGGCTATGCGATTATATTTACTAATATCATCGAACATACTGTTTATGTAGTTTTTGACATCTGCTGAGTCGCACATATCGTTTATTGCGACTAGATGATTTTTATAATCGTGAGCCATTATATTCATTTTCTCATTTTTTGCTTCAAGCAGTTGTAGATATTGCATATTGATTTCATTCTTTTGATTAGCAAGTTCTAATTCTGTTAGTTTTTGACTGCCTTTTTCAGAGCGTTCATAAATTATATAAACCACTATATTAGCAAATAAAAGCATAATAAGAGAAGCGATGCACACTATATTTTCTGCTTGAGTAAAGTTTTGTTCTTTAGCTAGCATACGTATAACATAGATTATAAACAAGCTACTTATTGGGAGGATTGCAAGCAATGCCCATTTTCCCCACTTTGCTGTAGGCTTTTCTTTGTTGGAAAATTTTAGAAATAATCTGCAAACAGAAAAATATATCAACCTACAGATAATAAGATCAACTGTATAAACCAACTGATTTTCTTCATACAGATTATGAGGAGTTGATGTCACTTGTGACATAATGAGTATTGCAATGTATTCAGATAAATACTTAGCTACGCACAACGCTATTCCATGAAAAATTGATGATTTAAAAGTGCTTTTAAAACAACAGAATATACAAAGAATATTACAAATCAAAGTGAAAACTATGTTCAATATTTCAGTGTTAGTAATATATCTATAAATCACCATAAGTATCAAATAAAACAGTATGGAAAATCCCATGGAAAGTTTGTTTCTTTTTTCATATATCTCTTTTATATATGTATAAACAATCAACCATTCGGTAAAATACATAAAAATAAGCAAGGGAATACTTTGCATAAATTACCGCCTTTCTAAAACATAAAAAAATTTTCTTTTGATTTCAACTTGTTTCTTTGGTGCAATAGATATTTCATATTTTTCTAAAATTTTTCCGTCTAAATTCTTTTTAGCTAAAACAAGCATAGTTCTAGTGTGATTTATGGAATAATCCAAATTAACGATGTAACTTGAATGTGGACTGACAAAAGAAATACCATTCAGTTTGTTTTTCCAAACAGATATTTTATCATTTGAATGATATATTCCGTTTACAGTTACAACTTTTGTTTTTTTCTTTTCTATTTCAATATAAATAATATCCTTTGTGTATATTCTGAGGTTGGTTGCAGATTTCATATCATAAAAAACAATTATATCATTTTTTATAAGTTCAATAGCGTCATCAAGTGCTTTGTAAAGTCTGACAATATCCAATGGCTTTGACAAAAAACGAAAGGCATTAATTTTAAAAGCATCATCAAGATAGCCATCGTATGAGGTAATAACAAATATAATATTATGTGGATTTTTTCTTTTCAACGCCTTACCGGTATCAATTCCATTAATTTTTCCCATTTCAACATCTAAAAAAACCAAATCAAACAAAAGTTCATTTTTTAACAAGTCTTCACCAGAAGAAAATTGTAAAAAGTTAAGAGGTATGCTTCTCTCATCAAAATAATTCTTTAAATGTTTTTCTAAATGGTCTCTAAATCCCTTATCATCATCGCATATTGCAATGTTCATATAGAACCCCCCAATAAAACTTTAAAGTCAATTTATTATACAGCGAGGGATATGATTTGTAAATAGTTGTGGTTTTCTCTTGATTTAGTAAAAACAAAGTTATTTTGTGTGCTTTTTTTCTTTGCCTTGTGCATAGTGGCCGAATATAATAATATGTGTTATATGATTATAGGAGTATTGCACAAAAAATACAATTTGTTTATTTGTTAGTTGTGGACTTGAAAAGTTGAATTAAGAGTGCAAAAAAAACGAAAAATCTAATTATCTGTGCAAAAACGACAATATTAACCAGAATATTTATTTATTGGTAAACTATATTGATAGGTAGGAAAAACTAAATTATTATTATGGTATCTTACTAGAAAGGAGCAGTTGAAATGAATGCTAAAAATAATGTTAAGGCAAAAATTTTAAAGGCTGTAGCAAAAAGTGCAGTTAAAATCGATGCCAACAGCACATCTTGCATTATATTATGGCAGCCTAAAGCACCTGCAAGCTTAAAAAAATTCAGCAAAGTTGATAATGATAAGTAATTTATCATCACAATTGGCTGATAAATTCTTCTTAAGCAAGGATGCAAATGAAGACGAACGAGAACTATATGTATATGGGTTGTTTATGTTTTTGTCACATTTTATATATTTAGTTCTCGTTTGTATAGTTGGATGCCTATTGAAATGTGTTGTAGAGAGTATTATTTTTTATTTTACCTTTTATCAAATAAGAAGATTTGCGGGTGGATATCATGCAAAAACAGAATTAAGATGTGAGGTTTGTTCCTTAACGCTTATGTTCTTATCGATAATTGCAATAAAATTGTCACATTACTATAATTTACAGGTTTTATTTTATTGTAGTTTGATTGCTGCTATCGCAATATTTATTATTGCACCTCTTGATACTCCGGAAAAACCACTTACAGAAAAGGAGTTACAGTATTTTCGCAAAAAAACAAGAGTGATTTTGATACTAATATTTTTTGTTGTTGTAACCTCATATTTTTTGAATTTGTATTTTCTTTTTGCACCTTGTTGTATGAGTCTTATTTTAGAAAGTGCTTTACTTATGGCAGGAAAAATAAAAAAACATCGATAATTTCGCCCTGATTTTCGATAGTTTTGATATTAGTATTGACTGTTTTGTTATCAGCAATAAAATTAAAAACATATTTTATTAGTTAATTTATACCGCATACAATTTAGTTTAAAACAAAGTTACAGAAATCAAGAACATTTTGTAACATTGTTTTTGTGTATGGTTTGATTTGAATGATTGCAAGCTCTACACAAACAATTTAAATCAAAATGTGGGTTATACATATTTTGATGGATGAAATCCGTAAGGCTACGATAATATACAACAGGAGGAATTACATATGAAAAATAAGATTTCAAAAGTTATTGCAATATGTCTTGTATGTCTTTCTTTATTTTCGATGAGTGCATTTGCACTTACTTCATATCAACATTATATAGTTGATGTTCCCGCAGTTAATGGTTCTGTCCAAACCACAACGCAAACAAAAAGCAAAACAGGCTATTCTGGAAACATCAGAGTTGATGCAGTCGGTGGCGGAAAGAAACTTGACTGTCGAATGAGAGACGAAGACAAATCCGCCGGTGCTTGGGTAAACAATATTACTACAGGTTCTGAGGAAACTCTGTTATCTAGAGCTTCACACGAAAAAGGTGATAAGATGCATGTTTATTTTTCTAATAAACTTACGACTGTAGTAGCGGTTACAACATCCGGCTATTGGCGATGTGACTCTTAACATTACAAGTATTATAACAAATTAAACTAAACAATGCCTTACGGATTTCTGATTATAGAGGTGAAGATTTTGAAAACTATTATCCCCAAATATGCAAAACCCTTCTTAATGTCAACGGTAGTTGGTGTAATTATGAGTACAATATGTGTACTGACTACATGGGCAAGTTCAGTAATTGAATATCCAATAATGTCGTGGATATATTCTTTGGATATATTTGCTTTCTTTTACCCCGTATTTTGCTCTATCCCATACTGTTGGTTGATGTATTACGAAAAAAGAAATAACTACCACTTTTTTACACACAGTAGAATTAAACTGAAAAAATATTTCTTTTTCCATTGGTGCAGTGGCTCTATATTTGCATTTATGAGTTTATTTATTATCTCTATTTCAGGTGCACTATTAAGTTTGTGCATTACACCAATGTACCAAAGTGAAAGGGATATTGCTGCTGAATACTTATTTGGAACATTGTTGGTAAACAAGCCCTTGACGTATGCTGTTGCCATTTCAATTTGGAGAGGAATTATCGGCATAATTATGTTTACATTAGGATATATTTTTTCGCATTATTCTAAACATATTTTTGTTATTCTTACCGCACCGTTGGTTTATTCGATAATTGAGAATTTTTGCACTTCAATTTTAGGTGTTTCAAATATGAGTTTGGTTTCATCGTTTTATCCGGAGAGTGTAAATTGGAATTACTTCTCTATGTCCCCATATGTTTCAATGCTTATAGGCCCTCTTTTATTAATAGTAATATGCTTTGTAATGTATTTAAGATTTTATATCACAGGAAAGAAAAACGATGGCTAAACTAAAACACTTATGCAATATATATTTTGCACAGAATAGCAAAATTATAATTCTGTTTATGTTTATTACTTCAATATATACAGGATACAGAATTATGGGGGCGAAACTCTCTGCAGCCAATGTCTTTGAGTTTATGCTGGAAATGCTATCAGATTTTCATTTGATTATTTTTGTTTTATTGCCGATATTTGGCTTTTGCGTTTTCTCAACGCTATCATCACATAAAACAATGGAAATAATACGGTACAGATGTTTTCAGGAATATTTTTTCATTGAACTTGTTCCATCGATCATTTTTGCGTTTTTATTTGTTGTGATTATATTAGGTTTTTCTTTAATTTTTTCGCTGGCGTTAAATTTTTCAGCAATAATGCAACCAACGGGTTATTTTGATAACACCAGTATTGGAGCTATTCTCTCAAATTCTCCCAATGCTATTCTGAATGCACTGTTGTGCACATCCCTATACCTTTTTATAGGATTAATATTTATTGCAATAACTGTAAAATTTTTATTCTATCTTATTCCTAAAAAAGCATTGCTTCTAATAGTTGCCCTCGAATATATATTAAGTGTTCTTGCAGTACAGTGGAACTATGATGAAATATTTCCTTATATTTTCCTAAACAATTACACAATTCTTCATAATGCAATAAATAATAATTGTTCTTTTATTCAAACTACGATTATTTTTATAACTGTTGCATTTGTTGTTATCGCAACAAAAAAAAGATGGGGGTGTTCCGATTTATGATTAATGGTACATCACTCAGATGGTTTGTTGCAAAAAATTATTCAACCAAACGTGTTGTTTTCGTTTTATTTCTAATATTTATTTTTGACATATTATATATTGCATCCAAATCAAAATTGTCCGGGATGGATACGCTAACGGTGCTGTTTTACGGTTGTTCAAGTGGACATTTTGTGCTTATAGATTTACTTTTTTTTCTGATTTTTAACTTTATACCATTATATTTTTCAGCAATTACACTTGATTCAAAGAATATAAACGCTGGAAACACAGTAATGATCCGCTTTAGAAAGAAATCTGAATACTATTTAAATTTACAAATATCTTTTTGTTTTTTTCTTGTAGTAAACTTTGTTGTTCACATTTTAGCCGTAATTATATATAATGTGTTGTTTGTTGAGCCGAATTTATGGTTTAATGAAACTTCACAAATATTATATGGTATTACTGATGGAAACACAAAATTTTTTATTCTTGTATCAGCATTGATTTTGCGGTTCATGGAATTGTTTTTCACACAAAAAGTTCTTGTTCTTATTCACTCTGTATTTGGTAATTTATCTATTGAATTTGTTGCTATTTTGGTTGGATATTTTCTCATCCCCTTTGTTGAGTGGAGTTTGTATCCATTTGGATTATCATCAATATCAAGAATTCTTTTGTATGAAGATAGTACTGTAAAATACATTATCGCAATTGCATTTATATATGCTACCTGTAGCGTGATAATTGATATATATATAAGCAAAAAAAGAATATATAGCTTGTTGGAGAGATAAATATGAAATCTATAATTGAATTATCAAAAGTCTCAAAATCATTTAAATCACATTTACTTTTTTCAAATGTGAATCTTACAATTGAAAAAGGAACTATTGTTGGTTTTGTAGGACAAAACGGTTCGGGAAAATCTGTTCTTTTTAAATTAATTTCGGGTATCTACAGACCGGATGAAGGACAAATAACCGTTAGAAACAAAGAGCTTGGTAAAGATTGTGACTTCCCTGAAAATATAGGTATTTTAATTGATACTCCCGGATTTATTGATATATATACGGGGTTTCAAAATTTAAAATATTTAGCATCAATAAGAAATATAATTAACGATGAGAAAATAAAACAAACTCTTTCACTTGTCGGTCTTGATCCTGAAAATAAAACAAAAATAAAAAATTATTCTTTAGGAATGAAGCAGAAACTTGCCATTGCACAAGCAATAATGGAAGAACAAGATATATTACTTTTGGATGAGCCATTTAATGCTTTGGATGATGAATCTCATAAAAAAATGTTAGATTTGGTAAAAGCTCTTCAAAAAGAAGGAAAAACAATTCTAATCACAAGTCATAATGATGATGATATAAAATATTTATGTGACATCATATATAAAATAAAAAACCAACAGATTATCAAAAATTATTGAAAACACATTACTCAATATAAAGATATTTCATTATAAAGTTTTGTCATATAAATAATGATGCAACTTCAAATAGAGGAAAATAAAAATGAAAAAAGGTATAATTTCTATAGCGATTGCTATTGGAATGTTAATCACTAGTGTTGTCACAGTTTTTGCTGTTACATATACCGTTGGCACAACGGAAACATGGAACTATTCTACATATGAACATGGTTCTTATGTCCCCAAAATTGGTTGGGCTCAACCAACTTTCTATAATACAGATAGTGATGCTCAAAATTATGCCAAAACCTATTGTGAATTTACTCTTGACAATAACAATGTGTCAAATATTTTACAATATAATGCAGGTACACATTCTGCTGATTCTAAAAATCTTTTTTTAACGCTTGATATATCCAGTGTTCGCAAGGGTTCAACTGATAAAATGGATGCATATGCAATTTCAACATCGTTGCCTAACCCGAAATCTGATTTAGAAAACGATGATTTATTAGGCAACAGAAATGAAGAATCTGAAGTTGTTGCGTTAGGAACAGTAGAGGCAACAACATACAATATGTCGGTTATGTGGTATGATTATAGAGAAGGAGAAACTAATGATAATGGTCAATGGCAAGTTCAGTTTAATATGAGTGGTCAATATATTGGAAAAGGCAATCTGTGGATTAAAACTAATGGAGATTACAATAATGTTTGGACCTCAGATGTTGTTCAAGCAACTATGGTATATGGTAAAAACGGGGGTTCGCAATAATGAAAAAATATTTAAGTAAACTAAGTTTTATTGTCAGTTGCATAATACTCTGTTTAACACTTTCTGTAACAGCTGTTGCCGCGATTAATTATTCATTTAATTTTAGTTCTAATGATATTACAGAAACAAAAGTTAAAACTAAAAATACGATCAATAAATATATTGAATCAGTCAATTCAATGAACACACAATTGTCAGAAGTTGTTTTAGATGATGTGATGACTACAATTACTTTTTCTAAATCGATGAATGCTGAAGAACTTGAAAGATATGTTGATGCTTATAATATTGAAATTGTTCAGTTACAAGTTCGCGGTTATGATAAGGATGGTAATCGCATAACTTTTTTTTCAAGAACGGATAAAGGGTTGAAAGAAACATTTTGTTTATTGAATGAGCTTGCAAATAGTGATGAAGTCGTTTTGGCTGGAGCTATTGGTATGTATGCACTCACTAGTTCATCATCAGTAAGTGATATTCAAAATGACAAAAATACTCTTTTAATTGACTCTTCTGCCGACCAGTACTACAATGATAATACTGCTGTATCGGGATACGAACGAAATGCAACATCTACTCCAGATGAAGAGAAGAGATCTTTTGCTAATTCTATAGCATGGGATGCAGAAGAATTAGGATTAGTATATTACGAAGTACAATATTAAAATCAGACTTTGCGTCGCAACACTATACTTTCTTGCTATAACAAAACCTCCTAAGGTAGTTCCTTTAACTCTACCATAGGAGGCTGTTTGTTTCTGTTGTCCGTTTTTATTGTACTTGTTCAAAATATAAAGGGGACTGTTTTTAATTGAAAAAAGTCCCCTTTATATTTTTTACTGTGATAATCATAATTGTATGATTTAGTGTTTACTTTTTTCGTACATAGCTTTAACAAATAACAAAACATTGTTGATATCATTTTCATCACATAATTTTAGATATTCACATATTTGGTCTATCTTGCTGTCGTTTCTGTCACTTGAGTTATCAATGCCCAGTAAAAAGAAATCGGGAGTTTTCCCAAGAGCCAAAGACCACTTAACAAATTTGTCTAAACGAGTGCAGTTATGACAACTCTCAAAACGAGACATTTGTTTATCAGACAAAAAATCATCATCAGCTTGATTACAATTTTTGTTTAAGATTTCAACTAATTCTGATTGTGTATATCCAAGTGCTTTCCGCCTGCGTTTTAATCTTTCGCCAACCTCTTTAATGAATAGCTGATAACTCATAATATCACCTCTAGTATACTTTATCAATTATCTAGCTAATTCAAAACGCATATATCGAGAATTTTCTAATAAAATAAGAATTTGCCTTAGTAATATTAGAATTTTCTAATATTATGTGTGAATTCGATAATATTATCCATAGTATCTATATTTTGATATAAAATATCGATTAGTTAAGATAAATAAATTATTATAGTGTGTGTATGCTTTATTAACCTATCCATAGTGATACACAATAAAATTTACAAAACATCAAGGTGGGACCGTAAATTATCAAAGAAAAATAAATCTTGTGGATGAAACAGCAGTAATTATAAGCACTGTGTGAAATAAGAACAGAAAGTATTAATCTGTTTTTTCACTCAGTGCTTTTGTTATGTTTTTATTGCAATAAATAGTAAAAAGTCCTTTCCTTTTTGCATGGAAAGGTCTTTTATGTTTTATATATGGCTTTGTTACATAGCTAAATATCCGTAGTCTCTGAATTTTTGCAATTATAAATCAAAAATTCAAAGGAGACTACAAAATGGCTAACAAATATTATATATGGAAAGACCCGAATTGCAAAGGAACAAGCTCTGATTGGATAGAAATATCAGGAACTCAGTTTTATGCTTTGGGAAATGATAAAACACAAAAGCGTTATTTTAAAAGAATTGATGATGGTGTAGAGGACGGGGCTGATGTTCTTATATTAGAAACAACTTATGAGGAATATAAGGATTGGCATAAAAAACAAGAAAGCAAACGAAGAAAGAAAAAACGTCAAGAACAGTACAAGCCTCAATTTATATCTTTAGATGATTTAATATCAGACTCTGAATTTACATATAACGATGTTGTTCCTGATGCAAGCGTGAATGTGGAAGATGAGGCGCTCACTAATATTGAGAATGCAATGCTTCGGGAAATAATAGCAAGTTTGAATGATGAGGAAAAACAGGTTCTTAAGATAGTAAAACAAGCAATAGAAAAAAAGATAAGTGAAAGACAAATATGCAGGGAAATGGGTATTGATCGAGAAGAGTTTAGGTATAAAAGAGAAAAAATATTTAAAAAAATTCAAAAAAGTTTTCCCCAAAATTGAAAAAAGCGTGCAATGTAATGGTGAGGGGGTAAATTTCCCTCGAATGAACTTTGAAAATTGAATACCAAATCTTCAGGTACTTTACCTGTGCTGAGGCGATGCCTCAAGCTGTGTTCATAGGTACGCCAAGACCTTCCGAAAATAAGCGAGCGAGAAATACTTATATGGCGAAAGTTGGGTTGCTCCCAATGGTGGCGATGACAAGCACAAGGGATAATGATACTTCTGTTCGTGGCCGGCAACGTAATAGGCGGTGGTGAGACTCCAATGAGAGTATAAAGCATATACTCGCCTGAAGATTTCCCTATTGCAGGGGACAGGAATAATACTGCAGACCTTCTGAAAACTTGTAAGCAATTACAAGTTTTCTATACATACAGGAGGTAAAAAGCAATGAAACATAACATAAAAAGAGGCGATATTTATTTTGTCGATTTTGATGAAACTATAGGTTCGGTTCAATCAGGATTAAGACCTGTTGTGGTTATTCAAAACAATATCGGAAATAAGCATAGCACTACACTTATCGTTGCTACAATTACAAGTAAATCAAAAAAGAAAAGAGAAATGCCGACACATATTGTTGTTAATGTTGACGGGTTAGCAAAAGAATCTATCATCCAGCTCGAACAAATTACAACAGTAGATAAACAGCAGATATTAGAATTCGTAGGAGAAATACCTATAGAGATTATGGAACAAGTTGATAAAGCCATAAAAATAAGTTTGGCTTTGGATTAACAGGAGGTAACAACATATGGAAATGATATTGAACGCAATTATTTACACATTGGGTCAGGGTTTCGCATTTAATGTGGTTTTACCAATTTGGTATTTGATAATTCAACTGACCGGAAATTAAAAAGGAAAGAGTTTGTGTATGGAAGATGCAATAAAAAAACAAATGATATATCTCGCTGCTTGGGGAGTGCTCAAGAAAATCTTTAACGAAGGGAAAATTGATATTTCAATCGTTGAGAAAATAAACAAGAGAAATGCTGAAACTTTAGTGTGTGATTATCTTCCCATAAGCTAAATCGCACATGGGATTTTTTAGAAATATACAGATATAATGTGGATGTAAATCGAGGAGGTGATGATATGGCAGAGAGAGTAGTAAAGGTTATTAAACCAACAATAGCACAAATAAATCAAGAGAAAAAACAAAAGGTGGCTGCTTATTGCCGTGTCAGTACCGATTCTGATGACCAATCAAATTCTTTTTCGGCACAGTTGAGATATTATACCGAATATATTATGTCCAACGCTGAAATGGAGTTTGTTGATATATATGCTGATGAGGGAATAACCGGAACTTGCGTAAATAAGCGTGACGAGTTCAAAAGAATGATGAAAGATGCATCTAACGGAAAATTAGACCGCATATTTGTAAAGAGTGTTTCAAGATTCGCAAGAAATTCACTTGAATGTCTTGAGTCTATAAGAACACTTAATTCTTTTGGTGTTACGGTGTTATTTGAAAATGACAATATTGATACCAAGACAATGAATTCAGAACTTATTCTTTATGTGAAAAGCGCTTTTGCTCAGAGTGAAGCATTGGCTGGCTCCAAAAGGGTAGCAACGGCTATCCGTATGAAAATGGAGAATGGTGAGTTCATTACTTGCAATGCTCCTTATGGGTATAAACTTGATAAAGAGTGCCATCTTTCGGTTATTCCTGAAGAAGCAGAAATAATAAAGCGGATTTTCAAACTTTATCTTTCGGGTAATGGTATTGGCAAAATTGTTGCAATATTAAACGATGAAAGGATTCCAAATGCATCGGGCAAGTGGTCAATACCGGGAATAAGATATATTTTAACTAATGAAAAATATATCGGCGATAGCCTTTTACAAAAGACATATACTCCACAAATGTTACCATTAAGAAATGTACCGAACAAAGGTGAACTTGATAGGTACTATGTTGCAAATTCTCATGAAGGGATTGTGACTAGGGAAGATTTTGAACTTGTTCAAATAAGAATGAAACAGGTTACAACGGAAAGAAAAACTCCGCAGAAGCATTTCTTTACAGGGTTGATTGAATGTAAAGAGTGCGGTTGGTCGTATAAAAAGAAAAATCAGAATGATGTTGTATATTGGGTTTGTTCACGCAAAAAGATGGCAGGACATTCCTGTGGCGGTAAAAACATCAGTGAAGAAGATTTGAAAAAAGCATTTGTAGTAATGTATAACAAGTTGCGAAGATTTGAGAAAGAGGTGCTTGATAAAACATTAAGTCAGTTATTAAATCTTCGTGAAAAAGCTTCGGGACAAAATAATGAGATTTCACAGATAGATGCTGAAATTGCAAGTCTTTGTAAGAAAAATAATACTTATACGGAACTTCACACTAAGGGTATTATTGATGATGTTTCTTATCTTGAACGAACATCAGAGTTAAAATATAAAATAACTGAATTAAGAGGAAAAAGAGTGAAACTTTTAAATGCCGATGAGGAAGAAAGACTTATTGAAGGTTTAAAGGTTTTGAAAGAAATATTAGACGAATATCCGAAAGTGATATTGCGTTTTGATAATCCGCTGTTTTCAGCAATAGTTGATAAAGTCATTGTTGGCAGTGAGAAAACAGTAATGTTTATACTAAAAGGTGGTTTGCATCTTGAAGTTAAAATGGCAGAGGTGATATAGATGGCAATACGAACAACACTTTACGGTTATCAAGTGAAAAACGGAAAAACAGTTATTCACATTGAAGAATCAGAAGTAGTAAAAAAAGTTTTTTCTTTATATGTTGAAGGTAAAACACTAAATAGTATTGCTACTATGCTTACCGAGGAAAAAGTTGCTTATTTTCAAGATGAAGTGAAATGGAATAAGAATACCATTAACCGAATGATTGAGAACGAAAAATATATGGGTAATGAAATTTATCCTATGATTATTTCATCATCTATGTTTAATCAAGCCAAAGCTATGAAAGAGAAAAAATCGTGTAAACAAGAAACGCATACACCGGAAGTTGAATTGGTCAGAGAAATAGCAGTATGCGGCAAATGCGGTAGCAGATTTAAAAGGGTAAATACTTGGGGTGCACGAGAAAAGTGGATGTGCTCAAAAGGATGTAAATGTTCGGTTTATATTGATGATGCAATTCTTGAAGATGCAGTTAGAAGCAATCTTAATCGGGTAATAGAAAATCCTGATTTGCTCAATGTTGTTGCTGATTCTCAATATATGCCGACAATAGATGTCACAAAAGAAGAAAATGAATTGATAAGGTTGTTAGAGCAACCTAAGCTCGATTTTTCTGTTGTTGCAAAGTGTATTTTGCAAGGAGCAAAAGTACGGTTTGATTGTTGTGATTATGATAATGGGGAATTAACAGAAGAATTAAAGGATGAAATTTCTTCGGTTGATAAAATTGATTATAAGATAATGAAAGAGTACATAAAGCAGATTATAATTCAGCCTGCCGGTAGAATTATTACTGTTTTTATAAATAATGCAAAAATTACGAATGGAGAAGCAGAAAATGCAAGTCAATTTAGAAAAAAGAGTAACGAAAATTGAAGCGAATCCATTGTTAATTAAAAATAACTCTGCAGCTACCAAACTTCGTGTTGCGGCATATTGTCGTGTATCCACCGATGAAGAGGAACAGTTAAACAGTTATGAATCACAGATAGCTTATTATACAGAAGCGATTGCAAAAAATCCGAGTTGGACATTTGCAGGTGTTTATGCGGATGAAGGCATTACAGGTACTGTTACTTCAAAGCGAAAAGATTTCTTGCGTTTGATGAGAGATTGTGAAAAAGGCAAAATTGATATGATTTTAACCAAATCAATTTCTCGTTTTGCAAGAAATACTGTTGATAGCCTCAGTTGGGTAAGAAAGCTCCGAGCAATGAACATAGGTGTGTATTTTGAGGAACAGGCTATTGATTCTCTTAAAGCTGAAAACGAAATGCTTATCGGTTTATTCAGCGTTATTGCACAGGCTGAAAGTGAAAACATAAGTGCCAATGTAAAATGGGGTATTCATCAGAGTATGAAAAACGGTAAGTTTTGTTCCAATTTCAGTTGTTTTGGATATATGAGAGGTGCTAACGGTGTCCCGGAGATAATACCCGAACAGGCAGAGGTTGTACGAATTATATTTGATAGATTTCTTGACGGAAACAGTTTGGAGCAGATTCAAAGGTATCTGCAGGATAACGGTTTCGTGACATATAAAGGCGGAAAGGCTTGGAATAAAAAGGTAATTGATACAATACTTAAAAATGAAAAGTATGCAGGGGACTTATTGTTGCAAAAAACATATTGTTCTGACCCTATAAGCAAAAAGACCAAAGTTAACAGGGGAGAGTTGCCAAAGTATCTTGTAAGTAACAATCATCCGGCTATAATTGACAGAGATAAATTTAACAGAGTTCAAATGGAGATTGCAAGACGGGGAAGTAAGCATAAGAAATCTTCTCTTGCGAAAACGGAACAGGGCAAATATAGCGGTAAATTTGCGTTATCTGAGCTTCTTGTGTGCGGTGAATGCGGTAGTAATTACAAAAGAAACGGTAAGACAAAGAAAAACGGTGAACATCAATATTATTGGAGATGTATAAATCGTTCTGAAAATGGTAGCAAAAGTTGTTCTTCCATTGGCATTGAAGAAACAAAATTACATTCAGCAATTTGCAGAGCACTTAATAAGATGTTTGAAAATAAAGAGGAAACCGTAAATCTTCTGCGAAGCAATTTGAAATATGCAATTACCGGAAGTGATGATTCCTGCGACGCATATTCTCTTGAAAACCAAATACTTAAATTAGAGGAAGAATCAGAACACCTTATGGAACTTATGGGTTCAACAAGTGGTGATACTGACAGGTTTCTTAATGAAATAAAGAATAATTTTGAACAAGTGAAAATCTTACGAGAAAAACTTCAAGTTGCAAAAATCAGTGCGGAATCAAACGAGACAAATGACAGTGAATTTGAGAGACTTGAAAAAATGTTTACCAATACGGATGTATCGTTCAATGAATATGATGATGTGATTGTCAGGCGATTGATTGAGTGCATAAGGGTTTTGAAAGAAAATAAAATAATAGTTGTATTAAAGGGTGGCTTTCAGGCTGAAGAAAACATAATATGAGAAAGGGGACTTTAGATTGTATTATTTAAAATCTAAAGTCCTTTTTTATGAATTCAGATAATCAATAATTTCGAACATAGAAAAGATATTGACAATGAGTCTTCTGCAATGATATAATAATCGTATAATTTTGTAGGAGGTCCGAAATGGCTGTATATTTTTATAAGCTTTTTGATAAATTAGCTGAACTAAATATTACTCAAAAAGAATTGATGCAGCAAATTGGAGCATCAAGTTCAACATTCGCAAAGATGCGCAACAATCAACCTGTAACTTTTGATGTAATAGTGCGAATTTGTGAAGAGTTGAAATGTGACATCGGTGATATTGTTACCTGTATTCCAAAACAGACCGATGTTAAGAGTATTAACAATAAAACGGACGAGTTGAATTCGATAGCAAGAGCTGTTCTGAATGAGTATATGAGTAAAAACAATTTATCTCTCAGTGACATAGCAAAGACAACAAGTTTATCGTTAAATACAGTTAAGTCATTTGTAAATGGCAATAATATATCTGCAGCATCTCACGCAAAGTTGTTAAGGCTTGGAGAAGAATATAATCAGTCTTTGGGAAAAGCATTTGGTGATTTGATGCCTGTTAAGACTAAGAAAATAATATATTGTTATAGTTGCGGTAAACGTGGTAACGGATGTTGGGCGGCTCAATCACTGTGGAATACCGAAAAGAAAGAGTTTGAACATTATTGCGCATTCGGATTTGAACAGTCATTTGATGAAAACCAAAAGCTTTTTGCTGTTCAGGAGTGTCCACATCCGACAACCGGAAAAGAATTTGCAAAAGCTCGGGAACAATATGAGTTTTTACTGAAAGGTGACTATGAATACATACCTGCAAAGGGAGAAATGGTGTAATATTATGAAAGCAAATGTATATAAATTTTTAATCGGTTATAAAGGCTATGAAGAAAAAATATGGCGTGAAGTAGAAGTTTCAGGTAATTATTTGTTATCAAAACTTGCTTACCTTGTTTTGGTTTCCTTTGATACTCTTGCCAATCATTTATTCTTCATTGAATACAACGGCAATCACTATGAAATAGATTTATGTGGTGAATGTGAAAAAGATAATAACATTGACCCCACAACAATAAGCCTTAATAAAATGGGACTTGAAATAGGTTCTGTTATGAAAATGGTTTATGATTACGGTTGTGAGCAGGAATTTGTCATAACATTGAAAGAAATCTCAGATATGGAAAAGGGAACGAGTCTGAAATATCCTAGAATTGTTGCTGGACAAGGTAAAGGTATTCTTGATAATATGTTCTCTGATGACTTTGGTGAAGTAATTAAGCAGATTGACGAAAAGAATAAATCTGAGCAGATGTATTTATCACCTACTGGTGAATATGAGCTCTGGGATTACCGTGATTTTGATATTGATGAAATGAACAGTACATTAAAAACAGATATTGAGTCCGTACAGACGGGATTTGAAGGTTAATTATACTGAAACGAGAGGTGAAGAAAATGCCTGAAAAACAGAATGTTGAATGGAAAGCAATTTGGAAAGATGAGTATCTTCAATGGATTTGCGGCTTTGCAAATGCACAGGGTGGAACTCTATATATCGGTAAGGACGATAACGGAAATCCCATTGGCTTAAATAATGCAAAAAAACTCCTTGAAGATTTGCCTAATAAAATTAAAGATTCTATGGGAATAATTGCAGATGTTAATTATTACGA
Source organism: Clostridia bacterium (assembly GCA_017621885.1). GTDB lineage: Bacteria > Bacillota > Clostridia > Oscillospirales > Acutalibacteraceae > DTU089. Next base: position 108,942 of record JAGASD010000040.1, on the reverse strand, counting down.
AAATAACGGTGACGATTATATTGAGATTATTGTTCCTGAATATCCGCAAGGTGTAAGCTTAAAGGGTGTGTATTATTATAGAAGCGGAAGTACCATTCAGAAATTAAACGGAATAGCCTTACAGGAGTTTTTTAACAGAAAAAACGGTGTTACTTGGGATGCTTCTCTTATACCTAATGTTTCTATTGATGATTTGAGTGAAAAAGCATTTAAGGTTTTTAAGAAAAAAGCTGCTAAAAAGGAAAGAATTGATGCATCAATTTTAGAGGATGAAAACAAAGTCATTCTCCAAAATTTAAGGCTGATACAAAATGATTATTTAACTCAAGCGGCGATTTTGCTGTTTGCTGAAAATCCTGAAAAGTATATTACAGGTGCATATATTAAAATAGGTTTCTTTGAAAGTGATTCTGAACTTCGTTTCCAGGATGAAATTCACGGTTCGCTTATTGAGCAAGTTGATAAAACTATGGAAATTTTGCAGCATAAATATATGAAAGCGTGGATTTCTTATGATGGATTTCAACGAGTGGAGTCTTATCCGTATCCGGAAGCCGCACTTCGTGAAGCTATATTTAATGCTGTTGCTCACAAGCAATATGTAAGCGGAATACCGATTCAGATAAGTGTTTATAAGGATAAGATTTATATTTATAATAACGGAAAGCTCCCTGAAATGTGGACACTTGAAAAACTGTTTTCAAAGCATCCGTCACAGCCGTACAATCCGCTTATAGCAAATACTTTCTTTGTTGCGGGATATATTGAAAGTTGGGGTAGGGGAATTGATAAGATTTGTACTGCTTGCGAAAATGCAGGACTTCAAAGACCTACCTATGAAATTGATGCAACGGGAATAATGCTCCAAATTAAAGCGAATATAGATTGGGACGGAAATGAAATACAGTATGATGAGAACGGAAACGCAATTACTGTTCAAAAAAAGCAAACAGATAAATCTGTCTTTACAGAAAACTTTACAGAAAACTTTACAGAAAAACAGAAACAACTCATAGCAATAGTTATGGAAAATCCGGCTATAACAACAACAGAAATTTCCAACTTGATGGGTTGTAGCAGAACAACCGTTTCAAATATAATATCCGAACTAAAAAAACTTGGCGTTATAGAACGGGAAGGTTCAGATAAAAAAGGCACTTGGAAAGTTCATTTATCTTGAATTTTGGAGGAATAATTATGCAAAAGAAAACAATCATATCTACTATTATAATTGCCTTAACAGGAATAGTTATAACATTGTTAACTGTTATTTTGTGCTTGCATTTTGAGTTGGAAACTACAGTTACGATAGCAGTTATTGAAGCGATAGCTACAATTGTTGTTTCAATGATTCCGGTTATTGTTGAATTAATAAACAAGAAAAAAAGTAATAGTTCTATTGTTCAGCAGGGAGATAATAATGATGCTAAAATTTTTGCTGGAAGTGAAGGTAACATCCAGCAAGAAGGAAATTCTAATACAGCATCAATAGGAAACGCGAAATAAAAGGAAACTACTATGCTCAATAAAAAGAAAGATAAAATAGTACATGATATTAATATAGAACAAACTGGCAATGGAAATATAGCTACCGTAGTTTTTGACGAAAATGGAATTGTAAAAGAGTTTGCAAACGAAATTAGTTTTCAACATTATGTAAGTAATGCGATAATTCCTACGCCGATTTATAAAAATAAATTCAGTTATAGAAATCCCAAAATTGCATTTCATGGGCGTACTAATGAAAAGTTTTTATTTGATGAATTTATGAATGATGAGAGAAGTGTATTGTTGTGGTCTATAACTGGAGATGGTGGAATTGGTAAGAGTAAATTTGCGTTGTATTTAGCTACACTTTATAAGAAAAATGGTTGGGATACTGTATGGTTAGATATAAATGACACAATAAAAATATGTAGAAAATACAGTGATTATTCTTTGGTTAAACCCTGCTTATTTATATTTGATTATGCAGGTTCGTTTGTCGATGAAATAGCACAATTTGTTAATTTGATTCGTAAATCGAAACAGACTGGGAAAATCAGAATCTTATTAATTGAACGTGCAGCATACAAAAAGAATGAAAGTAATATAGATTCTTGGTATAGTAGGTTGAAATACAAAAGTGATGATGTTGAAGAAATAGAGTATAATCCAACTTCTTTGAATTTAAAAGAACATCCGTTGCAATATTCAGTCTACTCAAATATATTGAGCGATTTTTCTGAAAAAAAGTTAAAAGAATTTCAAAAAAGAGAAATTATAGCCCATGTTAAAGATATAAGTTTGTCCAGTATTGCAGACAGTGGAAAAGTTGAGGAAAACCTACGTTGCCTATTTCTATTGTTTGCAGCAGATGCATACTTAGATAATCATGATTTGTCACATTGGAAAGCGATTGATTTAATTAAACGTTGCTTAGACCATAGCGAAAAAATAATTGAACAGAAGTATTCAAAAAAAATATCTACAAATGGTAAAATCATTTTAGCATTCTCAACAGCATTTGGGGGTGTTGATTTTGAAACTTCTAATATTGAAATCTTAAATGATTATATAGATTTGCTGAAAAACGAATTGGATTTTCATATAGACACAAGGCCAATGAAGGAATTCTTAAAGGATTTGTGCGAAAAAGAAACAGATGATTTATTTGTTAGTCCATTAGTTCCTGATATTATTGGTGAAGTTTTATTTGTAAAGGTTTTTTACAATCTGAGTTCTTCTCAAAGAAAAAAGTGGTTGACAGCTTTGCTTAGCCAAAATTATTTTTATTCTTTCTTAGAACGCTGCATAAGTGATTGGTTTGAACTGTCTGAGGTGCAGTTTTTGATAGAACAACTATTAAATACAATATCAAATGAAGATGATGCATATTCGTTGATAAATACATTTGTTAATGCATCGTCAGTTATGAATAAGTCATTTGACATTCTTTGTCTAGCACATAAAATCGAACCAATAGTTCATAAATATGCTACAAATAGGCTTTATGAGAGATATATAGGTTTTTTAATTAATGCAGTGCATGAATCTGAAGAAATGGATATTTTGTCTGAAGATTTAAAGAAAATCTTTGATGAAATTGAAGAAACAGAATCGCCTGAGCTTGCAATACAATATGCACAATTATTAGTTAATATATCGGCAAAAGATGATGACTGTATTTTTCAAATTGTGAAAGAATTATATGAACTTTTAGAAAAATACAATAGTAGTGATATTGCAGATGTTTATGTGAACTCATTACTGAATTGGTCTTCTGTTGCTAAAAATTCAGAAGATATTGATGAAATAATAGATAAGTTGCTTTGTATATCTCATAAAAATGCGGAAATAGAACTCGCTTATGCTAAAATATTATATAATGCTACTGCTATTAAAATAGATGTGGAAACCAAAAAAAGATATATAGAAGGGATAGAAGAAATAACAAAAAGTAATAGTTCAGTTGAAATTAAATGTTTTTACGTTTCAGCTATTGCTAATATTATAATAGATTTACCAATTGACGAAATTGATGTGTATGTGAAAATTGCAAAATCTATAGTTGAAAGCAATCAGACTGATGAAATTATTGAACAAATGATTTTGACGCTTATCAATAAAGCTGAAAAAGATATATCCATCGAAGAAATGTCCGAGGATTTAGTGTATGCTAAATCAATATTGAATAATCATAAAACCCTTAATACAGTTTTGCGTTATTCTCAGCTCTTATTAAATGCAACTGTCTTTGACTTTTCTGCTGATTTTATAGAGGAAATGTCAAATGAGGTTTATAGCTTTCTTGACGAGTTTGATACACAGGATATTGCTCATGAGTATATGTCAATGTTAGTAAATGAAGCTTTAAAACTTGATTCATATGATTCTATTCAACCATTGGTGGAAAAGGCAAAGAAAGTTTTAGATGAGAAGTATAGCTCGATAGAATTTGTTTCAAAATATTGTTCGATTCGCGTCAATCAAAGTTCAAAAACTGCTGACAGACATTTAATTAAAAACATATTGGATGATTTACAAGATAAACTAAATGAATGGAAATGTGATGAAATAGCGAAATCATATTTAAAAGCAGTTGCAAATGGTTTGAGCGTAATCAACTTGATGGATGTTTATCCGGAGATTATGTATAATGCTGATAAGATTGTTTTGGAATATGACTCAGAGAATGTAGCAACTGAATATTCCTGCGTTTTGCAAAATAAAATATTGTATATGAACACCATATCTGAAGAGAATGAATTAGCAGAAAAAATACTAAATTTACATAACAAATATAATTCTAGGAATATTTTGTTATCTTATATCACAACACTTGCTAATTCTACAATTGATACAAATGATAAGAGCGAGCAATTAAAAATATTGAAGAAAATTGAGGATGCTTTTGATTGTAATAATGATTTAGATATAGCTGTACAGTATGCAAAAGCTTTATTTAATTATATCGACAACCTGGATGATGAATCTGAGGGGCTGGGTGTGCTTAGCAAATTCCAAGATAAACTAATTGACAAATATACTGAATCAATAGAGATTTATAAGCAATATGGAAGTTCTTTAGTTGTTTATGCAAATATGGTTGAAGGTGAAAAACTAATTGCTATTGTGAATGAATTGAAATGTTTATTTGAAAGGTATAAAGAGATGGAATTCGCTGAATATTATTCAGCGGGATTAGCTGTTGCCATATTTGATGTTGATTCAAAAGAAGAAAAAGTCAAATTTATGAATGAATTAAGAAATTATATCTATCCAAAATATAAAAGCGAAAAGATAGCGGTGTGTATTTCAACAGCGATGGTTGCATTATCTAAGAGCGTTTCAAAATATTCTGAGATAAAAGATATTTTAAAAGAAATTAGGAGTTATTATAAAACATATCATTCAAAAGTGATAAAAAACTGTTTATATTCTGCTCTGAAAAACATATTTAGAATTTATAAGTAATTAGTTTAAACCAATACAAGTCCAAACATTTTACTTTAGGGTAATGTGTTTGGACTTGTTGTATGATTCTCTTTAAATTTGTATAGCTATTGATAAGTATTTGATAAATAAATTAACGTTTTTGCAAAAAATAACAGCATTTTTGCATTTCAAGTGAAAAATATCGAAAATTAGATTATAATAAAATTAGTTTACTATAATTTATCTATTGGTGTTATAAAAAGACATTTTGGAGAAGATGAATAAAAAGTTTATAGACTTCAAAATCGAACTATGATGCTCGGTTTTGAAGCCTTTTTATAAAATGATAAGAGATGTTTTAAGTATAACTATTTTAGATTTGTTAGTATTAAATGCATAGTAAATATTAATTGCCTTGGTTGTTACTTTCAGATTTAAGTTTTTCAATAAAAATTAATAATGGTTTAGGAACGGGTAAGTCTAACTTGACTGATTTTTTTAATATTGAACTAGCTTCGTGGACAATGTAAAAGAGAATTGTTATTGTACGTAAGTAACTAATAGAATCCACAAGATAAATATCAATAATATTAGATAGTCCGATAATAAAAAACATTGCAATTTTTTTGCAGATAATTTTTTTGTTAATGAATGTTTTTGTATTGCTTTTAATTAGAGATAATAGTACGGAGAAAAACAGATCTACTAAAATAAAAATTATAAGTGCATAAATTAAACCATCTGCACCACCAAAAAACTTTGATAGTAAACTCGTTGCTTTGTAATACAATTCTAATAACACCATATCATCCCCTTTGTTAAAAATATGAGTATTCATGTGATAATTTAGTGAAGGTTATGAATAAAGTATAATGTTATACCGAATTGTAATCAATGAACTTTTAAAAAGAAAATATTGGACTTATTGGACTTTTATTGGACATGCAAAACTTGTTGAGGTGATTTTTATGGAATTTAAAGATTTTTGTAAAGGCATATATGATTCTGTAGGAAGAAAGCGTTTTGTAAATCATGCACACTTTATAACAATACTATTTAAAGCTGGCGGCAGTGAATATTTTGTTGAGGAACCAACAAGAAAATACAGTTCAGATGCATATCAATATAAGATATTCAATGGCTCCAAGCCGATTTCACAAATCATGAAAGCAACTTTTCCTTCTCCGATTGACAAAAATAAGCTGTTTCAATTTTTTTTAGAATATATTGATGATAGTAATGAAGTTACTATTATTAATTATTTTGATATACAGACAAACGACTATATAGATGTAGAGTGTATATGTAGATCTTTAGCGGAACAGTTTGTATTGTTTATAACATCTGTTAATGATAAAGTTAACAATGTGATAAGTGATGTTTATAAAGAAGAAATATGTTATCTTGATAGCAAGAAAAATTCGTTAAATGAGAAAAAAACCTATCAACAAACATGGAAATATAATATTGTGTTGCTAGATGATATGGAAGAACAGTTAGATATGTTAAAAGAAGAAATGAACACGCTCTTTGATGCTGAACACCGGTATTCTGTTCGTATTTTCCCTTGTCAAAGTTCAGTAGAGGTCATCAATAAGAGTCACAATATGGACGTTGATGTTTATGTTCTTGATGTTGCAAGAAAACCATCGAAAAAATGGCAAACAAAAGAACTCGACTATTTTGGGCGAGATTTATATGAGCAGCTTATAACTGAAAAGCCCAATATTTTAGTGAAATCTAAATTCTATATTTTTTCAAGATTACCTATGGCTGCTATCAGAAAAGAGTTTGACGGTGTTGATGCTGTGTGCTTGCAGAAACAAAAAAGCAGTATTGCTGAAATGGCAAGGACTGTTAAAGCATATATAGATGTTCTGTTTGAAAGAGAAAGTAGCTCATTAACGAGTTGTTTAAGTGAAATTTAGTGTGAACGGACTTCGAAATCTGAACTAAAGTGTTCGATTAGGAGTCCTTTTTTCATTTAAAACTCTGTAATAGTGGTGCATTTTGATGTTATTATTTGTACAGTTTTTGTTTACCAAATTTATTTTAGTGCATGTTATTGGGATTTTGTATTGCTTTGTAAAGGATAGAAAAAACCAGTAGTATATGATATAATTGAAAAACAGTAATTGTCATAAAAGGACGGAGTTTATCAAATGAATCAGTTATGGGCTTATAAAAATTTCAATATGGGGCACGAATTAGATATTTCGGGCGAGTTTATATATGATGGAATAGAAGCACTTAATGAAATGATATGCATTGAAGAAGGTTCTCCCTTATTTTCATTTTTATATCATACGTCGGTAGGAATAGAAAGATTGCAAAAAATAATTATTGTACTTTTTGAGGACATAAAATTTGACGAATATGAAGAATTTGAAAAAAGCCTTATTACCCATAGTCATCAAGATTTGCATAGTAGAATAAAAAGAAGTGCACAAATTAAGTTTAACAATAGAGAAAATGACTTTTTGATGCTTGTAACAAACTTTTATAAGAGTGCTCGATATAATAGATTTAATATTAATACCAGCGAATGTAAGGAAGCAAACCTTTTTGTTGAGTTTGTAAAAAAGCATTTGAAACCTGATGAAATAGAATATCATTTCATAACTGGAAAGGTTATGGTTAACGAAAAGGTTAAAAATTTGGTGGGTAGGACGCTTGGTAGTATAGCAAATAAATATTATTCGTTGATTAGAGAAGGTGCTAATAAAAATGGGACATATACCTATGAATTACTAGCAGATTCAAAAGCCGAAAAGATATTTTTGGGTAATTATAGAAACAAATCATTACAAGAAATGAAAATCACAGAATCAATTGCGGTAAAAGAGTTGATTGCTTGTATACGTAATACAGAAGAAACCTGTGCATTTTTAAGATTTCTTGATGAGATTGAACCTTTAGACATTGATGTAAATTTAATCAATGAATACTTATCAGAACTTTCAATTGGTAACATTCCTCAAACATTGATTGATGAAGTTGAAACTTTATACGAAGAAATAGAACATCCAAAGAATAGGATTGAATTAATTAGTTTAATTGGTGATACTTGTGTTGCTTTTGAGTTTTTTGAGATTCAAGAAGTTATCACGTTGATTAATGATTATATAAGCGGAAAATTGTTGGCTGAGCCTTTTGCAAAAGAAATTGAAGAAAAAGCGACAATTATTGATGATGAAGAATTTATCGAAATTTTTGAGGATTTAATATTGATTTGTAAAAAATTCATAAAAGGTCAAACACCAGAAGAGAGTTTTAGAAATGATATAGTCGAACAATTCGAGATAGTAAAGGAAAATTATAGCTTTTTAATGCAGAGTTGATATAACTGAATTTTTTGAGAAGATGTGCTACATATGTTTGTTACAAGATTGTAGAATTAGTTTAGTAGATTTTACTTTTTGATAAGATATATATTAAGTTGTTTACGATAAAATGTTCGAGGTGATTTCATTTGAAGTATAATATAACAAAAAAACTCGGCAGTGGGGGAAATGCAACAGTTTATGAAATTCAAACAAATGATAACAAGATTATTGCATTAAAAAAACTTCATAAGAATGCAAATAGAGAAAAGAAATCTCGTTTTAGAGATGAAATTGATGTTATCAAACAAAATTGTAAAGAAATTGTTGGTATAATCCCAATTATTTGGAGTTCTAAATATAAGTTTGAATATACGATGCCAATTGCTGAGCCCATAGTTAAGTATATAAAAGAACATGAATCTAGTCCTAGAGAAATTGTATTAGGAATAATAGATATCTGTAATACATTATCAAAATTACACACAAAAAATATTTCACATAGAGATATTAAACCAAGCAATTTGTATTTTTATGATAACAGATATTATATAGGAGATTTTGGATTAGTAGATTTGCCGGATGGAGATAATAATTATACTCGCGAAGATAGAGGGTTAGGAGCTATTTTTACAATAGCTCCGGAAATGAAAAGAAATCCTAAGAAAGCAGATGGTAAGAAAGCCGATGTATATTCATTGGCAAAAACCTTGTGGATGTTATTGTCGCTTGATGAAACAGGGTTTGAAGGGGTGTATGATTTTTCGGATAGCAAACATAGTTTGAAAAATTATGAGCATCTTCAAGAGGTACATTTAGTCGAAATTGAAGAATTATTAAAAAACGCGACTGATAATACACCTGAAAAGCGTCCGTCTATCGATGATTTTAAAAAACAATTATTAAAATGGCTTGAAGTATCCGACGATTATAGCAAATCACAAAGAAGTGAATGGCAATTTTTGAATAAATATTTTTTGATGAATTCAGGCGAAACAATAATTTGGAGAAATCCTGTTGAAATTGTTTCTGTTCTTAATGTGCTGGCAAAAACACAAGCTCATAATCATATGTTGTTTTCGTCAGCTGGAGGACAGGACTTTTCAAAGGCGAGTTTGGCAAATGAAGATGGATGTATTTATATTTATGATGATTGTAAAGAGATAAACTTGGTTAGGCCAAAAGCGTTATTTTTTGAAAGATTTGATAAAAACGAAGAGTGGAATTATTTGTTGTTAGAGTGTAAAGAATTAAATCCTGTTTACTCTGCCGATTTTGAATACGAAATACTAGTTGAAGATTATCCTGCACATTATGTCTCAGCGGAATATGAGCAATATGGTGTATATGATTATGATTCGGGTAAAGAATTACCTATCGGTTATAAGGTTGTTGCGAGATATTTAAAAGGCAAGTTTTTGTTTGTGTTAAAAAGCGGACCGTACAATAGAATACCTGAAACATATGATGGACGTCATGGTAAGTTTTTTCATGAAGAGTTTAGAGAATATACAAATCAACTTATTAAAAGTAAGAATATTAAATATAAGGCTAAAGGAAGAATAAAAGAAGATTCCAATAAACCTGAAATTAATAAAGCGAGGTGTGTAGAAGCTTTTATAAGAGATGAATTTAAAAATTGGAAATTTGATGTTTCAGAATACACTAAAGAAGCTACCAATATCGCATATTATATAACATTGACAATCAATGATGGAAAACTTGATTTTGACAGCTTGATAGAGGGTGAATTTTGTCTGTGTAATGATGGATATATGAAGAGAAAAAGAAATCACATGGATGAAATCAAACTAATATATGATAAAAAAGAGATTTTAAGTTGTATTGAAGAATGTAAAAAAATGCTAATTAACTATTGCAAAGCAAATCATTTTGTTGATTGCGGTGCGGCTTTCTTTTCATTTGATATTCAAAGGTGTGGAAATCCTGAACATTTATTTACCAAAGAAGAAATCAAAATTGAAATGGAAAAAGCAGACGACAGAAAACATAATACTTTGGTTATTGACGAAAATGGATATGCAAAAGTCGTTAATGGTGAAAATTTGAATTATTATCCTGTTAGGCAAGAGACATGGCATGCGGGCAATGGTTATGTGGGCAAGTATTCTAAATTGAGCACTTTGGATGATGACTATATGTCTATGCTGCAAGGATGGTTGATTTATTTAGAAACAAATCACGCAAAACGTATGGATCATCTCGAACCAAGGCAGGAGAAAGAATTGTTAGAAAGAATACGAGAATTTTATTAATTAGGAAAAGTAAAGCATAAAACGATATATAAGCAAGTGAATTATTAATGTTTTTTAATTTTGCTTTTTTGTATATGAATTTTGTACATAAAACACAATTTATAAAGGTGGAATGATATGTTACGCAGTTTTTTGCCAGTTGGTCAGGGCGCTTTTTATAGAGAAACATTTAATCTTAAAGATGGAAGGCATATAATTATTTATGATTGTGGTTCTTTAACTGATCAATCAATTGTTGAACGGCAGATTAAACATGAATTTTCAAGAGGAGAGATTATTGATGCTGTTTTTATATCGCATTTGGATGAGGATCACATAAACGGTTTGCCCTTTTTGATAAAGTATTGCAAGGTATGCAACTTGTTTTTTCCACTCGTTACTACGAAAGATAAAGCATATTTAAAACTGAAAGCATTATTATCAGTAGCCAAAGACAGTTTTTTGTATATGTTTATTGATAATCCGCTTGATGCTATTAATAGCTTAGGCATTGATGATGTTCCAATGCTTTATCAGGTTAGAACAGTAGGTAGCGAGAATTTAAATAATTCTGATACAAGGTATATTTCGTCGGGAAAAGATGTTGTAGAAGAAAATTTTGTTCTCGATGAAAATATTGAGTGGAATTTGATTCCTTTTAATTTCAGACAACAAGAACGCGTTGATGAATTAAAAAAGGCTATTGCCCAAATATTTAATTGTGGAATAGATAAAACTGATGATAAAATAAAGGAGCTTATTAATAATTATCCAAAGGATAAAGCCAAAATAAAAGAAGCATATAAGCAAGTCAAGGGAACTTTTAATACTAATTCAATGACATTGTTTTCCGGAACCAAAAACAGGTGTATCGGACAACGCTACGCTATACCTAAACGTTATTTTTGTGCTTGTCGTTGTCAATCGTTTACAGAAAATGGTTGCTTGTATATGGGCGACTATGATGCATCTGGAACGCAAAAATGGAAAGATCTAAGAAATGCATATAATGAATATTGGGAATATATTGGGTGCGTTCAGATTCCTCATCATGGGTCACATCATAACTACAATAGCAAAATAGCTGAATTAAATGTAATCAATGTTATTTCTGCTGGCTATAAGAATAAATATTGGCATCCGCATTCATCTGTTATTAAGGATTTGATACTGAATGATTGTTTGGTACATATAGTTACGGAGAATATTGGGAGTCAGGTTGATTTGAAAGTGGATTTATTTTGATCAGTGAACAGACTTCGAAATCTGACTTAATGTTCGATTAGAAGTCTGTTTTTATGATGTTAAAAAACATATCTTTTAGATTATATCCATGTAACTTTAATATTTGTATATTGAATAATTTTTTTGTATCGTTTATAATTGGTATGTATTTTAGCAGGAGGTTGGTAATATGAATGACAATAATGTGCAAATTACCTCTACAGGTATTAGAAATTCATTAAAAAAATATACCGCATTAAAATCAATATGTGAATATGTTTGGAATGGTTTTGATGCCAAAGCAACACAAATAAATGTTGAAATTATGCGTAATGAGTTGGAATCAATATCATATATCAAAATTTCTGATAATGGATATGGTGTTGACAATGAATTATTAAACGATAAGTTTAGACCATTTTTTCAATCTGAAAAAATTTATGATCCAAACATTAAGCAATCAGATATTCATGGTAAAAATGGTGTTGGAAGATTGACGTTTTTTACATTTGCCTCTCTTGCTAAATGGACAACAGTGTACTCTCAAAAAGATAAAAATTATGAATATTCTATAACTATAGATTCAAATGAGTTGAATCATTATAAAGCCACTTTGCCAATTGAAGTTGAAAAGCCTGCTGGAACAGTTGTTGAATTTGTAAACGTAGATTCCGAAGATTTTACAATTGAGATGATTAAAGAACAACTTTGCAAAGAGTTTTGCTGGTATTTGGAATTAAATGAAGAAAAAGGTTATCAAATTATTATAAATGGTGAAAAGTTAGATTATGCACATCTTATTTTAGAAAAAGATTCTGTGGATGTAAATCAAGATGGAGATAAACCACAGTATTCTGTTAAATTTATATGCTGGAAATCTAAATTGACTGAGTATTCGAAATATTACTATATTGATAGTAGTGGAAAAGAAAAGCAAAAAGAAAATACTACGTACAATAACAAAGGCGATGCTTTTTATCATAGTGTGTTTATTAAAAGTGTTTTGTTTGATAATTTTGATTTTACTAGTAATAGCGAGAATGAACAACTTGATGTCAACAGGAATGTTATATATACCAAAAGAAGTAATAACTTCCTATTAATGATGCACGAAATCAATCAGATGCTTTTTAATAAAAGAAGGCCTTTTTTGAAAAATCATGTTTCAGACGTTATTGAACGATTAGAAATCAGCTCAGCATTTCCCAATTTTGATGAAAAAGATCCGCTATTAAATTTTAGGAAGAGTCAAGTTGAAGAAGTGATTTCTTGTCTGTATATGGCAGAACCCAAAATTTTTTCATCTAGTATGAATAAAGAGCAAAGAAAGACGTTTATACGCCTAATTGATTTAATAATGGAAAGCGGAGAGGTCGACTCATTGTTTGAAATATTGGGAGAGATTTTGGATATGGACTCAAATGAGCGTGATGAGCTTGCTCAAATTCTGAATTATTCCAGTCTGTCAAATATAACAAAGACAATAAACTTATTAAAAGATAGGTTTGCAGCTATTGAAGACCTTAAACAATTAGTTTTTAATAGTGAGTTGAAAGCGAATGAAGTGGACCATATACAAAAGATGATAGAAAGTCATTACTGGATATTTGGGGAACAATATAATTTAGTTACTGCCGCAGAACCTAATTTTGAAGAAGCGCTGAGAAGATATATGTATCACCTTCATAAAGAATATGATGATAATGGTATTGAACATCCTGATAAATTGAAACAAATGGATATTTTTGCAGTAAGACAAAATATTCATAGCGACACAATTGATAATATTGTTGTAGAACTTAAGCATCCTAATATCAATCTTGGAGAGAAACAATTAAGTCAGGTAAAAAAATATATGAGTGTGATTATGAGTGCTGACGAGTTTAATGCTCCAAATATGAGGTGGGAATTTTATTTGATTGGAAATGGATTTTCATCTGATAAATATATCGAAAATGAAATAAACAACAATAAATCTCATGGTGAAAAATCATTAGTGTTTAAAGTGAACAACTATAAGATTTATGTTAAAACATGGAGCGAAGTTTTTGCAGAGTTTCAGATTCGTTATAATTATTTATTAGAAAAACTTTCTTTCAGAAAAGAAAAATTTCAACAGAATTATAAAAATGCTGATGAGATAATTGCTATGCAACAAAATAACACTGCAAAAATGCCAGAAGAAGTAAGATTGGATGCTTAAAAACTTGAAATAAAGCAGTTTGATTTTCGTTACATAGAGCCAAAAAATTCCGTTCACGAAAGTGGACGGAATTTTTTACTTGTTCACTATTAACTATTCACTCTTCACTAAAATAGTTTTCGTGAACGCAATTTCAGGTAAGAAGTAAGAGTGAATAGTGAATAACTATATTGTCAAATGTAGTTAATGTTGTTACAATATATTTGTGAAAGGTGGTAATCTTACGAAGGAAAGCCCTTTAATTAATAAATCTAAAGCATTTGCACTTGAGGTTTTAAAGGTTTGTAAGGAATTACGAGCAACTAAGTGTGAGGGTGTATTAATAAATCAATTTATTCGTTCAGGCACAAGTATTGGTGCAAATATTCGAGAAGCTTTTTATGCACATAGTAAAGCTGATTTTGTATCAAAGCTACAAATAGCTTTAAAAGAATGTTACGAAACAGAGTATTGGATTGAGCTTTTAATAGATGGTGGATATTACAATAACAAAGAAATACAAGAAAAATGTATTGAAATTAAAAAGATGTTAATTGCATCCATCACCACCGCAAAAGAAAATATGAAATGAATTGACTTTTAGCAGTTTGATTTTCGTTACATAGAGACAAAAAATTCCGTTCACGAAAGTGGGCGGAATTTTTTCACTTATTCACTATTAACTATTCACTCTTCACTTAAAAGTTTTAGTGAACGGAATTTAAGGTAAGAAGTAATAGTGAATAGTGAAGAGGTGAAAGTTGTATAGTAAAATTGGACACATCGAAGAGTGAATGATAAAATAACTCAAGGATGATTTAAAATGATTAATGCAAGCAATAAATTTATTTTTACAATCCGCGTCACAGGGGTTTTAATTGAAGATGAAAAGATATTGTTAGTAAAACAAAAAGTTAATGATAAAAGAAACCGGTCGTTGCCCGGCGGAAAATTAGAACGTGGAGAAACTCTTGAACAAGAAATTTTCCGAGAGATGAAAGAGGAAACCGGCCTTGATGTTGCGGTTGAAAAATTACTTTATATTTGCGATGTTTCAGCAACAGGTAATACGTTATTACATATTTCGTTTCTTTTGAAGAGTACGAGTGGTGAAATTAGCTTGCCGTCGAATGAATTAGAAAATAATCCTATCTATGATGTTCGGTTTGTTAATGTAAATGATTTGTGTGATTACGGATTTGCTCAACAATTTGTTGATTTAATAAAAAATAACTTCCCCGATACAGGTAAATATGTTGGGGATAAAAGAAACATCGGACTATAATATAACCTCAGCACACTAATTGCAATAGTAAAAAAACACCATTATAGCCGACGACAATTTAACATAAACACTTTTTTGAGACCGATAATCTATTTATTAGATTATCGGTTGTTTTATTTTTCCGTGATTATTTTGGTTTCAGATATGAAAATTCAGTAATTATTGAATTTTAAAAAGTCATGTGATAAAATTTGAATTAGAAAGGCGGGTGATTGTATGCAGTCTGTAACTTCAAAAATTTTTATGGCAATATTGCGAATGATTTTTCATTCGCCGTTATCTGACAGTTCAAAATTATCTGACAATGCATCTAAACTGACAAAAGATAAAAAAACAAGATACAAACCCTCAAAGAACTTTATATATACAAAGCACAGTGTTGAAGGTGTAAAGTACGAAAAAGTTGTTAATAAAAATTGCCGTACTGAAAAAGTTATATTAATGATTCACGGCGGCGGATTTAAAATTGAATTGAATGATTTCTACCGCAGGCTTGCCGAGAAATACAGTAATATGTTCTGCGGTGCAACGGTAATCAATGCAGACTACGGAAGATTCCCCGAGCATCAGCTCCCGTCTCAGATGCACGATGTTGTGAAAATATATTTGCATTTATTAGACGGGGGAACAAACAATTCGGATATTATAGTTATTGGTGACAGTGCAGGCGCCACATTGGCTATGACATCTTGCCTTTGGCTCAGAGATAACAATTATCCCTTACCCGGCCACATTGTTTGCTTTTCATTATGGGCAGATGCAACCTCAAGCGGAGATTCTAAAATAACAAATGCATATACCGATCCGTTTTATGGAATCGCAAAGCACAAAAAAGTAGAAGATAATCTTCATTTGCTCAGAAGAATATCCAAGTATGTTCTGAATGTTGACAGAACCTCACCCTATATTTCACCATTGTTCGGGAGCTTTGAAAAATTCCCAAAGGTAACGTTGATATGCGGAACTGCAGAGCTGGATGAAAGCGACAGCGACAGAGTATATGATAAAATGAAAAAGGTAAATATTGATGTTAAGCTTTACAAATTTGAGGGTATGTGCCATTGTTTTCAGTTGTTTTCTTTTCTGCCCGAAAGTAAAGAAGCGTATAAACTTGTAAAGCAGAGAATAATGGAGGATATAAAATGAAAATTCTTGATAATAGCGATAAACACTTATTACCCTTTTTACCCGAGATTATTTCAAAAAAGCTGAATAAAAATGTGGATAAGCTTAAATTTATTGGCGGAGGAAGCTTTGGCAGAGTTTATAAGGCTGTACTTTCCGATGGAGAAACTATTGCTGTCAAAGCTTACCGAGTACAGGGCTCGCAATATGAAGAAGCTGAACAGCTTAAACTTCTGTCGGAGAATACAAGTGTAAAAATGCCTGAGGTTCTTTTTACTTATGAGGATGAAGATGCAGCAATTTTAGCTATGAGCTTTTGCCCCGGTCAGAATGCATTAAGCCCTGCATTTTTATTAAAAGGCAAGCACCAAAAACAAAAATTTGCCGATGATGTCGTTTCGGGAATGCTCCAATGGCACAGTGTTACAAATGACAAATTCGGGGATTTGTTAAACCCAAAGTATGATACCTGGCGTGAATACTATAAAAAAGAAAAGCAGGAGCCGTGGCTTGCTGCATTGAAAGAATTATCAAACAACGGAAAGTTCAGCAAAAAGAAATTACAGCTCCTTACAGAAGCAACTGAACTTTTCAATAACTTACCCGAAGAAAACAAAAAGCCTGTGCTTATTCACGCTGACCTTAATATAATGAACATAATGGTTGACCCAAAAACTTTAGAGCTTACGGCATTCATAGACCCTTGCGGTAGCATTTGGGCAGACAGAGAATATGATTTGTTTCAATTACGCAATATGTGGGGCGATGCCTACGGTCTGTATGAAACATATAAAAGTAAAAGCACAACGTCAAAATTCACTGATTTCAGAGTTGCTTATTACGCTTCCATGCACGAAGCGGCAATGAGGCTAAAAGGCGGTCTTATAATGCCGTTGTGGGAAGATTTAAATAATGCACGATTGAAAAAAGAAATGAAAAAGCCGGATTATAAAATATAGGTGCATTTTGGACTGTGAAGAAATAATTCATTCACGAAGGAGTATAAAACTTTAAATGAGCTTTTTGAAAAAAGATAAAACAACCTATAACCACAAAACCTTCGCTGTCTGCGGTATTGTTGAAATTGATAATAAGATTCTGCTTGTGCGCCATACTTACGGCACGGCAAAGGATAGAATTTTGTTGCCCGGTGGATATGTTAAAGAAAATGAATTACCAACAACAGCTATCGAAAGAGAGATTTTTGAAGAAACGAGTGTTCACTGCAGAGCCAAAGAGCTGTATTCAATGCAATTCAAGTCAGAACAATGGTGTGCGGTTTTCACTGCAGATTATGTATCGGGCGAGCCTGAGTCGGACGGCTACGAAAACAGCGAGGTTTTGCTTTTGAGTGCAGATGAAGCACTATCGAGAGAAGATTTAACAAATATGAGCCGAGAAATTCTCAAGGCTTATAAAGAAAATAAAAACGGACTTTCAAAAAGCAGTTATATTTCAAAAGACCGTACAGCAGAGGACTATGTGATTTTTGGTGTGTAAATGTCTCTGATTTTACTCGGTGCGTCATTTATTACAAAATTCGGTACAAAAATTACATTTAAATGAATTCATAATGTTGCTTTGATATATTGTAGTCAAGAGGTGATTATTATGAAGAAAAAGCCCATTCTTGTTGTTAAAAACATTTTCTGCACTATCACGATTATTTGGTCGGCTATAATGCTGATTGAATATGTAATGATTCTTTTGCCTGTCGATTTAAGCCGTTTTTGGTTTAGTATATTTGATTTTTTCGTTATTTTTCTGTATTCAGGTATTTTTGCTGTGCCGATTTTACTTTTATTATCAATAATATTTATGGCAATTGTCAGTAAAAAACACGAAAATACAGATGGTGCAAATGTCTTGAATATTTTAACGACAGTTTTACCTGTAATTACTTTTTTAGTGATGTTTTTGACAAATTTCAATTCCCGATTACAATAATATTTAGTTCCGTCCACTTTGGTGGGCGGAATTTATATTTATTCACTATTTAAAATTTGGGGATATTATTGAATTTCAGGTAAGAAATAAAGCAAAACACACTTAATACGTCTGAAATTAATGGTTTTTTAATTTCTACTTTAATTCTACACGGATTTTGTTGAAGTTTTCAGGGGATTTGCTATAATTTTTTTGAGGTGGTTACGTGAACAACTACAAATTCGGCAATTATATTTGCAAACTCCGTGAAGAGCATAATATGACACAGGCAGAGCTTGCAAAAATTCTTGATGTTTCTGACAAGGCTGTTTCAAAATGGGAAAATGGTCAGGCGTTCCCTCGTATTGATACTTTTGAAAAACTTGCAGATGCATTAGACACAAGTGTTGAAAATATTTTTTACGCAAGTAAAGATGGTGTTACAAGAGTTTGTGTGCAGAATAATTTTTGTGATATTATGCACCTTGATATAAATGGTAAGCTGTATTTAATAAGAGCGGATGAATGTACGTGGGTTGAGATTACATCTGATACATTAATTGCAAAGATTACGGGTGAGATGTTGAGTGATAACACTCTTTCTGCATTTGATGAAGCGGCAAAAGAGCCTGCAACAAGTATTAAAGAACGCATAATGCTGAAGTTTGCCCAAAAAACGCTTATTGAAGAAAAAACTTTGATTTTACAAGCAGACTGTGTATACAAAATTTCAAATGTTGTTCCTGAATCATTTTTTAGCATAGAGCTTGACAGTTTTGATTTGGGCGATAAAGCAATGACATACCGTGAATTTCAGATAATTTATCCTAAAATTGTCTGTAGAGAGGGAGCTCAAGTCGAGCTACTCAATACGAAAGGAAAAAACAGCAAAGAGGTTATAAAGAAATATCGAAAATTAGGCTTGCAATCTGATGCCGGTATGGATTTTATTACAATGCTTCTTTCCTATCCGTTGCGCGGACTTTATTTCAAGCATTTATGTAAACCCCATATATTGAAAAAGAATATTATCAATGCAGACCAACATAAAGCAAAATCTGTAAAGCGTCATAATGGTAAAAAGTTGGGATGTCTCAGTGGGTTTCTTGCAGTAATACTTATATTTATAATATATTTGTTACTGGATTGTTTTGTGTTTTCGGTATTTACGGTAGATTCAGATAAGCCCTATTTAGTTGCAATGGATTATTCTACAATTACATATAACGATAATGTTTATGTAAGGCTAGCTGCTTTACCCGAAAATGCTTACCCCGTTGAGATTTTCGGCGCAACAGTGTGGGAATCAACAAGAACTGACGGACTTTCAAACCGTGAACAATTAAAGCAGGATAATATGGTGCAGTTGTTTGAGGATGATGCAGGGAATCAATATCTCTGGCTTGTGGAAAACTATACCGATTCAAGCGTTTTACTCGAGGATAAAGAATATGACGATTTTGACGAGCATTACGTTTATGTGTGTCGGGTTACAGATTAAAAATAACAGCGTTAATCGGAAATTAAGCCGATTAATGCTGTTTTTATATTAATACCTTTTTATCAAGTTATTAACATATTATACATATAATACATATTATACATTTCTTGTATTGGTTGATTGAATACATACCGAAAAAACTGTGCGATGTGGAAAAAATAATAGTTTAATTTAATAATGTTACAACATCCATATATATTGCAATTTATTTTTATCATATGATATAATGACCATTGTAAATAAAAATCAAAAGGTGAAAATATGAAAAACGACACTTTAAAAATAATTTTTATAAGGCACGCCGAAACAGATTATAAAGACATCGGTGACCGTGACCCCAGTGATGGGGAGTTGACCGCAAAAGGTGAAAAACAGTGCATTGAGTTAGGTGAAAAGCTCAAAGATGTTCCGATAGATGCATATATTACCAGCTCTTTGCTGCGCAGCTTTAAAACGGCTGTTGGCGTTTGCAGCGCAAAGCCTGACAAGCCCTTGCTTGAAATCTGCCCCGAGCTTGTGGAATGTGGCTGTACACCCGGTTATTACGGTTGCAATGAAGAATACCTGAAGAGATATTATAAAAACACTAAAATGTGCGAAAAGCTTTTCGGCACAGAAAATTATGATTTCGGTTGTGAGGCTTTTGAGGATAATGTTATCCGCGCAGAAAAAGTGATTTCTTACATAAAAAACAGATTTTCATACGGTGATTGTGTTGCGGTTTTCAGTCACCATGGCTTTCTCGAATACCTTATTCCCACAGCCTTGGGAGTTAAACCGCACGTTTTCAGATTTTCGCTTGATAATATTTCAATCTCCGTTGTAGAATTTTGTCGCGACGGTAACGCAGTGCTTCGCTCTGTTAATGAATAAACAGCCTTTTTAATGCAAATCTGTAAAATTCTGATTTAAAAAACCGATAACCCCATAATGAGAGATGTAAACCACTCATTACGGGGTGTTGTTTTTCTGTTGTGAGAATGATATAATCAATGTGATAAATAAAAATTTGTGAAGCTACCAGTTGCCAGTCTCCAGCTACCAGCATTGGAACAACAGCTTTATTCTTCTTAATTTGTTTAAACAAAACTAAAAGTATTTAGAACGACTCAATTTCTGTTTCGAAAACTGGCGTCTGGCGTCTGGCGTCTGGCGACTATTTAATTTTATTTATACAAATTCCAATTTGACGAGGTAAAAGAAGTGGGAATAGTAATACGCAAATATGAAGAAAAAGATTTGTGCGCGATGATAGAAATATGGAATGAAATCGTTGAGGAGGGTAATGCCTTTCCCCAAGAAGAATTCCTGACTCTTGAAAGCGGTGCTGATTTTTTTGCAGAGCAAACCTATACGGGTGTTGCAGTTGATACTGAAACAGAGAAAATATGCGGACTGTATATTTTACATCCGAACAATATCGGAAGATGCGGTCATATCTGTAACGCAAGCTATGCAGTGCGTTCTCATAGCAGAGGCTTGCATATAGGAGAAAAGCTGGTGTCGGATTGTATTGAAAAAGGGCGTGAACACGGGTTTTCTGTGTTGCAATTTAATGCAGTTGTTGCGAAAAATATACATGCAAGGCATTTATATGAACGTCTTGGCTTTATTCAATTAGGAACAATACCAAAAGGCTTTCGTATGAAAGACGGATATTTTGAAGATATTTGTCCTTATTATAGAGCTTTATAGATTCCGATTTAATGCGGTGGGAAATGGCTTCCGGTAAAGAATATGTAGAATTTATTTGATTTACAATTTCCGTTTTGATTTTGTGAGGTGTATAAATGAACGAAGAAATGAAAAGAACCTACAAACCCTTTAAGGATTGGAGGGAAAAGTCAAAGCAGATTGAATATACCGAGCCTACACCCTTGCTCGCTCCCGACGGGACTTTGCTTGCAAAGGGCTGGGCAAGAAAAAATATTTTTGAGTATAACAGAGATTATGTGAAAAAGGGAATCATAAGCCGAAAGGAATGGGATTTTTATACTATTTTTGATGATGAAATGCAGATTCTTGTGAGCTTTGCAAATATCAATATAGGCGGATATGTGGCGGCAAAGCTCGTTAACCTTAAAACGGGAGAGGTTATCTGCGATTCGGTGCAATATTTTTTAGGTGCGAATAAGCACGTTTCTCATTCAATACCCGATGTGCCAAGCCGTTTTCGTGATAAAATAGGCAAAACGGAGTTCGATTTTAATACAAAGGAAAATGAGCGCACACTTTTTTACAAGGGCGCTTTTAAAGGTAAGCCCGTTGAGGTTGAAGCGGTTATGGAAATACCCGAGGGGCTGGAAAGCATCACCACGGTTTTTCCCTTTGATGAAGATAAAACGAAATATTTTATGACCACAAAACAGCTTTGTATGCCCTGCGGCGGTAAGTTTAAATTTGGTGATTACGTGTATGAATTTTCAAAGGATAAAGCATTTTGCTCACTCGATTGGGGCAGGGTTAATACAGTACATGAAATGGTGTGGTACTGGGGCAGCGGCAGTCAGTATATAACCGATGAAAAGGGCAAAAAGCACCTTTTCGGCTTTGAAATAACCTGGGCAATCGGGAATGAGAGCAACGCAACAGAAACCTGCATTTTTTATGACGGAAAGATACACAAAATCGGTGCTGTGGATGTTAAAAAATTCCCCAAAGGCAGATTTCTTGAGCCTTGGGAATTTATATCCGAGGACGGCAGATTCAATATGACAATGAAGCCCACCCTTGACAATCATTTGGACGTTGATTTTAAGGTGGGCAGAATGAATTGCCATCAGGTATACGGCAATTGGCACGGCAATGTGATTCTTGACGACGGCACAAAGCTTGAAATAAAAGATTTGTTTACATTCTGCGAGTATGTAGAAAACAGGTGGTGAGGTTATGAAATATATAGTGCCCGTATTATGCGGCGTTGTTATGTTAATTGTTATAGTGGGCGTTGTTGCTTTTTTGCGTCAGCCCAAAGAAACCGAAAAAGGCAAGGTGCATTTGCCGAAAATCTTTGTTATTATAGGTGGGCTTGCTGCGGTTGTTTTTTTAATTCCTGCGCTTATTACATATTTTAATGATGAGCCCTTGTGGGTGCCTTTAATTTGTCTTGGATTAGCCTCGCTTGGCACATTATTGATTTTGGGATTTGTAAATTGCCGTATTACTTATGACGAAGACGGCTTTGTTTATAAAACTATTTTCGGCAGAAAATTAAAGTATACCTATTCTCAGGTAACAGGTATAAGAAAAAATATGAATGAAATCTATGTTTATGTGGGCAAACGAAAGCTATTGGTTGATGCTTTATATATTGGCGGATATGATTTTATAAAGCAGGTAAAGAAAAAATACAGAGAGTTTAACGGCGGAAGGAATATTCCTGACGTAAAACCAAAGCACGATATATTTAACGGACACGTTAACGATGTTGCGGGATTTTGGCTTGCGAATATTATTATGACGGTTCTCTTAATAGGTTCTTTAATTTTTATGGTTTGCTATGTTTATTTACCTAAAACCGAAAGCAACACCATTAAACAATCGGTAACCTTTACATCTTATGAAGAATTTGAAGAATATATAGCGTTAACTTCTGCAGATGAAAAAATTTATGAAATCAGTTTTCTCGATGAACAGTTTAATGCAAATGAAATAAAAGAGCTTTGCAAAGGTGAAAAAACCGTAACTGTATATTCCAAAGAGGTTAACTCCGATAACGGTAAGGAGTACTTTTCACTTAAAGCCATTAAATATAAGGATAATTATATTTTAAGCTTTGATGAAACAAACAGATTGCACAGAGAAGAATATTGGCCCCTTGTTATTTTTGCAATATGTATGTTGCTTGCGTGGTGGGGTTATACTGTTGCATCTGTTATTGTTGGCAGAAACCCGCAAAATTTCAGTAAAAAGGTTGTAAGAATGTTTTTTAAGGACGGATATATTAAGTATTGATAACAAACCCCTTGCAAAGAGTCTGATTCTTTGCAAGGGGTTACTTTAAATTATAAAATTAATCAATATCAAATTCGTCTAACTGATATTTTGTGCAAGGATAGTTTGCAACGCCGTTTTCATCGGGGAAGGGTGAAAGGTTGTCGTTTTCGTAAAGAACTCTGTCCTCTTCCTTTGAGAAATCGGGGATTTTGTATTCTGCACCGTTGTGAAGGCTGCTTCTCCAGCCGAGGATTGCAACCGCAGACATTGCGCAGGAGCGGTATGCGTTAAAGTAAGGCTGTCTGCCTTCAAGAATACAGCTTAAAAATTCGTGTGAAACGAAGTAGTCGCCGCCTGAATGACCGCACTGTTTTGCTTTATCCTTATCAAAGGGGAAGCCGACGGTTGTAACCTGTTCTTTTTCACAGCCCTCGGGGATTTCCCAGTCGTTGTAGCATACGCGAACCTTACCCTCTTCGCCTCTTACTGTTTCTGCGCTGCCCTTTGCACAAGCAAAGCGGTACCAGTTACCATGACCGCCGAATTTTGCCCAGCCTGTAATTCTTGCAACAGCACCTCTGCTCATTGTGCAAAGCATAATTGATGCAACGTCCTTAACGGGTTCACCTTCGCGTTCCTGACGCATACCGTCTGTGTAAATGCTTCTTGCGTTAACAGAAACGGGGATGTCGTTTGTAACTCTCATAAGGGGAGCGAAGGAGTGGCTGAGATAAAAGCCTGAGGGCATAAGCGCACGCCAGTGAGTTGTTGTGGGTGTGTAGTGAACGTATTCCTCGTGGCTCATGGGATGAACATATTCACCCTCGCAGTAAAGAGCCTCACCGAGAGTGCCGCTCTGATAAATTTCTGTAAGCTTTGACGTAACTGCAAAATAAGCATAGTTTTCAGCGAGCATATAAATTGCACCGCTTTTTTCACTTGCACGGCAGATAGCAACACATTCAGCCATTGTAACCGCGGGCATTGTTTCGCTTAAAACATGAATACCCTTTTCAAGGGCAATTACCGCATATTTCGCGTGCTGATGGAAGAAGTTTGTGAGAACAACTGCATCCAATCCGCTGTCAATAAACTCATCAAAATCTGTGTAGAACTTTGTTTCTTCACAGCAGTATTTTTTGATGTTTTCGTAAGTGCTTTCGTCGTAGTCACATACTGCGCTGATGTAAGCCTTTTCGGTAAGAGTAATACCCTGAGCAATACCGCAGCCTCTTCTTGCACCGAAAACGCCGACCTTTAATTTTTTATCCATAATATCATCCTCCCAAGAAAGATTTTTTTATTTATATAAGTATATACGTTGCGCCTGCTTCTGTTCCGAAAGAGATAACATTCCCGTTTCTTTCAAATGAAACCTCTGTTTTGTCCTCTTTGAAAACAGATTTTACAACTGCACAATCCAAGTTACACCGTCTTCCCTTAATGCTTTTGATTTTAAGAGAAGTTGTTTTTCCGTTTTTAAGCTCTGCAGAAACTAAAAATGCACCGTCTGCGCGTAAATTTTCAAATGAAGCATCCTCCGTTTTCTTCCAGCAGGGGAAAAGCTTTATGACTCCCTGATGGCTTTGCATAAGCATTTCGTTTATCGTTGCGGGAATGGTTGTAAGGTGCTCGATACCGCCGCCGTGGTGACGGAAAAGCCTGTTAGGAAGAGAAAACTCCTTAATATTTTGATGAATACCCTCAATAAGAAAATCCGGGTCAACACCGATTCTTGCA
Organism: Clostridia bacterium; assembly: GCA_017621885.1. Classification (GTDB taxonomy): domain Bacteria; phylum Bacillota; class Clostridia; order Oscillospirales; family Acutalibacteraceae; genus DTU089. Next base: position 83,528 of record JAGASD010000040.1, on the reverse strand, counting down.
CCGGCAGGAAGATATGAGTTAGAGCCGTTGTCGTCAAGACGTCTGTCGTTGATGAAATATGTATTCCTTGCAATTTTAAGGAGCTTTTCACTTGAATTCAAACCGATTTGCGATGCAGGGTAAATGTGCTGAAGACCAACTGTGTTATCGTTACGCCAGCGGATACCGAATTTTGCATATCTGAAGCATTTTTTCCCCTTTTTAATAAATGTGGGGAAATCACTTAAATTCTCAATAATATCTTCCCACAAGGCATATTTTTCTGAGTTTAATCCCAGCTCCTTTGCCATATCATAAACACCATTGAATAATAATTTTACAAGACCTAAAGAGTTTATGGCGTTTATGGTGTTCACCTGGCCGAAATGAGTGATATATCTGAACCTTTCACCGCGATAATAGGGAATCTCGTGGGCGGCATCACCCTTGATAACATACCTGCCCTTTTCTTTAACGAGGTAATCCTCCCAGAAAGCGGCTGTGTTCAAAATAAAATTATAGTAATTTTCAAGCGCATATTCTTTGTCATAGGTTGAAAACCAGTGCATTATGGGGATAACGCAGGCGTAAGCTGCGTGGCTTTTCTGACCGAGGAAAAGTATTCCGTGCTCCTTGCAGTCAGCCTGACTGTAAACATCAAGAGCCTTGGGACCAAAGCTTACGGGGAATGCGTAGCCCCTGCAGCCAAACAGCTTTGCCATTCTTTCGGCTTCGGTGCTCATATCATTGACGGGTGTCATATATCCGTCAAAAAGCTCGGGATGGTTTGCAGAAAAAATGCAGTAATAGGGAGCTTCGTAGTTATAGTTCATATGATAATCTCCCGCCCAGGGGAAGAAATCATCTGTTATAAAGTTGCCGAAAAGTCCGGGAGGGAATTCGGTGTTCCCCATACATCCTGCAAGGTGATATAGGCTTGAGTTGTAGAATTTTTCAATTTCCTTATCCTTGAGTGTTACTTTTGATTTTGAAAAGAAGCTTTCCCATTTATCCTCGGTTTTTTTCTTATCATTTTCGTAGTCACAGTTTAAAGCCGTATCAAAGGCTTTTTCTGTGTACTCTTCATTATCAAAATCAGTAACGACCGAAACACAGTAACGGGCAGTTTTAACGCCCTCTGCGGTGCCGGAGGAAATTTCTTTAAGGCATAAGGCAACACCGGATTTTACGGTAACCTCTTCACCCTCAAATTTACGCACAAAGCAGGTAATACCATTGTTATGAACAACAGAATTTTGAGAGTTACAGGTATCGGGAATTTCAATATCCGCAAGGAATCCGTTTGATTTCGCCGATTTTATTTCAAAGTAAATAAGATTTTCGGGAGCAACAAAAAACTCAATTTCAGCATTACCGAATTTGCATTTAAGCAGTCCTTTGTCAAAATACTGTTTAATGTTATATTCTGATAAGTCAATATTTTTTATTCTGATACTGCCGACTGTTTTTATACCGCCGTCATTGTCTGCTCCGGGTGTGAATTTCCAAAAATCACATTTTGAAACGTGGATAATAAGATCTTTTTCATCGTTGTCAAAAACAATGCCGAGGTCACCGTTACCGCACATTGCACCTGCGGGGATTTTATAAACCGCACCGTTGTCGGATGTATTGACAGGCTTTGAATTTATCTCATTGAAATATGTGTTCATATCATCACCAACTAATAAATATTATATTGCTTTTTTATTTATAGTCAAGCGGTTAAAATGCATTAAAATAAGAACATAGTTTATTGTAAAATTTATAAATATGTGATAATATGGCAACAAAGTTATTGTGAGGCGATTTTTATGTTTGCAAAAATTTATGATACCGAAATAAAAGTTGACTACAAGCAGGCAGACGGCTTTAACCGATACCCGGACGATATTATGGCAGAGTATAGGCAATCTGTTGAAGAAGGTCTTGATATAGAAGGACAAAAAGAGCTGTTTTTGTCTGTTGCCGCAATGGAAAACGGTGCTGAAAAAACAGAGATGAGCAACAGAGTTTTTGATGCGGTTATAAATGCGGATTTGCGACCTGATTATAAATACAATGAGCCCAATAAGCTCGAAGATATTAAAAAGTTAAGACAAGCTTATGATATCGACGGCAAAATTTCCGAAAAAGACGCTTTAAAAAACAAGCTTCTCGGAGCCTGGACGGGCAGAGCCTGCGGTTGCCTTCTCGGTAAGCCCGTTGAGGGCATTCGCAGTGATGAGTTTATTCCGTTTTTAAAGGAAACAGGGAATTACCCTATGCATCGCTATATTTTAAGCACAGATATAACCGGTGAAATTTGCTCAAAATACAAATTCGGTTTTAAAAATAAACCTTATGCCGACACAGTTGACGGAATGCCCGTTGACGACGACACAAACTACGTGGTGCTTGCTCAAAAAATAATTGAGGAATATGGCAGGGATTTTGAGTCCAAGGATGTTGCAAGGGCGTGGCTTAAATATCAGTCGGTTTATTCATATTTTACAGCGGAAAGAATTGCCTATATCAATTTTATAAACTGCATCGAGCCGCCTCCCTCTGCAATGTACAAAAACGTTTGCCGTGAGTGGATCGGCGCGCAGATACGCGGAGATTATTTCGGTTACATAAACCCCGGTGCGCCTGAAAAAGCGGCAGAAATGGCTTATAACGATGCGCGGATTTCACACGTTAAAAACGGTATTTACGGTGAAATGTTTGCTTCGGCTATGATTGCCTGTGCTGCAGTGACGGACAGTATTGAGGATATTATTATCGGAGGTCTTGCCGAGATTCCCGCAACCTCAAGGCTTTATGAAGCGGTAATGAAAATATATGAGCTTTATAAAAAGGGTGCAAGTGTTGATGATGTGTTCAGATTTATTCATTCCCGATATGATGAGCACACCGACCACGGCTGGTGTCACACAATTTCCAACGCGATGATCGTTGCGGCAGCCCTTCTTTACGGTGAGGGCGATTTCGGGAAATCAATCTGCATTGCGGTCGGTATGGCTTTTGACACAGACTGCAACGGTGCAACGGTTGGTTCAATTTTAGGTATGCGCGGCGGCATTAAGTGTATTGACGATTGCTGGAAAAAGCCCGTAAACGGAAAGATTCACACGTCAATTTTCGGTGTGGGTACAGTTGATATAGAAAAGGCTGTTGAAAAAAACCTTGAGCATATAGCTTTATAAATGTTTTTGTTGACAAAACAAATCGGCTAATGTAGTATCAAAGTATAGAAAAAATAAAGGGGTAATGAATATGGCTTTATTCGGTAAAAAATCCACCAACGGCGCAGCCGTTATGAATCCTTATGCAAGGTATAACAAAAGCATATATAATATTTTGCTTGTAGTTGTTTTTTCGGCAATCAATATTGTTATGCTTGCAACAAATTCGGGCTCGTATTTCCTTTTCTCGGCAATCATACCTTACTTTATTGTTGATTACGGTATGTTTTGGTCGGGTATGTATCCTGCTGAGGAGTATGTAGGTATTGCAGAAACCGATCTTATGGACAGCTCGTTTTTCGCTATAACAATCGTTGTTGCGGTTGTAATGATTCTTGCGTATCTTGTTTGCTGGCTTTTTGCAAGAAAAATGAAGGTCGGAGCATTAATTGCAGCTCTTGTTTTCTTTATTATTGACACTGTCGGAATGTTTTACCTTTATGACATTACGTCAGACTTTGTGCTGGACATAGTTTTCCATGGTTGGGTTATCGTATCTCTCATTATCGGTATTGTAACCTATTTCAAGGTTAAAAAGGCACAGCCCGAAGAGTCGCAATTGAATGAATTCAACGATGCCGCAATGTCAGCAGAAAACTCTGCGCTGAATGGCTCAAGCACTTCCGATCCTTATGGAACGAATGCTGCAAACAGCTTTGAAGGCACTGATATTGAAGGATAAAACCGCAAGCTGTAAAAGGCAAATTCCGGAACAGCATTTTGATTAAAATTTCAAGTAACTTTCTCTTTTTATTATTTAAGGGGTTCTTGCAGTTTATCTGCAGGAACCCCTTGATTTGTATTATTTTATGCGGATTGCGCTTTTTACAAGCCCTTTTAATTTATTCAACGGTTATTTTGTTATTGAGCGTTTCGCCCTGAGCTGAGTATGGACTGTAGGACATAACCTTAACAGTGTAATCGCCTTTTTCAAGAATACCGAGGTTAACCTTGTTATCGTCGTTTGTTGCTCTCACGTATTCTGAAATAACAGTGTTTTCGTAAACCTTTTTGTTGGAAGAATCAGTTACTGTGATTTTGTAGTTTTCAGCAGTGTAGTAGCCCTTTGCTTCGGGGAATGTGATTATTGTTTCTCCGTTTTCATTTATGAATGATGAAACGGCGGAGTTTTCAGGGAAACGAGGCTCTGTGTCGCGTGCCTTCTGCTGATGCCAGTTGTATGTTCTTTTTGTTGCATCGCTTAAATTTGTGAAGTAATAATCAATATCGTCAAAGAACATTCTGTTTTCTGCATCATAAAGCTTCATGCTTACGTTGCCGTCTGCATCAACCTCAACAAGCCAAGCACCGCCCGAGCTGCCGGGGGCATCCTGGTCACCGTTTATATAGTTAAGGTTACCCATAAATGCCTTTAAAGCACCGCAGCCCACTGCTGTGAATTCGCCTTGCCATACGCTTCTGGGGTCACCTGAAAAATAATGTGAGTGACCTGAAAAATCCACAACCTGAGGATATTTGTCAAGAACGGTTCTTATTGTGAAATCGCCCCAGTTACCGCTGCCGTAAACCGTGAAAGCAGGGTGAGGATGCTGGTAAACGAAAATGGGCTTTGAGGGATCTTCAAGAGTAGCTTTCATAAGTCTTTCTTCAAGCCACATAATCTTGCTTGTAAAGCTCTTGCCGTCATCAGCGTAAGAAACACCGATGAAGTGGTAGCCGTTAATAACAACGTCTGTATCAACCTCTTCATTGACGTATTTCTTATAAACGTCGTAGCCGACGCTTGCGTCAACGTCGCGGTAATCAATAAATTCGTGGTTGCCGAGAACAGTAAGCACCCGTGTGTCTTCGTTAAGATTTTCAGCAAGAATTTTGTTGTAAATTTCGTACTCCTTTTCAGCACCGCCGCCTGTAAAGTCGCCGACAACCATAACAGCATCAAGATTTTTGTATTCGGCATTTTCAGAGTATTTGTTCATATCCTTCAATAAGCTTGCAAATCTTATTGCGTTTTCCTGGTCTTCTTCACCGTTAAGGTGAATGTCAGAGCAGGCAACAAAACGGAGCACGGGAGTGAAATCCTCAGGAGTTTTAATCTCCTCGGCAGTAAAGCCGCTTTTCATACCCGTAAGCAAAAATATAACGCTGAAAATTGATGTGAAAAGCTTTGAAATTATCTGCGAAAAAAAGTTCGGCATAGTATGAAATCTCTCTTTCTTTATATTTAAAACAATATTATAACATAACTAAGCAGAAAATCAAAGTGTTTTTCAAGCAATTTTTGAAATAAAAAAGGAAATATCAGCCAACAAAATATTGATTATTTGGAAATATTATGTTAAAATTATTCAAATATATGAGAAAATGTGCGAAATTCGACGAAGCTCAGATATTTTTATCTATAAAGAAAAGTTTTTTATATTTCAGGGGGAAATGATATGGCAAAAACAACACCCGTAAACACAGAAATGGAAGGCTTTATTGATATGCAGACAAAATTTGATGCATACGTTGGTAAAGAGCCTTATTACCCTTAAAGAGTACCTCAAACATCAGCCGGAAGGACTCAAAAAATATATGCTCAAGTTTACACTTCTTAACACAACCTTCCTTGTGGTGTTGAGTGCTGTAACACTTCTTACACGATAATTATGGGAGGTTTCAGTAATGGAAGCAAAAGTTCAGAAAGCAAGAGCAATTTATTGAACAGGATCAATCATAAAATACAAATCAAAGGCAGAAGAAACCGTAAAAAGTTTCTTCTGCTTTGTTTTTTTAAACATCTATTTACTATTTTAAAAACAAGTAGTATAATAACTGACATATTCCCACGAAAGGATTTGATTGAATGAAATATATCGGAATGGCATTGCTCGCTATACTTGCGCTAATAGTTTTATTGCTTGTGGTTGCGGCTTTAAGGGCTGTAAAAATCAAGGCAAAGCCCAATACAAACGCACCTGCTATAAATCCCACAGAGGCTGAAGCTAACGACTATGCTCAGAAGCTTTCCGAAATGGTTAAGGTACCCACAATTTCTTTAAGGGGAAATGAAGACCTTACAGAATTTTATAAGCTTCACGAGGTTATGAAAAACAATTTCCCCCTTGTTTTTTCAAAGCTTGAAAAAACCGAAATTGAAGGAAATCTTCTTTTCCGTTGGGCGGGTAAGGATTCTAAAAGAAACGGTATTCTTCTTATGGGCCATCAGGACGTTGTTACTGCAGACGAGCCTAACTGGGAGCGCGACCCCTTCTCGGGTGAAATTGCCGACGGCAACATTCACGGCAGGGGAGCAATGGACTGCAAATCAACAGTTTTCTCGGAGTTCCAGGCTATTGAAGAATTACTCCAAGAGGGCTTTGATCCCCCTTGTGATATTTACCTTGCTACTGCCGTTGACGAAGAAATTTCAGGTGACGGCGCGCCAAAGCTTGTAAAGTATCTTAAATCAAAAGGCGTACACCTTGATGTTGCAATGGATGAGGGCGGCGCAATTCTTAAAGACCAGCTTCCCACAATGAAGGGCTGGTGTGCAGCGATAGGTCTTCTTGAAAAGGGTTACATTGACCTTAAGGTAATTGCAAAGGGTAAGGGCGGACATTCCTCCACACCCAAGAGCAACACTCCTCTTGCAAGACTTTCAAAATTTGTTGCCGATGTTGAAAAGGATAAGCCCTTTAAGGCTGAAATTTCAGGTCCTGTTTATGCAATGCTTGATGAGGCAGCTCCTTATTTGGGATTCCCGCTAAGAATGGTATTGGGTAATATGTGGCTTTTCAAGGGTCTTCTTACAAAGGTTTTACCCATTGTATCACCTATGTGTAACGCATTTGTAAAAACAACCTTCTGCTGCACAATGGCAGAGGGCTCACAGACTCCTAATGTTATCCCTTCTGAAGCTTATGTTGTATGCAACCTTCGTACATCTCCCCACCAGAATGTTGACGAATCCCTTGCAGTGCTTAAAAAATATGCGGATAAATATGACCTTGAGTTTGAAATAATCCACGCCCGAAACGCTTCAAATGCAGTTGATTACAAGGGCGAAGAGTTCACATTCCTCAAAAAATGCCTTAACGAATGTTACCCCGATGCAGGCGTCATCCCTTACCTTATGACAGGCGGTACAGACTGCCGTCATTATGAAGAGGTTGCAGATAACTGCTTGCGCTTCTGTCCCATTAAAATGAGTAACGAGCAGCTTGCAGCAATGCACGCGGCTAACGAAAGCATTGGTGTAAACGAGGTTGCACATTGCGTTAAGTTCTATAAATATTACATAAAGAACCATAAATGATGAAAAAGCTCCTTGCAGTTGCAAGGGGTTTTTTCAATTAGGAATTAGGAATGAGGAATTAGGAATTTCGGAACGCTGCGCGTTGATTTTGTAAATGCAAAATGCAAAATGCAAAATGCAAAATTTCGGAACTGTGTTGCGATTATAAATTGCGTTGCTGAGAACAATAGCACCGTAGGGTACGCATCCATGCGTACCGCACGATAAAATTGAAGTGTTGCGGAGCTTATCCTCCTTGCGAGCTTCAGCTCGGAGGGAGGGGGACCGCCGCAGGTGGTGGAAGGTGCTTTTAAAAGGCAAGTGGCAAATTTCGGAACTGCGTTGCGATTATAAATTGCGTTGCTGAGACAATAGCACCGTAGGGTACGCATCCATGCGTACCGCCCGAAAACGACAACACAGTAGGGTACGCATCTATGCGTACCGCCCGAAAACGATAACACAGTAGGGGACGCATCTATGCGTACCGCACAATTAAGTTACGGTTACGCGAAGCTTTTCATCCCTGTGCGCAAGCATAGGGAGGGGGACCATTCTCCGATAAAACTGTTGTTTTTGTAAGTTTGCCACGGGTGATATATTGATTTTAATATCAAAGTTCGGGCGGAATGGTGGTGGGTAGTTCCGGTTGTGGTTTGTCTTTTCATTGGATAAAACAAAAAAGCGACTGTTTTTTCTACCTCTCTGGTTTAAGAGAGAGGGACCATTGAGAATTCAACTGTTGTTTGGATAAACTGAATTCCGGGTTGTTATTAAATATTAAAATAAAGTTGGGGCGAATGGTGGAGAGTTCCCGATGCGTCAGCATCGTGGAAGCAACGCTTCCATTGCAGTAATATTTTTGTATTTAATGTTTTGTTCTTTATAAATTGTTCTTTGTATAATTTATCAATGCAACAAGTTTGTTACAATTGAAGCTTACGATTCAACAACGCGTAAGCGTTGGGAACTCTCCACCGCTCCGCTGAACTTTATCGTACAACGTAATTTCAGGCTCGCTTACCACAAATTACAATATGAAAATTAATGAAAAGGCGGTCCCCCTCTCTTAAACCAGAGAGGTATAGCTTCGCACCACTTCGACTTAATTGTGCGGTACGCATAGATGCGTACCCTACTGTGTTATCGTTTTCGGGCGGTACGCATGGATGCGTACCCTACGGTGCTATTGTTCTCAGCAACGCTATTTATAATCGCAACGCAGTTCCGAAATTTTGCATTTTGCATTTTGAATTTTGCATTTACAAAATCAACGCGTCAGCGTTCCGCAACTGGCACCTGTCCCCTGACAACAGGCAACTTTTCTTTTCATTTTGCATTTACAACTACAACGCTATATGTTAAAATCCACTTGGTGATGAGATGAAAAAATCCCGAATTGTTATAATTGCCCTTACGGGCGTTTCAATACTTGTGGCAGGTATACTTACAAAACAGCAGTTTTTCCTGATGATACCCTTGTTTGTTTCCCTTTTTGTTATGTCCTTTCAGTCCGAGGCTAACCGTGTGGGTGCGCTTATAGGTGCCGGTAATGCGGTGTTATACACAATAACATACATCTGTATGGGTGTTTACGGCTCGGCAGCATCGGCATTTTTATTCAGCTTTCCCTTGCAGCTTATGACCTTTTTCAACTGGAAGAAAAACGCTTATAAAAAGACGGTAATGTTTAAAAAGATGTCAACAAAGGTGCGTGTGATTGCAGTTGTTGTATTATTATGTCTGTGGGCAATTCTTGCAGGTGTGTTTTATTACCTTAAATATGAATATGCCGTGTTTGACAGCATCACGTTCCTCTTAGGCTTTATCGTTCCCGTCCTTACAATGCTCGCATATATTGAATATACGTATCTATGGATTGTTCAGGCGGTTACGGGTCTTTTTCTGAACGTGCAGATGGTGTCAAACGACGTAAGTCAGGTAACGTATCTCATTTACGGCATTTACGCCCTTTATTGCGTAATCTGTGCCTTTATAAATGTTCAGAAATTCTACAAAGAGCAACAAATGGAGAAATCGGAATAAAATAAAACAAACAGGCGAAAATATTACATAAATAACCAAGAAAAAAGCTTCGTAAGGCAAAAACCCTGCGAAGCTTTTTAATTCTATCTGGTTTTTCCGCAAAGAGAGCATTTATATCCTGTTACGACCGTTTCATCGCAGGCTGCTTTATCAATTACCCACTGTTTCTCTGTGTATTCTTCGTAGTCCGTTTCTTCTCTATATTCTTCGCGGAAGATTGTTATCGGGTCTCCCGGATAACTCTGTGTATGTGTGTTATCAAAATGGTTGTAATATTGGTCGGTACTATCATAGACCTTGGAGCATATCTCACATCTGTATTTTGTAACGGGACGCGTCTTTTTTACTTCTTCGTAGTGGCCGACTTCATCGTGATGTACTGTTTTGGTTATGGGCACCCACGTGTGGCCGTTTGCACATGCACTTGCAGTTGTATTTTCGCTTGAAGAACTGCTTATTTTTGGTTTTGTAGTTGATACAACTGTATTATTCTTTGCAGTTGATGAAGTTACGGTATTATTTTTGTTTGTACCGCTGTTTGTTGCGGTGGTCGAATATGTTATATCGGATTTGCCGTTGTTTTCACTGTGAAGTGTATGATTTTTATCCGAACCGGTTGTATCCGGCGTATTGTTATTATCTTTTTGGAATGGGAGAGTGAAGCGTGATTTAATAAAAGCAGAATCCTTTTCACTTGAACTTTCCGTTTCATTTAACGAAGAGTCTGCCATTGTTTCGCCATTGGGTGCAACATTGGGCACTTTGGGGCTTGTGAAAGAGTTTATTGCCCATACACCTAACACTGCAAGAATTGCAATGCTGAGGGCAATAATTTCATTTTTATAGTTTTTTACACGCTTCTTTACCGATTTCGTTTCTGCCGCAGAAATCACGGAGGGTTGTGTTATACGCTCCATGCAATAAGGACAAAATTTCATTTCCGGCGGTAACTCTTTGCCACAATGAGGGCAATATAAGTTTTGCATAAATATCACCAAATACAGTATATAAAAATTTATAAGAAAAAGCAAGAAATGTCTTACATTTTGCAAGGTCTTTAAATAATTTTATATCGGTATGGTTACACTGAATTACACTCCAAACAAGGTTTTAACTTCCTCAAGATGCTCTTTAAAATCATATCCGCCACCCATAGCGTTAGTGCAATTAATAACATAGTCTTTATTCGTATAAACACAGTAGCTAATGCCCCGGGGAGAACTGCCTTTTTCAAGCGCAACCCTTACACAAATCAATCTTTTACCTCCGTCTTTATATATTACTTTTGAATCTGTGCTTTCGGGAACAATACCTATTTCCCTATATGTACTTTGTTTCGCATATTTTTCAGCAGCCTCAATTGCTTTAGACTCAAAACCTATGTTAATATCATACATAGAAACACAAAGTCCCGTAATAATGATAATTAACAGTAAAATACGCCCTGCATTACCGTTTTGAATTTTTGAGGGTTGTTGTGTTACAGTTGAATTTTCTTCCATTTAGGTGCTCCTTTACTAAAATCTTTAAGAAAGAGTTGTTGTTTTTGGATAGACGTCTATCTGAATAAGTGAAGTTCTGTTTGTTCTCACAGTAGGTTGGGTATTAGTTTGCTCTTGTTTATCTGTTTTAAAAGGAACGAGAGAGCAACTCGAAAACAGAATAGTAACGAACAGACTAATCTTATAAGAGGTTTTTATAATTGAGAAGAATAAATATCATTTTGCATTTTTAAAAGCAATATGCTTGTTAAGTATTAGAAACCCCTTTATTAAAAACACGGTGAAAGAGATCTTACCAGATCACACTGAAGTTTACCGTATGCGGAAATACACATTACTTTCGTTTTGCTTGTCAATAAAATACATTCATAACCCGGTAACTCATGCAACCAATTTCCAGCACCATCATTTGTTAACATAAATTGTTTCTGAAAACTATTATAATCTCCACTAAAGTCACCCCAATTTTTAGCATACGTATAAATCGGCAGCATTGCAATACACTGTACGATATTTACGTTCTCCATGGTGTATGGCATTGAAGAAGTGGATTCAATACTGACAAATAAGTCGGTAACATAGCCATAACCATCATTAGAAGATGAAACAGGCGATTCAAAAATCATTTGACCAATCTTCATTCCTGATAATAAAATATTATAATTCGCACTTTTACCTGTGTATTTGTCAAAAGAAAATGTAATTGCACCACCAAATATTGCATCGAAGTCCTCAAATACTTTTTCTATTTCCATAATCAATTCCGTTTCTGTGGGATACTTGTTATTTATAGATGTTGGGGAGATTGTGGATTCTGCTTTAATTTCAGTTGTAGATTCTTTTTCGGTTGTGTGCTCAGTTGTGTTGTAGTAGGTGCTGTCCTCTTGCGTAGTGTAGCTTGTTTGTGTATTTGTTTGGCTTTTGTTAGTTACCGTTTTTAAAGCGTCGATACCGAATAATGAAGATATTAACAAAGCTAAAGCGACTATTGCTATAATAAACGACATTTTATAGGAAACACTTTTTGATTTTAAATCTTTATTCAATCTTTTAAATTCGGCTTTTTGCTGTTTTTTATCTGTGACGCTTTTGTTTTCTTTTTTAAATTTCTTTTGCACCTTCGTCTTTGGGAGCAATGCAATACATTCCGCCACAAAGCACAGAACTGCACCGCTAAAACCGTTAAAGATAAATGCAAACAAAATGGCTATGGGGAGCAGTGCGATACCTATAATATTTGTTATTTTTGCATTTTTAATTAACTGAAAATAAGCATCGTTGTGTAAACCGTTTTCTTCATTTAGAATACTTTCATCATTCAACTCAACCTCGGGCTTGTTACATTCCGTACATCCCATATTTTCGTCAATGATTTCTTTTCCGCATTTTTCACAGTATTTCATAAAATCCCATCTCTTTCTTCCGTTTAAGGTGCTCCTTTTACAGTATAAATGTAAAAAGTATATCTATCTTACTGTCAGTAATCTCCCATTAATATAATTGCACAGGTGTAAAATTCATCACATTCCGATATTCTAAGTGCTGTGATGTATTCATCATTTTCGTCAAAGATGAACATTAAATTTAATACTACTTTTTCATCTGATAACATATACGGTACATGCGGATTATTCATAATACACCCGGTTGCAACTGCAAAATAAGCATTTTCTAAATTGTATTTCTCTTCAACTGATGTTATCTCTTCTTCGGACAAATATTGGGATTTTGCATCTTCATATTTGAAATATTCAATTTCACAATCAGGAACGCACTCGTTCAACACTTCTGTGTACTTTATAGAAAAAGGCCCGGCTTGATAATATTGTTTATTAAACGCTGCTTCAAGTATATATTCCTCAATAGCATTTTTCATAATATCAAGATTATAAATCTCATCTCCTACAAGTTCCTTTAAACATTGATTTGCTGTTACATACCAATTATCATTATACTTGAGAACAGTCATAGTCGACTCAAATTCGTCTTCTTCTTTTCCCAAAGACGTGTTTACAACAACATAATAACCCTGTTCAATGTTTTCTGTATCTATTATAGCGTCGGAGCTTAAAGGATGCTTCTCGGAATATGATGTCTGATATGATTCAATTATTTCTTTTTCTTCCATCAGTTGCTGCTCTGACATTTCTGTAGAATGTATTACCGAACATTTTATCTCACTAAGAAAAGTATTATCAATTATTTTTTTGCTGTATGCTTCATAAAAATCGTAATAGTCATATGTTTTCTGCTCCATGGAAAAATAGTTTTCGGAAAGATACAGATATAAATCATTTACGCTTTCAAGCTTTTTGCTGTATTGAACAAGGGCACTATCATAAGCTTGTTCGTCATATATGGTATATGTATGACATTGGAGAAGGTCTGAAGTTACGGCAGACAAATATTTTTTGGCAACTGCTTCATAAGGCTTGATATGCGGTACAATAACTGTCACAGTTACAATAATAATTGCCAAAACAACACATAATACCGGAATTAAAATTTTCTTAATACTTCTTTTTTTGCTGTTTTTCGTTTCCGGTATTTTATTTAGGTTGCTGTTTTCATCGAGTAATTCTGCCCCGCAACTGTCACAAAACATAAATGTGTCACAACAGTCTTTTCCGCATTTTTCACAGTATTTCATAAAATTCCATCTTCTTTCTTCCGTTTTTTTCATAATACCACAATTTTTTGCATAACGCAACTAAAAATCACTTGCAAATAGCAATATAAAATTGCTTGTATAAATTGTCGGTAAAATCCACTAAAATTTAAAGTGTAGAGGTGATTGAATGTTTGAAATACAAAACCAACAAAAATCAAATAAGACTATTCGTATGCCGAATGAACTTATAAACCGATTGCAGACTATTGCCGACCAAAACAATATTTCTTTCAATCAGTTAGTTGTTCAATGTTGCGAATATGCACTTAATGATATGACGAAGTCAGAAGATTAAACAAACAACCACCCTCAATCATTTTACCCGAGGGTGGTATTTTTGTACTATGCGGGCTGCATAGTTTTTTGGAAATTATAAAGTTTTTTTTAATTCTTCTGCACTGCGATAACGTTTTTTGGGGTCAATCTGAATACATTTTTCAATTGTTTTTGATAATTTCCCTTTATATATTTTTTGGGACGGGTGTTCACCTGTCAACATTACATTCATAAGCACACCGACTGCAAAAATATCGGTTCTCTCATCACTTTGAGCAAGTCCAAACTGTTCCGGTGCAGCATATCCGGTTGTACCAATAATTTTTGTATCCTTAGACTGACCGTTTTTGAAAAGCCTTGCCGCATCAAAATCAATCAGTTTTACCGAGCCTTCATCCGTTATCATTATATTTTCAGGTTTTATATCACGGTGGATAATTCCGTAAGAATGAATAACCGTAAGAGCATCACATAAGTCACGTATAATTTTTTTAACGCCTCTTTCATTGAAAAGCCCGTTTGAAAGTATATCTGCCACAGTTACTCCCTTAATAAACTCTTCCAGAACAATAATTTTTCCTTCGGCTTTTGTGACTTCGTATATTTGAGGCAGTGTCGGAAAAATAATACCGTTCAGAATTTTATATGCCTCAGCATTACCTTTGAATTTTCGACAGATCATATCTTTTTCAAGGACTTTATGGCGAAGTAAAACTATTGATTTTTCCTCTGTGTTTTTTAAGACCTTTACTATAAAATATTGTTCTTTTAGTATGTCCTCTAAAAAAATCAAACTGAAAACTCCTTGCAAAACCTTTTTTTATTTATTATACTATGAAAAAACGAGTTTGGAAAGTGAAAGATATGATAAAAATGCCCACGGATGAAATGTTGGAAAAACTTTTGAAAGCCAACAATATCGAAGAATATATAAAAGAAAACCGAGAATCATTTGTAGATTTAACTATTTCACAATTCTTAAGCGAATATATAAAAGTAAACAAACTCACAAAATCACACATAATTAAGAATGCTGAAATCAGTGAGATTTTTGGTTTTCAAGTATTTTCAGGAACAAGAAATCCGTCACGCAATACATTATTAAGCCTTTGCATTGCTATGGAAATGACCGTTGAAGAAGTACAAACTGCGTTGAAAATCGCAAAATTTGCTCCGCTTTATCCCAAATTTAAGCGCGATAGCATTATCATTTTAGGAATTGCAAAAAATAAAGCTGTATTTGAAATAAACAACGAATTATACGACAATAACGAAGAAACATTATAATCGACTCATAGTGTTCCTTAATTTTGGCTTTACGTTTATAAATGTTAATAAATTTTATAAAGAACAAGAAACAGAGGTATAACGAAATATAAATCTATAAAAATATCCCGAATATATTGAAGGCATAAACTTAAAATGGTATAATATGTAAAAAGAGAATAACAAGCGGATTACGTTGTGTAGATTCTCTTAAATAAAAAAATACTTCAGGAGGCTATAAGAATGGCAGAATTTAAATACGAGCTTCAGGAAAACTTCGGTGTTCTTAATGAGTCCGCTAACGGCTGGACAAGGGAACTGAACCTCATTTCCTGGAATGGCGGCAAACCTAAATACGATATCCGTGACTGGGCTCCCGAGCACGAAAAAATGGGTAAGGGCATTTCTCTTACAAAAGAAGAGCTTGAGGCACTTTATGATATAATCGGTGAGGTTTTAGGTAAATAAAGTTATGAGGAGCGGTTCTTCCGCTCTTTTTTCTTTTTCTTGACAAAAATAACCATATTATTGTACTATTTAATAAAACGGAACAAGGAGAAATATTATGAAAAAGGTTTTATCAGTTTTATTGGCAGTTGTAATGGTGTTTTCCGTTTCAATTCCCGCATTTGCAACCCAAGCAGAAAGCAATGATTACGACGGACCTCCTGTTATTATCGTAAGAGGTATTGACTTTGCAGGTCTTACCTATGAGGATGGCTCAAAAGCCCTTAATGTTCAGCTTGATACCCTCTTCCCCGTTATTACAAAAGCACTTTTTGCAAGAATGAACGTTATCAGCAGGGATACTGTAATTGATGCTGTAATGGACGTTGCTTATGAAATTCTTTCACCCCTTGCGTGTGATAACGAGGGTAATACCGTTGAGCCTGTTTCAATGGTGCAGTACCCCGAGTCAATGGCAAGCTATCCCGAATTTACAGAAGCACTTACAGACGGTGCTGAACCCGGTATTGTTAAAACAGCCATTGAAAGATACGGTGCAGAAAACACGTATTTCTTCACTTACGACTGGAGAAAAACTCCCGAACAGCTTGCAGCCGAGCTCAGCTCATTCGTTGAAACAGCAAAACGCGACAGCGGTAAGGATAAAGTTAATATCATCTGCGCTTCAATGGGCGGTATGGTAACAACTGCGTATATGCATTATCACGGCACAGACAGCATTAATTCTGCAGTTTACCTTTCAGGCGCTCAGAACGGTACGTATGTTTGCGGAGATGCTCTCAACGGCAGAATTGTTTTTGAAAAAGGCGTTCTTCTTGATTTTATAAATGAAGCAACGGGCAATAATTTATTTATGAAGCTTTTCCTCGGCATTTTTGACGGTCTTGGTGTGTTCAATTACATTACAAGCATTGCAAACGACCTTGTTCAGGATAGCTTTGATGAAGCGAATGACAAGGTGCTTCGTAATTGCTTCGGAACCCTTTGCGGTTTCTGGGCGCTTTGTCCCGATGATGATTTTGAAAGCGGTGTTGAAACAATTTTTGCAGGACACGAGGAAGAATATCCCGTGCTTTTAGAGAAAATTGAAGAAACAAAGCAGTTCGTTTTCAGCACGGAAGAAACCTTGGTTAAAGCAAAAGAAAACGGAGTGAAGATTTCCTTCGTTTCAAACTACAACTCAAATCTTATCCCCGTTTATGAAAGAGCAAATGTTAACGGTGACGGTGTGCTTGAAGCAGAGCTTACCTCTAACTTTGCAACGTTTGCACCTATGAATGAAATCCTTTCAGCAAATGACACCGTGGGTGTTCACAACAGATACCTTTCTTCCGACAGAGTAGTTAATGCGAAAACTGCACTCTTCCCTGAGAATACCTGGTTTGTAAAGGATGCGCCTCACGTTGCGGCAGATTACGGCACAGATTTCAGTGATTTCACCTTTGCGCTTCTTGAAAGTGATGCTCAGCCCTATGTCGGTATGTTCCCTGAATATCCCCGCTTTATGATTGCAGATGAAAGTCTTTCTCTTTCTCCTTTAGAATAAATTATATAACCGTCAGCCACGCAATTCAGTTGAGTTGTGCGGCTGATTTTTTTGCCTTTACTATGTATAAAAACATATAAATTATTAATTAAAACAGTTGTGTTTCGGTATTTGTCGTGATATTATATTTCTGTATAAATAATATGGGGGTATTGTGTGCAAATAAACCCGTTTGAAGGCTGTGATGTAATAATGGAAAACAAAGCAATTATAGCCCTTTCGGGCAAGGGCGGAGTGGGCAAAACCTCAATTTCAGCCGCCATAGTTAAGCTTTTGGTTGAAAATTTCCCCGATAAAAAAATTCTTGCTATTGATGCTGACCCTGCGGTAGGTCTTTCAACAGCTCTCGGTGTAGACGTTAAAATGACTATTGACGACATACGCAAGGAAATTGTAGAAACTGTCGAAGACGGTCAGACAAAAGCAGCAATAGAGCTTTTAGGTGATGCAAGATATAAAATTTTTGATGCTCTTGTTGAAACGGACGGCTTTGCATTCATTGCCGTGGGCAGACCCGAAAGTGCAGGCTGTTATTGCAAAATCAACTCTTACTTGAAAGAGGTAATCAGTATTCTTTCGCAGGATTTTGATTACGTGGTAATTGACGGTGAAGCAGGTATCGAGCAGATTAACCGAAGAGTTATGGAAAAGGTAACACATCTGCTTCTTATAACCGATGCATCCAAAAAGGGCACACAGGTTATTTCAACCATCAAAAACGTTGCAGATGAGCTTGTTATGTACAAAAAAATCGGTGCAATTATTAACAGACTTCCCGATGAAAGCGTGATTTCCCATATAAATACAAACGGCATCCCCGTTTTGTCTTACATTACAAATGACAGTAACCTTGCAATTTATGATATTGAAGGAAAGAATATTATCGGTCTTCCCGATGACTCAAACGTTGTGAAGGGCGCAAGAGACGCTCTTATAGAAATTGGAATTTTAGGAGATGAAAAATGAAGGATTTAAAGCATCTTTATGAGTTTGAAAATCTTCTTCAGGAGGCAAACAACGACCTTGTTAAAAAAGCGAAGGCGGATGGCGGTATTGCCTTAGGCTATACCTGTTACCATATACCTGAGGTTTTGCTTAATTGCGGTGATTGCTTTTCCGTAAGACTCCGCGCACCCAGAACGGGTTCAATGGATATTGCAACTTATTATATGAGCAACTTCCTTTGCGGTTATTCAAAAGCAATTCTGGAGCGTGCCATTGAAGGGGGATATAACTTCCTTAACGGTCTTCTTGCGTCTGAAACCTGCTCCGAAATGAACAGAGCCGCAGAGCACTTTGAGCTGTTGAAGCTGGTGGAGAACGATAAATTTTTTCTCACCTTTCTTGATATGCCTTTTAAAATCGCAAACCATACCGTCAAGCACTACGTGACTCAGACAAGGCTTAAAATTCTTGATAAAATGACCGAGGTTTACGGGGTTGACACCTCCGATGAGGCGCTTCTTAAAGCCGTTGAGGAGCATAACGAGGTCTGCCGTCTTATGACAGAAATCGGTAATTACCGCAAAGAGGATAATCCGCGAATTACGGGTTATGAGTACCACGTTCTTAACCTTGTTACATATTGCTGTCCCAAATCGCTCATTATCCCCAAGCTGCGCGAAACAGCGGAGGAGCTCAAAACAAGAGAGCCTGATGCTAAAAAGAATTACCGTGCAAAAATTGTGGTTGTGGGCTCCGAAATGGACGACCCTGATTTTACTGCCCTTATTGAGGACAGCGGAGCTCTTGTTGTTGCCGACCGATATTGCTTCGGCTCGATGCCCGGCAGGGAAGAGATAATTATAAACGAGGGTGAGGACGTGCTGACACAGATTTGCCTTCATTATCTTAAAACCAGCCAGTGTCCCAGATATATGAGTCACGAAAAAGTACAGGAGCGCAGGGATTACATTGCAAATCTCGTTAAAGAATACAAAGCAGACGGTGTTATGTATGAGCAGATAAAATTCTGTGAGTACTGGGGCTATGAAAGAGCCCTTGCGTCTTACGTTATGACAAACGATTACGGCATACCCACAGCGGCTGTTGACAGACAGTATACGGCATCTGCATCGGGTCAGCTCCGCACAAGGGTTCAGGCTTTTGTTGAAAGCCTTGAAATAAAGAAAATTGCAAAAGAGAGGGAGGCGAAGAAAAATGGCTGATTTGGGTAAGCTCTATAAAGACCGCACCGCTGTTTTAAAGCACAGAGAGTGGCGAGGCTTTAAGGACACAATGTACGACTATTACAGATGGCTTGTTACCTGGAAGGATATGATAAAAATGGTGCTTAAAGCACCCGTATCCACGGTAAAGGGTCTTTGGAAATACCGCTGGATGGCTTCGTATCTTTCAACTCCTTCATTCATTGACAGACATACAGCGGGTCTGAGAGGCACTCATCTTCGCATAGTTCACCTTCATTTTAATATGATTGTAAAACACGCAACGGGGCTTATAAATACGTCCTTTGTTGCGGATGAGAAAATAAATCCCAACAACAAGCTTTCAAAAAAGATTGTTCTTACAGATGAGATTATACCGAACGAGATTTTTTCAGGCTTCCCGAATCTCAAGGTTGTGCCTTTACAGACAATTCCCATATTCTTAACCTCAATGGTTGACCAGCAGATTACACCGCCTTACCTTGAGGTTACCGAAAGCTTTGGTGTGCCTGCAGACGTTTGCCCTCTTCCCAGTGCTGAGGCAGGTGTGGCTATTGACGACGATTATCCTAAAATGGGCTGCTGTATGGTTGCAACCAATATGCCCTGCGACGGTTCGGTTATGAACTCAACCTTCCTCGACAGACGGCTTAAACTTCCGGTTCACCTTTTCAACATTCCTCTTCGTTACAATGACGAAGACGTTCAGGAATATGCCGTGGAGGAGGTAAAGGAGCTTATTAAGTTTATTGAAGAACAAACCGGAGAAAAATTCGATTGGGATGTTTTCTTTAAGGCTCTTAAAAATTCAAACAAGCAGCTTGAATACGAAATGGAAAAATGGGATATCAATAAAACGAATTATCCCCAGATGACGGGTGCCGCTTTCTGGCTTTACAGAATATATTATTTTAACCTTTCGGGCGGTGCAGACGAACGCTTTTTGAAGGTGGATAAAAAGGTCAACAAGCTTATGACGAAGGGTTATGAAAAGAAAGAAGCCGTTTCAAAGGAAATGCGCCATCGCGCGGTTGTGTGGAGCTGTCCTGCAAACTATTACACAAGCTTTGCAAACTGGCTTGAAAATTGCTGGGGTATGAACGTAGTTATGGATATGGAAACTATGATTTCCTATATTAAATACGACACCGAAGATAAAGAGCAGGCACTCAAGGATGTGGCAAAAACATACCAGCGCTCCATTATGCGTAAGCACACAAAGGGCGGTTACCGTAACGTTGTTGACGAGCTGTGGAGAATTGTTGAAGAATACAATGCTGATACAGTTATTATGTACGACCAGATTTCCTGCAAGGGTATGGACGGTCTTACGGGTATATTCGACGATCAGGCAAGAGAGCGCAACGTAAACTTTATCTGGGTTAAGCAGGACCTTATGGACCCACGCACCATTTCAAGACGCGATATGCGTGAGCAGGTTAATAAATATATGCAGACAGTTCTTCAGGAGGAGCCCTTGGATGCTTCACTTCTTGATTTTGAAGACGATTTAGCTTGGTAAGGAGATAGATATATTATGAAATATTTTGGCGGATGCGACGTAGGCTCTACATATACAAAATGCGTTATTCTTGATGAAAACGGCAAAATGGTTGCCAACGTTACAAACAGAAGTAAAATAAATCCCGTTGCAAGTGCCGAGATTGCTCTTAATGATGCAATCGCACAGGTTGACGGCTTGAATTCAGCAGAGGAGCTTTCATATCTTATCGGTACCGGCTACGGCAGAAACAAGGTTCCCTTTGCTGATGAAAATATTTCCGAAATCAGCTGTCACGCAATGGGTGTTCACGTAACAAACCCCGAGGTTAAGGCTATTATTGACATCGGCGGACAGGACGTAAAGGGTATTTCAATTGATACCGACGGTACTGTTAAAAACTTTGCAATGAATGATAAATGTGCCGCAGGTACGGGCAGATTTTACGAGGCAATGGCAAATGCCTTTGAAATGACCCTTCCCGAGTTTTCAAAGCTTTCACTTAATGCCAAAAATACAATTCCCATTACTGCACAGTGTACTGTTTTTGCTGAAAGTGAGGTTATTTCTCTCGTCGGCGAGGGTAAGCCCATGGATGAAATTGCCGCAGGTATTCAGCTTGCGGTTGCAAAAAGATGCTTTGTTATGGCTAAAAAAGCAGGTGCCACAGACAGCATTACCCTTACGGGCGGTTGCGCAAAGAATGACGGTCTTAAAAAGGCTATTGAAAAGGTTCTTAAAATTAAGGTTGTTGAGCTTTCTGTTGACCCTCAGCTTATGGGCGCAATGGGTGCAGCTGAATATGCAAGGCAAAAGGGTCTTGCAAAAGCGGACTGATAAGGAGAATTAAAATGGAAATATTTCTCATAATTTTAGCGGTAATAGTGGGTTTATTCCTTTTAACCTTCACTGTTTACTGGTTCAATCTTGATATGAAGCTTATCCGCTTTGTTTACGATAAGCTTCAGAAGCATTATGATAATATGAAAAGGGATAAGAGACTGTAATGGATTTTTTTAATTCGTTGATTGCCGAAACATATTCTCTCATTGATGGCCTTGATAAAAAAAGCTTCGATTTTGAAATGTCAGATGCTTGGCAGGATGTAGGATATAATGAAGTAATTCTTCAAAGAGATACTGCATTTGAGCTTGAGGGAGTGGGCTTTAACCTTATTACCACTGCGCCCGTAAATGACGAAATTGTTGTTATAGGTGAAGATTTATCCCATATTTACGGCAACAGAAAATTTACACGTGTTTGTGTTATAGAGTTGGAAGAGACAGAGGACCAACAAAAAACATATAACCTTATCAGAAAAGTGGAATATACAAAGTATCACGTTTTCCCGAAAGGGTATATGATAAGAACAACGTCGCGCTCTCATAAGGAGGCGGTGCGTGTTTCCGGCAAGGCAGTTAAAGACGGTATCAGCTTTAAAAAAATCGGCAATCTTCTTATAAAAAAATACAAAGAAAATCCTGCCGTAAAGGGCGTGAAGGTTATATTTGTCACTGATGCAGGTGCGGATTTTAAACACTTTGAGGAAATTGCCCGTAAAAACAACGATATAACCGAAACCCTTAACCACATTATGAACAGCGTGAATTTTGATTGTGATACCTGCAAGCTAAAGCCTATTTGCGATGAGGTTGAGGGTATGAAGGAGCTTCACTTCAAAACCTCGGGCAAGAAAGAAGACTAAATGAAAAAGCAAGATATTATTTCTTTTTTTGATGAGTGTGCCCCCCGGTGGGATAATGACCTTATCCGTAATGATAAGGTTATAAATAAAATATTAGATAACGGCGGAATCGAAAAGGGCGTGCGTGTCCTTGACGTTGCTTGCGGCACGGGTGTTCTGTTTCCCGATTACATAAAACGCGGTGCAGTTGTTACGGCTGTTGATATTTCGCACGAAATGGTGAAAATCGCAAAAAAGAAATTCCCCGATATTAACATTATTTGCGGTGATGTTGAAGAAATTGATTTTGCAGAAAAATTCGATTCCGTAATGATTTATAACGCTTTTCCCCATTTCCCCAATCCCCAAAGGCTTATTGAAAGGCTTTCAGCTCTGTTGAGGGAGGGCGGCAGGCTCTCCGTTGCCCACGGAATGAGCCGTGAGGCTTTGCAGAAGCATCATTCGGGAAAAGCAAAAGAGGTTTCACTTGAATTACCTGAAGCACAAAAACTTGCAAAAATCTTTGCACCCTATTTTAAAGTCGATGTAATTATTTCCGATAATGAGATGTATCAGGTGTCGGGAATAAAAAATAATCTGTAAGGGTTGATATGGAATGAAAAAATTATCTGCGTTAATTGTTTTTTGTTTTCTTTTGTGTTTGTGCAGTTGCTCGAATGCAACTGAAAAACAAACCTTGCAGGATATGATGAACCTTGATAAAAGCGTCTTCAGCTTAAGAAACACCGAAATAGATGTGTACAACGGCGAAGATATATATCGGTTCAGCAACAAATACGACCGTGTGCCCGAAGATTTTTACAACTCTTTAAATCAATATGAAGTAGAGGTTGTAACAGAAAAAGAGGATGCTTATAATCATATCTGTATCAATTTTAAATTCAATAACCCGTATTCAGATACAATCAGCCTGGATATAGATGAAAAAAATCAGATTATTCTGAATCACGATTACGACAACGTGTATAAATGCGAGGGCATTTATGATTCATTGCAGGAGTATTTCAAACCCATATTCAGTGAAAGCAACTTCGCTTATATGGTGGGCAGTACACCGGTATTTAACCAATATGAATATGTGATATATGATAAAAATCATAACTTAATTAAGAATGATACACTAAGGAGTCAGCCTCATATTACAAAAATAAGTGATGATGAGGTTTGTCTTTGGGTACAGGCGGGTACCGGAATATACGCTCGATGGAGTATATATTATAATCGTGCAACGGGTGAGGCGTCGCCTACATATAGCGGACAAACCGATAGTTACGGAAATCTTACTTGTAACACAGGCTCCGGTAAAGTGGTTGTTTCCGATATATTCAGTGGACAAGAAATCTATGTTATTGATAAATTTAATGAACCGCCGGCAGATTTTGTTGAGAATATAGTTTCTGCTTATTTTACGGAAGACGGCGCACAGATTAAGGTGGTTTACAAAAATCAAAACAATGTTGATTGCGAACAGGTTTTTGATTTGCCTCAGAATATATTGGCTCAATAAGTCATTAATGTAAAAACATAAAGATAAATAAAGGAAGGTATTTATGTCTGAAAAAGTTATTCTTATACTCGTTGACGGTATGCGTCCCGACGGTATGATGCAATGCGGTAACCCCTTTGCACAGAAAATGGTTGAAAACAGTACATATTCCCTTAAAGCAAGAACTGTAATGCCCTCTGTTACTCTTCCTTGCCATATGTCACTTTTCCACAGCGTCGACCCGGAGCGTCACGGTATTTTAACAAACGGCTACGTTCCGCAGGTGCGCCCCATAAAGGGTATGTTTGACCGCTTTGACGATTACGAGAAGAAATGCGCTTTCTTCTACACATGGGAAGAGCTTCGTGACCTTGGCAGACCCGACCACCTTGATGTTGGTCTTTGCATAAATCAGCACAAGCAGAGTGATACAGATATTAAAATCACCGATGCTGCAATTAAATATATCAATGAAGCAAATCCCGATTTTCTTTTCTTGTATCTCGGTGAAACCGATGAGGTGGGCGGTCACGATTGCGGCTGGATGAGCGAGCAGTATATGAAGAGCGTAAGCAAGGCTCTTTCCTGTGTTGAAAAATTGCAGAACAGTATCTCTGATGATTATACAATCATTCTTCTTGCAGACCACGGCGGTCACGACCGCAGTCACGGTTCTGATATGCCCGAGGATATGACAATCCCGATTCTTTTCTGCGGTAAGCCCTTCCCAAAAGGAAAAGAGCTTGAAGGAGACGTATCTATTAAGGATGTTGCGGTTACAATCGCAAAGCTTCTCCAGGTTCCCCCTGCAAAGGAATGGGAGGGTATGGCGCTTTGCGCCAACTAAGTTTGCCTTACGGCAAGTGAAGTTACTGCGTAGTGAAGTTGCAAAGCAGTGAAGTTTGCTTCGCAAATAATTTCAAAGGCAAACTTAACTTCACTTTTATCAAAGATAAAAACTTCACTGTGCATCAGCACAACTTCACTTTTTGTGAAACAAAAAACTTCACACAAGATAAACAAATATTCCATCATTAATGGCGCTTTGCGCCGATTATAATGCGGAATGCGAAGTGCGAAGTGCGAAATGAAGCTGCGGTGGTGCGAAGCTTAATTTATAATCGGAAGCGAAGCTTCCCCGAAATTCCTCATTCCTCACTCCTAATTCCTAATTTTAAATAATTTGGTGATATTATGAAACTTTCTACAACAACGGGCAGATTGTATACAAAATTCGGGTTTTTGAAAGCCATTGATTATTTAGCCGATGCAGGTTATGATGCCCTTGATTTTTCACAGTTCAATAAAGATGTTTATGAGGCTGACTACCATAAGGATTATTTTCTTGAAATAAGAAAATATGCAGAGGATAAAGGCCTTTGCTTTAATCAGTCCCATTCCCCTTACGGCTCGTCCTTTGAGGATGAAGAAAAAACGGCAAAAAGATTTGATGAAATTGTAACAGCCATAAAAAGAGCGTCATATCTGGGTGTTAAAAATATTATTGTTCACCCTTGTCAGCATCTGAAATACGATGTTGAAGGTAATCCCGAAAAGCTTTTTGAGTACAATATGGAATTTTACAGCAGGCTCATTCCTTATTGTGAAGAATATGATATTCGCGTAGCTCTCGAAAATATGTGGCAGCACACAGGGTTTATTAACCATTCAACCTGCTCACGTCCCGATGAATTTGTAAGATATATTGATGAGCTTAATAATGACTGCTTTGTGGCTTGCCTTGATATTGGTCACGCAGCATTGGTACGCGAGGATATTGCTGATTTCATAAAGAGATTAGGTAATAAAAGGCTTCAATGTCTTCACGTGCACGACGTTGACGGCACCAATGATTCTCACACTCTGCCTTTCTTTGGTGAAATAAATTGGGAAAAGGTTATGAAAGCTCTTGCGGATATTGATTACAAGGGCGACCTTACCTTTGAAGCAGATAATTTTATGGATAATAAGCCCGATATTTTGTTGCCCGAATGTGCAAAGCTTATGGCAAAAACAGGAAAACATCTTGTTTCTCAATTTAACGCGTATAAATCATTTAACAAATGATTGAAAAATAAAAACCCTTATGATAAAATAAAGTGAAATAAGCCTTGAAAGGTGATGTAAAAAATGCAAAAAAAGATTGAAAAAGTCATCGAACTTATTAAAGAAAAAAACATTAAAATGGTAGATTTCAAGATGGTTGACATTAACGGTCAGTATCGCCATGTAACAATCCCTGCACAGAATTTTTCTGAAGAAACTATGAAAAGCGGTATCGGTTTTGATGCTTCCAACTACGGCTATGCTGTTGTTGAAAAGAGCGATATGGTGTTTATTCCCGATCCCGACACAGCTATTGTTGACCCCTTCTGTGAAATCCCCACATTGTCTATGACAGGTAACGCAATGATTATTGATTCACCTGCCAACAGACCCCTTGCTCAGTATCCCAGAAACATTGTTCGTGCCGCTGAGCAGTATATGAAGGATAGCGGCATTGCAGACACAATGCTCATTCTTCCCGAATTTGAATTTTATCTTTTCGATCAGGTGGGCTGGAACGTTTCTCCCGACAATATCAGCGCAGACGTTGATGCACAGCAGTCATATTTCAACAGCGATATTGCAGGTAACGGTGTTATTGTTCCCAAGCAGAAGAATTACCATATAGCAAAGCCCTTTGACGTTACATACGAATGCCGTAGTGAAATGTGCATGCATATGGCAGATGCAGGTATCGAAATCAACTATCATCACCCTGAGGTTGCTGCGTCAGGTCAGTTTGAAATTGAGCCTCAGCTCGGCAAAATGTCAGAAATGGCTGACAACACAATGTGGATCAAGTACATTATCCGTAATACCGCCCTCAAATACGGCAAAACAGCTACGTTTATGCCCAAGCCCATCTATGGTGAGGCAGGCAGCGGTATGCACGTTCATATGCTTCTTCTTAAAGATGGTCAGCCCGTATTCTCTGATGATAACGGATATTCAAATCTGAGTGAAACAGCACACTATTTCATTGGTGGTCTTCTCAAGCATATTTCTTCACTTTGTGCAATTACAAACCCCAGCACAAACTCCTTCAAACGTCTTATTCCCGGCTTTGAGGCTCCCGTAACTGTTGGCTATGCAACATCAAACAGAAGTGCGGTTATCCGTATCCCTGCTTATGCAAAGGCTCCCGAGAAACGCCGTTTTGAGCTTCGTAATCCCGATGCTACCTGCAACCCCTATTTCTGCTATGCAGCAATTCTTATGGCAGGTCTTGACGGTATCAAAAATAAAATCGATCCCCGTGCAAACGGTTGGGGTCCTTACGATTTCAATCTTTTCAATCTTCCCGAAGAGGAAAAAGCAAAGCTTCAGGGTCTTCCCACATCACTTGATGCTGCTCTTGATGCTCTTGAAGCAGATTATGAATACCTTACTGCAGGCGGTGTATTCCCCGAAGTTCTTATTAAGAATTTCATCAAAGCCAAAAGGGCAGAATGCAGTGAAATTTCAAAGGTTCCTCACCCCGTTGAGTTCGAAAAATATTATAATCTTTAAAATAAAAAGCTTGTTGCCCGTGAGAGCAACAAGCTTTTGCTTTAAAGTGTATTTTCACCGTTTTCTTCAAGCAGTGATTGCAATTGTGTAAGCGTCAGCTTGTGAAAAAGGCCGTAGATAACAATGCTGTCGCGTTTTATGAAGGGGTTAAGATTTGCCCAGCTATATATTGCAAGGCATTTCTGACACTCCTCTAAGGGTAAATCCATTGCTAAAAATATTTTTAAAAGAACGTCTCTGGAGGGGTGCTTTTTGCCCCTTAAAATATCATAAAAATACGTGTAGCCGATGTCGGATTTATTTATAATATCAGTCTTTTTAACTTTATATATTCTGAAAATATCCGCCCAATACTCGCTAACTTTAATATTCGTCAGCTTATCACGATTTTTTTTGTAAAAATCGTTGTACGAGAAATTTCTGTTTTTTAAGTCTGACAAAAGAGCTTCGTATATATCATTCATATAAAACACCTTTTAAAAATACTGTATATTAAAAATAAAGCTTTTTAATTTCAATGTCAAGAAAAAACTTGGTTGCTTGCGAAAAACCGAAAAAAATACAGAAAAAAGCCAAAAAGTACGCTGGCAGAGTATAGGAAAAAACGGTGCAGGGTATTATAATATGAATATGTGTTACTGTATTATTATTTATAATAATTTTGCAGTGAAACGAATATACATTAAAAATCAACTCATAGCTTTGAGTTTAAGAAAGGTGATTTTATGAAAACTTGTCCTTCTTGTAATGCGGTTATGGATGACAGCACATTGTTCTGCACCTCCTGCGGTACAAAAATAGATGCTGCACCTGCACAGCAGGCTCCCGTTAATCCTGCTCCTGCATATCAGCCTCCCGTAAACGGTGATCCCGGCTATGCTCCTCAGGGCAATCCTGCACCCTTTACACCTGCTCCCGGTGCAAATTTTGTTGCCGATCCCACAGATCATACAGCAGAGTTCGCTCCCGAGGATGTTTCGGCAAACAAGCCCTTTGCAATGCTTGTTTACATAGGCGGTATTGTGGGGCTTCTTATTGCTCTTTTCCTTAAAAAAGAGTCTGCATACCTTGATTTCCATATCCGTCAGGCAGTTAAAATTTATCTTACAGAGGTGCTCGCAAGTACACTTTGTGCTCTTTTAAGCTGTCTTGTTCTTCCTGCGATTGCTTTGCCCATAATTATAATCATCTTGTTGGTTGTCAGAATCATCTGCTTCTTCAACGTAGCAAAGGGCTTATCAAAAGAA
This sequence comes from Clostridia bacterium, assembly GCA_017621885.1. Classification (GTDB taxonomy): domain Bacteria; phylum Bacillota; class Clostridia; order Oscillospirales; family Acutalibacteraceae; genus DTU089. Next base: position 54,645 of record JAGASD010000040.1, on the reverse strand, counting down.
CCTGCAATCATTAAAAGTCTTGACTTTCTTAAATAATTAAAATTATTTATTATGCCGGATGGTAACATCCGGTATAATTTTACTGTTGGTTTGTACGAGGTGGCAAAATGAAAATTTGCAAAGACTGTAAAACACATTTGGATGATATGCATACTTCCTGTCCCGAATGCGGCTGTGAGTCCTTTGAAACAGAGGAACAAAAAAACACACAAGCGGTTGAAAAGGCTACAGAAACCGGGGCAGCTGAAGCTGCAACAATAGTTATGGATGCCGTAAAGGCTGAAGGGGAGACGGCAGAAGCAGTTAAAGAGTCTGCCGAAAGTGTTGAGGCTGCAGAGGATGAAAGTGAAGCAACAGAAGCTGACGATGAAACGTCAAAAAAGCCCGTTGCCGAAAAGCTTGCTGCTTTTAAAAAGCTCAAGCCCCGGCAGATAGGCATTATTATAGGCGTACCTGTTGTTATTATTGCAGTTATCGTTATCCTTGCGCTCACGGGTGTTTTTTCAGGAACAAACAGACATTACAAAAACGCAAAGGTTGACACACCTGCGGATATAGTTGAGGAATCAACACAGCCTGTTATTAAAAACACATCCTATGTTATGACAGAAGAGCCCTTCGATTTTCAGATGAAAATAGGGCAGTCTGTATATCAGCTTCCTATGATGGTAAGCGAGGTGTTGTCAAGCGGCTGGTCCTTTGGTGATAAAGCGGTCTGTGAAGGGCCTGTTGCAGCAGGCGCGACTGTTGAAACATACCTTGTTTCTTCAAAGGGTGCGGTTATATTTGTAACTGTAACCAATATTGCCAAAGAAGATTCAGACATAAAGGATTGCTGTCTTATCGGTCTTACCGTTGATTCTGAATACCTTGCCGGTGAAAAGGCAACACTTGTAAAAAGCCTTACTGTCGGTTCTTTAAGAAAAGCGGTTGAAGAGGTTTTCGGTGAGTGTGATGACGTTGTTCAGGAAAATAAGGGTACAACGCTTACTTACACAAAATCCGATAAAAAATACGCTTCATTTGTTTTTGATAACAAGGCATCAAAATTAGAGTCTGTAACTTACTATAACAATGCAGTGCCCGAGTCGTATGAGGCGCCTGAAGAAAAAGAGGACGAAGAATCCGAAAAAACAGATGAATACGTTAAGCCCGAAGCACTGGGCAATGACATATTGTCGGGCGCAATTCAGATTGAAGGCGACCTTTACAAGCTTCCTATTCTTGTATCCGAGCTTCTTGACAACGGTTGGGAGCTGACCTTCAAAGAGGACCGCGCAATTCTTTTCGGCAATGAAACACTTTTCGGTACACTTAAAAAAGGCGATATCGAAATTGCGGGTGTTGAGGTTTACAACCTTGAAAGCACAGATTGCCTTATCAGAAATTGTTACGTTATAAGTATGGAAGCATCCGTTGATTTGGATTATAAGGTTGTTCTTCCTAAAAATATCAAGCCGGGTATGTCTGAGGCTGATTATCTTGAAGCAATCAAAGGTACAACGTATGACTTTGATTCAACTCACTTTAATGAATACGTCTTTAAAAAAGATAAATTTAGCATTACTATTGACGTTGATAAAGACGATAAAACCGTAAAATATATACTTGCTGCTTACGATGTAACAGAAGAATAATAAAAAAGGCATTAGAGAATTTGCTCTCTGATGCCTTTTTTCAATGCCATATTAAATATCTTTTCAGCTCCGAAATCAGCTCGTCAATGGTTTGATACCTGTTGTAAATCTGTGTTTCGGTGCATTTTTTTATTATTTTGCCTAATTTGCCGGAAGGGGTCTGTATAGTAGGATGTGTGTTTATTGTAAGCTCGTTTAAGAGCACGCCCAAGGCATAAATATCCGTTGCGGGGATTGACTGATGGATTCCGTATTGCTCAGGAGCGGCATAGCCTACGGTGCCTAAATTAATTGTGTCGCATTCCTGCTTGTCAGAAACGTGCCGTGCAGAATTAAGATCAATAAGCACGGCTGTGTCGCTTTTATCAATGATTATGTTTGCAGGCTTGATGTCGCGGTGGATAATCCCCAGAGAATGAAGGAATTTTAAGCCCTCGCATATATCAAGAATATATTTTATTGCTTTTTTCTTTTTTGGTGTATCCCTTTTGATTTTTTCAGACAACGGCAGACCGTCAATGTAGCTCTCAAGAACAATAAGGTGATCATCACAGGAGCAGGCATCAAAAATAACCGGGAGATTGGGATGCGCATGGCCCCTTAAAGCTCTGAAAATGTGATCGTTCCTGTTTTTGGATTTAATAAGAACAAGCTTGTTATTATTTTCTTTGTTCTGAAAAAGCTCAACGCAGGAATGCTCATCATTTTTAAAAGCTTTTATAAGTCTGAAATCTTCTTTTAAGGTTGTTTCAATATAGTTACCGTACGTACTCATCAGCTTTTAAAACTCTTTTCCATATGATCTTCAAGCATTTCTTCAAGCTTGTAAAGGCTCAAACTGTGATTTAAGGCAAAAATAACAATGCTGTCACGCTTGATTTTAGGGGAAAGCTGAGCCCAGTTATATAACCTTAAAGTATCCTGACAGTCCTCAAGAGGTAACCCCATTGCAATAAAAATTTTAATTATTGTATCTCTTGAAGGGTAGTTTTTGCCGCCTATAACACTGTAAAAATAGGTATAGCCAATGTCCGCTTTGTTGATAATATCAACCTTTGACATACCGCATTTTGCAATCTTTTCTTTCCAGAAATTTTTTAAATCCTCGCATATGAAAGAATCTTCGTTTTCTGCAAGATATTGTTCATAGCTTATGTTTTTTAGCTTTAATTGTTCCAATAATTCCTCTGTTCTTATGTATTTCATTTTTCCTCCTCAAGTATAAAATTTAAAAATCTGTAACTGTTATTGTGCCGCAAAAATTTTTATTGATTTTTTCGTATTGCGGGTGATTGGGTGCTATATAAATCCTTTTTAAATTGGGATAATTGTTCTGGAATTGTTGGGAGCAATCATTTTGCAAGAAAGCATCGGAAGGCAACCATAATTCCTCTAAGTATGTGTTAGTTATACCATTGTAAGTCGGACCCCCGCTTCCGAATTTAAAGGTAACTCTTTTTCCGGCAGGGATTTTGTAAACCTTGTCAGTTTTACTGTTCGGATAAACGCAGTAAGAATAGCTTGTTGCACTACTGCTTGTACCCTTTGAAAACATCACTCCGTTATAAGAAAAACAAATTGGGTGACCATTTTCAACATTTATTGCAGTCAGACCTGCATTGTAAGAAACGCATAAGAAGGGTACATTTGTAACATCCTTATGGATGTTTATAACCTTGAGATTTGCAACCTCAAAAAGATTGTGACCATTGTCTATTTTGTTACACCAATCGGGAAGAGTCAGTGTAGTGTATGACGGATGTGCAGTAAACCAATAGAAGGCAGAGCCTTTGTAGTACGCGCCGTTAATCAGTTTGTTATCGTTGATACCATCTTTACCGATATATGTTATGGGACAGTTTATTGAAAACTGTGGGTCAAGATGAATACCTTTATTGTTATGAACAATTTTTGTAAGGGCGCTGAGATTATTAAAGCAATGCTTGTTAAGGCTTATTGTATAGGTTAAGCTGTCATCAAAATTTATCTGCTGTATGCGCGAGTCGTTTATGAAACAGTCAGACTTTATTGCCGCAACCGTTTTGCCGTTTACATAAGACGGAATGGTAACAACACTTGCGTTACCAATGTATTTAGTCAGAGCAATGTTTCCGTCAGGCTGACTTGCGTATTGGGGTGCATATTCAAAATAATATGAGCCGCTTGAAGTTGTCTGTACTGCAGTAGTCTGAATTGTTGTAGCCCTTGTGGTTGCCGTAGTGGGTCTTGTGGTTGTGGTGGTAATAACGGTTGTGGCTGTTGAAGGCCTTGTTGTTACGGGGCGTGTAGCCGTTGTGCCGATTTGAGTTGTCGGAGTGGTAGCAACCGGAACAGTAGGAGCGTTGGTTGGTGTTGCAGTTGTTTCTTCATCTTTGCCAAAAAGAATTTCCCACCAGCTTTTCTTTTCCGTAGTTTCAGCTGTACCGGAAGCTGAGGAAACAGAAGTACCGTTGTTTGTGCCCGATGTATTAGCGGAGCTTTGTGAAGATGCAGTCTCTTTGTTAAAAAGTGTTTCAAAAAAACCGCGTTTTTCTGTGGTTGAAGGGGGTGGAAGGGTAACCGCCTTTGTTACCTCTATAACCTGAAAAACCTGTTCACCGCTTGCGTCAGTAACAGCTTCGCCATTTTCTTGTGTTACAGGCACTGTTTCAGTAACACTTATAAAGGTTGTTTCAGGTGTAGTCGGCTGTGGCTCAGGAGCATTTCTGCTCTTCATTGCCCATATTAAAACACCCATAATTATAAGAAACAGCAAAATTAATGCAATTATTAAAATTATGCGTTTGGTTTTGTTGTTTTTAGGCTTTTTTATACCGCTTGCCGAAAAAGGTGGCGGTTTTATAGGGGCGTTGGGAGCGTCAAAAGAGTGAAAACAACTGAGACAGAAGGAGGATTCTTCAGGAAGCTCTTTCCCGCATTTCGGACATATTTTTCCCATTGCAGTACCCTCTTTCGACATAATAATCTAAAATTACCATAAATGATTTTTTTGTTATTGTCAAGTGAAATTCTCAAAAAGTTGGGGTGTAAAAATTTTTATAAATAAAAATGCAAAAAAACACAAAAAAATGTAAAAAAACAACAAAGTGTACTGTCGCACAGAATAGAAATTTGTAAAAATATGATGTAAAATAGCATATATATTAATGAGTGGCAAGCTTTGTGGCAAGCTTTGCCATGGCAAGGTGGAGATAGTTTTGAAAAAAGCATTTGCAGTTTTGTTAAGCATAGTAATGTGTGCTTCATTAACAGTCGGCGGTTTTGCTTATTGGCGTGATTGCGATACGTTTGACGTGTACGTACCGGAATATTTTGACGGTAGCGAGAACGATTATTCTGTTTGGTCCGCTTATGATGATTATGAGGATGACTATTATTTCTATGAATTTGAATATTATGAGGGTGACAGTGGCGTAGACCTTCAGATTGAAGAGTATTTCGGAAGAGTGTCATTAGACGGCGGTAAATATTCTGCAGATTCATCCGAAGATTATTTATGGATGCTCCAAGACATAGCGCAGGATTATGGTAATCTGACTCAGATTGGCGGCAGACCTGCTGTTGTTTTATCAGATGAAGAGGATGACGGTATGTTGTATTTTGAGGTAGTTGTGCATGCCGGTGAATATTTCTACTTTATAAGCCTTTACGGTGCCGATGCAGTGTCAGATGCTTATTATGAAGTGTATGATAATATCTGGGGAATGGATTTCTACAGCGATTTCTCTTATTATGCAGGTGAATACGAAGAATATTATGAGGAATATGATGATTATGCTTCAGGCAGTGCATCATCAGCCGGTGGTTCAGCATCAGCATCATCAAGCGGTGCCGGTGCATCATCAAGCGGCGGAACAAACAACGTGGTTATTAACAACAACGTAAACGAACCCACCACGTCAAAACCCGTAGCTTCAAAGCCTGTAACAGAGAAAGCCTCTGTTCCCAATCAGCAGGAAAAGCTTGAAAAAGCACAGACAACCAATCCGTCACAGGTTGCAAGCACAACAGCAGCACCTGCAACAGATGCCGTGGATCAGGCAACTCAGGCAACAACTGAAGCACCGGCACAGAATAACAGCGGTTCAAACACAGGTCTTATTGTTGCAATTATTGTTGCCGCAGTAATTATAGGCGGTGCTCTTATTGCTGTATGTATTGTTACGGCAAAAAAGAAAAAATAATTAACGGTTTCCATCGGCTTTGCCGATAGAATATACCTGCTTGAGGAGCGGGATTTACCGCAGGCAGAAAACGGAACCCCACCGTTTTCCCTGCGGTATTGGGTTAAGGAAGAAATATGTTTATGAAAAAAGTGTCGGCAGCTTTATTGAGTGTGCTTATGTGCGGCTTACTTGCTGTAAGTGAATTTGCCGGACAATATAAGTATGAGGGTAAGGGCTTCAGCTTTGAATCCGATCTTGCGATGGAAAATCTCGGTGTGGATTCAAGCGGAGAGTATATCTATGAGGAAGATTATGGCTCAGATAAGGCTCCCGATTATTATTACTATGAAATTGAGCACTCAGGCGAAAGCTTCTTTGAAATAGAAATTGAAGCGTATTGCGGAAGATTTAATTTCCCTCTGCATTGTAGTGTAGAGAGGACTTTATTTTGTAAGACTTTTAACTATTGTATATATACTTTTGAAATCTTCTGCATCTAATTTTTGCAAATTTTCTAAAAGCGCAAGCATTTCTTTTTGTGGTTTATTATAAGGCTCAAAAAAATCATAAGGCGTTACATTCAGATAATCGCAGATATAAAAGAAACTCTGCATTGAAGGAAAAGTTTTTTTGTTTTCTATTTGATTAATATAATTTTCGTTTTGTCCTATGGACAAGCTCATTGAACGGGCGGAAACCCCTTTTTTCTCTCGAAATTCGATAAGTTTCTGCACAAAACATTCTTCATATTCTGAAGACATATTATCACCTTCCTTAACAATATTATATATTGTGAAAGGGCGAAATACAAAATAATAAATATTATTATTTTGTTGACATACAATATTAAATAATGTATTATTGTGTTTGTACAGGATGTGAAATCCTTGTGCATATAAAAGGAGGTTTTTATTATGGTAAAACGAGATTGGAAAAAAATATGGATTTTAGGCATCATTACAGGTGGTGTGTATAACTGGTATGTTATATGGTGTATGTATAATGACATCAAAAAAATGGAAAATCAAACAAACAATAACAATATGAATTTTGTTTTATATTTGTTATTAAGTGTTTGCACCGGTTCGCTTTTTGCGTTTTTTGTATGCTACACATATCATAAAAAGGCTTTGGCTTTAGCAAAAACATATAATGTTGAAATTTCAATAAAATCACCGGTTATTTTTGCTCTTGTGGCAATGTATCTTCCGATTATTTCTTATATGATTCCCATTAAAAATCACAACAAGCTTATTGAGGGATACGAAACAAGCTATGCGTATAAAAATAATTAATTTGGAAGTGTTTTTATGCTGTTGTTACCTGAAGTAACACAACGGGAAGCAATTGATATTTTTGCTAAATATTGTTCTCAAAATTCAACACCGGCAGATATATTTAATTTTGACGGAAACATACCTGTGGCAAAATTGAAATACTGCCCTCTCTTAACTTATTATGCTGATTATAATTATACTGCACTTGTGGAAATAACAACTCAAAGTGAATATAATTCAACCTCATCTTTGGGTGCGGATACAACGGCATACAGAGATAATAAGAGAAACACAAGCAGCGGATTTTTTGAATCTATGTACGAGGATTACGGAGATACAAGGTATACCAACACTCAAGTGACCAATAAATTTATGGACAGAACAAACGGAACGGGCTGTTTCATAGTTTTTGGTTCATCCGGCTCTGATTATACAGATGAAAAATTATGGCCTGATGAAAGCATAGATGTGGGTATTCTTATAAAAGACATTTCTGATTTTAGAGTACGAAACAATGAGCTTGTGGCAAGAGCAATTGATAAATGTGTTGATAACTTAAATACAGATGCTTCTGAACCGCCCACAGGAAAGATAGATGTTGCAGTTAATCGCAATATAGAATATGACTTAAAATCGCGTTACGAGAAATGCTCTTATTCTGTAAAAGATACACAATATGAAATAATCGAAAGCTCGTGTAGTATGGGATTATTCTTTTTCCCTTATTATGATTTTACTTTTACATATAACGGTGTTCCTTATACGGTAAATATTGCCGCACACAATCAGGCAAGTGATTCCACAGGCATTTTTGGTGGCGTTAAAAGTGTTGTTACCGGGGATTTACCTGTTTTCATCAAGCAACCCGGCGGAATTATCACAAAGCTTAAAGCACGAAAAGAGCGAAAAAACGAAAAAGCTGAAAATAAAGACAGTTTTATGAGCAATATCGCACCTAAAATAATATTTACAACATAAAGGGTTATAAAATGGAAAAGGATATATTTAATCCCGATGGTATTGATTTGAACAGTATTGCAAATAAAGCAATTAAAAATTCAAAAGAAACAGGAAAAGATATTCTGGAGTATCAGTATGGCATCAATATTGATAGTGTTATCGAACATAGCGACACTAATATTGAAATGGCGTATACAGATCTTTCAGAAAAGCTTACTCGAGCAAAAACAAATAATGATTTTATAACTGTATATGAGGGTTTTTTGTCTCCCGAAAAATACAAGGATTCAGAAGAGAAATGTAAGCTTTGTTTAGATAAGCTGTCTTTCTCTAATCCTGACGAGCTTTTTTATATTTCTCGAGGCTATAAAAAATTAGAGTTGCCGGACTGTGTTGAGCTTGGCAACAAATGTGATTCTGTAGCAAGGCAGTGGCAATATTACGAAAAAGAATATGCAGAATTTTACGAAAGATATGATAGTCGCCCTAAGCTTTTAAAATTGTGGGATAAATACAGTACAATCATTATTATAATTGGTATCGTTACCTTGTTGAACGGCTTTGTATTTTATTTTGGTGCAGTTTTGTTAGAGTTTATATTCAGAAGTCTTCATACTGCAAGACAAAGGAAATCAAAAGAATATAAAGAGACATTAGCTTCTTTAACAGGAAAGAAACAAGAAATTGACAATGTTTTGTTAAAGTTAAGGAACAGATGATAAAATTCATTCTTGAAAAAATTAAAAGGGGGTGCCGTTTGCTGACGCCACATAAGGCAGTAATTTTAAAATACTAATTTATGGACGTTGCAAGGAAAGCAAATTAGAGAGAAGTTTCGGCTTCTCTCTTTTTCTTATATTTGCACATTCGACAAAGTCTCTTTAATTCTGTACAATGAAAGCACAAAATTTAAAGGAGGACTTTTTATGTCAAACAGAAATTCTATCAGTTATCGCCGTGTTGGAGATTTTAACATTCCAAACCTTATCTTGCCGCCCGAAGAAGCAAATATTTCTCTGGGTAAATGGGGAACGATATATAAAGATTTTCTTGAAAAACACAAGAAAGTGATGTTTACAACACTACTTACTCAAGGAAAACTTTATCAGCACTGTGCCGAGGTGGAAAATCAGGCACGAGATATGTTTGATACTCTCGTAGAGCAGATAAAAGTGGCTGAAGGCGTAACCGAGCAACTGAAAGAAGATAATCAGATGGAGTGGGTATGTAGTATGCAAAACATTGAGTCAAGAGCAAATGAGATAATATGTAACGAGCTGATATATGTATGAATATAAACTATACTATTGAAATGCCTAATGAATACTCAGCTGACTTTTGGAAGTTATTAACTGATAATTTCAATGTTATTCTTATGAAGAGGCAACACTCTCCTAATTGTGAAGTTTTATATGTAGAATTGAAGATTATCGAACCAAAATAAAAGATTAAACATAATTCTAAAGTATGTAGTCACGAAATGTTTTTTATAAAATTTTTCGTGACTTTTTATTATAGTTTTTTGCAAAAAAATAAAAGCCTAAAAATGTTTATATTTTTAGTTTAATACATAAAACTGCAAAAAAGTAGCAAATTAAGTCAAAATTGCATAACAAATAGCACAAATAATATGTTATAATTATATAAATACAGTCAAATTAAAGATAAATTTAAATTTTCTTATCACATTATGACAATTAAAACGATTACTATTATATGGGAATAATTTGAAAAGAGGATATAGAGAAAATGGATTATAATAAAAAAATAGTAAACGAGTTATGGCAAGAGCATGAGCCGTATATTCGTAAACTATGTACATATAAACTTAAAAGTTTACCTGATTATGTTGATGATTGCGTTCAGGATGTTTTTCTTGATTTGTCTGATGCTTTGGATAAAGGAAAAACAATAGAATATCCAAAAGCATGGTTAACAAAAGTAGTAAACAATAAAATAAAAGACATCTATACACAAGCAAAAAAAGAATCAGAAAAAATAGTCCCTTTGGAATCTGAAAATTTTGATAGCTCATATTATGGTGTAGTCAATGATGAATATTTCACAATTGAAGATGAGCAAATTCCGGTTCTTAAAGAAAAAGTTATTAATATGCTTGATGATAAAGAACAGCAATTACTATATGACAGATATACATTAAACAAATCCATTTCCGTAATTGCTAAAGAACATAATACTACAGAGAATAACATTTATCAGAAACTATTTAGATTAAAACAGAAAACAAAAATGTTAATTGAAAAAGTATTAAACGAATAAAAATTTATAAATTTTTGTAAGAAATCTAAATATGTCAGACTATATAGTTGGAGGTAGAATAAATAATGCTTACAGATAAAGAGTTTTTATCCTTCATCAACGACAAATCACTTAACGGTTCATTAGAAGAAAACCTTAACAAAATAATTGATGAAGAGATGGAGAAGTCCGAAGAAGAAATGGATACAGAGCTTATTGAGTATTGTTTAGACAAATTAAGCAATCTCGAAGTTGAAACACCTGCTACAGAAGAAAAGAAAGGTAATGGTGATCCCCATGGTAAACACATAAAACTCAAATTCAAAAAGTTTATCGCTATTGCTGCAGCAATTTCAGTATTACTCGTTGGCACATTATCTGTATCTGCAGTTGTGTTTGATGGTAATTTGTTTGATGGTATTGTTGAACTTTATAATGATTATATTCGTATTAATTTTGACAAAACCGATGACAAAGCTGATGAATACCAGCTTCTCGGCACAGAACTTGCCAAGGAACTTGCTGATAATGGATTTAGTGAAGTTTTATTACCAGAAGCATTTTTCTCTGATAAATATAATATTACAAAGATGGAGTATGAAACATTTGAATATATTAACTCTGTTAATATTATGTTTGAGTACAAAAACAAACTTGGCAATATTCAAATAAGTGAATATGCAATAGAAGAAATAGTGCCTGATGTAGAATTTCTTAATGTTACAAGTAATATTGAAGAAATAGAAATCGGAAATATAACTGTATATTGTTTTATGCAAAACAAATCAGCGGCGATTACATATAGAGATGGTTTATCTATTTATTTTATTCAGATTCCAATGAACTTAGATGAAGCTATAGAGTTTGCAAAAACCATAAAATAAGGAGCGTTTATAATGAAAAAAATTATATCAATATGTTTAGCTTTATTATCAATTCTCAGTATGATATCAATTAATGCTTTTGCATTAGATTCAGTTGGTGAGGATACACTTATAATTAAAGATGATATTATCGAAGAAGTATATGGACTATACAATACGAATAACAACGCCGATGTTAGTTTGTTGGCAACAGGTCTAATAACAAGTAAATCTTTGAAATTAGCCAAAACCACAGATAAGTTAATAATTACTGCAAAAACTTCGGGTTCAACTGATATAACAAAATGTGGCTTTACTTATATCAAATTGCAGAGATTGATTAACGGCACATGGACAGATTATTCTTCCTATTGCTATTACGACCAATATAATGAATCTAATTCAAAAACTTTTGAAAAATCCATATCCGCACCAAAAGGTTATACATATCGTGTTATTTGTGAACACTATGCTGAAAAACCCAAACTTTTAGTTTTTAAGGATACAGAAACGAGTTATAATGTTACATCATCATTGGCCTTTTAATTAATTTAAAAAACAATTATTATATTATTGAATAAATAATATTAATGAAAAAGTCTCGTACTCTTCTTTTTAGAATTGCACGGGACTTTTTTGATATGATGTATAGCAATGTCAACAAAGAAAAGATGAAATATTTAGTAAATTTGACTTTGTAAGATTTTCAAATTTTTAAGACTATATTATTGAAAAGCAAATTCTAATATATATTGTACCATGTAAAGGATACGGTGATACCAATGTGGTTAAATTGATTTTTAAACAAATATTATAAAGATGTGATGAGTAATGATATTTAAAAAAATAGCCTGTACATTTCTAGTAATATTTTGGAACCTGCAAAGGAACTGTTAGACAACGGCACATCCCTCTATGTTACTGATGATAATCCCGAGGAAATACTAGAAATTTTTGATGGAAATACATCAAATTTTGAAGATGCAGATGTTTATCTTGGAACATATATTCAATCATATGGTGATGATTATATGATTACTCCTGTTGTAGCAGATATTATAGATTTAGAAGATGTTGAGATTGAACCAACGGTGCTTAACGAAAATCTTGATATGCATGATATGTATAACGATATCCAGAATGATATTTCGGATTTAGAATTTCTTGGTAGCATTTCTGATGAACAGAAAATAAAGTTGCAAACATCAACCGCAATTGGTTCATCTTTTAAAGATGCAAGTCTTTTTACATACTTTTATAAAAAAGGAATTGCTGGCGGAACGGGAATAACTTATAAATATAGCAGTTCAAATGGTCTCACAGATTGGTCAAAACTAGGTTCAATTAAAATATTAGGCTATGCAATTAAGGTTAAAACAGTAGGAACCAAAACATATGATAATGTATATTCCATAGTTACAGCGAGTGGATTAAACAATAAATATGTTAAATACTATACATATAATATGGAAGTAACAAGCGGCAATACAGATATTCTTGATGAAACATTTCTAACAGGAGATTCTAATAGCACAGTGACCACATCTATAGGAACTGGTATTTCTTCTGACGGAAAGAGCACGATTACTACAACCACATCATATTCGTATAATCCAAAAGGTCAGACAATTAATAATCAATTTGGTGAAAGATATATTAAAACATGGAAATCCACTCCCAATTCTTCTATAGAAAACGAATCATGGAAAATACATCCATCTATTTTGGTTGTTAATAGTTCAGGAACAACTACTAACACGACTGTTAAGTTATATGTTAGTTCATTTAGAGTAAGTGGCGGAGCAAGAATTTACACTATCAATAATGAAGCAGCTGTAACTTTAAGTTTTAAAAATCACAGTTGATTTTTAGGAGGGGAATTATGTTGAATGATATAATGAGAAAAGTTTTGCAAATGCTTTCTATATCTGTTAGTATTGTCGCATCACTTGTTTCCTATTATATTGGTATAGAAAAAGAACGAAGTTTACAAGCATTTTTTCTTGGCATCGCATTATGGCTTGTTTCTATATCTATTTTCACAATCGCAAAAACATATAATGAAGAGAATTCAAAAAGATGTTCATTGCAGAAGAAATGTACTTTTTTGATAAATTTAGTGTCTTTAGCACTTATTCTTCCGTTTGGTGTTGTTCTTCCTTTTTTAGGTAATATTAGATGCGTTGATGGAATTTGGTTAAATCGCATTGATATTCAAAGTTGGATAATTTATTCATCAATTTTTGCTGCATTGTTAATTATAACTTACTTATTATCAGACATTTATAAAAAAAGAAAATTTTAATTTCAAGAAATATAATAAAAAGCTAAGGTGATTCCAATGTGGAATTAAGATTCCTACAAGTTAAAATTTCTAATTGAAAATATCAAAAGGAGGTCCATAATATGAAAAAAATAGTTAGTGTTCTTTTAGTTGTTATTATGTTGTTGAGCCTTCCGTTAAGCGTATATGCTGAAGAGACGGCACTCAACAATGAAATTATGTCTGTAAATCAGTCTGTATCATCAATCGAAAGTGAACTTGTTGCTAATGGAACAAACGTTATTGCTGAACTCAACGAAATGAAATTGCGTTTGGTTAGACTTTTGGCAGAGACATCAAATTTAGTGGAAAGAGAACAGATTATAAATCAGATATCTTCCGTGGAGGATATGATAGAAGAGTATCAAAGTTATCAGAACGGAACATTATTGATTCCATATGGTAATTTTCATTTGCTTTATTCTCCTGCAGTTTCCGCAGTAATTGCCTATTTTAATTCCAAAGACTATTATTTGTCAGCAGAATTGTTAACTCACGCTAAAGAAAATGAAGTACTGGATTCATTTTATAATCCGGTATATAAAACTCTTATTTCTAAAACGACAGAATATAAAAGGTTGTATGAGAGTGGTAGCAGAAGTGGCAGTTCAAGCTTCGAGAAAACAGGAAAAACGGTAGATGATGATTTTTACTATGCAATTCACTGTTTTACTTATTATCGCGATACAAACCATCATATGTTCTTGATATATGACAGATATGATTATGCAGTAGCTGATTACTCAAGCATTCAGGGAGTTGCCGTGAATACAATGTACAAGGCACAAGAAGCAGGAGTTATTGTTCCTTTTAAAATTGAAATGGGAGTTTACATTTAAGTTTTAATGCAAAATGTCGGTAAATAATATGAGAATAAATTATAAAAAGTTGATAGTAATATTACTTGGTTTTCTTATAGTAGTTGTGTTGATTTTTGTCGGTACTTCCAGAGTAAACTCAAATACTTATGTTTATGAAAAAATGTGGAAAATAGATATTCCAAATGGTTTTAAAGAAATCTATTCTGCTAAAAGTGATATAGGTTTTACAGGTGATGGCATTAGGTACAGCATTTATGAGTATAACGGAGAACCTATTGAAAATGTTGAGTTTGTTTTGAAAAACAAATCAGAAGTTAAAGAGAAAATAGACTCATTACTAACCAAAATTGAAGTAGAAGAGTCTATGAAAATTGATACTGCCGAAGATTTCCAGTTGTGTGTTTTAGAGAAAAACAATGATACAATTATTTTTTGTAAGTCAAGCGAAAAATTGTATGTTGTTCAAGAAACACAATAATAAAAAGCGAGATGCCAATGCTAAGATAAAAAGCAAAAGATAATTGATATCATAAAAATTCAAACTAATAAATTAAAGCAAATAAAATTAGTTAGATTTAGACCTATGATTCATTTTTTTGAGGTGGTACGATTATGTATCACCTCGTTTTTTACTGACAACTAAAGATATATAAAAACACACAAAATTTAAATGAATTTTTTATGTAACATTTTTTGTAAGAATCATAAAATTTCAAGACTATATTTTTAGAAGCAACATTGAATATTATTGTAGGAAGAAAAGGAGCCTAATAATGTTACAAAAAAATAATGAAAATCCTAAAAAATTCAAGTTTCATCTATCTAAAAATCGGAAGAATATAATATTTATAATGATATTTGTACTTTCTTTTCTCTCATATATCGATTTGGTTTTTGATGTAACCTTGTTTAAATATGTTCCATTATCTGATATTTTTTTACAAGATCGTTTTCGCTCCCAAGCAATTAATTATATCCCCTTTTCTGATTGGTATGTTGATCGAAGCGGAATGTTTCGTGATGTTATATTAAACGCAATCTTATTTTTTCCTTTTGGTTTTTTATTACAAATGATATCTAAAAAAAATAAAATATGTGTTTATTCATTTGTGATTCCATTGTTTGTTAGTATTTTTATTGAAGTTATGCAATATGTGTTTTATTTAGGTGTTACCGATATAACCGATGTAATAAGTGATACCTTAGGAGCTGTTTTAGGATGTTTATCGTACCTGTTATTTAATACATTTTTTCAAAAAAAGAAAGAAAAAGCAAACAAAATACTTTTATGTATTATTGGCATAATTGCCATAATTAATTTTTCTTTATCATTATAATATAAGGAGCTGAAAAACAAATGAAATTAAAAAGAATAATAACTTTATTGTTAGCAACCATTTTTCTTATGGCGAATACTACAAATTTAGCTTTTGCAAGTGATACCATACAAGAAGATGAACAAGTGTTTGAGTTGGTATGGTTTGATGATGAAGGCAACATTGTTCAACCTAGAATCAATGCAGATGGCTCTTTTACATATTCATTTTCAACCAGATTGCATTCAGACCATTTTACCGCGACATCTGATACAATATCTCTAAGTTTCATTACAAGCACAAATACAAAAGCGTATTATTATATTGCTTTATATGATGTTACGGATGATCCTACAGATCCAACTTTCAAAACAATGACACAATCAAAAGATGATTCCAATAAGGCAGATAGTAAAACTTTTAATGTAACAAAAGGAAGAAAATATCGTCTTACATTCTCAAAATTGAATCCAAGAAATACTGACACAATTAAAGGTAAAGGAACAATTTACGGAATCAAAAAATAATTCATATAATAAATAACGGGTACGATAAATAGTTTTATATTATAAAATTATAAATTAAATATATCATATTTAATAGAATAGGTTAATCAATATATTGTCAACCCAAGCACCGTATGAAGATAAGAACAGAGGCAATCTGTACTTATTTCTGCGGTGTTTTTTTGTTTCCTTTTATGCGATACCGACGGTAAAAGTCCTTTCCTCTATTCATCGGAGGTGAGGACTTTTTTTACTTTTATGCACCTTGAAAATTTAATGACCGACTGAAAGTGATAGACTTTGCGATGATACGAGCAAGACAACGCTGCGGTGAGATTCCGGGGCAGGAACTATTTCAGATAAAACGGCAAGAAGTTTGTAGAAAAATATTGACAAAAGAACAAATGTTCTTTATAATGTTAAATTGGTAAATAATGTATTTGCCATAAAACTTAATACTAACTGAAACACATATTTTTTTACTTATTGGCTTTATGCCACACATATTATCTGACCGAAAAAGTATAGTCCGATACTCGGTCAGTAACATACGGACAATCAGTGCTTAAAATTTAAGCCGTTACATAGTTTCAGTGCAAACTGTGCGAGAGGATGAAATGTCCTCCCGCTATTTGTGCTGTCTATGTGACGGCTTTTTTGCTTTCTGAAAAGTATTTATGAAAATCAGGGACGAATTCATGTGGCTTATTCCCATTACCTTTAGATGCAATTTCCTTATATAATAACTGCCCCCACTAAAGCATCTTGTTATAAATATTACTACAACCACCCTTACATAGCGAAGCTCGTCTGCGGTATATACCGCAACTAAAGTTTATCGCTCCCTTGATAAGCGAGAAAGTTTAGTTTATGAGCCTCGCAGAGCCCACGGACATCTTTGCACGGTGAAGGCGTGAAAGTGTCATAGTGGGTTACGCACTTTCGAAGAAAGTCAGCGGAACAAATAAAGCAGTACTGCAGAAAGGAGGTAAAACCTATGTCTAAGAAAAACTACAGTGTAGCAAGAGTTGTCACTCATACACAAAGCACAATCGGTAAATGTGAAAGGCACAACGAGAGAAAGAATGAGTCTTACACCAATATGAATGTTGATACAGCTCGGTGTGATATGAATGTGCATTTCAAAGGTTGCAGTGAACTGACCTATAACGAACAACTAAATAAGCTCATAGCCGAAAAGAGAGTCTGTATGCGAGGTCTGAAAGCTGATGCAAAGGTCTTTGATGAAGTCATATTCGATGTTAACACAGACTACTTTGAAACACACGGCGGTTATGAGTATGCAAAAGAGTTTTATGAGGAAGCTTACAAATTTGCAGTTGCCTTGTATGGTGAACAGAATATCATCTCTGCCGTAATGCACGCTGATGAACTGAATGTAGCTCTCACGGAACAGTACGGGAAATCTGTGTATCACTATCATATGCACCTTGTAGCTCTGCCTGTTGTGGAGAAACAGATTCTATGGACAAAGCGATGCAAGGACAAATCACTTGTGGGTACTGTTAAAGAAACCGTCAATCAGATAAGTCACTCAAAGAAATGGAAGTCACCTCAGGCTGTGGATGAAAACGGTAATGTCATCTTCAACGAAAAAGGTAAGCCTGTGCTGATTCTGTCTTACAGTATCCTGCAGGACGACTTCTTCAATCATATGCAAAGAGCCGGTTTCAATGATTTCATTCGTGGTGAAAAAGGCAGTACGGCTGAGCATCTGTCTTGTCTGCAATATGAAATACAACAGGATAAGAGACGCCTTGAAGAAATCAAAGAACGCTTACAGACAGAAGAAATCAGATACGATGAAATTCAGACCGTGCATAAAACATTCAACGAGATAGACAGTATGGGCAAGAAAACTCTTACGGGCAAAGTGACAATTTCAAGTGAAGATTTCAATGACCTGAGTAATATGGCAAAGCAATCCGTTGCAGCAAGGAGCAAGATTTATGACCTTGAGGGAGAAAACGAAAGACTCCGAAAAAGAAATTGGGAGTTGCAAAGCAGTATAAACAGACTGAGTGAAAGACTTCATGAGCTCGAACAAGTCTGTGCTCCGTATCTTGAGGCTTTGAGGCTTATGCCTGAAAAAGTAAAAGCATTTATATTGGATGTGCTGAAAACTGTCCGAAAAGAGAAACCTAACAAAAATATTGATATCAGAAAAGAGAGGCAATTAAATGAATAAAGAAGAAAATTTTATTAACACCCTGTTTGAGAAAACAGAAGAAAGCAAAGAAACAGAGGCGGTAAAGCCTCAAACAACAGAAATAGTAAGAATGTCAACCCAAAGCATTGTACCGAATTTCAAGAATCCGTACAAGTGTCGTGAAGAAGATATGAAGCCGTTGGAGGACAGTATCCGTGAGAACGGTATTATACAGCCTCTTATGGTACGAAAGGATGATAATGCAGATGTATTTGAAATCGTATCAGGACACAGAAGATACCTTGCAGCAACAAGGCTTGAAATGACAGAGGTTCCTGTTGTCGTCTTGGACATAAGCAAAGAAGAAGCAGACATCATTCTCGTTGACAGTAATCTGCACCGAGAGCATATTCTGCCAAGCGAGAAAGCCTTTGCTTACAAGATGAAAATGGATGCTCTGAAGAAGCAAGGTAAACGCACGGATTTAACTTCGGACCCGGTGGGTCCAAAGTTGAGTTCTGCTGAAAAAATCTCAAAGGATAGCGAAGACAGTGCAACCCAAATCAAAAGGTATATCCGTTTGACTAATCTTGAAAAATCAATTCTTAACCTTGTGGATGAAGGCAGAATCGCAATGCGCCCTGCGGTTGAACTTTCATATCTTACTCCCGAGGAACAGAAGATGATTTTTGAAGCCTATGAGAGTGATGAGGTAACCCCCTCACTTGCACAGGCACAGAAAATGCGAAAGCTTTCCGAAGAGAAACAGCTTAATGCTGATACGGTTTTAGCAATTTTAACTGCACCTAAACCTAATCAGGCAGAGGCTATAAAAATACCTGAAGAACGTATCAATAAGTTCTTCGGTAAAAATTATACCAAGCAACAGAAAGAAGAGCATATCTTAAAAGCCTTGGAATATTATCACAAATATCTTCAGCGACAGAGAAATAAGGATAGGGATGCGAGGTGAGAAAATTGAAAGAGATATTTCCCGATAACAAAACCATATTTGTTGTACCGCCTGAGCCGATTGATGAAAACGAGCTTTCAAGCATTTCAGATATTATGGCATCCCGCAGTGATGAAGCTGTTGTTGATCGTAGCAAAATACGCCGTTTCGGTGAAGAAACCTTCCAAATGAAGATCGGCGGTACAACCTATGAGGTTTCTACGCACTTTAATCCCAAAGGCAGACAGTGTATCTTTGAACAGTTCAAGGAACTGATTTTATCAGAAAAATTATTGTAATATCACACATTTGAAAAAAGACAATCGGACATTGTAAAATGTGAATATCCTTGCGATGTCCGGTTGTCGGAAAGGAGAATATTTAATGACAACTGCAACAAATATTTTAGGACAAACAATAAATGATGAATTAATTACGGCTCTCTACTGCCGTCTTTCAGTTGAAGATATAAAGGATGACAAATCCAAAAAGAAGAACGGCAGAGAAGATGAGTCAAACAGTATATCCAATCAGAAACAGATTTTACTTGATTACTGTAAAAAACACGGATACAAAAATACAATGTTTTTCATTGATGACGGTATTTCGGGTACAAGTTTTGACAGAAGCGGATTTAACCAAATGCAACAAATGGTCGAAGAAGGTAAGATTTGCAGAATCATAGTAAAAGACCTGTCACGTTTTGGTCGTGAGCAGGTCGAAGCTGGCAGATTAACACAAATTGTATATCCGTCGCTTGGTGTAACATTCATTTCCATTCAGGAAAATGTAAACAGTTCCACAGGTGACGGTATGGAGATGCTACCGTTCTATAACATCTTTAATGAATGGTATGCCGCACAAACCTCTAAGAAAATCCGTGCTGTATGGCAGTCAAAGGCTAACAACGGTAAACGAGTATCTTCTACTGTACCTTTTGGTTATGTAAAAGACGTAACCGATAAAGAGAAATGGCTTATTGATGAACCTGCGGCAGAGGTTGTACGAAAAATATATGATTTGTGTCTTGCAGGTCGAGGTCCTTTGCAAATTGCTCGCATATTGGAAGCTGAAAAAATATTACTTCCGTCAGCGTATTATGAATCTGTCGGCAGAAAACATTCAAATCCTGTTCCTGCTAATCCTTACAGATGGGACCAAAAGACAGTTGTTCACATTCTTGAGAACAGACAGTACACAGGTTGTGCTGTAAACTTTAAATCAACTACTGTCAGTTACAAGGTTCATAAGGTAATTCATAATTCCAAAGAAGATTATCAGATAATCCCTGATATGCAAGAACCTATTATCAGTGAAGAAAAGTGGTTAAGAGTTCAGGAGCTCCGTGAAAACCGTCGCAGACCTACTGCCACAGGTAGAACAAGTTTATTCTCGGGCTTGGTTTATTGCTATGATTGCGGTGCGAAATTACACTTCTGTGCAGCTAAAAGTCTGAGTAAGAATCAGGAGTTTTTCAGGTGTGCAAACTACAAGGACGGCAGAGGCGGTACTTGCAAAATTCATTATATCCGTAATGTTGTGCTTGAGAAAATTGTACTTGAAGCTATACGAAATTTAGCAGAATTCATTCGCTACAATGAAAAGGTCTTTTTGTATATGATTGCAAAGCAGAATGATGCAATGAGAAAAGCAGAATACGAGAAGCTGAAAAAGACAGTTGCTGACGGTGAA
The DNA here is from genome assembly GCA_017621885.1 of Clostridia bacterium. Taxonomy (GTDB): domain Bacteria; phylum Bacillota; class Clostridia; order Oscillospirales; family Acutalibacteraceae; genus DTU089. Next base: position 33,703 of record JAGASD010000040.1, on the reverse strand, counting down.
ATCCGTATGAAAGAGTTAGACCGCCTTATTGAAAAGGTTTACGAAGACAATGCTCTTGGCAGGATAGATGATGACAGATACAGAAAGCTGATGTCAAAATATGAACGAGAGCAAAAAGAGCTTACCGTAACTGTTTCGGAGGGTCAGGAAACATTGAAATCTGCTGAGCAGAAATCTGTTGACTTAAGGTTGCTTCTTCGTACTTTCAGAGAAATGACGGATATACAGGAGCTTACACCGACACTTGTCAATTCACTTATTGAGCGTATTGAGGTTCATAACAATGATAAATCAAGCGGTCACTGTTTTGTGAAAGTAGATATTTATTTCACAGGTGTCGGAATGATTTGTATTCCGACAGAGGAAGAAGTTATTGCTATGATGGAAGAAGCAAGAAGAAATCCTCAAGAATACCGCATTGTAGCTTAACAAAGAGAAAAACGGTGCAACCCCTAAACGGGGTTACACCGTATCTCTCAAAAAAAACATCCTTATGGGGCGTGCCCTTTATGGAATGTCCTTGTTTAAAATACATAGGTTCTGGAAAGGGCCTTTTTGATTCTACCTCAGATGACTATTTGTGTACTGCATCAGGTCAGACAATGGACTTGTACTCTAAACAGGTAGAGTACACATGCAAATGTGATGCACATGAGAACTGCGTTTATTACAAAAACAGATAATTAATGATAACAAAAAAAGACTCTTCTATGGCGGTGAACCATAGAAGAGTTCTTTTAATATACTTATTTATAAAGTGCGCCGAAAGCTTCGCAAGCTCTGAAATCAGCACCTTCAAGCTCCTGAGTGCCGAATGCGTTCCAAACAGCGGGACGGAAGATCTTGTCTTCAGCAACGTTGTGCATTGAAACGGGGATTCTGAGCATTGAGCAAAGTGTGATAATATCAGCACCGATGTGGCCGTAGGAGATTGCGCCGTGGTTAGCACCCCAGTGATTCATTACCTCGTAAGCAGAGGTGAAGGGGCCTTTGCCTGTAAGTGTGGGAGCAAACCATGTGCAGGGCCAGGTGTAGTCTGTTCTTGCCCAGATTTTGTGTGAAATATCATCGGGAAGAGCAACTGTGTAGCCTTCGCAAATCTGAACTGTGGGTCCAAGACCTTTAACAAGGTTCAAACGAATCATTGTTGCGGGCATTTCTGCACGTGTAAGGAAACGGCTTGAATATCCGCCGCCGCGGAAGTAACCGTTGTCAGCTGCGCACCATTCTGTTGCGGCGTTGATTTTACTGATGTCTTCATCAGTTACGTCATACCACTCTTTGATGATACCGTTGCCGTTTTCATCCTTAACCTCACCGCAAGCATCAAGACAGCAGGCACCTGAGTTAATAAGGTGAATAAAGCCCTTGCTTTCCTTTGCCTTGCCTTCAAGCTCGTAGCCTGTAGCCTTCTTGAGTGCTTCGGGGCTCCAATAGGTACGAACGTCAGCAAACATCTGGGGTCTGTTTGTAAGAAGCTTCATAAAGAGCATGCTTACACCGTTAAGTGTGTCATTTTCAGTAGCAAGAATATAGGGCTCACGAGCGCCGTTCCAGTCAAAGCTTGTGTTGAGCATTGCTTCAGCAAAGTCAGCATTGGGATAGAAGTCTGTCCACTGTCTCTGACCCTGGAAGCCTGCAGCAATAGCGTTGTGACCAACCATTTCCTCTTCGCAGCCTTCGGGAAGGTTTTTGTTACCGTTCATAAGGTCTTTGATGATGCACATCATCTTAACTGTGAATTCCCAGTCTTTTTCCTTCTGCTCGTCGCTCTTCTTTACAAAGTCGGGGTTCTTGTCGAAGCCTTCCTTGCAGTTTTCTTTAACCCATTTGTAAGCCTTCTGGTATTCAGCTTCGTCATAAATGCCCTCGGACATTCGACGGATGATTTCCACCTCGTCAACAGATTCAACGCGCATACCAAGATAGTCTTCAAAGAAATCTGTATCAATTGAAGAACCTGCAATACCCATACAGATTGAACCGATCTGAAGGTAGGATTTACCCTTCATTGTAGCGGCTGCAACAGCGGCTCTGCCGAAACGGAGAAGCTTTTCTTCAACGTCAGCGGGGATAGCTGTTTCGTCAGCATCCTGAACGTCGTGGCCGTAAATGCCGAATGCGGGAAGACCTTTCTGTGCGTGAGCCGCAAGAACTGCTGCAAGGTAAACAGCACCGGGACGCTCTGTGCCGTTAAAGCCCCAAACGCCCTTGATTGTTGTGGGATCCATATCCATTGTTTCGGAGCCGTAGCACCAGCAGGGAGTAACTGAAAGTGTAATTGAAACGCCTTCCTTGCGGAATTTGTCAGCACAAGCAGCTGCTTCTGCAACTCTGCCGATGGTTGTGTCAGCAATAACAACCTTTACGGGCTCGCCGTTGGAATATTTAAGGTTTTTTGTAAAAAGCTCTGACGCAGCTTTAGCCATGTTCATAGTCTGCTCTTCGAGAGACTCTCTTACTTTAAGAGGACCGCGTCTGCCGTCAATAATGGGACGAATACCGATTACCGGATAATCGCCGAGAAATCTGTTCTCTGCCATAATTTTATCATCCTTTCAATTGTACAACTGTACAAAATATTTCATTTAATAGTATAACATAAAAAATCCCATTTTCAATTGATTATAAGTAAAAAAATAGGCAATGAATATGTTGAAAATGACAAAGAAAGACAAATTGTAACAGGAATGAAATCGAAAATGCTCTATATGTAGAAAAATACAGATAAAAATTATGGTTTTTTCATATTGAAAAAATAAAGCTGTATGGTGTAAAATAAAGCTATATAAAAACGAAGGAGGTTTTTTTATGAAAAAAGGTATAAGCTTATTCTTATCAGTGCTTATGGTGTTATCGCTCTTTTCCTGTCTTGGGGTAACAACGTTTGCGTTTGATGATGAGGTTCAGCTTGATTCAGTCTCTTTTGAGCCCGTTGAGGCTTATGAGTTTTATGAATATACCGGCGGCTATTGGGATTATTATTATGATGACGAAATTGAGGACGTTGTCTGTTGGTATGATTATGATGAGGATATACCTCTTTGGCTTGACGGAAACGTAATCACACTCAATTACAGCGACGGCACATCTGTTGAATATGTGTGTGAGGACGGGTGGTATTATAATGAATACGGCGAAATCCTTGATGAAGATCCGTTGTATTTTTATTCTGAAGATGAGTGGGATAAAGGCACAAACTATATCACTATGGAATACGAGGGTGTTTGCTGCGATATCCCCGTAGAGATTATTGAATCGCCCGTTGAATCTGCTCAGTTTATCACTGAAGAGCCCGTTACCTTAATTAAGGGTGTAGACGGTGATATGTATTGGCCCGCTGACGGTCCTTATGCAGGAGAAATGGTTTTCTGCTACGACTGCGATACAATTTTTACCGAAGGAACAAAATTCGTTGTCAGCTTTAAGGACGGCACGGAAAAGGTCTATGAATATGCCGAGGAATATGACGAAGAGGGAGATTACTATTTCAGCGATTTCTTCGATGAAAACGGTGAATGCATAGATTGGGATTATTTTGATGTGCTTGATTTCCAGGAATATTATCCTTGGACCGAATCAGGCGACTATTCCTTTAACCTGTATTATATGGGTTGTCCCTTTGAACTTAACGTTACTCTTGTTGAGTCGGATATAGCAAATGTCAGCTATACTCCCGCAACAGATTTCAGCCTTATTGCAGGCTTCGACGGTGAATATTCTTACTGCTTCTGTGACGAATGCGTTGAAAATGATGAAGAGTTCTTTTTATATGACGTGTGGAGCTCAGGCTTCCCCTGCGAGGGCGACGTTGTAACCGTTACATATAATGACGGAGAATCCGTTGATTATGCGTATTCAGCTGAATACGATTGGTTCTATGATGAAGACGGCAACGAGTTGCTTTACGATGCGGGTATCTATGATGAACAGATAAAGGAACACTGGGATATCGGCTACAATCAGATGTATTTCTGGTATGCAGGCCACAGTGCGGCAATCCCTGTTGAGGTTATAGATAATCCTCTTGTCGGTTTTGAAGTAAGCTTGGGTAAGTCAAGTATTTATGAAGAAACTGACGGCTATTATGATGTCGACTATAACGACGAGGAATTCTTCTTCTATGAGTGTCCCGTTTTTGCTGACGGTACTGAATTAATATTCTCATTTGCAGACGGCAGTGAAAAGGTTTATTATTACGACATCTATGAGGAATGGTTTGTTTCAGAGGACGGCAGCTATTTACAGGCGGTAATTGAAACTGATGAGGATAATCAGTATGATGAACCCTGGGGTGTTGGTGCGCACGATGTAGTTGTTGCGGCTCTCGGTTATGAATATACCGTTACGGTGAACGTTATTGCAAACCCCATCGAAAGCATTGAATTCACTCCTGCAGAGGTTCTTACCTTCCAGGCTTTTGAAGATGGCTGGTGGGATTGGTATTACGATGAAAATGGTGATATAGTTGAATTTTTCTATTATGATATCTACAATTATTCACCTTACACCGAAGGCAACAAGCTTGTTGTAAATTACACAAGGGGTACAAGCGATACCTTCATTTATGATGAAGAAATCGGTAACTTTGTTAACTCAAGAGGTCAGCAGTTAACAAAAGCCTATGACGTTATTTATTGGGATGTTCAGGATTATGAGCCCTGGTCAGAGGAGAGTCCCTACAATTATATTATCGTTGAGTTTATGGGACGAAATACTTATGTATGGGTTAACATTGAAAACGGCCTTCCCGGTACTCCCCAAATAACGGGCGTTTATAACGATGTTGGCAGAATCTACGTTGAATGGGATTACCTTCCCGGTGCGGCTGAATACAGAGTTTACAGACGCGGCGCAGGTCAGACCTACTGGACATATCTCGGCACAACCGATGATAATTATTTCTATGACGAAAGCAGTGCTATCAAGGCAGATGCATATTACAGATATACTGTTCGCAGTGTGAACTCCCACGGTTTCGGCAGCTTTGATACGAATGGTGCCGTTATCAGATATATTGCACCCGTTACGGGCGTAAAAGCAACTAATGCTGTTGACGGTATTCACATTACGTGGGATAGTTATCCCAATGCAAATTGTATGGTTCTTCGTCTTGCTGCAGGAGCTTCCGAATGGGAGTACGTTGCAAATGCTAAAGGCTCGGGATACTATGTTGCAGACGCCGGTGTAGCTAACGGTAAATATTACAGATACGCTGTTGTTGCTTACAAGGGCGCATACTACAGCGGTATTGATCAGACAGCGCTTATCAAGTGCGTTGCAACACCTAAGCTTACGGGTATTTCCAACGCAACAAACGGTATCTATATCAAGTGGAATGCTATTTCAGGTGCAACCGGCTACAGAGTTTACAGAAGAGGTGCAGGTCAGAGCACGTGGACATACCTCGGCACAACCAAAAACCTTTATTTCACAGATACAGCGGTTAAGAATGCAAGCGGTAATTATTACAGATACACTGTAAGAGCTGTTTCCTACAATACCTTCAGCGGTTTTGATGCAAACGGTCTTTACATCAAACGCCTTGCGAGTCCTGTTATTACAAGCACAAAGAGCTCAAGCTCGGGTATAACCGTTAAGTGGCTGGGTGTTTCAGGTGCTCAGGGTTATTATGTATACCGCAAAACAGGAAGCTCAAGCTGGACCTACTTAGGATACGTAACAGGTACGTCTTACCTCGATAAATCAGCTTCTAAGGGTGTTACTTATACATACACCGTAAAAGCTCGTTCAGGTAATACAACAAGCTCATATATTGCAGGTACACCCTGTAAGGATGTTTATTGAGTGTTGTAAAAAGTTAAAAAATAATATTAATTAACAAATTCCCCATCGGCTCGTTGAGTCGGTGGGGAATTTTTAAATGCAAAATTCAAAATTTCGGAACGCTGACGCGTTGATTTTAAAATGAGGTTTCGGTGGTGCGGAGCTTATTATCACATACGCAAGTATATATCGCACAGTAGGCATATGTATTCTTGTTTATATCAAAACCCCACATCCGATTTTTTCGGGTGCGGGGTTTATTTGTCGTCATAATTTTTTATATCGGAAAGACCGAGAATGTAGTCGGTGGTAACTCCGTAGATTTTTGATAATTTAATCAGTATATCGGTAGGAATATCGCGGTAGCCGTGCTCATAACGGAAATATTGGGTCTGTTTCATTCCCAACCTTTCAGCAATGGCAGTTTGTGTTAAATCGTTGTCTTCACGCAGTTCACCAATGCGTGGGTAATAATTATCGCTCATATTACACCTCACCGCCGCAAAAGTTTTTGAAATTTTTGTCCGGAAAATGCGGTTGCAACAATGAAAAATAACAGGTTTTCAATAATTGCTCATAACCAATCGGCTATTGACAATATACCCCCCAAAGTGATAGATTATATACATATTATAACCGTTTGGTTATATTAATAATAGGAATAAAGCTTTTGATTTGCCCCCTTCAAAAATATATTAAAATGACAGATATAATAAATTCACAGAAAAAAAGAAAGAGGTATTAAAATGAAAAAGTTTTTAGCTTTTTTAGCAATAGTATTGGGTATAGCGTTACTTTATTCTTGGATTTTTAAAGATGATATTGAGGCTGACTCGACTGAATCGGTTATTTTACAAAAAATTGAAGAAAATTCTTCTATTTATCCTGTTTACAACAGGCTCTCTGCTGATGAAAGGGATATGTATATTAAGATTTGTGCAGCTATTAGTGATTTTGATTCGTCTACACCTATACTTTATACTTGTAATTCGCTTAGCGACGCAAGAGATTTTCAAGAAAAGTTTGCGATTTTATATAGAGAAATAATATATGAACAGTCAGAATTATTTTGGATTGACCCATATAATTATGACTTCAAGTTAATTGAATATGACGAAGAAATTAGAGTTTCTGTTGAACTAAACTATCTTTTAGATAAGGAAACTGCACTTTCTCAAAAAGAACAGTTTGATGAAACAGTTGAAATGATTGTTAGTAAGGCTCAACGACAGAGGTCTACATTTGACGAGATTCTTTATGTATATGATTATATTTTAGATAATTGTTCATATGATTATGATGTTTATGAAAAAAAGAATTATGATACTACTGCTATAAATGCATATGGTTGTTTAGTGGATGGGAAAACCGTTTGCAGTGGTTATACTCTTGCATTTGATGTAATTATGAAGAGATTGGGTTACGAATGTGGTGCGGAATTTAATAGTTATAGTACTTTCTCTCTCTTTGAAGGTCATGTTTGGAACTATTGCAAAATTGAAGATGAATATTATTATTTTGATTTAACGTGGGATGATGGCTTTGATACCGGGATAAATGCAAGCTATTATGAAAAATATTTTGATTATACACATATGTATTTCGGCATAACCAAGGAGGAGTTGGAACGCTCTCATCTTTTGGTATCAGATGATGCTCCTACGCCGTTGTGTAATGGTACAAAATATAATTACTTTGTTTATAAAGGCTATAATATTCCTGAATATAGTTTAGATGCAGTAAAAGAGGTAATAAATAAGCAGTCACATCATAACTATGTTGCTTTGCGTTTTGATAGTTACGGAGAATTATATGATGCTGAGCAGGAACTTCTGAAAGAAGGAAAAATTTACGATATTGTTCTTACCGACAGCGATATTAAATGGATTGTTAGTAATTCTGATTTACATTTATATATTATTTTTGAGAAATAAACTATTTGTAATATTGAAATGTTTTTTGGTTTATTGCGTGTAGAAGAGCAGAGTCATTTAGAACAACCACCCTTGTAGTTCAATTGAACTGCAAGGGTGGTTAACAATTATTAAATTTAAATATAAAAAACTTATTTCACCGTAAACATTGAAAGGATAAGGTTAATGTCATATCGGTATTCTTTATCACCGACGGGGAGTTGGGTTTTCAGCTCAATGCTTCCGCCCTTGCCGTCGTCAATGCAGTAAACGGTGGTTGTAATGTTACCGTTTTCTGAAGAAAATGCGGTGTTAAGATTTTCGATTTTCAGATTTTTATCGGCAGGGAGCTGAGCATGGCTTTTCTTAACCTCTGTACAAAGCTGAGTGTAGCTTATATCCTTGTGAGGTGTAACCGTAACCGTAACCTGCTTGTTGTTTTTTGCAACAAGTGTGGTCACACCTTCGTTTTCAGTATAGTCAAAGGTGCGCTTGTCAATGAATATTGAATAGTTTTTATAAATATCCGGCGCGGGATCTGTTGAGGGCGGAACCGATACGGAGGGCTTGGCAGAAGAAACCGAAGAAGCGTCGGTATTCTGTGAGCTTTTTTCGGGAATTACCGGTTTTGCGGTGCTTTCTGCACTTTCGGTCTGTGTTTCGGTCCGTACGGTGGTTTCTTCTTTTTTTAGAAGCCTTTTGCCGAAGGGAGACAAAAGCACCGTTGCAATTAATGCCCCGATAGCAATACACGCAAAAAGAATATTCAGAATGCGCCTTGTTTTATCGTTTGAAGGTTTTTTCGTTTCTGCCATTTTTAAGCACTCCTGTAAAAAAGCCCTACCTGAGCAGTAGGGCTTGATTTTTTGTGATTAAGCCTTGTCCTTAGAACCGAAGAGCTCAATTTTTTCGCGAACTGTTTCTTTAATAGCTTCGCAACCGGGAGCAAGAAGCTTTCTGGGATCAAAGCCCTTGCCTTCAAGGTCTTTGTCTGCTTCGATGTATTTTCTTGTTGCTTCCTGGAAAGCAAGCTGGCATTCTGTGTTAACGTTGATTTTTGAAACACCGAGGTCAATTGCCTTTTTGATCATATCAGCGGGGATGCCTGTACCGCCGTGAAGAACGAGGGGCATTGTGCCTGTTTTTTCCTGGATTGCAGCAAGAGTTTCAAAAGAAAGACCTGCCCAATTTTCGGGATATTTGCCGTGGATGTTGCCGATACCTGCAGCAAGCATTGTAACACCGAGGTCAGCAATCATTTTGCATTCGTCGGGGTCAGCACATTCGCCTGCGCCGATAACACCGTCTTCTTCACCGCCGATTGAACCAACCTCAGCTTCAAGAGAAAGACCCTTTTCTTCGCAGATGTCGATAAGCTCTTTTGTTTTTGCAATATTTTCGTCGATGGGGTAGTGAGAGCCGTCGAACATAATTGATGAGAAGCCGGCTTCAATACAAGCCTTTGCGCCGTCGTATGAACCGTGGTCAAGGTGAAGCGCAACGGGAACTGTGATTTTAAGCTCGTCAATCATAGCTTTAACCATATCAGCAACAGTTTTGAAGCCGCACATATACTTACCTGCGCCTTCAGAAACACCAAGAATAACGGGTGAGTTCATTTCCTGAGCTGTAAGAAGAATAGACTTTGTCCATTCAAGGTTGTTGATGTTGAACTGACCAACTGCATAGTGGCCTGCCTTTGCTTTTGTGAGCATGTCTTTTGCGTTAACTAAAGCCATTTAAAACACTCCTAATATTTAAAAATTTTTAAAAACAAATTAAACGTTTTCTTCCCTCAAATCAAGAACAATCTCCTTGCTTTCGGGCACAAGCTGTTTGTATCTGACACCTGCGGCATCAAACATACGCTTGGATGCTCTTGTTGAAGAGGTTTCGGCATATTTATCCGAAAGATAAACAACCTCTGTAATACCGCTCTGTATAATTGCCTTTGCACATTCATTGCAGGGGAATAATGCAACGTAAATTCTGCTGCCTGCAAGACTTCTGCCGCGGCAGTTGAGAATTGCATTAAGCTCAGCGTGACAAACATAGGGGTATTTTGTGTCATAGGAATCGTCGGCACTTCTCTCCCAAGGGAAGTTGTCGTCATCACAGCCTGAAGGGAAGCCGTTGTAACCAACAGATAAAATTCTGTTTTCGTTATTTACGATGCAGGCGCCAACCTGTGTGTTTGGGTCTTTGCTGCGTTTTGCGCAAAGCACAGCCGCCCCCATAAAAAACTCATCCCAAGAGATATAGCCCTCTCTTTTAGCCATAACGAAAACCTCCTGTGCGTAAGAAGTGTTAAAGAAAACTCCTTAACCTTTTACATTATACATATATTGTGTAGTTTTTTCAATATAAATTTTAAAAAATGGTAGCATTTGAGTGCCGATATAGTGTATAATAGCCTTAATTCCGTTTTAAAGCGGCAGAAATATAAAACTACTTTTGTGGGAGTCAGGTGTAACAATGAAAAATTATTTTAAACGCGTATACAAAAACGTGAGCAAGCCCGAGCTTATTTATTGGTGGGTTTTGCGTATTCTTATGATTGTGGGTATGATATACAGCATTTTTGATAAAACCATGGATTCATATCAGCCGGCACAGATGGCGGCAAACCTTGTTGGTATGTTTGCTTACGAGATTTGTCAGATGTTCCCGGAAAAAACCTTTCTCAGATTTTTCTCACACAAATTCCAGAATTTGTCAATACTGTCCTTTTTCCTCGCATCCTTCGGCGGTGCATTCTTGAATTTTTATTATTCAATTCCCGGCTACGACAAGGTTTTACACGCTTTTGGTTGCGGTGTCGGAGTTTACGTGGGTTATGAATGCATTTGTGCAATGCAGCTGCGCGACAAAAAGATTTGCCCTTCCGGTATTGCGGCAATTGCGGCAATGGGACTTGCCTTTGCTTATGCATGCGGATGGGAAATTTTTGAGTTCAGCTTTGACCAGTGGTTTGGCGGCGATGCTCAGCATTGGGATTTGCAAAAAGCAGCGCAAGAGGCAGGCGGAGTGGATAAGGTGTTTATGCTTATTCCTCTTGAGCCGGAGCGTCTGGAAGCCCGTTTTGCCCTTATGGATACAATGGAAGATGCCATTTGTAACACGATCGGAGCCGTTGTGATGTATATTTTCTTGAAAATTAAACCTTATCGTCACAAAGGTGTGAACAATATCAACAAAATCATAGAGGAAGAATTGGGCAAAAATGCCAAAGAAGCCTGTGAGAGATAAATTCATATTGATTATTGCAGGAAAAAGATATATAATCTAATGTGTATAATTAAAAGGAGGCGTTCCTATGTCTAAAAAGGTATTAGCAGTTATTTTATCTGTTATACTTACTTTCTCAGCATTTGCAGTTCCGGCGAGCGCAGCAGACATAAAGCTCCCTGCTACAAGTGTTGAAAACGTATTTGAAATGTTTATTGAACAGCTTTTGTCATTTGTTCTTTCCTATCTGAACAAATACTGGCCCGGTTATGAGGATAAGTGGAGTGATTCAGAGAATTACGAAGCAGAAAACTTCTACCCCGGTGAAGAATCCTTTGATAAAGAGGTTGCAGAAGGCGCACAGTGGAAGGTGGGCTATGCAGGTGTATCACTTCTTGAGGGTATCAACCCCATGGACGGTGACTATTTCCTTGCGGGCTCTCTTGAACCCGTTATGGGCCGTGTTCCCACAAAGGTTCTTGATGATCAGAGAGTTCGCGTATATGCAATCAGCGACGGTGTGAGCGGCGTTGTTGTTCACGCAGTTATTGACGGTTTCGGTATGTCACGCGGTGACGTTCAGAAAATCCGTGCGCTTATGGCTGACTTTGCAGCTGCAAACAACGTTATTGCAATTAACGTTTCTGTTCTTCATCAGCACTCTTGTATCGATACACTCGGTATGAACGTGCCCCTTGCACAGGCTCTTATTATGAACACCGGCAACGCAGCTATCGGCGGTCTTCTTGATGAGCACAAGGTTCAGAAGAATCAGCAGTTTATGGAAAACGTTTTCAATAAAACTGCCTATGCTATGAAACGTGCGGTTAAGAATATGAAAGACGGCGAGCTTTACTACGGCGCTGCTGATATTTCAGAGTATGTAAAGGATAAGCGTGATCCCCAGACTGCAGATACAGAAATCCAGAGACTCCGTTTTGTTCCCGATGACGGCACAAGCGAAACCTGGATTCTTGAAGCAGGTATCCATTGCACAAGCATTGGCGCGGGTCCTGATGAGCTCACTGCAGACTACCCCTACTACATTGAAAAAACTATCCGTGAGGAAGTTGGCGCAAACGTAGTATTCATTCAGGGTGCAGAGCTTGCCATTACTTCAAGAAATATTTATCTTTGTGAAGAATGCGGCGCTATTGCAACAGTTGAAAAAGACCTTGCTGTTGAAATCAGCTGTCCCAACGGTTGTATTGAAAGCGTTGTAGGTAAAGATTACAACACTGCTGCTGATCTCTGGAATCAGGCTAACGAGAACGAAGCTAAAGACGGTATTGTAAGAATGAAGGATTACGGCTACATTCTCGGTAAAAAGGTTATCGGCATTAACGCTGAAGAAAAGCTTGATCCCGTTCTTAATATTGCAATGAAGGAAGTTGTTCTTGACGTTGACAACGGTATTCTTACCCTTGCGGCACGTGAAGACGTTCTTAATGCAGTTATCGTTAAAAACGGCGACAAATACAATATGATTACTGAAATCGGTTATATGGAGCTTGGCAACTCTGTTGCTGCATTCCTTTGCCCCGGTGAGTTTGACCCCATCCTTGTATTCGGCGGTCCCGAATCCGGTGAAGAGTCCTGGACGGGTGAAGAGTGGTCAATGCCCGCTCTTAAGGATAACACAGACTGTGAGAACATTATGGTAATCGGTCTTTGCAATGACCAGGCAGGTTACGTTCTCAGAGATAACGAGTATCACTCATTGTTGAGCGAAAACGAAGAAGTTAACGTTATCAGCAGAACAGCAGCTTCTACATTCGTTGCTGAATTTATGAATCTTATTGCAGACGTTAATGATGCGGCTTAATTAAAAATTGATTTTTTGGTGCTGTGAAAAACTAACGGTTTTTCACAGCACCCGTTTTTCTTTTAAAAGCTTAATATTGTACATAATTTGTTTCAGTTTTTTATTCAAGTTGATGATTGAATATTGTAAAACAATGTATTAAAATATAATATAACTTATTATATTTGGTCTTCGTACCGAAAATGAAAGGCGGATAAATATGAAAAAAGCAAAAAAATTAATTGCTGTTGTTTGCGTTGCAGCAATGCTTGCAAGCGTTCTTTCAACAATTGGTCTTGCCGCAGATACCGGGTTGGATTATGAGATTACCAACCCTTATGAAAACGTTGACTGGTCATGGAATCAGTATAAGGCAGACCTTCACACTCATACAACGGCTTCTGACGGTGATGACAGCCTCAAGGCTATGGTTGAAACAAACTATGATTACGGATTTGATATTTATGCAATTTCCGACCACGGTACAGTAAACTATAGCTATACATATCAGGATGTTATCCCCGCTCTCAAAACATTCCTTCAGATTAAAAATCCCGATGCTCAGATTGTTACTCTTGACGCTGAGGGCGGTCTTACCTTTGACGGCGACAGATATGATATTCTTACCGAAAACGGCGGAGATTATTACTATCAGACATACGAGGACGGCACCGTGGGTCAGAAAATGCTTCGCGTACCTTACGCAAATGAGCAGAATCCCACATCACTTAACAACGCTCATGTTAATACATGGTTTGTTAATTACGGTCACGGTGTTGTTGGCGGTACAAGTGATTACGAAACACCCATTAAAGCTGTTGACGAGCTTGGCGGTCTTTCCGTAATCAACCATCCCGGTGAATATACAAATGCACGTGATGAGGATTACACTGCTGATGCTTACGATGAAAGCTATTCATATTACATTGATAAATTTGAAAGCCTTCTTCTCAAATACCCCTCTTGCATCGGTATTGACATCAACAGCAAGGGTGACTCCAGAACACGGTTTGACAGAAAGCTCTGGGATATTATGCTTATGGACCTTGCTCCTCAAGGCGTAAATGTTTCTGCAATTGCAACAAGTGACGCTCACAGAGTTTCTGCTGCTTACACAGGCTACACAATGATGATTATGCCTGACAATACTGTAGAAAATCTTTACAATTGTATGGATGCAGGTGAGTTTTTCGCTGCAAGCAAATGCCTCGGTAACCACGAGGAGCTTCAGGAAATTGCAACATATCTTATTGCGAACGGTGATGAAGCGGCATCTGAAATCGGTGCAGATATTCTCAGCCGTCAGGCAGAGGATTATAACGCAAAATACGAAGCACCCCTTGATGTGGATGCTCCCGTTGTAAATGAAATTTTGGTTGATGACGCTGAAGATACAATTGCAATTGATGTTGACGATGCTCTTTGCATCCGTTGGATTTCAAACGGCAAAACTGTTGCATACGGCGATGAAATTGATCTTGATGATTACAGTGCAGAAATCGGCAGCTATATCCGTGCAGAAATCTTCGGTGAAGGCGGTATTGTTTATACGCAGGCTATGCTCCTTGAATATGAAGGTGCTCCCGAGCACGAATACAAAGAGGATGCAAACGATTTCGGTTGGCTTGCAAGCATTATTCCCGATACACTTGTAAGATTCCTTGCTTCACTTGATATTTTCAAATATCTCTGGGCAGAAATCGGTGGCTGATATTTTATAAAATAAGAGGCTTCGGCATATTTTAATTAAATATGCCGAAGCTGTATTTTTTATTATTTTCTGTTGTATTATTATTTTTTGTGTGATAAAATGTATTAAATATCGGTAGAGAGGATTATTTTATGAATGCTATTATAACCGTTGTCGGTAAGGATAAGGTAGGCATTATGGCAGGTGTATGCGTAGTGCTTCAGAAAATCAACGTTAATATTCTCGATATCAGTCAGACTGTTATGCAGAATATGTTTACAATGAATATGCTTGTTGATGTTAAGGATGCAAATGTTGAATACCCTGCAATTGTTGATGCTCTTAACGAAGAGGGCGAGCGTCTGGGTGTCAGCATCCGTATTCAGCGCGAAGATATTTTTGATGCAATGCACAGAATCTGAGGTGGAATATGCTTAATCAGCACGAAATTATTGAAACACTTAATATGATAGATAATCAGCATCTTGATATCCGTACAATTACTATGGGTATCTCCTTGCGTAGCTGTGCTCATCCCGATGCAAAAATCTGCGCAACGAAGATGTATGATAAAATAACAAAATACGCTGAAAACCTTGTGAAAACAGGTGAGGATATCGAGCGTGAGATGGGCATTCCCATTATAAATAAAAGAATTTCCGTAACGCCCATTGCCATTGCGGCAGAAAGCTGTGAAACGGAGGATTACACAATTTTTGCAAAGGCTATGGACGATGCGGCAAAGACCTGCGGTGTTAACTTTATCGGCGGTTTTTCTGCTCTTGTGCAGAAGGGCTTTACCATAGGTGACCGCAGACTTATAAATTCAATTCCCGAAGCTCTTGCAACAACAGACTTTGTTTGTTCATCCGTTAACGTTGGTTCAACAAAGGCCGGAATAAATATGGATGCGGTAAAGCTTATGGGTCAGACCATTAAAAATACCGCGTTGCGTACAGCGGACAGGGACGGCTTCGGCTGTGCAAAGCTTGTTGTTTTCTGTAATGCCGTTGAGGATAATCCCTTTATGGCAGGCGCTTTTCACGGTGTAGGTGAGCCGGAATGTGCGATAAACGTAGGTGTCTCGGGTCCCGGTGTTGTTTACAATGCGCTTAAAGGTGTCAAGGGTCAGCCCTTTGATATTGTGGCAGAAACAATCAAAAAAACCGCATTTAAAATTACCCGTATGGGTCAGCTTATTGCTTGCGAGGCTTCAAAAAGACTCGGAGCAGAGTTCGGTATTGTGGATTTGAGCCTTGCGCCCACACCTGCAATCGGTGACTCCGTTGCGCGTATTCTTGAAGAAATCGGTGTTGACGTTTGCGGTACTCACGGCACAACAGCGGCACTTGCAATGCTTAACGATGCTGTTAAAAAGGGCGGTGTTATGGCTTCTTCAAGCGTTGGCGGTCTTTCCGGTGCGTTTATTCCGGTTTCGGAAGATGAGGGTATGATTGCCGCCGCAGAAAAGGGTGTGCTTACTCTTGATAAGCTTGAAGCAATGACCTGCGTTTGCTCGGTTGGTCTTGATATGATTGCCGTGCCCGGTGACACAAGTGCAGAAACAATTTCAGCAATTATTGCCGATGAAGCTGCAATCGGTATGGTGAATAACAAAACGACAGCAGTAAGAATTATACCCGCACCCGGTAAAACCGTTGGTGATTCAATAGAGATGGGAGGCCTTTTGGGTACTGCACCCGTTATGCCCGTTCACAATGAGGGTAGTGTTGATTTTGTAAACAGAGGCGGCAGAATTCCTGCACCGCTTCATAGCTTAAGAAACTAAAGTTGATACACTTTAAGGGAGAGTTGAATATGGTAATACTTAACGAGCATTTTAAAGAGGTTGAAAAAATTCTCGGTCTTCCCGAGGAGGCGGTTGAGGTTTTTGAGAAAACTGCAACTAAAATTGACAATGTAAAAAGTCTTAACAAAAAATTTGAGGCGGTTTTTAACGAGTTCCTTTTCCCCGAAGCACGCGATTTCGGTACTTGCTTTGATAAATTAAAACCTCTTTCAATCATTTACGGCATTAAAGAATATACCTTGGATTTTGTTTTTCTTCTTCGTGCCGCAGAGGTTATGCACGATCTCTATAAAGAAAGAGGACTCAGCGACGAGCTTTTCAATAACACGATTATGGACTTGAAATATAAGTATGATGAATGTGTTAAATGCAAAGAGGTTCACGGTACGTTCGTTGCATCCTGGAACACAGGTTTCTTTGCGTTGACTCGTTACTGCTTAGGCAGATATCAGTTTGATATGTCTACATACGGCGGTGATGATTTCACATCCTCCGCAGGTATAACAATCAAAAAGGGGGATAAAACACTCGGCTTCCACATTCCTTCATCAGGTGTTCCCCTTACCGACGAGGTTCGCCTTGATTCCTTTAAAAAGGCTTATGAATTCTTCCCGGAATATCGCCGTGAGGACGGACTTATGATTTTTGAGTGCGGCTCCTGGCTCATTTTTGAAGAATATAAAAATTTCCTTCCCGAAAACTCAAACACAATTAAATTTATTAATGACTTTGAAATTGTTTCAAGCGAGCCTAAGGATGAATTTGATGATGCTTGGCGTATTTTTGACAAATACGGCTTCAAATCACCTAAAAAATGGCCCGAAGACACATCAATGCGCCGTGCATTTAAAAAGCACGTTTTAAGCGGCGGTAAAACAGGTCACGGTCACGGTATTATCGTATTTGACGGCGAAAAAATAGTAAGATAAAAATTGAACACACCTGACAGTCATTTTTTGAGTGTCAGGTGTTGTATTTTTGTAGTTACGAAAATGTTTTTTTGGTTGAATGCAACCCTCTTAGCGGTGTTTTCTTCGGAATTCACCGCCATTTTTTACTTGCGTAGAAAGCTAACTACCGTAGGGTACGCATCCATGCGTACCGCACAATTGAGTTGAAGTTGTGCGAAGCTTTATCATCCCTGTTTGCTTTGGCAAATAGGGAGGGAAAGGAACACGACCGCGCCCTGTGGGCGATGCAGGGAGTGTGAGTTGGCGCAGTGGTCAAAATTGTGCGAAGTGAATAACGAGCAAACAATTTTGGGTACCACAAGAGGTTGACCGCGGAGCGGTGGTGGGTAGTTCTGGTTGTTGTTTGTCTTCTGTCAGTTAGAACAACACCCTATCGTAGGGGCTGTGTCTTGCCCAGGTCGCAGAATTATCCATCGATATACGCTAAAGTGTTCGATATGTGCGTTGCACTCGATATATTTTTGTTAGACAAAAATTAGATATGTTTCGCAAGCGAAACGATGGTACCTTCCACCACTCCGACTAACTGTATTATTCCTTTAAGTTGTTGCCTCGCTTGATACTATTTTCTTTCAAAAAACTTGACAAAGAGCGGTCCCCCTCCCTCCGAGCTGAAGCTCGCAAGGAGGATAGGCTTCGCACCACTGAAACTGTATCCTGGCACCTGACAACCGGCTCCTTAATTTCGCATTACAATCAACGCGTAGCGTTCCGAACCTTGCCACTTGCAATTTAATTATAATCGGCGCTTTGCGCCCCGAAATTTTGAATTTTGAATTTTGCATTTTGCATTTAAAAAGGCGATGCTTTCGCATCACCTTTTTTACTTATTCTTCAATTGCCGCTTTCTTTGTGTTGATTTTGTAAAGAATTTCGGAATCGAATTTTTCGCTTCTGTCGTAGCGGTAAATACCGTTAAGCTCTTGCTCAACGTCAGTAAGCTGGGTGTAGCAGAAGCCAATCATTTTAGGATTATCAATAAGTGCGGTGGTAAGTCCGTCGTATCTCTCGTAGAATTCTTCAAGTGATGTGGCGGCAATGCCGTAGCCCCAGGCCTTTTCTCTGTCGTTTTCTTCAACATTTTTCAGTTCAACTCTTATGCCGCCGTATTCACTCATAAATACAGGCTCGCCGTTGGGGGTCTGGCGGTGCTTGTGGTTGTCGAATAAAATGTTGTCGGTTACGAGCATATCATAATGCTCCTTGAAAAGCTTGTAATTCTGCTCATAATCGTGAACATCAAAAATATCTGTTTCAACATGGTAGTTACCGCTTGTGTCAATGCAAGGACGTGTTTTGTCAAGATTTTTAATTGTGCGGTAAACAATGCGGATAATGTCATCATCCTGCTTTCTGCCGTTTACATCCCAGGTTTCATTGTAAGGGCACCAGCCGATTAAAGAGGGATGATTGAAATCTCTTTCCACTTCTTCTTCAATTTCTAGGAGGTAGTAGCGGAGCGATTCAAAGTTTGAATGATCAGCACCCCAGTTGCCGTGCTCACCCCATACAATGTAACCTAACTCGTCACAATAGTGTAAGAAAAGGGGTTCAAAAATCTTCTGATGAAGTCTTGCACCGTTGAAGCCTGCCCTCATTGAAAGAATTATATCATTTTTAAGAGCTTCCTTTGAGGGTGCTGTGTAAATTCCGTCGGGATAGAAGCCCTGGTCAAGAATAAGTCTTTGGAAAACAGCCTTGCCGTTGATTGTAATACCCTTGTCGGGTGTGAGCTTAACCTCACGAAGACCGAAGTAGCTTGTAACCTTATCATCGCCAAAGTTGAGCTGAAGGCTGTAAAGACCGCCCTTGCCAACCTCCCACAGATGCTTTTCGGAAAGGGGGAGTGTAACCGTAACCGTCTGACCTGTGGTGGGAGTTGAAATTTTGCCAACCTCTTTTTCATCCCAGTAAGCAGTAGCGGAAAATTCGCCGTCACCAACGATTTCAGCAGAGATTGTAACTGTTGCTGTGTCAATGTTGGGATAAACTCTGAAGCTTTTAATGTAGTTTACGGGGCAGAATTCCATATAAACAGTCTGCCAGATACCGGTTGTTCTTGTGTAGTCGCAGTCGTGTGAATAAAGAAGCTCACTTTGTTTACCGCGTGCCTGTAAGGGTGAACGTGTGTCATCCTGCGCGTAAAGAGCGATTGTGTTTTCTCCTTCTGTAAGGAAGGGTGTTGCATCAATTCTGAAGGAGGTGTAACCGCCGAAATGCTCACCTGCAAACTCACCGTTTACAAAAACTCTTGAGTGGAAGTCAACGGCACCGAAAACAATAAATGCCTTGCCCTCTAACTGTTCCTTTGTAATGTTGACAGTCTTTTTGTACCATACTGCAGGTATAAAATCCTTGTAGCCTATGCCTGAAAGCTCACTTTCGGGGCAGAAGGGCACAATAATCTTTTTTGAAAGCTTGTGCTCATTTTTGTTCCATTTCTGCTCTTCGCCTGAATTGCCGAAATCGAAATCAAAATCCCATTCGCCGTTAAGAATACGGTAATTTTCGCGGTAGAATCCGGGATTCGGGTGCTCATTTCTTGGTATCATAAAAAACATTCCTTTCGGGTTGATTAGTGTTAATTATTTTGACCTTAAATATATAAGAAGAACTGCAATGTCCGCAGGTGAAACACCGCTTATTCTTGATGCCTGACCGATTGTTTCAGGACGTATTTTTTTCAGCTTCTCAATAGCTTCAAGGCGCAGATTTGTAATTTTATCATAATCTATGTCTTGGGGTATTTTTTTAACCTCAAGTCTTTTTTGCTCTTCAACCTGAGCTAACTGACGTTTGATATAGCCTGCGTATTTAAGGTTGATTTCAACCTGCTCAAAGACCTCGCGGGGTAAATCGGGCCGCTTTTTGTCAAAGGGGGTAAGGAGCTTGTATGAAAGCTGAGGCCGTTTAAGGAGCTCTGAAAGTCTGCACCCCGTAACCGTTGGTGCCGTACCTGCGGCCTCCAATACCCTTGAAAGCTCAGCTGAGGGAGGGATTGTGATTTTGTTTACTCTTGCGGTTTCCTCTTCAATAAGTCTTATTTTTTCCTGAAGCTTTTGGTATCTTTCTTCATTTATAAGACCCAATTCATAGCCCTTTTCGGTAAGTCTTAAATCTGCGTTATCCTCTCTGAGAATCAGTCTGTATTCGCTTCTAGAGGTCATCATTCTGTAAGGGTCCTTGCAGCCCTTTGTAACAAGATCATCAATAAGTGTGCCTATGTATGACGTGCTTCTGTCAAGGGTGAAGGGTTCTTTTCCCTGAACCTTTCTTGCTGCATTTATACCTGCAATAAGACCCTGGGCGGCGGCTTCCTCATAACCTGAAGAGCCATTGAACTGACCCGCACCGTAAAGACCGGGCAAATCTGCAAATTCAAGGGTGGATTTAAGTGAAAGGGGGTCAACGCAATCATATTCAATAGCGTATGCGTTACGCATAACCTTTACGTTTTCCAGACCTTTTATGCTTTTAAGAATTTTCAGCTGAACGTCCTCAGGGAGTGATGATGAAAGGCCTTGTAAATAAAGCTCCTCCGTGTCAAGTCCGCAAGGCTCAATGAAAACCTGATGTCTGCCTTTTTCTGCAAATCGCACAATTTTATCTTCAATGCTGGGGCAGTAACGGGGCCCCACACCTTCAATCTTCTTGGAATAAAGAGGAGAGCGGTGAAGGTTGTCAAGAATAACCTGCTTTGTGTCTGCGTTAGTGTACGTAATGTGGCATATAGCCTTGTTTTCAAGAACACCCTCCGGGGTTTCAAAAGAAAACGGAGTTATTTCCTCATCACCAACCTGCTCTTCAAGACCTGTGTAATCCACGCTTCGTTTGTTTACTCTCGGGGGCGTTCCGGTTTTAAATCTTCTTAACGGTACACAAAGCTCACTAAGAGACTCTGAAAGCTCGTTGGAGGGGAACATTCCGTCGGGTCCGCTGTCATAAGAAACGTCACCCACAAAAACCTTGCCTTTAAGAAAGGTACCTGTTGCAATAATAACGCAGGTTGCGGTATAGGTCGCCTCGAGCTTTGTTGTAAATTCCCACAAGCCATCATCGTTCTTTCTTAAAGAAACAATTTCCGCCTGCTTCATATCAAGGTTTTTCTGCATTTCAAGGCAGTGCTTCATATACTGTGTGTATTCTCTTCTGTCAATCTGTGCGCGTAAGGAATGCACAGCGGGACCCTTACCTAAATTCAGAATACGGCTTTGAATAAGCGTTTTGTCTGCCGCTTTACCCATTTCGCCACCCAACGCGTCTATTTCACGAACAAGGTGACCCTTTGACGTGCCGCCGATGGAGGGATTACACGCCATATTGCCGATCCAGTCAAGGTTAACTGTGAAAACAACTGTTGAAGCCCCGAGCCTTGCGCTGGCTAAAGCAGCTTCAATGCCTGCGTGACCGGCACCGATAACGGCAACGTCGTAATTACCTGCAAAATAATTCATATTAATTGTCACTTCTAATCAATAAATTTAATGTGTCCGTCTTCTCTGTCTTTAAAAGGCGGTTTTTCGTTGGGATATCCTAAAGTCATTCCCAAAAGGAAATGCCAATCTTCGGGAATATCCAAAATCTTTTTCCACTTTTTTGCACCATCGGGGTTGTCAAAAAGACCGCCCAAAGAGCCTATCATGCAAGAGCCGAGACCCAAAGCGTGTGCAGCAAGGGCAATGTTTTCAGCCATAAGACCTGCTGCCATATCGGATTTGTCTTTTGCAAAAATAAAAATAAACGTGGGTGCATTGTGGTAAACCGGACGAATATCCCAGCCTGTGTAAGCAGGTGTATCCCAACCCACAATATCCTTGAAATCACTGTTCATTTCTTGAAGCTTTTCGCGATTCTGTAAAACTCTCAGGTGGCAGGGCTGAGTGTTCCTTCCGCTGGGTGCTCTGACGGCACATTGAAGGATAACGTCAAGCAATTCACCGGGCACTTGTTCGTTTGTGTATTCTCTTATGGTTTGTCTTGATAAAATATTTTCAACTACAGCGTTCATTTTAAACCACCTTTTTCCTGTATGATTACCGAATAATAACTGCTTGCGGCTGTGTTATCAAGGTTATAGTTCAATTCATAAGCGTCTTCAATGAGCTTATCAATATCCGTGCCTACAATTTCTCTTATAATATCGGTTTTCTTGTCAAGAAAGTATGAGCTGTTCGAGTCAATTTCACCGCGTAAAACAAGGAAGATGTAATCGTTAGAGCCGATAATTGAAACCTTATGCGTTTCGATTGTCTGAACCTTTTCAAAGAATCCGGGTGGATACGAGGTGTCGTCCTTGTGGAGAATAACCGTCTGCACGGAGCTTGGGTACCCGCTTTCGGAAAGATACTGACAAGCCTCCTCCATGGTCTGCTCGCCTGAGTTTACCATCTGGGACATATTCTGAAATTTTAAAACAAGTGTTTCAATTTCATTCTGACTGATTCTTACGTTGTTGCCTGCGGTATCTGTTTGTGTAAAATATCCCGTAATTGCCTGGAAAACGATGTAATTAGTACGGAAGTTTGCGTAAATTCTTGAAAGAGGGATTTCATTTACACCGCCCTCACCGTAATAATAATTTAAAAGCAGGTCGCGGTAAGCATCGGCGCTGAAAACCTTTGTGAGCGTTTCTTTGGTGATACCTATTGTTGAGTAATATTCGGAATAAATGTTCCAGTAGGCGTTAACCTTTTCGGAAACAGCAACCTTTTGTGCCGTTGAAAGGGCGAGTCCGTAGCCGTGAGCAAGAGAGTTTGTTTTATAATATTTTCCTGCAAGGGCGCAGGCTCTTTCGGACACAGCATCATAAACTGCGTTTTCGCCTAAATCATTGATTGCGCAATCAATAAAATAAGCAAGCACGTCATCGCTGATTTCAGTGCCGTTGATTGTCAGCGCCGAGGGTTTTTTGCTTATATCGCAGGATGAAAAAATGAATACTGAAAATACGCAACAAATTGCTGTAATAAATGGTATTATTCTTTTCGTTGCGGTGTTTGAGTTATTGAACATATCTGCACTTCCAAAATTAAAAATATCATATAAATATACATAACACAGTATAGCAGAAACAAAGGTTTAAAACAAGTAAAAACAAAACATTTTAAGTATAAAAAACACCACCGCAAAATAAATTGCAGTGGAGTATAAAATCAGTTGCTGATTGCCTTTTGCTCCATTTCGTGCTTTGCCTGAAGGTCAGCGTAAATGGGTTCTAATTTTTCTTTTGTGAGGGGATAGCCGAACTTGAATATGAGCCATACGCCTGTGTAAACAATAGCGGGGATAATGGTGCAGATAAACATAATCTTGTTACTGGTATCGTTTGCGGTGATAAAGCCCATACCGGCTGTTTCGCTGTCATACTTTGCCCACTGCAAGAGGAAAAGTCCGCCTGCATCAGCAATAGCCTGACCTAACTGTCTGCCGAAGGTGTATGCAGAATAAACTGCGCTTTCGTTTCTGATACCGGTTTTCCATTCCTGGTAGTCAATAACGTCCATAACAACTGCCCAGCAGGTAAGACTTACAAAGGTGTAGCCGAAGCCGATAAGAAGAAGGCAGAGCATAAATAACCACCAAGGATAAATACCCTGCTGAGGATTTATCCAATGAATGAATCCGGGGCTGTTAGCTGTTACTGCAAGGAAAATTGAAGCAGCGGCAGAAATTATTGCCATATTTCCGCAAAGCTCTTTTTTACCGAATTTAGCAGCCAATTTAGGTGTGAACAGCATAAGCGCCGCCATAGGAAGGTATGTACAGACTGTGCCTAAAACACCGAGACTTGTTTCGGTGAAATAGTTTTTGTAAAGATAGGCATTGAATGAGTTGAACTGTAGCTGACCGCTGATAAGAACACCTGAAATTGCAATCATTACAAACGGACGGGATTCGAAAAGGCCAAGATACGTCTTCTTGAAATCAATCTTTTCTTCGTCAACTGCAGGTACACGTTCTTTAAGGTTTCTGTGACCTATAAGGTAGAATGCGATTGACATTACACCCATTAAAAGAGCGTAAATAAACATACGGTTGCCGTCTGCAATCTCTTGCTCTTTTCCCGTAACGGGGTCGATAACGCCCGTTCCTACGTAAATAATGAAGGGTGCAATAAGGGAAACTACTGCACCGCCAACACCTGAGCCTAATGAACGTGAGGTAGAAAGAAGTGTTCTGCCCTTAGGGTCATCTGTAATAACGGAAGCAAGTGAACCGAAGGGTATGTTCATTGCTGTATACATTGTGCAGTAAATAAGGTAAGTAAAAATACAAACCGCAAAAAGAAGTGTCGGGTTATTTGCAAGGTATGCATTATAGAAAATTGAGTTCGGATCTGAATAAGGTAAGAAGCAAATAATTGTTGAAATACCGAGAGGTACGGCAACAAGCCTTAAATATTGAAGGAATTTACCGTCCTTACCGGGTTTTCTCTTTGCTACAACAACACCCCACAGGGGGTCGTTAACAACGTCCCAGAGTCTTGTGATAATAAACATGATACCAACGCGCTTAGGCGCGATTTTTAAAACGTCGGTCATAAAAACCTTGAGAAAGCTCGTGATATAAGTAAGGTTAAACATATTGGCGGCTTCTGCAATAGTATAGCCGGCAACATCCTTTACACCTATTTTATTGGGATGATTATTAATTTCTTTTTGCTTTTTTTCCTTTGCCAATTAAATTACCTCCTAATCTAATGCTTCATAGTTGACGGCAAGACCGCCTTCGCTTGTTTCTCTGTATTTATGCTGTAAATCCTTTCCTGTCTGGTACATCGTATCTACAACCGTGTCAAATTTAACCTTTCTTGTTGATGTTAAAAAGTTTGCCAGAGAAAGAGCGTTTATTGCGCGCATTGCCGCAACAGCATTGCGTTCAATACAAGGAATCTGCACAAGACCGCAAACAGGGTCGCAGGTAAGACCGAGATAATGCTCCATAGCGTTTTCTGCCGCATATTCAATCTGGTCAAGGTCCATAAAATGAAGCTCTGCAAGGGCAGCTGCAGCCATGGAGCAAGCTGTGCCGATTTCTGCCTGACAGCCGGCTTCTGCACCGCTTATAGATGCATTTTGCTTAACAACGTTACCGACAATACCGCCTGCAGCAAGAGCTTTTGCTATTTCAAAGTCGGTGAAGCCCTTTTTTTCCTGCATATAGTAAAGCACTGCGGGAAGCACACCCGATGCACCGCAGGTAGGTGCAGTGGTTATCATACCGCCGCCTGCATTCTGCTCACTTGCTGCAAAAGCATAAGCGCAAACAAGTCTGTTTTCGCGTGTTTCGGGCGTTTCGTCCATGTGACGTTGTGCATAAAGATATTTTGCCTTCCTTTCAACCTCAAGACCGCCGGGGAGAATGCCCTCCTTTGAAAGGCCCTCTCTTACGGTAAGCTTCATTCGTTCCCAAATAGTTTTAAGGAAAACAAAAATTTCTTCGCCCTCAAATTTTGCAACGTAATCGCTTAAACGCAGGTGATGCAGAAGGCAGTAATCTTTAATTTCCTCAAAGTTTTTCTGGGGATATATTTCGGGGTTGCATACGGAGGGCTCACCTTCAATTCGTATTTCACCGCCGCCTATACTCATTGCGCGTACCTTTGCAATTTCATTACCGTCTGCATTATAAATAACAAAATCAAGAGTATTGGGATGGGGAAGATTTTTTTCTTCTGTGTTAAATATAATTTCATTTTCTGCATTCAAGGTTTCAGCCAGGGCAAGCTGTGTGCCGTGACCCTCACCCGTAAGAGCAAGTGAGCCGTAAAGAATAACCCTTACCTTAGCCGCATCGGGAAATTTCTCGTTTATATATTCTGCGGCATACTGAGGACCCATTGTGTGTGAGCTTGAGGGGCCGATACCCACCTTGTAAAGTGTTTTTAAGGATTGCATATTGTTCCACCGCCTAAAAGAATATCGTCAATGTATATCGCCGCAGTCTGACCCGGTGCCGCGGCGCGTTGGGGCTCGTCAAAAAATATGGTTGCCCCGTCTTCTGTAATCTTTATTTTTGCCTGTGCGGGACGTGCGGCACAACGGATTTTAACCTGACAAAGGAATTCATCCGATGGGGCAGTGCCCGTAATAAAATTCAAGTTTTTTATATTTACCGAGCTTTTGAAAAGGTCAATATTGTCACCGATTATAACTGCGTTTTTTTCTTTGTCAATTGATAAAACGTACATAGGCTTACCAAAAGAGCCAAGACCCTTTCTCTGACCTATGGTATATTTATAAATCCCCGAGTGTGTGCCTAATTTTTTGCCGTCAACCGAAAGAAAATCACCACTGACAGCAGGTGGAGAAAATTCCTTTTCAATAAATGCAATGTAGTCGTTATCGGGAATGAAGCAGACCTCCTGGCTGTCCTTTTTATGGGCAACCTCAATGTTCCTGCTTTGGGCAAGGTTGCGTATTTCTTCCTTAGTAAGGTCGCTCAAAGGGAAAATTACGTGGGATAAAATGTGCTGATTGAGTCCGCAAAGAAAATAACTTTGGTCCTTGCTTGATGGGTTGCGCTTTATATAAAAAACACCGTCTTTTTCAACAATATTTGAATAATGTCCCGTTGCAAGGTATTGTGCGCCGTTTTTAAGCGCGTGTTCAACGAGCTTCCCGAATTTGATTGCAGGGTTGCAAAGGACACAGGGGTTTGGTGTCAGCCCGTCGATGTAAGATTGACAAAAATAATCAGTAACGGTTTTGAAGGATTCTCTTTCATCAAGAATTTCAAGAGGGATTCCTAATGTATCTGCAACTTTTTGTGCATCGGCAATATCACTGTCTGCAAGATTTCCGGGTTTCAGACGCAGAGTAACACCGCGGACCTCGTAGCCACGGTCTTTTAAGATTATTGCGGCGGCGGCAGAGTCAACTCCGCCACTTAACGCTACATAAATTAAGTTACTCATAACGCACCTGATGTTAACACAATATAGCATTTTAAATCATATCATAATATAACAAAAAAAGCAAATATTCCCCTTTGTATATTTTTACAATTTTCTTGTCGTTTTTTCGGTGTAAAATACAAATTTTTGCTTGATTTTTTCTAAAAAAGATAGTAAAATATTGTTAATATAATATATTCGGGGTATGTGTGCTTATCTTCAGAATTTCTTTTAAAGAAAATAGAAAGCCGTAATATTTCGATAAAAATATGGATTTAAGGAATTTTAACCGGAAAGTTTCCCCTTTTGGGGATTGGGAAAGGAATGATTATTTTGTCAGCGGATTTACATTGCCACACACGATTGTCAAACGGTTCTCTCGGGATCGAAGATTTAATCTTACTTGCTAAAAAACGCGGCGTTACAACAATAGCAATTACCGATCACGACTGCATCGCAGGAACAGTCAGAGGTAAGGTAATCGGTGAAAGACACGGGGTTACGGTTATACCCGGTGTTGAGCTTTCAGGTACAGATAAAACCAACGGCCAGGAAATTCATATGCTTTGCTATAAGCCCGATTTCCCCGACAGACTTGAAGGTCTTTGCCGCCGCAGTTCAATAATCAGAAAAAAATCATCACACGTTATGATGCTCAAAACTGCTCAGCGTTATCCCATTACACCCGAATTTGTTGTAAAATGTGCTTCGGGCTCAACAAACATTTTTAAGGTGCACATTATGCAGGCGCTTATTGAGAACGGTTTTGCAGATAGAATTTACGGCGACTTGTATAAAGAGCTTTTCTCATCTGACGTTGAAGGTAATATTAACCACTTTCCGGATTATGAGGATGTTTTTGATATTCTCAAGCAAATTCACGAGGCAGGCGGTATAGCTGTGCTCGCTAATCCTCAGCGCTGCAGGAACGAAAAGCTTCTGGACGAGCTGGTTGCCGCAGGTCTTGACGGTATTGAGGTTTACACTCCCGAAATGAGTGAGGAGGATAAGGCCCGTTTCATAAAATATGCAAAGAAAAATAAAATTCTTACAACAGGCGGCTCAAATTTCAAGGGCCTTTACAATAAGCACATCCTTTCTGTCGGCGATTGCGACCTTCCCGACGAATGTGTTCATGAAATGAACACCTATAAAGCAAGAAAGAAAAAGCTCGAACGAAAGAAAGCACAAGAAGTAAAGTGAAAAACTCCCCCTCGGCTGAGGGGGAGTTTTATAATGAGGAATTAGGAATGAGGAATTAGGAATTTAGGGGCGCGTTGCGCCGATTATAATGCGTAATTCGTAATGCGTAATGCGTAATTTTCGGAACTGCGTTGCGATTATAAATTGATTTTCGGTGAAGCGAAGCCTATCCTCCTTGCGAGCTTCAGCTCGGAGGGAGGGGGACCATTCTTCGATAAAAGTGTTGTTATAGTGTATTTACGACGGGTGATAAACTTTTTTATAAAAGTAATGTTTGGGCGGAATGGTGGAAGGTACCATTGTTTCGTTGTGCTCAACGATAATTGACTTTTCTTCTCATTCCGTAACGCGGACAGAGATGATAAAACTCTGAATTTCGCATTTTATATAATCAACGCGTCAGCGTTCCGAAATTTTGCATTTTGCATTTTGAATTTTGCATTAAAAAAGAAGGCTCCGACGAGCCTTCTTTTTAGTATATCATATCTGCTGTTGTCCAGTTTTTAAGAACCTCTTCCTGGTCGGCGGCTTCTTTTTTTGCACCTTCGAGGTTGTGGTCAAGGTAGTTTCCGCATTCAACGGCGCTTACACCGGGCACGTCACCTTCAAAAACTGAAATAAACCGGAGAGCATCCTGAGTAAGCTTCAATGCCTCAGCGTGTGTCATCCCCGTTGTAAGGAAATAAAAACCCGTTCTGCAGCCCATAGGTCCGAAGTAAATAATGTTATCCTTAAATTTGCTGTTTCTTACGAAGGTTGCAAAAAGATGCTCAAGTGTGTGGATAGCACCGTTTTCCATAACCTCTTCAACGTTAGGACGTCTTGTCCTTATGTCATAGGTAACAACGCCGCCGTCAATACGGGATATGTACATACCCCTTAATAATTTTGTATGGTCAACTGTAAAGCTTGCAATTTTTTCCATATTATGCTCCTTACTGCAACAATTTTCAGTGGTTTTGTTGTTGCGTAGTTTTTTAAAAAAATCAGAAAGAAGGGCGGCACATTCCGTTCCCATAAAACCACCCTCATACGATGGTTTGTGGCTGAAAGCGCATTCAAATAAATTTGTAACAGAGCCGCAAGCACCGTTCTTTTTGTCAAAAGCACCAAAAGTAACTTTTTTAATACGGGAATTGATAATCGCCCCTGCACACATAGGGCAGGGTTCAAGGGTTACGTACATTTCGCATTCCCACAACCGCCAGCCGCCAAGACGCCTGCAAGCCTCATTTATGGCTTCAATTTCAGCGTGGTGCAAAGCGTTTTTGCCTTTTTCTCTGTAATTACGACCTCTGCCGATTATTTTATTCCCTATTGTAACAACTGCTCCTACCGGGACTTCACCTGCTTCGGCAGAGATTTCCGCAAGGCGCAGAGCCTCATTCATAAAAGCGTTTTTCATAGCATTGATGCGGTTAATGCAGTCGCCGCAGCTTCAATAACATACAATACGGTTGCAACAATCATTATGGGGCTTAATAAGAATTTTGAGGTTTTTTCTTTAGCAGTGAGGATTGTGTTATCCTCTTTGAAAAGCGATTTGTCTTCAGACTTGAATTTGTTAAAATAAATTATAAATGCAATTAAACCGATAACCAGAGCACCTATTGAAACTGCATAGTAGAAAATATCAGCAACACCGCTGTCAAAATAAAGGCGAAGTACAGCGTCTATGCAGGACAGGGAGTTATTGAACGCATGAACAATAACAGCAGGCCAGATGCTGTTTGTTATAATTGTGATATATGCAAAAACAAGACCGCACATAAAGGCGAAGGGAATCTGTGTGAAATTACCGTGGAATAAACCGAACATAAAGGCAGAGCCGAATATCGCAAGGGCTTTTGAGTGCTTTGTTAATGCGGAAAGCACAACACCGCGCATAGCGTATTCTTCAACAAAGGGCGGGATAATGGCTGTGCCAATGAACATTATGATTATGTCGTAAATGTTTGACGGGTCCTGCATAGAGGTGTAACCCGAATCAAAGCCGAGCGCCTCCATGAACATAATCAGGATAGAGGTAATGTAATTTGCCGCCATACATCCGCCAAAGCCCATAAAAATAAGAAGGGCGGTTTTTTTAGGGTTTTTCGCACCTGAATAGCTGATATCAAAAGAGTAAGGCTTATTTTGGGTTGAAGGATCCTTTATTTTTTTGAGAATAGTGCCGAAAACAAAGAAGGTTAAACCAACAACAACCACAGAGTAAAAAATATTAATAAGCGCATCTAATGCGAAATTACTGCCATAAACATAAGAATTCGGCAAAAATACAAGAAAAACAGAGAAAACCGATGCCATAAGAAGGCAAACGACTAAAGATGCGCCCATCAGATTGCCGATTTTGCTGATTTTTTGTTTTTCTGCATTGCGTTTTAAGAGCTTTTGCTGTTGCTCCTGATAATAGCGTTGGTCAATAACAAAGGGCATAGGGTTGCCGTAATGATATTGGGGAGCAGAGCCGTTGTTATATGTATTCTGATAAACAACAGACGGGGGAGCATACTGTGGCTGTGAATACTGAGGTTGAGTATTATCCGGCACAGGGTATCCGTTTGAATGGGTCTGCGTATTTATGGGATTAGTGTCAGGATTAATGTTAGGGTTAGGGTTGAATTCCATAATAACTGCCTTTCATCGTTTTATAAAATAAATTATATCAGTATGAGGAATAAATATCAACAGATAAATTGTGTACACAAAATGAATTTTTACAATATGTAGTGTTGCGAAAAAGGCAAAAACAATGTATAATTTCTCTGTAAATAAATTTAAGGATGGTTACCATGGATAAAAGAGTACATAAATTAAATATTGCCGGTGAAGAATACCGCATTGTGTCAGATGAGTCTGCAGAATATATGCAGGATTTAGCTCATGAGGTTGATGCTAAAATGACAAGCATCCTCAAAGGAAGTCACGTTTCTACAACACAGGCTGCGATACTTGTTGCTTTGCAGTATGCAGATGATGCAATGAAAAACAGCGGCAGTGCAGACAGCCTTCGTTCACAGCTTAAAGCATATCTTGAGGATGCTGCTCAGGCAAAGAGTGAGCGCGATTTCTATAAGCGTGAGCTTGAAAGATTGAAGATGACAGCTGCAGCTGACGATAACAACGCCGGCAGACTTTGGTGAGAAAATGGAAGCTTTAAAGATAAAAAAACTGCGTGAAAACGCAAAAGTACCCAACAGAGCAACGGGCGGAAGTGCAGGTCTTGACCTTTGCGCTTGTATTGACGAGCCTATAACCCTTGAGGGCGGTGAAACTGCCGTGATTCCTACCGGTATTGCGATAGCTCTTCCTTCTGCAGAATACGGTGCGTTTGTATTTCCTCGCAGCGGAATTGCCGTAAAGCACGGTATAGGTCTTCTTAACTCCGTAGGAGTTGTGGACAGCGACTACCGCGGTGAGGTTATGGTTGGTGTTATAAATCAGATAAGCATACCTTACACCATTCAACCGGGGGAAAGAGTGGCACAAATGGTTATTATGCCCGTGTCAATGATGCCCACAGAAGAGGTTTCAGAGCTTGATGAAACCGAGCGCGGAGCAGGCGGCTTCGGTTCAACGGGTAAAAAATAATTTTTGAAATTACAGGTGATTTTTTGTCAACTATTGCTGCTATTGCCACCGCTCAGGCGGCGGCAGGTTTAGGAACAATTAAAATATCCGGTGAAAATGCGCTGGCCGTTGCGGACAGCGTTTTTTCTGCTGTTTCGGGTAAAAAAGTTTATGATACACCCGGCTACAGAGCCCTTTACGGCAAAGTGCACGACGGAGAAACCGTCCTTGATGATGCAGTCGTGCTCGTTTTCAGAGCACCCAGAAGCTACACGGGTGAGGATGTTGTTGAAATAAGCTGTCACGGAGGTCTTTTTATATTAAAAAGAGTTCTTCGTGCGGTGCTTAATGCAGGTGCAGAGCCTGCAGAGGGCGGTGAATTCACAAAAAGAGCGTTCCTCAACGGGAAAATGGATTTATCTGAGGCAGAAGCGGTTATGTCCTTGATTTCTGCATCGGGTGAAGAGGCACGAGCTGCAACTCTTAATGCTCTTGACGGTGCGTTGAGCCGTGAAATTGCCGAGTGCCGTGACAAGCTTGCTCTTACAGCCGCTTTTATGGCAGCTTGGGTAGATTACCCTGACGATGAAATTCCCGAGCTTTCGGATGACGAAATGAACAGAACTCTTACGGATGTCAGCGAAAGATTAGAAAAGCTCCTTTCGGGATTTGATGCAGGTAAGGCTGTGCTTGAGGGTATTGATACCGCAATTGTAGGTAAGCCTAACGTAGGAAAATCAACGCTTCTTAATGCCCTTGCAGGTAGCGAAAGAGCAATTGTAACATCTGTTGCAGGAACAACCCGTGACGTCCTTGAGGAAACGGTAAGAGTCGGCAACATTACCCTCCGCCTTGCAGATACGGCAGGTATAAGAGAAAATACAGATGATATAATAGAAAAAATCGGTGTCGAAAGAGCAAAGGAGCGCTTCGACAGAGCAAGTCTTGTGCTTATGGTTCTTGATGCACAAAATGAGTTTTCCGAAGATGATAAAGCACTTCTTTTGATGTGCAGCAAGAAAAATACCGTTGTGATTATTAACAAAACGGACGGTGACATTAAGCTTTCGGCAGATGAACTGAAAAAATATACAGCTGCTCCGATTGTGGAAATGTCAGCAAAAAACAGAGCAGGTATTGACGAGCTTACAAAAGCCGTTGAAAACGTTGTAGGTACTGCAGGCTTCGACCCTTCTGCACCCCTTATTACAACAGAGCGACAGCGTAATTGCGTAATGAAAGCATCTGAAAACATCCGCGAAGCCCTTGACGGTCTTTCTTTCGGTATCACCCCTGATGCAATAAATGTATGCATAGATTGTGCTATTGAGAATTTGTCCGTCTTAACAGGTGAAAAGGCAACGGAAACGGTAGTTACGGAAGTATTCAAGAATTTTTGTGTTGGCAAATAATAAAAGCCTGTTCGACTTGGTCGAACAGGCTTTTTTAGTTAGGAATGAGGAGTTAGGAGTGAGGAGCTAAGGGACCTGCGTCGGCATTATAAAGCGTAATTAAAGTAATAGTTTACTTTCGGTTAGTTTTCTGTTTAATAGAACAAAAAAGCGGTTGCTATTTCTACCTCTCTGGTTTAAGAGAGGGGGACCACCATTTTGTCAAGTTGATGTTTAATTTTAATTCTCAAGCGTGTGGCTACTTTCGTATTAAAACAAGTTTTATCGGGTGGTGGAGAGTTCCCGATGCGCATAAAAGCGCATCGTGGAAGCAACGCTTCCATTGACATAAATTCTCTGTTATCAATCAACGATATTCGGGAGCAATAGTCAAGTCTCTTTGACGAGCATCACAAACGTTGTTTATTATATATGTGACAT
>JAGASD010000039.1 GCA_017621885.1 Clostridia bacterium | reverse complement strand
TTCGGGCGGAATGGTGGAAGGTACCACCGCGCAAGCGGTATTATGATTTGCGATAATTACACCTTCCACCACCCCGACAAAACACGATTGTAATAAATACTTAATATCGCGCTTTTCAGAAAATCTAACGAGAAAGTTAGTGCAAGGGCGGTCCCCCTCCCTCCCGCGAGCGGCAAGGAGGATAGGCTTCGCACCACCGCAACTTCACTTCGCATTCCGCATTATATACAATCAACGCGTCAGCGTTCCAAAATTCCTAATTCCTAATTTAAAAAAACCGTCTGCTTCGGCAGACGGTTTTTTATCAATGTCTGCTTTTCTCATCACGTTCGCGGATTACGAAGCGCACGGGTGTGCCTTCAAGTCCGTAAACCTCACGAATCTGGTTTTCAATATAACGCTGATAGCTGTAATGAAACAGCTCTGCGCTGTTAACGAAGCATACGAATGTCGGGGGTCTTGTTGATGCCTGAGTCATATAGAATATTTTTAGGCGCTTGCCCTTATCCGTAGGCGGTTGTACACGGAGAGTTGCCGCCGCAAGAATCTCATTGAGCTGACCCGTTTTAATTCGCATTGCATTCTGTGTATCAACAAACTTTATAAGCTCATAAAGTCTGTCTACCCTCTGCCCTGTTTTTGCAGAAATAAATATAATGGGTGCAAAGGACATAAATGAAAAATCCTTCATAAGTTGTTTGCGGTAAGAGTCCATTGTTCTGCCGTCTTTTTCATAGGCATCCCACTTATTAACCGCAATAATACAGCCCTTACCCTGCTCAAGTGCTCTTCCTGCAACCTTACTGTCCTGCTCGGTAAAGCCTTCAAGAGCATCTATCATAATAACGCACACATCGGAGCGTTCAACTGCCATATCAGTTCTTAAAACGCTGTATTTTTCAACCGCATCGTCAACCTTTGATTTGCGTCGTAAGCCTGCGGTGTCAATAAACATAAACTTGCCGTAGCTGTTTTCAACGAAGCTGTCGGTCGCATCGCGTGTTGTACCGGCAATATCAGAAACAATCATTCTGTCTTCACCGATAATTTTATTCACAAGCGATGATTTACCAACGTTAGGCTTACCGATAAGGGCAACCTTTATATAATCATCCTCATCATTATTATCTTCAAGGTATTCTGCAGGCAAGTGTTTAAGCACCTCGTCAAGCAAATCACCCGTACCGTGACCGTGAACGGATGAAACGGGAATGGGGTCGCCAATACCGAGGTTATAAAACTCATAAAGCTCGGGGGGCGGCGCACCAAGAGAGTCACATTTATTAACTGCAAGAACAATCGGTTTACCGCTTTTCTGAAGCATTGTTGCAACCTCAGCATCGGTAGCCACAACACCGTCGCGCACGTCCGTAACAAGAATTATTACATTTGCACTGTCAATAGCAAGCTGTGCCTGACGGCGCATTTGCGAAAGAATAACATCGTTTGAATACGGTTCAATACCGCCTGTATCAACAAGCAACATATTATGTCCGAGCCACTCGCAATCACCGAAAAGGCGGTCACGGGTAACACCCGGTGTGTTATCAACAATTGCAAGCCTTGTTCCTGTAAGCTTGTTGAACAAGGTTGATTTACCAACATTAGGTCTGCCTACAATAGCAACAACAGGTCTTGCCATACTAACACCTCCATTATCAGTTAATTATAGAGTCTAAAAGCTTATACCCGTCATTTTCGACAGCATAAACATCAATTTTCAAATATTCCGAAAGTTCTTCAATGGTAACGTCATCAAGGAATTTATCCCCTTCGTTGCGAAGACATACGCGGGGAATAAGCAATTTTTCGCCCATCTGCATATCTTTCAGCTGATTTTTGAAGTCTTCACCCGTTATCAATCCCGCAACGGTAACAGTCTCACCAAAAAACTCGTTTTTAATCTTAACAACATTCACTTTTAAGCCCGGGAATTTTTCTTCTGCTTTCCCGGAAAGCTCACACAATAAATCATAAGCCGCATATCCTGTGGCAATGGTGATATTTCTTTTTATATCTCTTGAATTCTCGCCGGCAAGAGCGTCGGTAAATTCACTTCTTAAAAGTGCACACATCCCCACACCGTTATCAAGCTGCGCAAATTCACCGTAATAATCTGCATCGGGTAAGGGTCTTTCAGCTATGAGGTAAAATTCATCCGAAGCGTAAGCAAGGGTTTGTCCGCCATTGAAATAAGCAAAATGAGCATTGAACTCGTCTATAATATCAATTACATTGGCGGCTTCCTCTTTAGTGTAGGTTCTTAAGGGATACAAACCGTCACGATACTTTGTGAGACCAACGGGCACAGCCGCTATACTCTTGACAGACGGAGAAAGTTTAGAGAGCTCCTCTAAAGAAAAACGGAGCTCGTCCCCGTCATTTAACCCGGGACACAAAACAAGCTGAGTGTTCATTTCAATCCCGTTTTCGGAAAATCTGTCAAGAATACTTAAAACCTCACCTGCGTGGGGATTTTTCATCATTTGAACTCTTAATTCAGGGTTCATTGTATGAACTGAAATGTTAACGGGTGAAATGTGCATATCAATAATACGCTGTACCTCACGCTCACAAAGACCCGTAAGAGTTATATAATTGCCGAATAAGAAGGACATTCTTGAGTCATCGTCTTTAAAATAAAGAGTATCCCTCATACCCTTGGGCATCTGGTCCACAAAACAAAATACGCACTTGTTTTTGCAGGAATGCTGTTTATCCATTAAATATGTGCTGAATTCGAGACCTATATCTGCATATTCATCACTTTTGCGGATATTGGTTTTATACTTTTCACCATTACGCAAAAGCTCAAGAGTAAGCTTTTTGGACTGAATGTAAAAGCGATAGTCAAGAACGTCGTATATCTCGTTGCCGTTTATGCTCAAAAGCTCATCACCGCTTTCGATACCGGCTCTTTCACCGTAAGCACCGTTTGCAACACCGATTATTTTAACAGACACACTATCACCACCATTTCAACCAAATAACAGTCCAATAGGGCGGGGAGATTTTCTCTCGCCGCCCTTTGAAAAACCAATTACAAAATAACAGGAATTATTCTACTTCGATTACCTGTTTGCCGTTGTAATAGCCACAAGCTGTGCAAAGTCTGTGGGGTCTTTTGTAATCACCGCAGTTGGGGCACTTTACAAGTGCAGCTGCATCCATTTTCCAAACGTTGGATCTTCTTTTATCTCTTCTTGCTTTAGATACTCTTCTCTTAGGTACTGCCATGAGTATTTACCTCCAATATTATAATTATAATTATTTACTCTTCCAAAAGCTTTAAAAGCACTTCCATACGCGGGTCTATCGGTGCTTTGCAATCGCATTGGGTTTCGTTAAGGTTTTTGCCGCAAACGGAACAAAGTCCCTTACATTCTTCGTTGCAAAGGTATTTTGAGGGAAGAGCGAGATTGACATCCTCCTCAACAAGTTCATCAAGGTTAAGGCGCATATTGGGCACCTCAAGAAAATCATCATTGTCGCCGCTTTCAAGAGCAACCACAAGAGTATGCTCAACAGGGAATGAAAACTCGCGTTTAACATCCTTAGCACAACGGTCACAAGGTGCTTCATAAGCAAACTGAACTTTAGCGGTAAGAGTAACGATACCTGCATTATTTTCAACACAGCCCACAACCTTTGCAGGTGCAGAAATGGGATTTAAACCCGAAACCTCCACAGAAGCAAGTGAAAGCTCATAATCAATCGGAACCTTTAACCCATCAGTATTAAAAATTGATTCAAGTTCGATAATCATACACATTACCTCTCAACATACCCGAATATTATATTATCTAAAATGAATTTTGTCAATAATTATTTACAAAAAATCTTTTGTTAAAAGTATTGCAAAATTCTTGCAGAATGTTATAATTTACACTATATAATATACATTTATACGAGGTATTTTGAAATGAGTCAAGAACTTAAAAGAACTTACAGCAATTACACTGAATGGGAAGAAAAGTCAAAACAAACAGAATACACCGAAAAAACGCCCCTTCTTGATGCTGAAGGCAACCTTCTTGCAAAGGGTTGGGCAAGACATAACGTTTTTGATTACGAACGCTCTTTTTCAAAGCCCAATAAAAGAAAAAAAGAGTGGGACTTTTACCAGGTATCTGACGGAAGATATATGGTACAGATTAGCTTCGCCAACATATCAATCGGCGGTTACGCTGCTGCAAAAATCGTTGACCTTGTTGAGAAAAAGGTTATTGTTGACGACACCGAGCTTTTCCTTGGCGGTGACAGCAAATACATTCTCCCCTCAAAGGGCGACACTCCAAATTTCTTTAAAGCACGTGTAGGTAATGCTGTAATCAAGTTCGACACAAAGCACAACTCAAGAACTCTTTATTTCAAGGGCAAGAAAAAAGACAAAATCGTTGAGTGCGAATTCAATATGGACATTATGCCCGGACTTGAAAATATCACAACAGTTCTCCCCTTCAAGGATATGCCTACAAAGTACTTTATGACCACAAAGCAGAACTGTATGCCCTGCGAAGGAACCTTCAAATACGGCGATGACGTTTATGAATTCACGAAGGATACATCCTTCTGCTCACTTGACTGGGGGCGTGTCAACACACCGTACAAAATGGTATGGTACTGGGGCAACGGCTCAACCTACCTTACAGACGAAGACGGCAAAAAGCATCTCTTCGGTTTTGAAATCACCTGGGCAATCGGAGACGAAAGCAACGCAACGGAAACCTGCCTTTTTTACGACGGCAAGGCTCACAAAATCGGTGCCGTTGACGTAAAAACCTTCCCTAAGCCCGACAAATATATGGAGCCATGGGAATTTATGTCTGAGGATGGCAGATTCAATCTAACAATGACACCCTTCTATGATTTCCACGCGGACCTTAATGTTCAGGTAATGCGAATGAACTCACATCAGGTTCACGGCAAGTGGAATGGTAATGTAATCCTTGATGACGGCACAAAGCTTGAAATCAATGATATGTACGCATTCTGCGAATACGTTGAAAACAGATGGTAAATACATAGAAAACTCCCTCGGATTGCACAATCCGAGGGTTTTTTATGTTCATTCTGTTTCTGATTAAATCAGATAACCTTTGCATTTTCGAAAAGAGCAGCAGGAAGCTTATCCTGGTCTTCTGAAACCGTGAACACAAAGTTTACGTTAGCTTCATCAGAAACCTTGCAAATTTTGTTAATAAGTGCTGCAAAAGCATCGTAATCTCTGCCGACAATTTTAAATGTAGCATCAACGAAAATATCAGTCAAATCGTGATCCTGTGCAATAATGCCGCATACCATTCCGTAGAAAGCATCACAGCCCTGGATATCGAATCTTTCTGTTTCGATAAGTCTGGCTTTGTGGGTTACCTCATAAGTAAGTAACGGGGATTTTTCAATGCAAACTACTGTTCCGTCAGTATTTGCTACCGCCTCGTTAATGAGAGCAATAAGTCTTTTTGTTTTACCGGAACCTTTGTTGCCTATAATAAGTGAAACCATAATGATTTACCTCCGTTGTTTATTTCTCGCCTTTCGGCGTGATTTCTGTTTCTGTTAAAGTCTTGCTTCAAGAGCTTTTTTGTGCTCTTCATAACCCGGTTTGCCGAGAAGAGCAAACATATTCTTTTTATAGCTTTCAACACCGGGCTGGTCGAAAGGATTGATTGAAAGAATGTAGCCTGAAACGGCACAGGCTTTTTCGAGGAAATAAGCGAGATAACCGAACGTGTATGCATTCATCTCTTCCAATTCAAGAATAATATTAGGCACTTTGCCGTCTGTGTGCGCAAGCACTGTGCCAAGGAATGCCTTTTTGTTAACATAATCAACACTGTGACCTGCAACGAAATTGAAACCGTCACCATTTTCAGGGTCAAGACCTATAACAAGTTCATTTTTAGGCTTGTTGAACGTAACAACAGTTTCAAACATCAACCTTTCACCCTCCTGAACGTACTGACCGAGAGAATGAAGGTCTGTTGAGAAAATTGCTGATGAAGGGTAAAGTCCCTTGCCGTCTTTACCTTCGCTTTCACCGAAGAGCTGTTTAAACCACTCGTTCATAAGTGTGTAATCAGGCTCGTAAGAAATCATCATTTCAACCTTTTTACCCTGACGGTAAAGGATGTTTCTCATTGCGGCGTATTTGTAACAGTCGTTGGTATTGACATCACCTTCAGCAAAAGCATCACGGGCATCAGCCGCACCGCTCATCATTTTGTCAATATCAATTCCTGCAACTGCAATAGGTAAAAGGCCAACCGCTGTAAGAACTGAATATCTGCCGCCCACATCATCAGGGATTACAAAGGTTTCATAGCCTTCGCGGTCAGATAATTCTTTAAGTGTGCCGCGAGCCTTATCGGTTGTAGCAAAAATTCTTTTTGCGGCTTCTTCCTTGCCGTATTTCTTTTCAAGTAAATCCTTAAAAACGCGGAATGCAATTGTGGGCTCTGTTGTTGTGCCTGATTTGGAAATTACGTTAACCGAAAAATCCTTACCGTCACAAAGTGCAACAGCCTCAGCAAGTGCTGCCGAAGAAAGGGTATTACCTGCAAATATAATCTGCGGTTTTTCAAGAAGGTTTCTGTTCTGTGATTTACAGAATTCAATGGCTGCTCTTGCACCTAAATAAGAGCCGCCGATACCGATAACAACAAGAACGTCGCTATCATTTCTGATTTTTTCAGCAGCCTTTTTAATTCTCTCAAACTCCGATTTATCATAATCCACGGGAAGGTCTAGCCAACCGAGGAAGTCATTACCGGGACCTGTACGGGAATTAAGAAGTTCAACCGCTGCTGAAACCTCGGGCGCAATTGCTTCAACCTCTTCAGCAGAAACAAAGTCCTCAAGGTAACGGGTATTAAGCTTTAATGACATTGGTTCATCTCCTATGGGTATTGCGAAAAGCACTACTCTATATAAAAGTAGTAATCTTTGCTAATATTTTACAATAAACTTATAATTATTTCAATAGAATTTTTATACTTTAACATAAAATCACAGTTTTTTTACATTTTATCAAAATCTTTCGGCGGTTAGTTGGTTATTTTTCTCAGTTTCTGTGATAACTGACACTCCCAAATTACTGTTACCGCGTACCGAAACGGCAAAACACGCCGAAACAAGGGTTGTAAGAAGCATAATTACAATTGCCGAAACGGTAAAAACATTGAACATTTTATTAAATTCCATTATATTATCCTTTCATCTCTTTATTCAGTATATCTCCCAGAGCGTTTCCTATGAGCTGAGCCGAATACACAGCCTCTTCAAGGGTATTGGCATCCGTACCGAATTCAAGCAGTAGCGAGCACGGAGTTACGTCCATATTATATTTTCTGTTGCTGAAAAACACCGGGCGCATAAGGCCGCTGTATTTCTCCTCAGCGGAGCTTTGCAGACCCAGCGCAAACACAAGGTTTTCTTTCCACGAAGGAAAATCCTCTACACCGTTACCCTCGCACCCCGAAATTATCATAACCTGAGCTGCTTTTTTTCCGTTTATAACTGCAGTAGGCTTGCATTTTGTTCCGCTTTCATAGTGAATGGCATCTCTGTGCACGTCAAGAGTTATTTGTATTGACGGGTATTGCTTCAAATATTTTTCAACGCTCACCCTTGAACGGGAATACGCACCGTTATAGGAGGTATCATAAATATTTCTGTCGTGAATAACCTTAAAGCCTGCTTCCTCAAGTGTTTTTGTAAGCTCGTCACCAACGCGGATCATATTTTTCTCTTTGTCGCTTGTACGGGAGTTGTACTGATTTGAATACCACCCAAGATCAAGCATTTCATAGCCTTCGGTTGAATGGGTGTGATAAATGAGGATATACGGCGCTGTTTTAGTGATTTTTTTATAGCTCGGTTTTTGCGCAAGAAGCGTTTTCAGTGATATGGAGGTATCCGTTTTGTTATCAATCTCAACAAGACCTAAACTGATAGTTTTTGACGTTGCACCCATTTGTATTTCATCAATATCACCCGATTTTTTATACCCCTTATAAAGTGCTTGTGCTTGTTTTTTTAACTCTTCTATATCCGCAGGCGCTTTAGCATCGGCATTAACAGCTGCATCAG
Organism: Clostridia bacterium; assembly: GCA_017621885.1. Lineage (GTDB taxonomy): Bacteria > Bacillota > Clostridia > Oscillospirales > Acutalibacteraceae > DTU089. The sequence continues at coordinate 36,884 of JAGASD010000039.1, read as the reverse complement.
CGTAATCACCGCCGCCATAACCTTCGATAGAAACCGTTTCATTCTCATTGCTGATACCCGACCCGTTGGGCTGATAATTCACGGATTTTTTCATTACGCGGTATTCGGAAACCAAAAGCTCCGTCAGCAATACCGCGTAGTCCCCAAAAGAAAAGCTGCACGCAAGCAAGCAAAAACAGAGGCATATACAAAAAATCCTCTTCAAGCCCGACCTGTTACCACTCATACAAGCACCCCCATATATTAAAATTCTATGAGTAACGGTGCCGGGGTATTACATCAGACCGTAAAGTTCTTTTGGGGTAAGACTCGGCTGCAACGCGCAGTTTATTGCCAAAGCCAAAAGATACGATGCATTTTTCACCATTAAATCAATATCCTTAGGAGCAACAATAAGTCTCTCACCCTGAGATAAAACATCACTGTTAAACTTATCCGCCCTTACTCCCGAAAGCTCAGCAGCAAGGGACACTGCATTCACCACCGTAGGAACGCCGATTGCAATCACGGGGATACCTAAAAGCCCCTCGTCAATACGTTTTCGGGTGTTACCTATACCCGACCCCGGTGCAATGCCCGTATCCGACATCTGCACGGTTGTACCCAGCCTTGAAACACTGCCTGCCGCAAGAGCATCAACGGTAATAACACATTGGGGGTTAACCTCAGCACAAATGCTTCTTATATATTCCCCGGATTCAATTCCCGTTTTACCTAACACTCCCGTAGAAACAGAGGCAACGGGACGCAGTTTTTTTGAAAAACCTGCAGTCTTTTGTACCTCTTCATCAATGTGGCGTGTAGCAAAAATCATAGATGCGGTCATTGGTCCTAACGCATCAGACGTCATATCAGAGTTCCCTACCCCTGCCACAAGCACCGTACCCTCTCCTTTCGGTAAAAGGCTTTCTATGCTTTCAATCAAAGCTTTAAGTCTGCCATCCGAAACAGCCGCCTCGTCAGAAAAAGCATTCATTTCAAGGGTTATATATCTCCCTACCCCTTTTCCGATTTTTTTGGCGGCATTTTCACTTATAATGTCAATAACAGTTGTCTTGCACTCGGAGTTTTGTTTTTCATCCACTTTTATACCGTCAATAGACTTACCTTTTACAAGCTCTTTTCTTTCAAGAGCAAGGTCTGTTCTGAAATTCAAAAAATCACCTCAGAAATATTATTTCTCAGGTGATTGGGGGTATACAAATATATTATTTATCTTAAAAATATTGAAATACATATTTTATTGTGTTAAAATATCTCCCGAAATAATGAAAAGGAAGTTTATTAAATGAAACTTGGTATAGTCGGATTGCCCAACGTAGGCAAAAGCACACTTTTTAACGCTCTCACAAATGCAGGTGCTCAGGCGGCAAACTACGCCTTCTGTACAATTGAACCCAACGTGGGGGTTGTTGCAGTTCCGGATAAGCGTCTTGATGCCCTTTGCGAAATGTATAATCCCGTTAAGGTTACGCCCGCAACAATTGAATTTGTTGATATTGCAGGTCTTGTTAAAGGCGCATCAAAGGGCGAGGGACTCGGTAACAAATTCCTTTCACATATCAGAGAGGTTGACGCAATTATCCACGTTGTACGTTGCTTTGACAACGACGACATTATGCACGTTGACGGCTCTGTTGACCCCCAGCGCGATATTGAAACAATAAATCTTGAGCTTATTCTTTCTGATGCTGAAATCCTCGGCAGAAGAATTGACAGAACAACTAAAGCTATGAAGGGTGACAAATCCCTTGCAAGCGAGCTTGCTGTGCTTGAAAAAGTCCGCGAGGCACTTGATAACGGCATTTGCGCAAGAGCGGTTGACCTTACAGATGATGAAAAAGAAATTATCGACACGGTTGACCTTCTCACGTCAAAGCCCGTAATTTATGCTTGTAATATGAGTGAAGAGGATTTCGCTTCAAAAATTGACTCAAACGTACGTTACAACGCGGTTAAAGCTCTTGCGGAAGAGGAAGGCAGCCAGGTGCTCCCCATCTGCGCAGAGCTTGAAGCACAGATTTCAGAGCTTGACAAAGAAGAAAAAGAAATGTTCCTTGCAGAGCTCGGCATTGAAACGGGCGGTCTTGACCTTCTTATTGAAAGAAGCTATGACCTCTTAGGTCTTATGAGCTATCTTACTGCAGGTCAGCCCGAGGTAAGAGCCTGGACCATCAAAAAAGGCACAAAGGCTCCTCAGGCGGCAGGTAAAATTCACTCCGACTTTGAAAGAGGCTTTATTCGTGCAGAGGTTGTTTCCTTCGACGTTCTTATGGAATGCGGCACAATGCAGGTTGCAAAGGAAAAAGGTCTTGTTCGTTCCGAGGGTAAGGAGTACGTTATGCAGGACGGCGACATTGTTCTTTTCAGATTCAACGTTTAATAACCAAAGCATAATTTTAACGGCTGAGAACTTCAGCCGTTATTTTTTTACAGTGATTTAAAAGTGTAGCCTTGTGAAACAGCATAGTCAATTATATCCCCCAGCGCTTCTGCATTGTCGGGTGAAACCGCGTGCAAAAGAAGCACACACCCGGGGTGAAGCCTTGAGGTAACTGTTTCAAAAGCATATTGTTTGCCCTTTGGGTTTGAAACGTCCCAATCAGCATAGGCACTAGACCAAAAAACGGATTTAAACCTTGCATTTTGCACCAAATCCAATGCGCTTTCGGAGCAACTACCCTCAGGAAAACGGAAGAACGGTGCTGAATAACCGAAATTTACTCTTAAATAATTATCAAGGCCTTGTATTTCCTCCGCCATTTGTTTTCTTGAAATTTCTGAAAAATCAGGGTGATTCACCGAATGATTTCCCACTGTATGTCCCTCGTTTATCATACGTGCAATAAGCTCGGGGCAGGATTTAACGTGTGGGAGCGTCACAAAAAATGCCGCAGGAACCTTCTTCTCTTTCAAGGTATCAAGTATTTTTTCCGTGCAGCCGTTTTCATACCCGCAATCAAAGGTAAGATAAATAACCTTATCTCCGCTTGTATCAAGACACATTGCACCGTAATCCTCATAAAACTTCTGATTATTAACAGATATTTCGTGTGGCTCACCGTTTTTGGAAACACCGAAGCTGTGCTGTATCTGTGCCTCGGAAAGTCCGCGCACATTTTCAGGGTCAACAACGGGTAACTCAATTTCACTCAACGGCTCAAGACCCGTATACGTTTTGGTTGTGCCCGTACGTTTTCCGTAAACCGCGGTTAACGGTTTCGTGGAATTATCCATAGGTGAAGGCTCGGGTGCGGTTGTTGACTCACCCGCTCCGCTTGTCTGCTCTTTGGTTTCTTTAACGGTTTCGGTAGAGGTCTCAGCAACTGTTGAAAAGCTATCAGTCATTCCCTTGCCCGAATTTTCACCACAAGCGTTAAAACAAAAGACCATCGTTATAATAAGTATAACCGAAAGTATTTTTTTCATCTTTTCACTACCCTTCGGGATACGGGAGCTTTCCCGTATCCCTTACTTTTTACTTAAACATTATATCCGCAATATTGTCCATACCTTTCGCGGTCTTTTTAGCGATTTTCTTCATTTTTTTCATAGGACTTTTAGAGTTTACGATACCCGCAGTAACAGCCGCCGCAACACCAACTGCCATTGCCGCTGTACTGATTTTTACCATATCCTCAGTTTTCATGTTTTTTAAATTCATTGTCATTTTTTACACCTCCTGTTTTTATACGGCTTGAAAAACGTTCAACCGTTTAAATAAAGTTTACCCAAAGAGTTTTAAAGTAAGACAGCAAAAAACAAAAATTAAATGGAAATAATCTGGTTATATTATTTTTATTGTTTTTGATACTTTCGGCAACACCAAAAATATTTTACAATATCTGCAACGATTAAAATTTTTTTGAGAGGAAAAATATTATGGAAAATCAGAAAAGACTTGTTGCTATAAACGATATTTCAGGTTTCGGAAAATGCTCGCTTACAGTTGCACTCCCTATAATTTCTGCCGCAGGTATTGAAACCATCTGTATGCCCACAGCCGTTCTTTCAACGCACACGGGCGGATTTACAGGCTTTACTTACCGCGACCTCACTTGTGATATGCCTGCAATCGGCGAACATTGGAAAAGCATTGACCTTAAACCTGATGCTATATATTCAGGCTTTTTAGGTTCATTTGACCAGATAGATATTGTAAAGAAGTTTGCAGATGATTTTAAAAGGAATGACAACCTCTTCATTGCCGACCCTTGTATGGCAGACCACGGCAAAATGTATCAGATTTTTGACGAAAATTTCGCAAAAGAAATGGCACAATTGTGCGCAAAGGCTGATATTATTTTACCCAATATTACAGAAGCCTGCTTTATGACAGATGAAGAATTTATCGAGGGTGTTCAGACCGAGGAATATGTTGTGAATCTTTTGAACAAGTTACTTGATATGGGCGCAAAAAGCGTTGTTCTTACGGGTGTCAGCTTTGATGAAGACAAAGTAGGCGCCGCTTGTATGAGCTCAGACAGAGTTCCGCATTATTATTTTGAAAAAAGACTTCCCGGCGTATATCACGGCACAGGCGACGTTTTTGCAAGCGCATTCTGCGGTGCACTTCTTAACGGTATCTCAATTGAAAAAGCTATGGGTATCGCCGCAAGATACGTTTGCGATTGTATAAAACGCACGCAGTCAATGGATAATCCCATCACCTACGGTGTTGACTTTGAACGCGGAATACCTTTCTATATAAAGGAATTAGGAAAATTATGAGTGAAGTGAACATTGTTCTTGTCGAACCTGAGATACCGCAAAACACGGGTAACATTGCCCGCACGTGTGCGGCAACGGGTGCAAGACTCCACATTATAAAGCCCATGGGCTTTAACATCGACGATAAAAAATTAAAGCGTGCAGGTCTTGATTACTGGTATCTTCTTGATTTGACTTATTACGAAAATATAGAGGATTTTTTCAGCAAAAACCCTGACGGACAGTATTATTTTTTCACAACAAAGGCTAAAAAAACACATTCGGATGTTATATACGGAAATAAAACATACTTGATTTTCGGTAAAGAAACAAAAGGTCTTCCCGAAGAGTTACTTTTAGAGCATCCCGATGAATGTGTAAGAATACCTATGATTAACGATGCAAGAAGCCTTAATCTTTCAAACGCTGTTGCTATTGGTGTTTATGAAGCATTAAGGCAGCTTGGCTACCCTGAGTTACAAAACCAAGGACAGTTGCATAATTATGAGTGGTGAAACAAACCCCGACCTTCAAAAAGGTCGGGGTTTTTAATTAAGAGTTAGGAATGAGGAATTAGGAGTTAAGGGACCTGCGGTCGGCATTATAATCAATGCGTAGCATTCCGATTTTTTTATTTATGCTTTTTCTTTATTCTTTTACATTGTAGCAAAGCACCTTACAACACTGCGCCCGAGCTTTGCTGTAAGAAACAACTTGACAAGGACTCTCCACCGCTCCGCTGAACTTAATTATAGAACAAATATTTGACACGCTTAAAACTAATTCATATAAAAAACTTAACTTCAAGGCGGTCCCCCTCTCTCCTTGCGCAGAGAGGTAGAAAACCTCCGCAACTTTACTTATTATCAACGCGCCAGCGTTCCGATAATTACGCATTACGAATTACGAATTACGAATTACGCATTAAAATCTATGGGCATACTTGCCACCGCATTAAGAGTAAGATCTGCTCTTTTGCCGTCAAGGTATTCGTAATAGCCTTGTGATGCTATCATTGCGGCATTGTCACCGCAGTATTTTAATTCAGGCATAAAGAGTTTAATATTTCTTTTGTCACACTCTTCCTGCATTACGCGACGAAGTCTTGAGTTTGCGGAAACACCGCCTGCAAGGACAATTGTTTTGGCGCCCGTATCCTTTGCCGCCTCCATAGTATGAGAAACAAGCAAATCCGTAACAGCCTTTATAAAGGATGCGCCTAAATCCTCGGCTTTTACGGTTTCACCCTTTTGCGATGCGTTATGTACAAGGTTCACCGCAAAAGTTTTAAGACCCGAAAAGCTGAAATCATATTTCGAATCCGCTACCTTCGGTACAGGAAATTTATATTTATTTTCGTCCCCGTCTTTTGAAATTTTATCAAGATTAACGCCACCGGGATAAGGAAGACCGACTGTTCTTGCGGCTTTATCCATAGCCTCACCTGCCGCATCATCCCTAGTTCTTCCTATTATTTCGAACTCTGTATATGATTTTACATTGATTATATGACTGTGACCGCCTGACACCACAAGTGAAAGAAAGGGCGGTTTTATTTCTTCCCCGGAAATATAGTTCGCCGCAATGTGACCTCTTAAATGGTGAACCGGCACAAGTGGTTTGCCCGTTGAAAAGGAAAGACCTTTTGCATAATTTACGCCTACGAGAAGTGCGCCTATAAGTCCCGGTGCATAAGTTACGGCTATTGCGTCAATATCATCCATTGTACAGCCTGCATCACCGAGAGCCTTTTCAACCACACCGCAAATCGCTTCCGTATGGCGCCTTGACGCGATTTCGGGCACTACACCACCATATATTTTATGCTCCTCAACCTGTGATGCTATTACGTTTGAAAGAACCCTTCTTCCGTCTTCAACAACAGAAGCCGCTGTTTCATCACAAGAGCTTTCTATACCTAAAATTTTCATATTCTACCTCTTATACGTCATAAGGATTGCATCTTCACGGGGATTTTCATAAAAATCCTTGCGCTCTCCAACTTCTCGGAATCCCATTTTTGCATAGAGCTTTTTTGCCGCTTTGTTAGAGCGCCTTACCTCAAGAGTAACAAACTCCATCCCCTCATTTTCACAAAACTCAACAAGGGTTTTAATGAGCTTTTCTGCTATACCCTTTCTGCGAAAAGCTTCTGACACGGCAACATTTGTAATATAGACCTCACCTAAAATACTGTGAGCGCCTATGTATCCTGCAACCGCACCGTTGCACTCCGCAACAAAAAAACGTGAAAAACCATTATTAAGCTCATCACCCAAGGCATTTTCACTCCAAGGGGTGCTGAAGCACTCCTTTTCAATCTCGGAAAGCGCCTTAATATGAGAACTATCCATTCTTTTAATTTCTGTATTCATCATTTTGTATCGTACCAGGTTTTACCGCAAGCTACCTCAACAGTAAGGGGGACCGAAAGCTCGCAAGCGTTTTCCATTGTGTTTTTCAGAAGGTCTGCTACCATTTCCGCATCCTTTTCAGGTGCTTCAATAATAAGCTCGTCGTGCACCTGCATAATAAGCTTAGCCTCGGGACATTCCGCCTTCAAGCGTTCATAAACCTGAATCATTGCGATTTTTATTATATCTGCCGCTGTTCCCTGAATGGGCATATTCATTGCAACACGCTCACCGAACCCGCGCCTTATTGCATTGGATTCATTAAGCTCGGGAAGATAACGTCTTCTGCCGAAATAGGTTTCAGCGTAGCCTTTTTCCTTTGCGCTCTTTTTGGAATTATCCATAAATGCGGCAACACCCGAATAATTTGCAAGGTAGCCTTTAATGTATCTGTCTGCCTCAACAACGGACGTGCCTATATCCTGCGAAAGTGAAAAAGCACCGATACCGTAAACAATACCGAAGTTTACAGCCTTTGCCTTGCGACGGTCATTTGATGTAACCTCATTGAGAGGAACACCAAGAACCTGTGAAGCAGTAATTGAGTGAATATCTGCACCGCTGATAAAGGCTTCTATCATATTTTTATCGTCTGCAAGAGCTGCAAGAACACGCAGTTCAATCTGTGAATAGTCAGCGTCAACAAGCACAAAGCCTTCTCTTGCATTAAAAAATCTGCGCAGCTCTCTGCCCTGCTCTGTTCTTACGGGGATATTCTGTAAATTCGGCTCCGCAGAAGAAATTCTGCCCGTTCGGGTTTCAGTCTGGTTAAGGGTTGAATGTATTCTTCCGTCGTTGTCAATAACCTTTAAAAGTCCTTCACAGTAAGTAGATTTAAGCTTTTGCAACGCTCTGTAATTAAGAATTTCGTTAATTATGGGATGCTTGTCCCTTAGCGATTCAAGCACGTCCGCATTAGTTGAATAACCGCTTTTCGTTTTTTTGCCGTGAGGAAGATTAAGCTTATCCTCTGAGAAAAGCACGTCACTCAACTGTTTGGGTGAATTAAGGTTAAACTCGCAGCCTGCAAGGGAATACACCTTTTTAAGACTCTCTTCAAGACCCGAACCGATTTTATCGTTGTAGCTTTCAAGGCCATCTCTGTCAACGGAAAAGCCTTCTTTTTCCATACTTGCAAGAACTCTCGCAAGAGGAATTTCAATATTCGAGAGAAGATTCTCCTGACAGTTTTCTTTTATTGATGCCGAAAGCTTGAGGCTGAGAGATTCTATAATCGCCGCTGAATCAACGCAGTCTTTCTCAGCTTCATAAAAATCAGCAAGGTCACCGCATTCCATTTTAACGGGTTTTAATGAATATGCGCCGCTGAGGGCTTTTACGGAATAATCGCTTGAATTGGGGTTGAGAAGATACCCTGCAAGGGCTGTATCAAGCTTCACGTTTTTCAGCTCAATACCCGAAGAATCACAAAAACCGTAAAGCTTTTTGGAGTCATCGGTATATTTTTCAATTGTTTCGTCTGAAAATACGTTTGCGGAGAATGAAACAAACATAAAATCGCTGTTAAGCGCCAAAGCCACTCCGTCGGGAGTTTTAAGGAGTATATATTCTATACCGAAATCGTTGTATTTCACGGTAAAATACGCTTTACCGACTGATTTCAGTTCGTTATAAAAGCCGTCGTAATCGGTAATTTCGGTAAGCTTTACTGTTTTTCTGTCATCTTCCGATACCGCAACATCTTCCGAAAAATTGAGTCTGTTTAAAATTTTAAACATTTCAAGGGATGATAAAAGGCGCGTTGCCTTTACCGCATCTGCTTCTTTAATGAAGTACGAGGATAATTCCGTATCAATCGGTGCTTCAAGGCAGATTGTGCCGAGCTTTTTGCTGAGAAATGCGTTTTCCTTTGATGCTTCCAATTTAACCTTCATACCGGGTTTAATATCTAAATCAGCAAGATTATCATAGATATTTTCAATAGAGCCGAATTTCTGTATAAGCTCTGCCGCACCCTTTTCACCGATACCTGCAACGCCCGGGATATTATCCGATGTATCACCCTGGATTGCTTTAATATCAATGAGCTGTTCGGGTGCAACACCGTAAACCTCGTTTATTTTTGCAACGTCATATTTAACTGTTGTGGATTTGCCCATTTTTGTTGTTGCAAGAAGCACGTTAACGTTATCTCTTACAAGCTGAAGGCTGTCTCTGTCACCTGTTGCAATATAACAAAAATCATCAGGACCGCAAGCCTTTGAAAGCGTGCCCAAAATATCATCTGCCTCATAACCGGGCTTTTCAACAACAGTAAAGCCGAGGTAACCCAAAAGTTCCTTGAGTGTAGGAAACTGCTCTATAAGCTCAGAGGGAGCAGGCTTTCTTGTGCCTTTATATGCATCAAACATTTCGTGTCTGAAGGTTGGTGCTTTAACGTCAAAAGCAACGGCAACACCGTCAGGCTTATATTCATCAAGCATACCTAAAAGTATATTCATAAAGCCGAATATACCGTTTGTATATTTTCCGTCCTTGGTTGTAAGCAAGCGCACTCCGTAAAAAGCGCGGTTAAGTATTGAGTTGCCGTCTATAACAAGTAATTTCATATATACCTCACAGATTGAGTGTTTCAAGAGTCACAAAATGATAGCCGTTCTGTGACAAATAGTTTTCTTCATTAAAGGCTCTCAAACAGCCTAATGCCGCAACATTTGTATGATTACCGGGAATATGCACTTGTATACCCGTGGCTTCCGTAATATATTCACCGAGACCGTAAAGGTCTGCCATACCGCCGCAAAGGAAAATACCGTCATCGGTAACATCCTTAACCAATTCGGGCGGTGTAACCTCAAGCACACTCTTAATTGCGTTGCAGATTTCATCAACGCAATCGCGTATTGCATAATTAATCTCTTGCGCTGTTACCTCAAAGAACAAGGGCATACCGTCGGACATATCCTTACCCCTTGCAATGGCGGCAATGGTTTCATCACGCATTTTTGCACCGCCTATAATGTGCTTCAGCTCCCTTGCGGTAAGTCTGCCGACAGCAACACCACGATTGGCTTTAAGGTATGTTTTTATTATTTTATCCATATCGTTACCGCCCACGGGAACACTTTTTGCAACAGCAATGCTTCCCATCGTAATAACCGCAACACCCGTTGTACCTGCGCCCACGTCAACAATCATTGTGCCGTAGGGCTTGTTGAGCATAACACCGATACCCAGAGCCGCTGCAAGAGGCTCTTCAATAAGAGTTGCTCTGCCTGCCCCTGCACGAAGAATACAACCGAGAATATTGCGTTTTTCAAGATTTGTTACCCCTGCAGGAACGGTTGCAACAACATTTGGCTTAAATATTTTATTTTTACATATTTTTTCAAGAAATGCTCTTAAAAGCTTTTCACTGCTTTCAAGCTCAGACACACCTCCGCTGAGAAGAGGTCTGACAAGCTTTATGGCATCGGGACAGCGCCCCGTCATTTCTGCGGCTTTTTTGCCTGCCGCAAGAACCTTGCCCGTTTCTCTTTCAAGAGCGACTACAGCCGGCTCACAAAGGACAACGCCTTTACCTTCAACGGCGGCAGTCACGTAACCTGTGCCTATATCAAGACCGATTTTCAAACCGACCATAGCTACACCACGCAATCATAACTTTATCATATTATTATACACCCGAAGCCATCTTTTGTAAACAATTAAATATACATTATTATTGTTTACAAAAACTGTTTTTTATTGTAAAATAACTCCATAGTACAATAAATGGAACAAGGGGTATTTTTCATGGCAGGTGTAAAAAATTCAAAGCTCAAGCTTTTGTATCTTGCAGAAATTTTCGAAAAGAGAACCGATGAAAATCATTATATTTCCGCTACTCAGCTTTGCGACGAGCTTGCAAAGCTTGGTATTACCGCTGAAAGGAAATCGATTTATAAGGATATTGACGTTTTAAGGGAGTACGGCTACGACATTATTCACAACGGCTCACGTAACAACGGCGGTTATTTTTTAGGTGAAAGAAAATTCCAGCTTGCAGAAATCCGTCTTTTATCCGACGCTGTTCAGGCGGCAAACTTCATTTCGCAAAAGAAAACAAACGAGCTTGTCAAAAAAATCGAAAGCTTTGCAAGTGATGACCAGGCTAAAATACTCCATTCCCAGGTTTACGTTGACAACCGTCCCAAATGCAAAAACGAGGAAATTTATTACACCATACATTATCTTGACGAAGCTATTACCAACAAAGTAAAGGTGAACATTACATATTCACGCAGAAAAATCACAGATGAATTCAAAACAGCCAGCGAGGAAAAGACTTATACAGTAAGTCCTTACGCACTTATATGGTCTGATGACCATTACTACCTTGTGTGCAATAACGAAAAATACGATAATCTTATGCATCTGCGTATTGAGAAAATAAAAAAATTCACCCTTACTAAAGAGCCTGTAAGACCATTTACAGAGGTTTCAAGCTACAGAACCTCCTTTGACTCTGCAGACTATTCATCAAAGCTTTTTAATATGTACAGCGGTGAACAAAAGCCGATTGAGCTTGCTTGTAACAACGACGTGCTGGAGCCTATGCTTGACCGATTCGGCGACAAGGTAAGAATACAAAAGCTTGACAACGAGCATTTTATTCTCCGCACAAATGCCGCTGTAAGCAACGGTCTTGCTGCCTGGGTTGTACAATTCGGAGGAAGAGTAAAGGTGAGAATGCCCAACGATTTAATAAACGCAGTCAAACAAAAAGCACAGGATATATTAAACAATTACTAACAAAAACGGAGTCTTACTCAACTCGAGTAAGACTCCGTTTTTTCTCAGTTCGTTTCTAATTTTTCAAATACTTGTTTTTCTGCATTGCGGATATATTCACCGTTTTCGGAAAAAGCAAGCTTAACACCTGTTTCGTCACCGTTTTTCTCGTGAACTGTTACCATATAAACAGTTTCACCGTCTGTTGCGGTGGCAGGTGTTCCGTTCACAATAAAAACATACTCGGTAAGTGCTTTTTCGAGGCCCAACGCTTTGTAATCATATTTTGAAAAGCGCTCTCTCATAAGGTAATTATTCTCTTTGTGATACTGAAATGTGATTTCAGGGTCATCGGGAATACTGAGAGCTGTTGAGCCTTCGGTTACATCACCCGTTTCAGCTGAGGTGGGTTTTTCAGTTGCTTTCGCGACAATGAGAACATACTTATTCTGCGATTTATTAAATACATAATGGGAGTTTCCGATAATCATAAAAACGCCCTCGGGTGTTTCGGCATTTTCTGCAAATGCTTCAATTTTACAGCCGTCTTTACCCTCAAATTTTGTTGCGCTGAGAACAAGTTTGTAATTATCAATTGTGTTTTTCAAGCCCAACTGCTGAGGTGTATAAACGCCCAACAATGTTTTTACCGTATCTTCGTTAAGGTCAATTGAACCGTTGTTGTTTTCAACGGCAATATAGGTATCTGCGGTTTCAAGAGCCTTTCCGTCATCCTCATATTCTTTGCCGTCACAAGAGGCAAAACAAAAAAGCATTGAAAGAACAAGTAACAAAGCAAAATATTTTTTCATAGATTAACATCTCCAATTAGGTAAAATGATATATTCAAATGATACCCTTTTCGGAGAATTTTGTCAACTGTATGTATTTGGTTCAGATTCCTACCGCATTGCTTCGCGCTTGTATTTTTCCCGCGTTGCAATGCCTCCTCTTATATGCCGTTCCTCTTTATTGACATCAAGAACCTTACGCACCTCAGAAAAAAGCTCGGGATTAATGCGCCTCAGTCGTTTCGTAACGTCACTATGCACGGTCGATTTCGATATACCGAATTTTTTTGCCGTTGCTCTTACCGTGGATTTACTTTCTATTATGTAGCGCCCCAAAGACTCTGCTCTTTGCTCGTAATCATAATTCATAACTGTATTTCCCCCTATAGAGTTCTATACAAGTATATGAATGGTAACAACTAGTTTATGACAAAATGCAAATTGAAAATGGCAAATGATAATTAAATGATTTGTGAACAAATCAACTCATGGAGCAAAGCGAGAAATTATGACCGTAAGGTCAATTCACGGCATTAGCCAATTCATTTTTGTTATATCGTTTCGTAGTATTGGTAGTGGCATAGATTTTAATACCTTCTTGTGTATAGATTCCGTAACTCATTTCATTTTCCTCACTTTCAATAAACAACTATATCATCCAAATCGGGACGATGAGGTTGTCTCTGTCGAAGGCAGAGAGGTGGTCGCTCATACAGAGCACGGCAGAGGTGCCGAGCACCAAGGGCGATTTATCGATAAGACTGAAGGTCTTTGTAATTCTCTTATCGGGGTTTGCTGTTTTCTTGATCTCCAACGGACACAGCTTGCCGTCACCTTCGATAATAACGTCAATCTCTCTTGCATCACGATCACGATAATAATTGAGGTAAGGCTCTTTACCGACATTCTGATAACTTTTCATAATTTCGGATACGGTAAAGTTTTCAAGTAATGCACCGCTCATTGCACCGCTTTCTGCAACCTCGGGCGAAGACCATTTTGTGAGATAGCAGATGAGTCCGGTATCATAAAAATACAGCTTTGGTGTTTTAATTGTGCGTTTTAAGACGTTGTTGGAATACGGATGCAGAAGGAATATAATTCCTAATGTTTCAAGTATCTGTAGCCACGCTTTTGCCGTAGATTGATCTATATCGGCATCGTCTGCCATGGCTTTGAAATTTACCAGCTGTGATGCGCGGGCAGCAACCGCCGTAATAAATCTCATAAATTTCAAGGCATCAATCGCACCCGAAAGTTCACGAACATCACGCTCGATATAGGTAGAAAGATAGGAAGAGTAGTACATATTTCTGTCGGTATATTCTCCGCTTGCAAGACCGGGCATACAGCCGTTCCAGATGCGCTCATACATTTGGGGAGCGGTAAGCACCTCAATGTTTTTGCTGTCCTCTGCAAGTGTATCAAAATCGGTGGTAAACGGACGGGGTTCTGCACCGACAATCTCCCTTTGGGATAATGGCGACATATGCAGAAGTGCAACACGGCCTGCCAACGACTCCTGAACGCCTTTCATCAGACTGAAAACCTGCGAACCTGTCAGCCAAAAATCACCGGGGTTATGATGTGTATCTACATGAATTTTTATATAGGTGAAAAGCTCCGGAGCGTACTGAACCTCGTCAATAATAATCGGCGGTTTATGAAGCTGCAGAAACATTTTAGGATCGTTTTTTACCATTTCTCTTACGGTCAAATCATCAAGAGAAATGTATTCGCGGCCGATATTTTCTTTTTCGGCAAGTTTTTTTAGCATAGTGGTTTTGCCGGACTGACGCGGACCGGTAAGCAAAATTGCCGACCAAGTTTTTGAAAGTTCGGTTATACGCTGTTCCATATGTCGATTAATATAGCTCATAATACACCTCATCAGAGTATAATTTCACGATTACATTATATATTATTATGCACCCAAAGTCAATAAAAAATCTCGGCTAAAATATGAACTCTTCACATTTTAGCCGAAACTTATCATTGAGTTATAATATGATTTCAAATTAAAAAACCGTCTGACCTTTCAATCAGACGGTTTTTTATTATTTCTTCTTTCCTTCGTATTCGCGAATCCATTTAACCATATCGGTAACGGATTGCTCAACACTCATAGGATTGTAGTCAAGCTCTTTTCTTGCTTTTTCAATTGAGAAATTGCAGTTGGAAACAAGCTTTCTGATTGAATATCTTGTAAACAAAGGTGTTTTCTTTGCAACCTTATAGAACACCTCTGCCGCAGGAGCAACAGCCTTTGCAACACCGTAGGAAAGGGGAATTTTGGGAGCCTTTTTGCCGCAAGCCTTTGCAGTTGCTTTAATAAAGCCGTCAACAGAAATCTGTTCACCGCAAAGGATGTAGCATTCACCCTTACCGCCCTGCTTTGCCGCCATATACATACCGTGTGCAACGTCGCGGATGTCAACGAAGTTGTAAGCACCGAATGAAAGTGTAACGGGGAACATACCGTTTACAAACATTCTTACCATTTCACCAACATTTGAAACCTTGAAATCGTAAGGACCGATGCAAGCACCGGGATGTGTAACAACAGCATCTATTTTGCCTGCTGCAACCTCGTCAAGAACGAACTGAGTTGCAGTTGCTTTGGTTTTAGCATATGTACCGTCAAGCTCATCGGGATTGAAAGAGCTAACCTCTCTCATAACCTGATTATCGGGAAGGGGCTTGAACGCGTCAACGGAAGAAGCGTAAACAAGACGTCTTACACCCTTTTCCTGACAAGCCTTAACAACGTTTTTTGTACCGCCAACGTTAACGTTCCAGATCATATCCTCCTGGTCTGCGTTAATATCAATGATACCTGCAAGGTGATAAACAACATCTACACCCTCAAATGCTTTAAGAAGTGCATCAAGGTCTGTAACGTCACCGTAAACCTTTTCACAGTCGATACCGTCAAACTGCTTACTGTCTTTTCTTATAAGGATACGAACCTTTTCACCGCTATCCACAAGCTCTTTTAAAAGTGCATAGCCTATATGACCGGTTGCACCGGTTACAAGACTTATTTTCTCACTCATATCGGTTTACTCTCCTTTCATCTCAAGGAGCTTAACCGTTCCGTCGTAGGATGCCTGCGAAACCTTGATTGAATCAAAGATTGCACCGTTAATATCATCATCAGTTGCTCCAAGCTCTTTTGCAAAACGGTCGGGAATAAAGAGGTTGATAGCCATAATATCTGCAAGTCCGTCAACGTCGATACCGCTTTCAATACCCTTTTCAGCGTATTCTTTTTTAACACCGCCGAGACCCATTCTCATCATCCAGGGAGCAACGCTGATAATCTTACGGTTGTCGCCCATACCTCTTGCGGCATAAACGATTTTAAGGAACTCTTTCCAGGTAAGGTTATACATACTGATGGGCCATGCGGTTGCACCTGTTGATTTTTCTGCAGCACCAACGATAACCTCACCAACCTGACGAACGGTAAGCATTGCAGTACCGCCGCCGGGGTACATAGTAAAGGGAAGCTTATCCATTCTCTTAATCTGTTCGATAAGTATAACCCAAACGGGCTTTCTGCCTGGCTGTGTACCGAAAATGTAAGGAAGCTCAAGAACAGATACGTCAAAATTATCATCGGCAAAAGAGAAAGCAACGTTTTCCTGATCAATTCTGCTTCTGATATAAGGATGCTTTTCGGTAAGCTTCATATCAGGACGTTTTTTTGCAAGATATGCAAAGTAAGAGCCGAGAATAACGGCCTTTTTAACACCAACCTCTTTGCAAAGAGGAAGAATTCTTTCAAGGGGCTGAATGTTATATTTGTAATATGCATCGTAAACAGGTGCAGGGAATTCAACACGCTCGTCAATACCTGCGGCAAAAACGAAGCAATCCTGACCCTTGAGCATTTCACGGATTTCATCATCTGATTTCTCGTAAATATTGCAAAACTCAAGCTTCATTTCTTCGGGAATGGGAGCACCTTCGGGAAGAGGAGGAAGAGCAACGCTTGTTACCTCGTGACCTCTTTCAATAAATATACGTGCGGCTTCACAACCAAGAAGGCCTGTACCGCCAATCATAAATACTTTCATTCTGTAACCTTCTCCTTAAAGTTATCAAAGATTTCAGGACCGAATACGTTATCTTCACCCTTACGGTCCCAAACCTGTGCAAAGAACGGATTGATTCTTGCTTCTTCGTCATATTTCCAGGGCCAGGGAAGCTCTTCAGGACACCAGTGACCGCCCTTGAGAACAAGGTTCGGTGACATTTCGAACTCGTTGCCTCTTGCGCTTACCCATTTAACGGGTGTGTACATATCAACGATTTCAGTTGCAAGACACTTACCTCCTCTGAACTCTGCAGCCTTCTGAAGATCCTCAAGAGTAAGAGAATCAAAGGGCTTTGTTTCATCATATCCGTGGTCGAGCACAACAACATCATCAGCAGTTGTCTTTTTAGAGGGGATAATGATTTCAAAATCCTTCCAGCTTCTGGGAAGCTTGTTGTATTCTTCCATACTGCCGTAGTAAGCCTTCATTCTTACGTCAACCTTATTTTCAGCCCACCAGAGAGTACCGTATTCGGGAGTTTCAGCGATTTTCTTCATCCAGAGCTTTTTAAGAATCGGTGCAAAGGGCTTTGCAAGGAAAGCCAATTTATAGAACGATTCAACATTGTTCATCATACTCTTGAAATAGTCCTTAACAGGAATATTTGCACGGAAATGACAATATTTTTCAAGCTCGTCACCGTCATAGTACCATTGACCGTGGAAGTTACGGGTTGTGAACCAATGGGGGTCGAAAAGCTTCTTGGGTGAACCGAGACCGAGTGTGCCGAGAAGGAGCTCTTCAAACTCGTAGTTTGTGATTCTGTATTCTTCACCTGAACCGATGTTATAGAAGCGTCTCCAGAATTCCTCGGGAATATCGTCACCGCAAACATTTGCAAGAAGACGACCGGAGTCTTCAACAGTTGCCCATTCAAGCATACCGTTAATGGGAACGTGATACATAATGGGTTCAAGATTTTTAAGAATTGCAGGATAAAGAATACCCGACTGACGGAGTGATACCCAATGTTTGAGACCCGATTCAGCAAAAACAGCCTCTGCTTTGATTTTGCTGATAGCATAGTGGTCATAAACACTTACTTTAAGAGGGTCACCTGTTCTGCCCCAATGAATAGGAGCATTACGGTCGCCTGTCTCGGCAACTGTACCTATGTAAACAACCTTAACTGCATCAGGATCAGGCTGAGCCTTGATTGCGTTAACAATATTCTGTGCAGCAGCAACGTTTGTTTTCTGTGTTTTTACAGGATAGTAGTCAGCAGCGGGAGAAACCATACCGCCAACATGAAGAACATAGTCTGCACCTGTTACCATTTCAAGAACATCATCATAGTTAGTAAGGTCACCCCAAACCAACTTAACTGCAGGATCATCAACATAATCTGCGAATTTTTTCCTGTTCTTTTCGCTGTCTCTGTTAAGAACAACGATATTGAATTCATTCTTTTTTGCATAAAGCTCTTTAAAGCCTGCCCAGCCCATTGTACCGGATGAGCCTGTAAGAGCTACGGTTTTTTTTGCCATAAAAGCACCCCCGTTTAAAATTTAACATTCTAATTATATATATTAATACTACTATTTGTCAATAGCAATAAGCCCCGATTGACGTTGAAACATATGCAAAAAACAATAAAATTCTGCGACAAAGGATTTTTATTTCCATTATCGCAGAATTCAAGCAAATCCGCATTACTGAGATTCACTTATTTTCACTTTTTCAGCCGAAAGCTTTGAGTTTGTTGTAACAATGTCCATTATCTGCAAGGCGGTCTCAGAATTAAGCGCCCCTTTTTTTACTATAACCTGAGCTGAATCTTCGTTAAGCACAACAACGCATTCGCCTGATATTTTCGCACTTATTAATGCTTCGATATCACTTTCGGCTTTTACTCTTTGAGTCAGATTATTTATGGACTCAGTAATCGCTTTTGCTTCGTCGCTCCCGGTTTTTGCAGAGCTCAGGGATTTATTAAGCTTTTCCAAGGCTTCATCCTTGGATTTTTGTCTGTTAAGCTTCACTGTGCTGAAATAATCCGATGTACCGGTTACCGCATTACCGTTTGTATTTTTGCTTGAATTACTGTCTGCGTTTACATACTTTGCCTCACCCAGATTCTGTACATATTGAGGATTTGTTGTTTCGGCGGTTGACTCTAAGGAATTGCTACCCGTGTAATACCAATTCACAAAAACTGCCGCACCCAATGCCACAACAAGGGTTGCAAGAATAAGCTGCCGTCTTTTTATAATAACGTTCATAAAAAATTTCTCCCTTTTATTTATTTTGGTTCAATCATTTTTTCAACGGAAACACTCGCGCTGCTTATATCAAAAAGCGCACAAACGGTTTCTGTTATCGCTTTTTTCACATATATATCATCCGCCCCCTGAGCTATAACCGCAACACCCTTGACGCGGGGCTCATAAACCTTTACAACAAGACACTCCTCATTATTGGAGCCTTGCTTTACAATAACATACTCCTCTGCCGATTCCTCGCTTTCTTCGTTTTCGCTTTCTTTTGATTTACTGCTATACCCTTTCGCGTAAACATTTTCGTAACAGCTGTCAAGTGTAATCATAACCTTTACCTTACCTGCACCGCTCACATCACCGAGCATATTTTCCAACCTTTTTTCTGTCTCTTTTATGTAATCCGCTGCATAAACAGTTGCATTATCTTCGGCTTTTTCACCCTTTTGCTCCTCACCCGAAAATTCCGTAAACACCAGCAGGAGAAGCACGGCACCGGCCATTATGAGCATAACAATATTTTTCTTTGAAAGCTTCAACCCCGAAAGGATGCTTTTATAAAAATCTTTCATTTTCTCACCCTGTGTTTATATACGCTATATTGAAAACACTTTTATATTCCTCGGGAACCGCTTGCGTAATACCCGAAGCCTTATCCTTGTACTCCACGGGTATTTCAACTTTAACCTCATCAAGATAAACCGTGTTTTCATCCTTTTCAACACTTGTTCTTACATATATTTCATATTCACTTATCTGTTCGGTTATGAGTATTTGCTTCATTTCATTGTAAATCTTTTTTTCCGTAAGGTTTGCAATATGCATCAGATTATCATAACCCGTTGCTATACTTTCTTGTTCCGGATAATCAATACTTTCAAAATCAAAATCCGTTTTGAGGACAGGTGAAAAAGCCGCAACAAGCATCACTGCAACAACTGCAGTATGCAAGGTTTTTTTCATTCTTTGCGGCACAAAATATTCAAGCACACCGCCGATAACAGCACAGATTATGTAATTGACAAGCACGTTTTTTACTGTTTCCTTCACCCGAAGCCTCCTTTAGCGTTAATCACCACCCCCACAGACACAATAAATATGGCAGTAACAATGCAAAGCGTTGCAATGAGAAGCACCATTGTATCTTTAAGAACATTCAGCATACTTATAGCTTTCTGATTGCCGAAGGACTCAGAAATGCTTACGGTTATTTCAAGACACAAGACCCACGCAATCAGTTGAATGAGCGTAGGAAGAACCGTTACTACAACTGTTATTATCCCGAATATTCCCACCGTATTTTTTATCAGGCTAAGACTTGAAACAAGTGCTGAATAGGTTTCGCTGACAGTGCCGCCAACCACGGGTAGGCTGCGTCCCACAACAAAACGCACACCCTTTGAGGTAAGTGTATCCGCACCGTTACTTAAAACGCCCTTTATGGTAACAATGCCCGAAAAAACAGTGCCTACAAAGCTCATAAAAAACACATACACTTTTTTTACCGTTGCAGAAAAGCGTGTACTGAAGCCGAAAAAATCAAAGCACGACAAAAAGCCCAAAGAACACATTGCGTTTACAACAGGCCGGGAAAACTCTGATAACAGACCTGAAAAAAGAGCGTTTGAAAACACGGTAATTGACGAATAAGCCGCCGCTCCGCTTATATTCCCCGACGATGACACCACAGCACAAAACACACCCGCAAAGGCTGTTGTGAACACGCCGAGGGTTTGGAGCACAGAAAATGAGGTTGTAACAACCTGTGCCACGGGCACGGCGGCACTCAGGGCTGTAACAGACCCTCCGACAAGCGAAACACTTTCATCGGACTCAACCACAGAAGACAAAAGCGTGGTCAGAATAAGCACTCCAACCGTTATAACGGAAAACTTCACCGGACCATTCAACGCGCCTGTAACTATATTGAATATTG
This sequence comes from Clostridia bacterium, assembly GCA_017621885.1. Taxonomy (GTDB): domain Bacteria; phylum Bacillota; class Clostridia; order Oscillospirales; family Acutalibacteraceae; genus DTU089. The sequence continues at coordinate 15,980 of JAGASD010000039.1, read as the reverse complement.
CTTTGAAAACCTTTACGGGATTCACGGAAAAAATACTTTCGTGGCTTATTTCATCAATACCTATTTCACTGAGTATTTTCAAAGTTTCATCATCAATTGATGATATAATTTCATCAAAATCATACTCATCCTTATAGGCATCAATATTACCTTGAGCATGTACAAAAACACAACAAAAAAACAAACTGAAAACACTGAGCAAAACGCTTAAAGCTACCTTTATTTTCATACTTTTTTCACCCGTTGAAGAATGATATTGCCACATTTATAACAGCACTGAAAACCGGCAACCCACAGGATATTGCCAGAATTTTCACCGATAAATCCACCCCGTTTGCCACGGCAATTTCACCGTTATCCCGACAAATATCCGAGGCCACAGACCCCATTGTAAGAATTGCAAACATTTTAAGCATAACGCTTATTGCTTCATTGCTGAAATACTCGTTAAACTCAAGCCTATGAAGCGTATCCATTATATCCTTCGTCTGAGGCATAACGCTTAAAATTATCAGGAAAACAAGAGCTATGCGCGCAACCGCAGAATAAACAGATGAGTTGTTTTTTAAAATTGCAATAAGAATTACTCCGGCAATCGCCGTTACAATTAATTTTACAGCCATCAGAACTGTATCACCGATGACAATTCATCCTTTAATTCCTCAAGTGCGGGAATAAACATCAGCAGCACTATAATAAGTCCCGCAATTGTGGTTAAAAGGGTATACTCCTCCTTGCCTGCCTTTTGCAAAAGCTGATTCATTACCGCAACAATAATACCAACCGCTACGATTTTAAAAATAATGGTTATTTCCATTTTCCACCTCAAAAAAGGAATTTACATAAACAAAACCAGAACACACATTGCACTTAAAATGCTCAGTGCGGCACTTATCTGAATTTTACTTTTTTCTCGCTGTTTACGCTCGGTTAATTTTTCTGTAAAACGGCTTGCATATTCATCGCAAAGGGACAATTGTCCATCTGTGTCAGTAGTACCCAATCGGCTGACGAACTCAGAAAAATCCTTCTTAACAAGTTCATCACACATATCATCGGGCTTCACCGTATAATCTGAAAAGCTGAGATAAGAATAATTCTGCTTGCTTGCGGAAATAAAAAGATTTTCAAGGTCAGGTGTACGGTAATGCAGTTCACTTCTTGCATAAAGAACAAATCTTACTATTTCATCAAGAACACATGTTTTTCGTTTTTGTTTATAAATATCCGCACCGCCTGCGACTAATAATAAAACTGCAGTAAAAATAACAATCAAATTCAAAAAGACACCGTCTCCTTAACCTTGCACGGAGCATTTTTTCCTTGAAGAACAACAATTTTTTTGAATACTCCGCCGTTTATGAGAGTCTTTATATTCGGTCTGCGCATAACGTCCTCAAAGCTGTTTCCGTGGGCGGTGGCAATAAAATCAACACCGCTGTTCATTGCGCTGAGAAGCGCCTTTGATTCATCATCTCCGCCTATTTCGTCAAGAACAATAATATCGGGTGATAATGTTCTCACGGCAATTTCCGTACCAACAGCCTTAGGGTAAAGTGTCAGCACATCCGTATGCTCACCTATGTATTCTCCGCACCCGAAGGAAAGAGACGCTATTTCATCACGCTCATCAATCACCACCGTTTTCAGCGGTTTTATTGCATCCTTTCCTGAATAATATCTGCACAAATCCCTTAAAAGTGTGGTTTTACCGGAAAGAGGCTGACCGATAATAAGATAAGATTTGCAATCCCCCACAGACTTAATAACATCGCGGGAACAACCGTAAAACTCCCTTGACACTCTTATATTTACGCTGTTGAACGCTGAAACAGAATAAACAGCACCGTTTCTTATGACAGCCCTTCCGCCTACACCTGCCTTGCAACCGCCTTTCAGCGGCAAAAAGCCTTTGGCTATCATATCCTGATACGTGTGCAGGGACCTTCTTGAAAGCATAAACACAATTTCATACATATCCTTTTCATCGCTTCTGAGAAGGTTATCGCAATAAACGCTTGTCAGCTTTCCGTCTTGTGTAAGATAGCAGACCTCATCTTTTGTATTCAGGGCAACCGCACCGCCGTTTCTGAAACGGATTTCCTTTATTTCTTTTGCTTTCATTTCGGGAACAGCGGACAAAATATTTTTATATTTATCGGGCAAAAGAGATATCGCATTTAAATACTGCTTCATTTTTATCATTCCTTTCGTGACATAAATATTTTCACTTGTCCGAAAATATAACCTCAAATATAAATAAATTGAAAATAAAATTCAAAATCGTTGAAACTATACAAATTATATGGTAATATTTACTATGTATTTTAGTGCACAAATTTCAAAAGGATGTTTTAGTTTTATGAAAGAAAAAATCAAAAACAACCCTCTTTTCAAAAAAGGGTTTAATATCAGATATTGTCTTCTTGCGGCGGCTTGTACCGCGGCTATTATGACTGTTGTTTATTTCTGCTATGACCTCGCGCCCTTCGGTGACGTAACTATTTTAAGAATGGACCTTTATCACCAATACGGACCGCTGTTTGCAGAGCTTTATGAAAGAGTTACTAATCTTGACTCCTTCCTTTATTCGTGGAAGTCAGGCGGAGGCAGCTCATTCCTCGGTAATTTCTACAATTACCTCTCCTCTCCCCTTGCAATAATTATGATACTGTTCGGTCATAAAAATATGCCCGAAGCAATTTCTGCAATGATTTTCCTTAAATCGGTTTTAGCCTCCTTCACCTTTGCTTACTATTTAAGCAAGAAGCATAAGCTTCAAAATCCCCTGGTGTCCGCTTTCGGTGTGTTATACGCTTGCAGCGGATATTTCATCGCATATTACTGGAACGTTATGTGGATTGACGCATTCTACCTTTTCCCCCTTGTAATGCTTGGTATTGAAATGCTCGTACACGAACGAAAAATGAAGCTTTACACTGTCACCCTTGCCCTTACGCTTGTCACAAACTACTATATGGGCTATATGGTATGCATTTTCTCCGTGCTTTATTTCATTTATTGCTACTTTGTAACGTACACAGTTTCCGACACATATTTCGGTCAGCTTGCAGTGCGCGAAAAGGGTGTAAAGGGATTTTTCCGTTGGGCATACAACAATTTAAGGAACAACAAATTTATTGACAGTGGCGTAAGATTTGCTTTTTCATCCGTCGGTGCAGCTCTTTTATCCGCTTTCTCCCTTATTCCCGTATTTTTTATTCTCAAAAGCTGCTCGGCAACCTCCGGCTCGTGGCCGCAGGAATTCAAAACGTATTTTTCAATTTTCGATTTTCTTGCAAACCACCTTGCATATCTCGACCCAACAATAAGAAGCAGCGGTACAGACGTTTTACCCAACGTTTACTGCGGCATTCTCACTGTTATGCTTGTGCCCCTTTTCATATTTTCAAACAAAATCTCTCTTAAAGAAAAAGTTTTCAGCATCGGTATTCTCGGTGTAATGTTCGCAAGCTGTTACACAAACTATCTTAATTTTATCTGGCACGGCTTCCACTTCCCCAATGATTTACCCTACCGTTTTTCATATATGTACTCATTCCTGCTTCTTATTTTCGCCTTCAGAGCGTTAATGCACATAAAGGAATACACCACCCGTCAGATTATCGGTGTAGGTACGGCAACAATATTCTTTATAATCCTTGTTCAGGAAATAGGCTCAAAGAATTTCAGTGAAACCGGCGTTTGGATTTGCATTGCATTCATCGGTATTTACTGCATGGCTCTCGGCATTCTTAAAAACGACAAATATCCTGCAATTGCCGCAGCAGCACTTATTCTTTGCTCCGCCTGTGCAGAATACACGGTTGCAAACACCAATAATTACAGCATGGATCAGACAAAAACCAACTTTGTGGGTGATTACGACGATTTCCAAAAAATAAAAACAGAAATCGACAAATATGAAGGTAATGACGATTACAGAATGGAGCTTACCTCTTTAAGAGCACGTATGGACCCCTGCTGGTATTACTACAACGGTGTTTCAACCTTCTCATCCATGGCTTATGAAAAGGTTTCAAATATGCAGTCGCATCTGGGTATGTTCAGCAACTTCATTAACAGCTACACCTACCACAGACAGACACCCGTATACAATGCATTCTTTGCCCTTGACTACATTGTTGATAACTCCACTGCCGCAAAAGCAGAAATGAACCCTGAATTGTACAGAGAGATTGCCTCAATCGATAAGTACACAGCTTACGAAAATCTCTATCAGCTTCCTATTGCATTCAGGGTCAACGAAGATATTCTTCAATGGTCACACGACAACCCCAACCCATTTGAGGTACAAAGCAGTCTTTTCGGCAGTGCAACGGGTATTCACAACGTTTACACAGATATGGAAATGTCGTCTGTTAACGGTAACGGTATTGAATGCTATGACCTTTCCGAAAGTGAAGACGGATATTACCCCTACACCGTTTCGGATTCAACTGCAGCTTCGGTGTCTTTTGAATTGACTGCTTCGCAGGACGGCAACGCTTATATTTACCTTAAAGCAAGCAACAATGATATAAGTGCAATAACGATTACACTCCCCGACGGCAATGCAATTTCACAGTATATTGACACAAAGCCCCACATACTTGACCTCGGCTATCTCAAAAAAGGGCAAACCGTTTCAATATTTGCACCCTTCACGGAAGCAAAAGACGGTTATCTTTATCTCTTTGGTGTAACACTTAATAAAAAGTCCTTTGTTTCAGGCTATAACACTCTCAAAGCCGACTCGCTCAACGTTACTAAATTTGACGAAACCGTCATTGAAGGTAACGTAAACGCTTCCGAAAACGGAATCCTTTACACGTCAATCAACTATGACGAAGGCTGGTCAATTTACATTGACGGCAAAAAGGTTAGCAAAGAGAAGATTTATGATATTGGTGATAACGCGCTTCTTGGTGTTGAAATAACAAAGGGTACTCATTCAGTCACATTCAAATACACACCCCGTGGGCTTTACGTAGGCTGTGTGATTTCCGCTTTGACTCTTGTTATCTTTATACTTCTTTGCATTCTTAGCAAAAAGCGCATTTTCGTTTTCAACCCGCCCTTATACGTTGAAACTGATGATAATTGGAATGACGATGCAAAAGCTCCCTCATTCTATGTTCCGCTTGAAGACATAAGTGAGAAATTCACGGATGAAACAAATGAGTCTGACGCAACTGCAGATGCGCAAACAGATATTATTTCAAAGGAAAATGACACAGAAGATACTGAATAACGAGGGGATAAAATGTTCTCAAAAATAAAAAGCGTTGGTTTACTCGGACTTGAATCATATATGATTGATGTTGAGCTCAACATCAGTAACGGAAAATATTCCATGGAGGTTGTGGGACTTCCCGACACTGCAGTTAACGAAGCCCGCGACAGAATCATTGCGGCACTTCACAACTCCGGTTACGAGATGCATATGACATCCCACTACACCTTCAACCTTGCTCCTGCCGACATAAAAAAGGAAGGCTCACTTTACGATTTGCCTATGGCTGTTGCTGTGCTTTCCGCAACGAAGCAGATTATGGGAGACTACAGAAATGCGGCTTTCATCGGTGAATTATCCCTTTCGGGCGAGGTCAAGAGCGTTAAAGGTGTGCTCCCGATGGTTATGGCGGCAAAGGAAAACGGTTTAAGAGATATTTACGTCCCTATCGACAACGCTGACGAAGCCGCTATTGTTGACGGCATAAATATTTATGCCGTTGAAAACCTCACAAAGCTTGTAAACCACATTAACGATACAGAAAAGCTTGCACCCGTTGAGCTCAAGCCCTTCAAGCACCTCCAAATGCCCGATTTCATGCCCGATTTCAGTGATGTAAAGGGGCAGTTTGAAGCTAAAAGAGCCTTGGAGGTTGCTGCGGCAGGCGGCCACAACGTTATGATGATTGGACCTCCGGGCTCAGGTAAAAGTATGCTGGCTAAAAGAATCCCCTCAATTTTACCCGACATCACCGTTGACGAGGCTCTTGATACCACAAAAATTTATTCTCTTTCCGGAAATCTTACAAAAGAGAACCCCATCATAAATCACAGACCCTTCAGAGCACCCCACCATTCCGTTTCCCCTGCAGGACTTTCGGGCGGTGGCACAATCCCTAAGCCCGGTGAATTATCACTTGCCCACAACGGTGTGCTTTTTCTTGACGAGTTGCCCGAATTTTCAAGAAGCACAATGGAGGTTTTAAGGCAACCCATTGAGAACGGCACAATCACAATTTCACGTGCGGCTTGTGCTCTCACCTACCCTTGCTCTGTTATGCTTGTGTGTGCAATGAACCCTTGTCCCTGCGGATATTTCGGACATCCCACAAGAACCTGCTCCTGCCCTAACGGTGCACCTGCAAGGTATCTTTCAAAGGTTTCGGGACCTCTTCTTGACAGATTGGATATACATATTGAAGTACCTCCCGTTGACTACGCACAGCTTTCGGAAACAGAAGCAGGCGAGCCTTCTGCAACCATAAGAGAGCGTGTCAACAAGGCGCGAAATATTCAGCTTGAAAGATTTAATGGGACTAACATTTCCTGCAACGCTAAAATGACAGCATCGCAAACGAGGAAATATTGTATTCTTTCCGAAAAAGCTGCAAAAACTCTTGAGCTTTCATTTGAAAAGCTTGGTCTTTCGGCACGTGCTTATGACAAAATCCTCAAGGTTGCACGTACAATTGCCGACCTTGACAGCTCAGAAAACATCGAAAACAAGCATATTCTTGAAGCGATACAATACAGAAGTCTTGACAGAAAATTTTGGAAGGCATAAAAAAATGCGAAAACTTTTAAAAAAATTATCTTACACACAAATAATTGTGTTGAGCTTTTTACTTGTAATAATAATAGGAACAACCCTTTTATGTTTGCCCGTTTCTTCTGCAAACGGCACCTTCACCTCCCCCGTAAACGCAATGTTCACGGCAACAAGCGCCACCTGTGTAACAGGTCTTGTCGTTTATGACACCTTTACTCAATGGTCGTTCTTCGGGCAAGCCGTAATTCTTTTACTTATTCAGATAGGCGGTCTGGGATTTTTGCTTTTCGTGTCAATGTTCTCCGTTTTTCTCAAAAGGAAAATCGGTGTATACGAAAGACGTTTGCTGATGCAAGCGGAAGGCAACCTTAAATTAGGCGGTGCAATTGTTCTTTTAAAAAGAATTGTTAAAGGAACATTTTTATTTGAAGGAATAGGTGCAGTTATTCTTGCTCTGCGCTTCTGCCCGAAAATGGGATTTGGTCAAGGATTGTTCTGTGCGGTATTTCACTCAATTTCCGCTTTTTGTAATGCAGGCTTTGACATTATGGGAAGATACAAGCCCTTCTCTTCCCTCACAACCTTTGCGGAAGACCCGGTTGTTATGATAACAATAATGAGTCTTGTTGTTATTGGCGGTATCGGTTTTCTTGTGTGGACAGATATTGTAACACTTAAAACCAACTTCAAAAAATACAGCTTACACACAAAGATTGTTTTATCAACAACCGCAATTCTTCTTGCAGTACCGGCAGTATTATTCTTTTTGTTTGAATACAACGGTGTGCTCAAAGATTTCTCGTTTTCAGACAAAATTATAAATGCCGCTTTTCTTTCGGTTGCTCCCCGAACTGCAGGCTTCAACACAGTTGACCTTTCAGCCTTAAAGCCGGGCAGTGAGGTTATAACTGATTTACTTATGCTTATCGGCGGAAGTCCCGGCTCAACTGCAGGCGGACTTAAAACCACCACCTTTGCAGTGCTTATTCTTTCAACAATTGCTACCGCAAGGCACGACACTCATCCCGAGGTTTTCAAGCGAAGCCTTTCAAAGGATGCACTCAGCCAGGCAACCGCAATATTCACCATATACGTTATGGTATCCCTGGTGGCTGTTGTTATTGTCAGCACGCTTGAAAATTGTGATGTAATGACGGCGGCTTTTGAGGTAATTTCCGCTATCGGTACCGTTGGTGCAACAAAGGGTCTCACACCCACACTTTGCACCGCATCAAAATTTATAATTATGGGACTTATGTTCGGAGGCAGAGTGGGCGGACTTTCCCTCGTGCTCTCCCTTGCGGAGAAAAAAGAAAATGTCCCCTTAGACAGACCCTCTGAAAAAATACTTATCGGTTAAAGGTGATAGATATGAAATCATTTCTTCTTATCGGTGTTGGCCGCTTCGGAAAGCACCTTGCAAAAAAGCTTATAGATTTAGGAAACGATGTTGTTGCTGTAGACAAAGAAGCAGAAAAGCTTGAAAGGCTGAACAACCTTTTGACCGACTCTTTCGTCGGTGATTGCACAAACGAAGGCGTTTTAAGAGCTTTAGGTATTAACAATTACGACGTCTGCTTTGTTTGTATCGACGACGATTTTCAGGCTTCAATGGAAATTACGTCTATGCTCAAAGAATTGGGAGCACAGTACGTTGTTTCAACTGCAAAGCTTGACAGACAGTCCGATCTTCTTTATAAAATCGGTGCAGATGACGTTATTTATGCAGAAAAACAGATTGCAGAAAAAACAGGCATACGCTACAATGCACAGAATATTTTTGACTTGATTCAGGTTACAAATGAATACGCAATTTATGAAATCGCCGTCCCCGTTTCTTGGATAAACAAATCAATTGTTGAAATCAACGTGCGCAAAAACCACAGCGTTAATATTATTGCCGTTAAAAACGGTAATGAAATAAACCCTGCACCCGGCGCCAATTACGTTTTCAAAACGAACGACCATATTATGACAATCGGCAAGCAAAAGGACATAATGAAGCTTACAAATCAAAAATAAATTAAAAAAGTGATAGCAGAAACCACTTCTCTGCTATCACTTTTTATTATAATCATTTATGTACTAAAATCTTACTCTCCGAAAAATTCTTCTTCAAGCATTGCGCAGATGCAATGGTAAACGGGAAGGGTGTATTCCTGAATTTCTGCCGTATCTTCTGACGGAAGTTTTATTGTTATGTCCGAGATTTCTGAAAGCTTCGACTCCTTCTCCCCCGTTATTGCAATTGTCTTACCATTCAATGCTTTAGCGGTAACACAAGCATTCACCACATTTTTTGAGTTACCCGATGTACTTAAAGCTATAAGCACATCCTGAGTTTTCATATATCCGTAAACCTGCTGTGCAAAAAGAAACTCAGGGTCACAGTCGTTAAGAAAAGCCGTCATAAGTCCCGTGTGGCTCACAAGAGATATTGCAGGAAGACCTTTTTGCAAACTATCTGCGATTTTTTCTCCGTCTGAAAACTGTAAAAAGGCTTTTTTATCTTCATCGGTAAGCTTTCGCGGAAGCTTGAAGCCTTTCATAAGCTCTCCCACAATGTGCTCTGAGTCTGCAGCACTGCCACCATTACCGCAAACAAGGACTTTACCCGAATTACTGTAACAATCAAATAAAATATCAAAAGCTTTTTTTATATCCTTCTCACAAATGGCAAGAGAAGGGTATTTTTTTATAAGCTCTGTTAAAAAATTTTTTGTACTGTTTTTCATTTTAAACACCTCAGAATAAAACACCCAAAGCGGCAAAATCACCAATTCTGTCACCCAACTGAGCGGAGCGGATTTCGCACACTTCTGCATTAAAGCAAAGTGCTTCTTTTTCAATAACGGATTTAATACGGGGTAAAAAGAATTCACTGTTTCTTTCAAAAATACTGCCGATAACAATAACCTCAGGGTTAAGAATATCAATTATAATTGAAAGCCCTCTACCAAGGTACTCGGCACATTTTTCATAGACCTCTATGGCGAACTCGTCACCCTGACACATAGCCGCTGCCACATTCTGCGCAGTAAGCTTTTTTATATCATCCTCACAAGTAAACAAAACGCTTTTCTTATTCAATTCAAGATATTTATGAGCCGTGATTTCTGCAAGGTTTTTAATTCCTCCGCCTGAACAAAAGCCCTCAAAAGAGCCGTTTTTGCCATATCCCGCCGGACCGTCTTCAGCGAGTCTTATGTGACCCACCTCACCTGCACCGTCATTGGTGCCGCTGTAAAGCTTGCCGTCAAGAATAAGCCCTGCACCCATTCCCGTACCGAATGTGAGAAACACAACGTTATTGAAGCCTTTGCCTGCGCCAAACCGCCATTCAGCAACAGCACAAGCGTTGGCATCATTATGAAGCACACATTTCACTCCGTAATGCTCAGACAATATTTTTACAATGGGAACACCGTCCCAATCCGGCAAATTGGGAGGACAGTTTATAACACCTTTTTTACTGTCAAGAGGACCTCCGCAGCTGACACCCACACCGATTAAGCTTTCCGCAGAAACGTTATTTCTTAAAAGAAGCTCATCCGCTTTTTCTGTTATTTCATCAACTATCTTCTTCCAACCGCGATTTACGTCAGTAGGAAATTTTATTTTATCAATTATAAAACCGTCAATACTATCAGATACTTCGCCTTTACCAAGCACGACCGCACATTTTGTACCGCCGATATCAACACCTAAAGAATACAAAAAAACCGCCTTCTTTTTTGCTTTTCTATATAATAACAAAAAGACGGCGATTATACAAGATTTTATTTTTTACTGTGAAATGTTTCCTCTCCTATACGGCGGATGGTCACATTAACGTTGATGCTTGTTTTGCTGTCGCGAAAAGCTTTATCCCATTGGTTTTTGACCGTTTCATACGAACCGTAATCCTGAAGCATAAGCCTTTTCCCGTAATGAACCGCATCTCCTCCGTGCTCACTTTTTAAAACAGTCAGGGTATTTTCCATTTTTTTGGCAATTGTCTTACCTACCGCAGCTTTCAATTCCTCCATAAATCCGTATTCCGTACTGAAATATTCGGCGCCACCCACCTCTTCAAGGTCGCAGGAAACGTCAACCGTAAGCTTGTAATGGAAAACCCCGTTTTCCTTTGTTATTTTATAATGAGTTTTACCCTTATTGATGATAAATGTTGCTCTTTGTCCGTTCTGAAGCTCAGCACTTATGAAACCTTTTTTTATTTCATCGTTAAGGTACGCAAGGCCCTGTGCATCACCTGAGCCGAGATACATAGAAAAGGTCTCGTCTTTATCAAAGAGTGCGCATCCGTCCAGGGTAAAATCTTCATTTTCACCGTTTTTGCGTACGGTAACGGCAGGTATGCAGATGTAACTCGTATCATCCTTAATTGCATTTACGGCATCAATAATTCTCATTCTCGGTACAAGCGACTCCTTATAGCTTTGTTCAAGCATTTTTTCAAGTATTTTACTTTTCACCGTATCGTTAAGAAGCTTTGCTCTTATTACCTTTTCTGCATCGGTATTCTTCGCGATGCAAATAAGCTCAGATGCTCTTGAATCAAAATTTCTTTCAAAGTAATCAATAATATCCGAAAGCTTTCTGTTTGCCGCATCCTGCCCTATTACAATCACGCGGTTATGTGCATAAAAAGGCTTGTTTCCGCTTTTGGTTGTCAACTGCATAAGTGCCGCACCGACGGTTTCCCCCTCAGCGTTATATATTTTGGTTTTATTTTCGCTTGAAGAATCACCGCTCGGAGAACCGCTTTGCTCGTTATTGAGAATTTCAACGGTTACCTTGTAGCCGCCTTGTGCAGTATCTATGCCTATACCCTGAATTATCATAAGGTCAGAAAGCTCTGTACCTGCCTTTTCACAGGATGTGAACGAAAACAGAATAATCAGAATGCATACAATTGCTTTAAGACTGTTGAGGGCTTTTTTCACTTTTCTTCACCTTTTTCAAATAAAATAAAACCGAAACGGGTAACAGAATAACGGGCACAACATACATTCCCACAACAATCGGTGTATAAGATATGAAAGAAAACCTTTCAAGATTACCGGAAACAAATACCAACACTGCACAAACCGACAAAGCCTGCACAAGACACAATGTGCTTTTCTTAACTTTAGGGAAAAGTATTTTGAGATTTTTTTTAACGACGAAGAAATACAATGCGATTTTTTCTACAACGCAAAGAATCCATATTGCTGTTTCAAGTGCATCCATACGCTGAAGCAAGCCGAATTTCGCAAGAGTAACAGCCGTATACGTAGGAAAAAGCTGTGTATCAGCAAAAGCACCAAGTGTACCTACAACAAAAAACAACACGGCAATAAAAGTCGCTCCGCTTAAAATCGCCCACCATACAAAGCCTTTTTTCAAGTTGCCTTTGATTTGAGGCAAAACAGTAAGAAGCACGCCTATTTCAGAGGCTTGTAAAGAAAAAAGAATGCTGTCAGAGAAAAAACGGCCTGCCCCGTCCTGAAACAACGGAGTGAAATTGAGAACGCTTATTTCATCCCATAAAGAAAGCATCACAAAGCCCGTGGCACACACAACGATAAAAGTAAAAATAACCCCTGCCCTTGTCAAGGACTCCAAGCCCAATAAAGAAAGCGCCGCACAAACTGCAACAAGACCTATTATAAAAAGAGTCATTTCAGCACCGGGAAAAAGCTCCGAGCTCGCAAACAAATCAAATCTTGCAGTAGTGCGCACAATCCCCAATAAATAAACCACGGAATATATAACAGCTGTTATTTTACCGAATTTGCTTTCATAAAGCTTTTTATAATTGGTTTCATTCTGTCCGAGCTTTTTATAAACAAACAGCAAGGGCAATGCACTTACTATGCTGACAGCAATAAACACCACGGGTCTCAAAAGAGAATCCGTTCCAGATATTGTTATTTCCGGTGAAGAAATATACATAAAAATGCTGCTTAAAACCGACAAATAAAGCAACGAAAAAAATTGGGGTGTGCTGACTTTTGTTTTTTCCATAAACTGACCTTCCGGAATCACTTTTTGTTTTTTAGTTTTATTGTATTTATATCAAATATATTTTTCCCTAATTTTTCCATACTTATTCTTACAAGTGAATCTCTCAGCAAATATTTTTTGTATGGGGAGAACGGAGAAAGAAACGGCACGGAGTAATCTGTCATTGAAGCAAGACTTATAAGAAGAGCCGCAGCACCTATCATTATTCCGTAAAGACCTGTAAAACCACCGATTATAATAAATACAATACGCAATACGGATATAGGCTGATACAAATCTGACGAAACGAGCGAACAAATTGCCGTAAGAGCAACAATAATAAGCATAGGAGCACCGATAAGACCTGCTGTTACCGCCGCATCACCGATTACAAGTGCGCCGACAATACTTACTGCGTGACCTATGGATTTGGGCATTCTCAGCCCGGCTTCCCTTACGGTTTCATAAACAAAATGAATTATAAGAGCTTCCAGAGTCAGTGTAAAAAGAGTGTTGCTTTCCATTACAACTATATTATAGAGCATATCATCGGGGAGCATTTCCTGATGAAAAAGTCCTATAGAAACGAATATCCCGGGAAGAAAAACGCTTATGAGAAATGCAAGAAAACGTACAATACGCATAAAGGTTGCGTAATAAGGGCGGTTTATATAGTCATCAAGTGTCTGAAAATTCTCAATAAAAAGCCTCGGTACAATAAGTGCAAAGGGTGTTCCGTCAATAAGTATACCGATTCTTCCCTCGCATATTTTCGCCGCAAAGGTATCGGGGCGCTCCGTCTGACCGACCATTGTAAAAAAAGAAAGCCGTTTTGTATCAAGAGTTTTACGAAGATAACCTGCACCGAGAACAGTGTCAAAATCAAGATTCTCAAGGCGTTTTTTTACTGCGTTCAACAAATCCTCATCCACACGTCCTTTCATATAACATAAAAGCAAACGTGTCTTACTTTCTTTTCCTTGCTCTTGTATTTCAATGGTAAAATTAGGTGTGCAAAGACGCTTTCTTATCAGCGTGAGATTGGTTTTAATATTTTCTGTAAAGCCCTCGCGAGAGCCAAACTCCTGAACGTCTGTGTCGGGCTCTGTAATTGACCTTTCGGGAATTGCCTGAACACCAAAAACAACACAATTTTTTGAGCCTTCCACAAAAATAAGCAGAGAGCCTCTTAAAAGCATATCAACAGCCTTGCCAAGGTCTGTTTCTTTGCTTTGCTCGGTTGAACACAAAAGATGGTCGCACATAAAATCAAGGGCATTTTCTTCGGGCAACTCGCCTTTATAGCTCAACAAAGGTCGCATTGCATTATCGGCAATTTTTGCCGAGTTACACAGTCCGTCGCAATTGGCAAACACAACACATTTGCCTGCACAGTAACCTTTCTTAACCTTGATATCAAAGCTCCCCTTGAAAGCCTCTTTAATAAGCCGTCCGTTTTCTACGGCATTTTCCCGCACGTCACCGAATTCAAAGGATTTTATGTCGTCGGGGTGCAAAAAGCAGTTGCTTTTTTCCTTCAAAATCATCACCCGTTTTCAGTTTGTCTTATTTTTGTTTTTTCCTCAATATGCAAGAATATACGATAAAAAAAAGGATATACCAAAAATGGTGATTAAATGATTGCAGTAATTATCAGAACCTTTATTATTTATTGCTTGGTAATTATTTTTGTGAGGCTTATGGGAAAACGGCAATTAGGTGAATTGCAACCGGGCGAGCTTGTTATTACTCTGCTTATTTCAGAAATTGCAACCAATCCCGTGATGGATACCTCTCTGCCCTTGGCAAATTCCGTAATACCTCTCATACTTCTTGTGAGCTTTGAAATTCTTAATTCATTTTTAGCAATGAAAAGTGTTAAATTTCGATATCTTTCCGACGGCAAACCGATAACAATAATAAGAAACGGAAAATTAGACCGAAAAAACCTGAAAAAATTAAGATTTACAATAAATGATGTTACTTCCGCTTTAAGGCAAAAAGACGTTTTCGATATTAAAGACGTGCAATTTGCCATTGTTGAAACAAACGGCACACTTTCCGTGCTTTTAAAACCCGAAAAGAGAAATTCAACCCCCAAGAATTACGACAAGCCCGAAAAAAATACAGGTATGCCATGTGAGATTATAGTAGACGGTAAAATAATAAAAGCAAATTTTGAAGATTGCGGCATCACAGAAAATGAAGTTTTATCAAAAATCAAATATGAAAATATAGAACAAAAAGAAATTCTTCTTATGACAGTTGATTCAAGCAAGAATTATTACATTATCACAAAGAGGGAATGCTGAATGAACAGATTTATTATTGCGGTATCTTTAATAGCTTTCGCATTTTCTTTTGCAATTGCTTCACTTTTCTTTATAAACAGTACCTGTGATACTGTAACCAATCACCTTGACGTAAGTATTGAAGCCGCTTTAAATGAAGAAGAATCGCTTACACGTGAGAATTTGGAAAAAACATTGATTGAATGGGAAAAACGCGACGGATTTTTAAACATTGTTTTAGGTCAGGGTGAAACAAGCGGGGTCAAGGGTTACCTGACGTCTGCATTGCATTTTGCTGTTATGGGAGACACCAAAACAGCTATCGAACACATAAGCTGGGCTAAGGTTGAACTTGCAAGAATAAAAAATTCCAACACCCCCTCATTAAGCACGATACTTTAAAATCATACAAAACAATTGTAAAGAGTTGCCAATTTGCGGCAACTCTTTTTGTTTATTGTTACAAAGTTTAAAATTTCCCGAAAAAATATATGAAGTCTTTTTAAATTTTCGACATATATAAATGGAAGTAAAAATTCAAAATGTTATTTGATTTCCGTAAAGGGTTGTGATTCCGATGTTCTGTAGTCATCAAAGCTAATCAAGTAACAGCGTTGACGAAAACGAAAAAATATCGTATGATAAATTGATCTTAACACAGGGGACGGTTCTCTGTGTTGATACCGGTTACTTTTAACACAGGGGACGGTTCTCTGTGTTGATACCGGTTACCCTTGTGTTTAGGCAAGCCTAAACCCTACGATAGGATGATGTGCTGACAAAAACAACAGATTAGAAAAATCAACTACCGTAGGGTACGCATCCATGCGTACCGAACAATAGTTCACGATTTATACAATTACTTTTTCGTTCTTCGGGATGCATAGATGCATCCCCTACGGATTGATTTGCATTTA
>JAGASD010000038.1 GCA_017621885.1 Clostridia bacterium | reverse complement strand
GATGTTTTTCTCTCGTGCACCTTGACAACTGAATGACCGTCCGAAAGTGATACTACGCCAAGACCTCGTATGAGCGAGCGTGAAGACGTTGCGGTGAGATTCCGGGGCAGGAACTATTTCGGGTGAAACGGCAAAAAAGAGGCTTTTGATATGTAGTTAATGAAATTACCCTACTGACAAAATAAAACTCATTACAGACGAAAAAATCATCAAAAATCAACCCAAAAAACTACAGTAAAAAAGGAGTGTGATAGTTATTCCGAGAATGACCAAAAGTAAAAAATCAGAATGGAGCCTTTTTTGAATGAACGAAACAGAATCTGTTATAACGAGCTTTGCAGAAAATGTGTTAAAAGTTGCAAGCAGAGTTTCAGAGCTGTAATTATATCCTGCAACTATGTATCAAAAAGGAGCGTGAAAGATTGTGGATAATGAATCCTTCTTCAAAATGCCGAAGGTCTTGTTTACAGAGAGATACAAAGGCTTATCTGCTGAAGCAAAACTACTTTACGGTTTAATGCTCGACAGAATGCAGTTATCAGCAATCAACGGCTGGTGTGATAAAAATGGTGAGGTCTTTATCTTTTACACCATTGCCGAGACAAGTGAAATGCTCGGTTGCGGACATGACAAAGCAACAAAGCTGCAGCGTGAGCTTGTAAAACATAACCTGCTCTGTCGCAAATATTAGGGCAAGGGTAAGCCTGTAAAGCTATATGTTTTAACTGTGCCGAAAATAAGCACTGAGCCTCCGTAAAAGTCGCAAGTAATAATACTGAGCAGAGTAAGACTGAAAGTTATATGCTAACCGAAAAAAGAAAATATATCTTCAATTTAGTTAGTAATAACTTTAAGTATATAAGGCTCCTTAATTGAAAGCGAAATGCTGATGAAACGACGCATTTCTTCTTCGGCTCGTTAAATATTTTTAAGAATCAGGAACATTTTTGTAATGCTCATTCCCATTGCTATTAGGGGCGGTTTTGATATATAAAAACTGCCCCCACAAAAGTGAGAGCAGATTAAATATTTAAGCAGTATAAATTTGAATTTATGAAATCTCTTTTTTCTTACTCTTTTCGTAAAGAATTATATTGACTAATGAAATAATAGCATTAACAACTGCTAAAACGCAGTAAAAAACGTCCAACCAATTTATGGCTTGAATGAGCCACACAACAGCACTCAGTAACCATAAAAGCGAAGCAATAAGAAATCGTTTTTTATAAATAAGCTTTTGGTAATCTAATTTATTATGAACTTCTTTTACACAAGGAATATCGTTATCACTAGAATAGTCCTCATTTAATAAATAATCTGTGGTTACATTAAATAACTTGCTTAATTGAAGAATATTGTTTGCATCCGGAAGCGCTGTACCATTCTCCCAACGGCTGATTGCTTGTCGGGATACGTTGAGTTTTTCTGCTAAATCTTCCTGTGACCAACCATTAACTTTTCTTAGCTTTGTTATTTTATCTGACAATTTCATAATGAAAGCCTCCCTTCATTTTGGCGATTTCATTGTAACAAAACACAACGCAAAGTGCCACCACATTTACTTTACAAATCCGCAACATAACTTTACATCGTTTTGAAAATCTGATTTTTTCTAATTATACTACAACCTCACCAAACAAATCAACCTGAATACATATCCTTGTACTTTAAGTTTCAGTACGGGGATTTTTTTAATGCAAAATTTTCAAATAAAGGAAGTGAAAAAATGCTTTAGCGAACCAACCCCAAAAACAGTGAAAAAACGTGGCATAAGTCTTAGCAAGCATTGAATTTGTGCATACAAATTCCACTTGTTAGGGACAGCCCTAAAACCCGAAAGACAGGAGGTGAGAAAATGAACCTGACAAAAACTATATTTTTATATCTGAATGAGAAAGAATTTTCAATGCTCACAAATGATGCCGAAAGCGCAAATATGAACAGGTCAGAGTATGTCAGACATCAAATTCAAAATGCCAAAATGAAGCCCACATTGGATATGGACTATGAGAAATATATCAATCTTCTTGAGCCCATATGTGACAAACTTAGCATTGTATCAAAAAGAGTATGGCAAACAAAGATGCTTGATACGGTAATGCTTCGTGAGGTTCTTAAAAGCACAAATGAAATTATGCCTGAAATCATAAAAGCAAAGGAGGTAGCACAGTGCGTACAAGAGCGAGAAGAATCGCAGTTAGAGTAAGCGAAGAGCAGTATAAGAAAATATGACGTTTGACAGACAGAAGCTTCTTTACTAAGGAGCAGGTGCTGAGAGATATTATTCTCGGCTATCCGATTCAGGAAGACAGAAAGCCTGAATGTATGGAGTTTATTCTAAAGCTCCGTGGAATTGCAAGCACCTTAAACAATCTTTTCAGAAACTACGGTTTATCAGTTTTACCAATCGGTAAGGAAATGAAGCAGACCGCTGATGCGGTTGAGTGTACAGAGAATCTAATTGAAGATTGTATTTTTATCACAAGAATGAAAAGGAGAATTAAATGAATAAAGAAGAAAATTTTATTAACACCATGTTTGAGAAAACTGAAGAAACAGAGGTGGTAAAGCCTAAGACAACAGAAATCATAAAGATGCCTATGAGCAGTATTGTTCCCAATTTTAAGAATCCGTACAAGTGCCGTGAGGAGGATATGAAGCCGTTGGAAGACAGTATCCGTGAAAACGGCATTATACAACCGCTTATGGTGCGAAAGGACGATAAGGCGGATGTGTATGAAATCATATCAGGTCACAGAAGATACCTTGCAGCAACAAGACTTGAAATGACAGAGGTTCCCGTTGTTGTATTGGACATAAGTAAAGAGGAAGCAGATATCATACTCGTTGACAGTAATCTGCACCGAGAACACATTCTTTATCCGGAGAAAGCCTTCGCATACAAGATGAAAATGGATGCACTTAAAAAGCAAGGCAAACGTAATGATTTAACTTCGGACCAAGTCGGACCGAAGTTGGCTGCAGATGAAATATCTGATACTGACAGTGCTTCGCAGGTGAAAAGGTATATCCGCCTTACCAGCCTGATTCCAAGGCTTCTTGCTTTGGTAGATAGCGGTAAATTTGCACTTGGTTCTGCTGTTGAGCTTTCATATCTCAGCCAAGGGCATCAGAACTTTTTGGCTGAGGCTATTGAGAAAGAGCTTGCTACACCGTCCCTTGCTCAGGCACAGAAATTGAAGAAACTTGAACAAGAAGGAAAGCTTGATGTCGGTACAATTCTTAGTATGGTTAAACAGCCAAAACCTAATCAGGTTATTACGGTTAAAATCCCCGAGGGTAAAATCAGTAAATATATGAAATCTAATGCTACCGTAAAGGAAAAGGAAGATTTTCTTGCAAAGGCTGTTGAATATTACGGTAAACATCTTCAGAGACAGAAAGACAGAGGTGCGAGATAATGAAAAAGCTTAAAGATTTTTATGGTATGATTGGTGATAACGAATATGTAATTGACGGTGTGCTTTACAAGGTTTCTTCCAAGTTCGCACCCGTGAATATTTCAAAGATTGAAAACACCATAAGCGACAAAGCACAAAAATATGTGGGTAGTGATTTTGCACATTTGACAAAGACGCAAGATAAAAATACAATGAATGCAGAATATGTATGTTTGACTGCCGGGAAGGAGGACTAATGCAGTCTAATGCAAATATCGGAATTACTGCTATCTACTGCCGATTATCAAGAGATGACGGTACAGAAACAGAGAGTAATTCAATCGGTAACCAAAAGAAAATGCTGACACAAAAGGCAAAGGAATTAGGTTTAACAAATACCAAGTATTATGTTGATGACGGCTTTACAGGTACGAACTTCAACAGACCGGGATTCCAAGCAATGCTTGAAGATATTGAAATGGGATATGTAACAACCGTAATGGTAAAAGACTTATCCCGTCTCGGCAGAGATTATGTTTCAGTAGGTCACTATACGGATAACTTCTTTCCTGAGCATAATATCAGATTCATAGCAGTCAATGACTTGGTTGACAGTGATGAGGGTGAAAACGAAATCGCACCTTTCAAGAATGTTATGAATAAAATGTATGCGAGAGATATCAGCCGTAAAGTCAGGAGTGCTCACCGTATTCGCGGAAATATGGGAGAACCGTTATCTCAGCCACCATACGGGTATATGAAAAGTCCCGAAAACAAGAAGAAGTGGATAATTGATACCGAAGCTGCTGAGGTAGTCAGAGATATTTACAGAATGTGTCTTGAGGGTATGGGTAATGAAGCAATAGCAAGAGAATTGCAGAATCGTGAGGTTCTTATCCCTATGGCATATTGGCAAAGTAAAGGCTTGAACCGTGGCAGTAAGAAAACACAGCCTAACCCATACAAGTGGTGCAAAACAACTATACAGAAGATTTTAGCTCAGCAAGAATACTGCGGTGATGTTATAAACTTCAAAACCTATTCCAAAAACTTCAAGAACAAAACCCGTATTGATAATCCCATTGAGAATTGGAAAATCTTCAAGGATGTTCACGAGCCTATAATTGACCGAGAAACCTTTGAAACAGTTCAAAAGCTTGTTGCAAGGACAAAACGCAGAGCACCTAAGAAAGAAAATGCAAGAAAGCATATCTTCAGCGGTCTTATACGCTGTGCTGATTGCGGCAGTAATATGAGTTATCATACCAATACCGTAAACAAGGATATTCACTATTTCAGTTGCAGTAATTATGTAAAAGATACCCGTGGTACTTGTCAGGCAAGACACTATATCCGTGCAGATGCTCTTGAACAGATAGTAATCCTTGAGTTGAAACGCCTAGCAATTATGCTTCAACAGGATGAAAAGCTTCTTGCAGAAATCCTCGAAAAGAAAACCCATAAGGATTTCTATGATGAGAAGAAATTCCTTGAGGGAGAACTGCAGAAAGCCATAGTCCGTCAACAGACAGCTGCTTCTCTTTATGAGAAGCTGTATGAGGACAATGCAACGGGTAAGGTAACGGATGAATGGTTTACTCATATGTCCCACAAGTATGAGGTTGAGAGAGCAGAACTAAAAATTAAGATATTTAACCTGAGAGAACAGGTAGCAAATATGCAGACTGTTCAGCACAGCAAGGATATGTTTATCGGTGCGATAAGAAAGTTCCTTGATATGGATACAGTCACAGCACCACTTATTCACGAGCTCATTGATCACATTGATGTTTATGAGGCAGAGGGCAAGGGTAAAAATAAGACTCAAAGAGTTGTAATTCACTACAACTTTGTAGGATACCTTGAAATACCACAGGACGATGAACCTTGCTTTACGGCAGATACCCGTCAGGGAGTAGCAATCGGTTATATTGCAAAACCTACAGAAAAGTCAGCATAACAAAAAGTCGCACTCCGAAAGGAATGCGACGATACATAAAACTATTAAATTATATACGAAACTCTATTTCAAGCAAAAAAATTGAGTATTCACAGGTCAAATCCCTTATGAATACTCAATATGGTGGGAGCGGGTGGATTCGAACCACCGAAGGCGGTGCCAACAGATTTACAGTCTGCCCCCTTTGGCCACTCGGGAACACTCCCACATATACTTTATTCAATTTGAATAAAAATGGAGCTGGTGGACGGACTCGAACCCCCGACCTGCTGATTACAAATCAGCTGCTCTACCAACTGAGCTACACCAGCGTCTCAACGCTTGAATAATATATCACAAATATATCCGTCTGTCAAGCATAATTTTTTATTTTTTTGAAATTTTTGCTTTTTAATTTTTCCCAACACGCTTTGCGTTGAAATATATATTGATTTTTGTTGAAAAACTTTCTATAATGTACTTGATTTTTATTGAGGGGGTGGGGATTTTATGCTGAAAAAGTATTTTCCGTGTGAATATGCCGAAAGCGTTTTTTTAATTGACTACGAAAAGCTTTTACAAAAGGGCTTCAAGGGGATTATTTTTGATATTGACAACACTCTTGTTCATCACGGTGATGACTCAACCCCCGAGATTGATGCTCTTTTTAAAGAAATACACAGCCTTGGTCTCAAAACAGTTTTACTCACAAACAATGACGAAGAAAGAGTTTTAAGATTTATCCGTAATATTGACACACCATTTGTATGCGACGCGGACAAGCCCGAAAAAAAAGGATATCTGAAGGCTCTGGAAATTTTAGGAATTGATAAAGACGAGGCTGTTGTTATAGGCGATCAGATTTTTACTGATATTTACGGCGCAAATCAATGCGCTATACCCAGTATTCTTGTAAAATTCATAACCCTCCCCGGTGAAACCAAAATCGGAAAACGCCGTTACATTGAAAAAGCCATATTGTCAATCCGTAAGCTTGGCAAAAACGGCGGAAGTAAAATCGGTGGTATTGAAAGGAAGAAAACAAATGCTTTGGAAAAGAGATAAGCTTTTTTGCGAAATAAACCCCACCTGTTACGCAATATCCATGCAGAAAGAGGTTTGCAAGCGTCACGTAAAAAACTTGTTGTATAAAGGTAAAATTGCAAAAACTCACTCTGAGGAAAAGCTGCCCGTGGTTGTTTCCGATTACAGCTGTAATCTCATCAAACGCGCACCCGGAATCAACCTTACACATCAGCAAAACAAGGCAAGAAACATTGAAATTGCCTGCAGTAAAATAAACGGAATAGTTATCCGCCCCGGTGAAGAATTTTCCTTCTGGCAAACTGTGGGTAAAATCACCAAGCGCAAGGGCTATAAAGAGGGCCGTGTTATCATTGCAAACCGCTTAACCGCAGGTCTTGGAGGCGGTCTTTGCAATCTGAGTAATGCAATTCACCTTCTTGTTTTACACAGTCCCTTAGAGGTTGTTGAATTCCATCAGCACTCCGATGCTCTGGGTCCCGACGAAGGCAAACGCGTCCCCTTCAGCGCCGGCACATCAGTAAGCTACAATAACATTGACTACAAATTCAAAAACAACTCAACACAAAATGTTCAGCTTCTTGTATGGTGTGAAAATGAAAGACTTTATACAGAATTAAGATGTGAAAAGGAATTCCCATATACATTTGATATTATTGAAGAAGACCACCATTTCAAGAAAGAAAACGAAAAATTTTACAGAAATTCAAAAATATACAAACTTACCTTCGACCGCAAAACCGGGAAAGAGCTGAAAAAAGAGCTTGTGCTTGACAACCATTCAAAGGTTATGTTTGATTACGATTTAATACCCAAAGAGCTTATAAGAGAATAATATGAAAGCCGATGCATTCATCATACTGCACCGGCTTTTTCTTTTTCATTTATATAATCATAAACATTTTCAATCTGCTCTTTAAAAGTATCGCCAAATTTTTTATCAAAAAACGCGCTGCCTATTGTGAAACCCCAGGGAGAAAGCTCCCTCACCTGCGTCAGACGCTCGAAGCTGTTTATACCACCTGCAAGGCAAACCTTTGAAGACACACCTGAAACCACTTTTTTACTCAAACCAAATTGGTCGGATATATGTCTGTAGCCCAAAAGATTTATTCCGAAAACACCTTTTTTTATATATTCATTGGCTTCGGTCACCATTTCATCCCACGAGCCCTCTAAAATTGAGGGTCGACCACTGACTTTGCCTACATAGGGCATATATTTCATGTTATGATTTTTACAAAAATCGTTCACAGAATCGAAAAACAATGTGCCGATTATTAAATCACAACCGCATTCTGCAGCTGTTTGCGCACCCTCCATACATTCGGCTTCAGTATACGCCACAACCTCAAGAACTGTTTTTTTGCCGGCGTTTTTCATAAAACTAAAAAGGTGCTTCATCTCTTCAACAGAAATACCTTCTTCTTTTATCCCCCAGTATTTAACAGGTGTATCTTTACATTCAGTAAAAATTTCAAGTGCATTTTTCACTGTAAAATCATTATATGTAAGCATAACTATCAATTCTGTTTTATGCACAAAATCACCCTCCTGTATAAATACCGCAAGCTCTGAATAGTTTAACACAAAAATACGAACAAGTAAATATCTGTTACAAAAAAAATAAACAGATGCTGAAAAGTCAATCAGCATCTGTTATTTTTCTTGCTTTTTTTACCCCTTCAAGAATAAAATTTTTTGCTTCAACTGCCTTTTGTGTCGGCAAAGGCGCAAGTCCTTCAAGGGGATATTCTATACCCAATTCTTTGTATTTACTTTCACCCATATTATGGTACGGAATCACATCAAGAGCCTTCAAATTTTTTAGCGAGCCTATAAATTCGCCAAGCTTTATTAAATCCTCTTTATTATCGGTATAACCCTCAACCACAACGTGCCTTATCCACAAAGGAATATTCCGGCTTTCAAGATATTTTGCAAAGCTCAGAATATTTTCGTTATCCTTTCCCGTAAGCGCTTGATGTCTTTCCGGGTCAATATGTTTAATATCAAGCATCACAAGGTCGGTGTATTTCATAACCTCACTGAGTTTTTTCATATAAGCCGCATTGCCGGGATTATATGTAACGCCTGAGGTATCAATGCAGGTGTGGATATTCTGTTCCTTTGCCTTTTTAAAAAGCTCTGCAATAAAATCCACCTGCAAAAGAGGCTCACCGCCCGTTACGGTGATACCGCCCTTTGAATAAAAGGATCGGTTTTTGTTGAATTCCTCCAACACCTCGTCGGCAGTTATAGGTTGGGTCCTGCTTACCTCCCAGGTATCGGGGTTGTGACAGTAAAGGCAACGCATAGGACACCCCTGCAAAAACAACACGTATCTTATGCCGGGGCCGTCCACCGTGCCGAAGGTTTCTTTAGAATGGATATAACCTGTCATTTTTATATTTTATCGTGAAAAGTTCTTGAAATAACCTCATCCTGCTGTTCCTTTGTAAGCTTTACAAAATTAACTGCATATCCGCTTACTCTTACCGTAAGCTGAGGATATTTTTCGGGATGTTTCTGGGCATCAAGAAGAGTTTCTTTTGAAAATACATTTACATTCAAATGATGTCCGCCCTTCTGAACGTAGCCGTCAAGAAGAGAAACAAGATTGTCTATCTGATTCTGTGTTGCTGCCATTTAGCATCATCCTTTTGTTTTAATTTGGTTACTCTTCTGCGTCAACACTATCCGTATCAAGACCCTCAAAGAGTGTGGGTGTACCGCAAGCACCGTCAAGGCAGTCAAAATTAACCTCTATATCCCCCGCAAAAATCTTATCATCCTTACCTAAGGCACCGGGAATAATTGAGAATGTGTTTGAAATACCGTCCTGAGCATCTATAAACGGAAGCTTTGCAACAGAAGCAAGTGAAGAAACTGCGCCTTTTGTATCACGTCTGTGCATGGGATTTGCGCCGGGGGCAAAAGCCTCGCCCTGCTTACGTCCGTCAGGTGTTGCACCTGTATTTTTGCCGTAAACAACGTTGGATGTAATTGTAAGAATCGAGGTTGTGGGAATACCGTCGCGGTAGGTATGGTTTTTCTTGATATGTGTCATAAATCTGTGAACAATATCATAAGCAATTTCATCAACACGGTCATCATCATTACCGTATTTGGGGAAATCGCCCTCAATTTCATAATCAATCGCGAGGCCTTTCTCATTGCGGATTGTTTTAACCCTTGCATATTTGATTGCAGAAAGTGAATCTGCAACTACTGAAAGACCTGCAATACCCGTTGCAAACCAGCGAGTTACCTTTTTATCGTGAAGAGCCATCTGGAGCTTTTCGTAGCAATATTTGTCGTGCATATAGTGAATAATATTGAGTGTATTCACATAAACACCGGCAAGCCATTCCATCATATCATCAAAGCGCTTCATAACCTCATCATAATCAAGGTATTCAGAGGTTATTGCACGGTATTCGGGTGCAACCTGCTTACCTGAAATTTCATCAACACCGCCGTTAATTGCATAAAGAAGGCATTTTGCAAGATTTGCTCTTGCTCCGAAGAACTGCATCTCCTTACCGACAACCATTGAGGACACACAGCAAGCAATTGCATAGTCATCACCATGGTGGAATCTCATAAGGTCATCGTTTTCATATTGAACTGAGGATGTTTCAATTGAGATTTTTGCACAGAAGCGCTTGAAGTTTTCGGGAAGCCTTACCGACCAGAGAACTGTGAGGTTAGGCTCAGGTGCGGCACCGAGGTTTTCGAGAGTATGAAGATATCTGTAAGACATCTTTGTAACCATATGCCGACCGTCAATTGCAACACCTGCGATGGATTCGGTTACCCACTGAGGGTCCCCTGAGAAAAGCTGATTGTACTCGGGTGTTCTTGCAAATTTTATAAGGCGGAGCTTCATAATGAAATGGTCTACCATTTCCTGAATTTCTTTTTCCGTATAAACTCCGTTCTTAATATCTCTTTCAGAATAAATATCAAGGAAGGTTGACGTTCTGCCCAAGGACATTGCAGCACCGTTTTGCTCCTTAACTGCGGCAAGGTAACCGAAATAGAGCCACTGAATAGCTTCTTTTGTATCCTTTGCAGGTAATGAAATATCATAACCGTAGCTGAGTGCCATTTCTTTGAGCTGCTGAAGAGCTCTTATCTGCTCTGATATTTCTTCGCGCTGCTGAATAACCTGCGAATACATAGCCGAGCGAGTCGTTTCCTTCTGCTCAAGCTTATCTTCAATAAGTCTGTCAATACCGTAAAGTGCAACACGGCGATAGTCACCGATAATTCTTCCTCTGCCGTAAGCATCGGGAAGACCTGTGATAATATGGCTTGAACGGCAAGCTCTCATTTCAGGAGTATATGCATCAAAAACACCTGCATTATGAGTTTTTCTGTGAACGGTGAAAAACTCTTTAACCTGAGGGTCTATTTCATATCCGTTATCCTTACAAGCCTTTTCAGCCATTCTTATACCGCCGTAGGGCATAAGTGCACGTTTGAAGGGCTTGTCTGTCTGGAAGCCTACGATACGCTCTTTGTCTTTATTAAGATAACCCGGTGCGTGGGAAGTGATTGTTGATATGACCTTTGTATCCATATCAAGCACACCGCCTGCTTCCCTTTCCTGCTTTGTTAAATCAAGGACCTGCTCCCACAAATCGATTGTATCCTGTGTGGGACCTTCAAGGAAGCTTTCATCACCATCGTAAGGTGTGTAGTTATGCTTTATAAAACTTCTTACATTAATTTCTTTTTTCCAGGTTCCGCTTTCGAAACCTTTCCAACTTTCAAAATCCATGTTCGTTTCTCCCTTTTGTCTTTGAAACCGGTAAAAATCCGCACACAAAAACCTATTCCGGGTTTTTGCTCCGGTTTACGTTATTAATTATAACACCGAATGTTATAATAATCAACAAATCACCGTTAAAATATAGTAGGAAAATGGCACTATCTTTAGCATTTTTTTGTTGAAATGTATAAATATGTAAAAAGTGCTTTGCATACGGAAGATTCCGACATTCCGTACGAAAGCACTTACTCGATTATTTAAAATTTCTGTTATACCACCGTTTTATTGCATCAAAGGTTTCGTCACTGATGTCGTGCTCGATTTTACAGGCATCTTTAGAAGCAGTCTGTTCGCTTACACCCAAAGCTCCGAGAGCGGCTGTAAGGATAGTGTGGCGTTCATACATCCTGTGAGCAATCGCCTTGCCGCTTTCGGTAAGGGTGATATAGCCGTTGCCGTCAACAACAATATGACCCGCTTTTTTAAGCAGCCCCACCGCTCTGCTCACGCTGGGCTTTGAATAACCCATATAATCGCAAACATCTATTGACCTGACGTTATCTGATTTTTCATTTAGAACAAAAATTGTTTCAAGATACATTTCGCCGGATTCGTGCATAGTGTAAAGCCACCTCTTTTCACAAGAACATCTTCCCCTTTAGCATACCATATATATTTTGTTTTTTCAAGTCATTGGAATTATATGGTCTTTTGATAAAATTTTTCCGGGAAATATATTGACAAAATGATTTTGTGCTGTTATAATCATTTCGGTTAGCGATGGCTAACTTGTTTTTGCGAGGCGCATCGGTTAGCGTAGGCTAACCGATGGATTAGCAGCAGATGACATATATCGACCTTTTTTAAGGAGACTTATCATAATGAAAACACTCAAAGACGTGCCAATAGGCAAAAGTGCAAAAGTCGTGAAGCTTCACAGTGAGGGTGCTCTCAGACGACGCATTATGGATATGGGTATTACCCGCGGCACAACAATCACAATCCGTAAGGTTGCTCCTTTAGGCGACCCGCTTGAAATCACCCTGCGCGGCTACGAGCTTTCCATAAGAAAAGCCGATGCCGAGCTTATTGAAGTTGAATAACCGAAAGGGGTTTTCCCCTTTTTCATTTTAACAAAAGGTTAGCATCCGCTAACCGGAAAGAGATTTATATGAGTATACGCATAGCCCTTGCGGGCAACCCCAACAGCGGTAAAACCACACTTTTCAACGCACTTACCGGTTCTAACCAGTACGTAGGCAACTGGCCCGGTGTTACGGTTGAAAAAAAAGAAGGTAAATCCAAAAAACACAATGACGTTATAATCACAGACCTACCCGGAATTTACTCTCTTTCCCCCTACACCCTTGAAGAAATCGTTGCAAGAAACTATCTTGTAGAGGAGCGTCCCGATGCAATTCTCAATATTGTTGACGGTACAAATCTTGAAAGAAATCTTTACCTTACAACCCAGCTTATTGAATTGGGAATACCCGTTGTTATCGCAATAAATATGATGGACCTTGTAAGAAAAAACGGTGATGAAATTTACACAGATATTCTTTCAAGACAGTTGGGATGCAAGGTTGTTGTTATATCGGCTCTCAAGGGTGAAGGCCTCAACGAGGCGGCAGAGGAAGCTATAAAAGCTGCTGAAAAAGGCGAGTCCGTTCCCCTTCACATATTCAGCGGCGAAGTTGAACACACCCTTGCGCACATTGAAGAGCGCGCAATACATTCAATTTCCGAAATTGAACAACGATGGTATGCAATCAAGCTTTTTGAAAGAGATAACAAGGTTCATGAAAAGTTAAAGCTTGACAGCGAAACTCTCAGTCACATTGAAAAGGACATTACCACTCTTGAAAAACAGCTTGACGACGACGCTGAAAGCATAATAACGAACGAGCGTTATCTTTACATAGAGAGTTTAATGAAAACCTGCTATAAAAAGAAGCATCTCAACAGACTTACTGTTTCGGATAAAATCGACAGGATTGTTACAAACAGAATTCTCGCTCTGCCTATTTTCTTTTTAGTAATGTGGCTTGTGTATACCCTTTCAATCGGCACAATCGGTGATTGGACTGTCGGTTTTATGAACGATACGCTCTTCGGCGAAACAATTATTCCTGCCGTAACAAACGGACTCGAAGCTATAAATTGTGCCCCTTGGCTTGTGAGCCTTATTGCGGACGGTATAATCGGCGGCGTAGGTGCAGTTCTCGGTTTCGTACCCCAGATGGCAATTCTTTTCCTTTTGCTTTCACTCCTTGAAGACTGCGGATATATGGCTCGTGTTGCATTCATTATGGATAAACTGTTCAGAAAATTCGGTCTTTCGGGAAAGAGCTTTATACCCTTGCTTGTAGCAAGCGGCTGCGGTGTGCCCGGTGTTATGGCAAGCCGCACCATTGAACAGGAAAGAGACCGCAGAATGACAATTATGACAACCTGCTTCATTCCCTGCGGTGCAAAAATGCCTATAGTCGGTCTTATTGCCTCCGCCCTTTTCGGCGGCAGTGCTTTGATTGCAACGGCCGCGTATTTCATAGGCATTGCTTCCGTTATTGTCAGCGGTATTATACTAAAGAAATCCAAAGCCTTTGCAGGTGACCCCGCTCCATTTGTTATGGAGCTCCCTGCATACCACACCCCCGTTCCTGCAAACACCTTCAGAACAACCTGGGACAGATCATGGTCCTTTATCAAGCGCGCCGGCACGGTTATTCTCGCTGCAAGTATCATTATCTGGCTTCTTAACAGCTTTTCGTTTGAAGACGGATTTCATTTTATGGCTGATAGTGCATCAGGCAAATCAATCCTTGAATCCATCGGCGAAATATTTGCTGTGCTGTTCATTCCCTTAGGCTTCGGCAACTGGCAATCAACCGTTGCAACTATCCTTGGTCTTGTTGCAAAGGAAGAGGTTGTAGGTGTTTTCGGTTCACTTTCATCAATGGCCAATCCCGAAAGCGCAACAGGTGCCGCATTTATCGGCCGGGAATTTTTTGACGGAAACAAGCTCGCAGGCTTCTCT
The DNA here is from genome assembly GCA_017621885.1 of Clostridia bacterium. Lineage (GTDB taxonomy): Bacteria > Bacillota > Clostridia > Oscillospirales > Acutalibacteraceae > DTU089. The sequence goes on along the minus strand of JAGASD010000038.1, from coordinate 13,998 downwards.
TTTATGGTATTCAATCTCCTGTGCGCACCTTGCTTTGCGGCAATGGGTGCAATAAGAAAAGAAATGAACAGCGCGAAATGGACGATCGGTGCAATTGCTTATATGACAGGCTTTGCATACGCTATATGCCTTATAGTTTACCAGTTAGGCTCCTTTATAAACGGTGGCTCTTTCGGTATAGGTACAATTGCCGCACTTATTGTTCTTACAGTATTCCTTTACCTCTTATTCATAAAAAACAAAAACAAAAATTAAAGGTGACGTGATAATATGAACATACCTACCTTAGTTATCGCTTCAATAATTGCAATTATTTTCGTTGCAATCGTTGTTGTTCAGATAAAAAACAAAAAGCAGGGCAAATGCTCCTGCTCAGGCTGTTGCGGTAGCTGTTCAATGAACTGCAACCACAACGCAAACAATTCATAACATAAAACAAAACACGGAATCGGCCCCTCGGGGTTGATTCTGTGTTTTTTCTCGCTTTAATTATTTTATAATGTCAGAAAGATTTCGCTGTATTGTAGCGGCAACATCGGATTTGTTCATTGAATACACGTGAACATTTGAAATATTGTTTGCGTAAAGATCAATTATCTGGTCGGTAGCATACGCAATACCTGCCTGCTTCATTGCCGCAGGGTCAGAACCGAATTTGTCCACAAGGCTTTTAAAACGCTGCGGCATAAACGAGCCCGAAAGAGAAATTGCCCTTTCAACCTGCTTCGCGTTGGTTATGGGCATTATACCGGGGATAACAGGAACCGTAATCCCTGCTTCTCTGATTTTATAAAGGAAATTGTACAAAAGGTTATTATCAAAAAACATCTGCGTTGTAAGGAAATCGCAGCCTGCATCAACCTTTTCTTTAAGTCTTTTTATATCCTCCTTCTGATTTGCACTTTCGGGATGGATTTCAGGATAGCAAGCGGCACCTATGCATAAATCGGGGTCAGCATTTTTCAGTTCATAAACCAAATCAACCGCATAATTATAATCCCACTTGCTTCTGTCTTCATTAATTAAATAATCGGGAATATCGCCCCTCAAAGCCATAATGTTTTTAATACCCGCTTTTTCAATTTCCTGAATTTTTTGACGGACGGTTTCCTTCGTTGATGAAACGCACGTAAGATGCGCTAAGGTGGGCACGCCGTGAATATTCTTAATATTTTCAGCAATATCGAGTGTGTATTTACTCGTACCGCCCCCCGCACCGTAAGTAACACTCATAAATGCAGGTTTCAGCTCGGCAATTTCTTCCGTTGCCGCCTTAACGCTTTCAAAGGAGGTTTCTGTTTTGGGCGGGAAAACTTCAAAAGAAAGTGTGGGCTTTTCTTTTTTTAGAATATCAATTATTTTCATTACACCATATCCCTTTATTTTACTACACACCATTATATCCCTTATCTTTAAATAAAGCAAGAAAAACGGGAAGATTTTGATTTTATGGAGGAATTATGCATAAAAACATCAGGACTGCTCATAATGTTAAACAATTGTAAACATTGGGAAATTTTTGAAAAAACTCTTGATTATTAAGGCAAAAAGAGGTATCATATATTAGCACTCAAACCACGCGAGTGCTAAGTTTCGACAATAATTATATTTTTTATAGGAGGTAATCCACAATGACACTCAAACCATTAGGCGACAGAGTTGTTCTTAAATTCTGCGAAGCAGAAGAAACCACAAAGGGCGGCATCATCCTTGCCGCTGCCGCACAGGAAAAACCCCAGACCGCTGAAATTATCGCAGTTGGTCCCGGCGGAATCGTTGACGGCAAAGAAATCAAAATGGAAGTTTCCGTAGGTAACAAGGTTATCCTCAGCAAATATTCCGGCACAGAGGTTAAAATTGACGGTGAGACACTTATAATTGTCCGCCAGAACGACATTCTTGCTATTGTAGAATAATCACTAAAGGAGTTTTTGTATTATGGCTAAACAGATTATTTACGGCGAAGAAGCTCGCAGAGCTCTTCAGGCCGGTATTGACAAACTCAGCAACACAGTAAAAATCACATTGGGCCCCAAGGGCAGAAATGTTGTGCTTGATAAAAAATACGGCGCACCCCTCATCACAAACGACGGTGTTACCATTGCAAAAGAGGTTGAGCTTGAAGACGCTTTTGAAAATATGGGCGCACAGCTTGTTAAAGAGGTTGCAACAAAGACAAACGACGTTGCAGGTGACGGTACAACAACCGCAACTCTTCTTGTGCAGGCCCTTGTTCGCGAGGGCATGAAAAACGTTGTTGCAGGCGCAAACCCCATGGTGCTTAAAAAAGGTATCAAATGTGCAGTTGCAAACGTTGTTGACACAGTTAAGGCTAATTCAAAGCCCGTTACCGATTCAGGCGACATTGCGAGAATTGCAACAATCTCTGCCGCTGACGAAAACGTCGGCAAGCTTATTGCAGAGGCTATGGATAAGGTTACCGCTGACGGCGTTATCACAGTTGAAGAAAGCAAAACCGCAGAAACAAGCTGTGACGTTGTTGAAGGTATGCAGTTCGACCGCGGCTACATCTCACCCTATATGGTAACAGACACAGACAAGATGGAAGCTGTTATTGACGACCCCTACATTCTTATTACAGACAAAAAGATTTCCAATATCCAGGAAATTCTTCCCCTCCTTGAAAAAATCGTTCAGGCAGGTAAAAAGCTTGTTATTATTGCAGAGGATATTGAGGGCGAAGCTCTTGCAACACTTCTTGTAAATAAGCTTCGCGGCACCTTCACCTGCGTTGGTGTTAAGGCTCCCGGCTTTGGCGACAGAAGAAAAGAAATGCTCCGCGATATTGCAATCCTTACAGGCGGCGAGGTTATTACAGAAGAACTGGGTCTTGACCTTAAAGATGCTAATGTTACTCAGCTCGGCAGAGCACGCCAGATTAAAATCAGCAAGGAAAACACAATCATTGTTGACGGTGCAGGCGACAATAACGAAATTGCTTCAAGAGTTCAGCAGATTAAAGCACAGATTGAAACAACAACCTCTGACTTTGACAGAGAAAAGCTTCAGGAAAGACTTGCAAAGCTTGCAGGCGGTGTTGCCGTTATCCGCGTAGGTGCCGCAACAGAAACCGAAATGAAGGAAATGAAGCTCCGTATTGAGGACGCTCTTGCAGCTACAAAGGCAGCTATTGAAGAAGGCTACGTTGCAGGCGGTGGTGTTGCTCTTCTTAACGCAATCCCTGCTCTTGATTCATACATTGCTTCTCTTACAGATGCAGACGAAATCACCGGCGCAAAAATCGTTCGCAAGGCTATTGAAGAGCCCGTTCGTCAGATTGCCGCTAACGCAGGTCTTGAAGGCTCTGTTATTATTGACGGTATTCTCCGTTCAGGCAAAACAGGCTACGGCTTCAACTTTGCAACAGAAGAATACACAGACATGGCTGAAGCAGGCATTCTTGACCCCACAAAGGTTACACGCTCAGCTCTTCAGAACGCATCAAGCGTTGCAGCAATGATTCTTACAACAGAGAGCCTTGTAACAGACAAACCCGACCCCGCAGCAGATGCAGCTAATGCTGCAGCAATGGCAGCAGCCGCACAGGGTGGCGGAATGTATTAATTCAAAACAAAAAAATTCCCTGAAGGACACTGACCCTTCGGGGAATTTTTGTTTGTTTTTTCCTTTGAATTGTTATTTAATTACATATCCGCACTGACCGCAGAACTTGCTGCCGCTATCTATCAATTCACCGCAACGGATACATTTTTTCTGCTTGGGCACTTCAACAATCAAAATATTGCCGCACTCTGTACAAAACTTATTACCGACTGAAACAAGAGCTCCGCACTTACGGCACTTGATTTTCCTGTAACATGCGTCGGCAGTCTGTTCAACCGCAGGAGGTACAGGGGTGGACTTTGCGGATTTCGGTGCTGACCGGGTAACGGTTGCCTTGGTTTCGGCAGGTGCGGATTTTTCGGTTTTTGCTGTACCCTTTTCCCCCACTGCCTTTGCCTCTTTATTTTTAGCGATAGCCTCTGCGCCGAAATGAATGCCTATACCAATAGCAATACAAATCAAACCGCCCGGTATTAAGCTTTCGAATAAGCACGCTACGCCTACATAACGCATCATCATACCTACAAAGCTCACAAAAGTAGCAAGTTTAGAAAAAGCATATTTCCTCCAAAAGAAAATCCACATTTTATTAACTCCTCAAAAAATATTTTTATATGCTCATAAGTGCTTTTAACAGTCAACTAAAGTTTAGACGTTTTCTGTCTGTTTGTCAATAGAAAACGTCTTGACTGTTGCTCTTGAATATCGTTAACTGATAACAGAGATATATGTCAACGTAAGCATTGCTTCCACGATGCTGACGCATCGGGAACTCTTCACCACCCGATAAGCATTACTTTAACGCAAGAGTAACTACACGCTTGAAAACAAAAAACAAACATCAACTTGACAAAATGGCGGTCCCCCGCTCTTAAACCGGAGAGGTAAAAATGACCGCAACTTTATTAAAATCAACGCGAAGCGTTCCGAAATTTTTAATTTTTCATTTTGAATTTTGCATTTCTTGTTATTTTCACCAAATACATATTATAAAGTTTAATATTTTTGACGAATAAATTCTTTTTTGTTGACACCGTTTATTTGAATTGTTATAATTCAATGTATAAGGAGGATTATACCTATGAAAAAAGTTTCTTTTAAATTATTATCTCTTACAATAGCAATTGCTATGCTTTTCTCCGTCGTGCAGATTTCTTCTGTTGCGGCAGAGGTGGATTACAAAATCACAAACCCCTATGAAAGCGTTACCGCTTATATGGGCAAAGATAGCCACCACTACAAAACAAACCTTCACACCCACTCTACCTACAGCGATGCTAACATAAGCCTCGACACAATGGTTAAGGGTCATTATAACCAGAACTTTGATATTCTTGCAATATCCGACCACGGTGTTATTGGTGTTGAATGGGATCAGACACCCACTCTTCTTCCCCTTTACTACTACAACTACCTTATGCTCCAGGACCAGAAGCACCTCACAACAGAAGAATACCACGCTATTCTTGACGGTTCATATAAAACATCCCTTACAACCCGTACGAAAGATACAGGTATGCAGTGCGTTACAGGTGCTATCGAAGGCAACTACCTTGTTGCACAGAAAAACCACATCAACGGTTACTTTATGAATGACAGCCGCGTTGAGGGTGTTATGGGTCGCGAAGGCGACTTTGAAACAATGATTTCAATGATTGAAGAAGCAGGCGGTGTTTCTCACATCAACCATCCCGGTGACTGGCTCGGTTCAGCAGGTGACGAAAGCATTGCACGTGACCCCGGTAACGTTATGTTCTTTGCAGACCTTCTCTTGAGATATGAGTCCTGTCTTGGTATTGAGGTTTATAATGCTTTTGACCGTCCCACAAGCAAGGACCGTGTTCTTTGGGATGAGCTTCTTCAGGTTACAATTCCTCAAGGCAAAAACGTTTGGGGCTTCGGCAACAACGACGCACACCTTCTTGAAGATATCGACACAGCATTTATGGATTTCGTTCTTCCCTCTTTCTCACAGGAAAATGTAAGAACAGCTATGGAAAACGGCACTTTCTTTGCAGTTTCAAGATATGAAGCAGGCGAAAGAATCGGTAACGGTGATGCTTATCCTCAGGTTACTTGCATTATGGTTAACGAAGAGGCGGACACAATCACAATCATCGGTAAAAACTGCGACAACATCAAGTGGATTGCAGACGGTGAGGTTATTCAGACAAACGATATCGGCAGAAACGGTGTTGTTTCTTCAACAATCAAGCTCCGTGAACATACAGACGATATCAGCTGTTATGTTCGTGCAGAGCTTAACGGCGAAGGCGGCAGAACACTTACTCAGGCTTTTGTTTGTGATGATGGCAACATGAACGATGTTGAAATCGGCTCCACAGTTACAACTGTAACAAGAGATTTCCTTGCTATGCTTCTCGATTTCATCAAAACAATTCTTTTCATTGCTTAATTTTAAAACTTGTGTGACCCGACCGATACTTAGTATCGGTCGGGTATTAAAAATTTTTTAGTCCTAAAACATCTTTTTTTCAGTAGGCAATTATGTTTTGTAATAAATGCGGCGCGCAACTCCCTGATAATGCCACATTCTGCGGAAAATGTGGTGCACCGGTAAGCAACACCAACCAGGCATCCCCGCAACCTGCAACGCAAGGAGCCCAAAAAGCTGAAAAAAGCCAAAAGTCACTTATTATCGGCTTATCTGTTGCAATTGTGGTTTTACTCATTCCGCTTATTATACTTATATCAAGAATTGTATCGGCCGATGGTTCCCAAAACTCAAAACCGACAGAAAACGAGCATAATGTTATTACCGTTATTGACAAGGTTTCTGAAAAAGAGGAATCAACCGAAGAAACACCGACAAAAGCAACAACTATGCCTACACAGGCGCAGACAACAAAGCCTGTGACAGCTCCCCCCACAACCAAAGCACAGGAAAAGCCTTCAGAAACTGCACCAAGCACTCCTGCTACAACAAGCGGCGCAAAAAAAGCATATAATAGCTTCAGAATATGCAGACCCCGATTATTACGACCCCAAATACGGTCCGATGTATGGCGTTGTTGTTAAAAACCACGATGGTAACAATGTAACATTTGGTGTTTTTTATCTGGGCAGAAATGCTTCCCCCTTTTACGAAACCGACTTAATCACAGTTACCCTTGATAAAAACCATTCTGCAAGCTTCGACTGGGATGATTCCCGGGGAAATAGCGGCACAGGTACAATTACCTTCGGAATGACTGAATACGATCAGCCTTGCGCTACACTGACAATGAACCAGACACACACATCTGACTCAAACCGTTATTCCCTTGCAACAACCAACAAAAAGCTTTATGCAACTGAATCTTACGCTCCGTAAGAGAAAATAAAAATATTGAATTCAGGAGTGAATTAATATGAAAAAATTACGAATTGCACTTATCGGCAACGGCGGTATCTGCCGCGGCAGCCACATTAAAAATTATTACGAAGACGAAAGAGCAGAAGTTGTAGCTTTTTGCGATATTATTGAAGAAAGAGCAATTGAGCTCAGGGATAAATATTACCCCGACGCAGCAGTATATACAGATTATAAAGAGCTTTTAAAGGACGAGAGCATTGATGCTGTTGACATCTGCACACCCAACTATCTTCATTCCATTATTGCAGTTGATGCATTCAAAGCAGGCAAGCACGTATTATGCGAAAAGCCCGATGCTATTGACGTTACAGAGGTTCTTAAAATGAAAAATGCCGCCGACGAGGCAGGCAAGGTGCTTATGGTTATCAGAAACAACCGTTTTGCAACCGCATCACAGTATGCAAAGAAATTTGTTGAAGCCGGCAGAATGGGCGAAATCTATTGCGGTCGTTGCGGATGGCAAAGACGCAGAGGCATCCCCGGCAAGGGCGGCTGGTTCACAACAAAGGCTCAGTCAGGCGGCGGTCCTCTTATTGACCTCGGTGTTCATATGATAGACCTTGCAGTGTGGCTTATGGGTAACCCCACTCCCGTTGCAGTAAGCGCAAATACATATTCAAAATTTTCAGATAATGACACAAGCGATTCTGAAAACTCCAAGTTCGGCGATGCAAAATCAGAGGGCACGTTTGACGTTGAAGACCTTGCAATGGGTATGATCCGCTTTGATAACGGTGCTGTTCTTCAGATAGAATTCAGCTGGGCATCAAACATCAAAAACGAAAACCGTTTTGTTGAGCTCCGCGGAACAAAAGCAGGTCTCAAGTGGGAAGAAAATGAGGTTGAATTCTTCACAGAGGAAGACGGTCAGCTTCTTGATATTGCTCCCAAGGGCAAAATGGAAACAAACGGACACAAGGGGAATATCAAAAACTTCATCGACGTTATCACCGAGGGCGCAGAGCCCGTCTTCAAGCCTTCTCAGGGCGTGGATATGATAAAAATCCTCTGCGCAATCTATGAATCCGCAGAAAAAGGCAAAGAGATTATGCTTTGATTTTATTTCCGGTTGATTGTAAAAGCCAAGCACTTATCGACGCAAGTGCTTGGCTTTTTTATCTTATTGTTGCTTTTCCTCTGAAGAGTTTTGATTCGCATCGGTTTCAGATTCAACTTTAATTTCAAAAGCAACTGTTGTTTCTTCTGATTCCTGAATGGTGTTTGCACAGGCATCTTGAAGTACTTTATTGTATCTAAAAACAATCTCGTCATCAGATTCTGATTTTTCATCCTCCGAACTATCGCTCACACCAGGTAAGATAATCGTAGAAATAACACCTTTGTTACCATTTTCGTCAGTGATAACTGTTGTTTTGCAATCTGCTTCGATTTCCTCACCATTGAACAGTATAGTGATTTTTTCGCTTATTTCTTTGCTTACTTCATTGATTTTTTCACTAACCGCACCATCGGTTGCGGCATTTACGCTGAGTATAGCTATAGTGAGCATTATGAGAACGGCAACTGCTACTGCCAATGCTTTAAAAGAATATCTTTTCTTAAGTTTCGTCATACTCAAAATCCTTTCTTTTACTTCATCAGACGGTTCAACACCCGAAAAAGAATTTATGTATTTTTCTTTATTCGTCATTCCAATCATCTCCAAGCTGAATTTTCAACTGTTCTCTTGCGCGGCAAAGCCTTGTTTTAACCGCAGATTGCTTGATATTAAGCATATCGGCAATTTCCTTGATTGGTAAATCCTCATAATAAAACAGATGGATTACCGTCCTAAGCTTTTTAGGCAGTGCCATAACGGCATTAAACAAATCTTCGCTTTTTTCGCAATCGAATGAATATGTTGCTGAGTATTCTTCAAAATCTGCGCTTTTCTTTCTGAATGCACTTTTAAGAAGATTTTTGCTTTCGTTCACCGTTACGAAGGTCAGCCACTTATCAATATGTTCATCACTTTCAAACTCTGTTTTTGTCTGCAACAGCTTCAAAAAAGTTTTCTGGAGAATATCCTCTGCATCATATTGATTGGCTGTGAATGAAAGTGCAATAAGAAACAGTCGTTTGTTGTTTCTTTCAAACGTTTGCTCGAAATCGTTACTATCCATTAAAACACCACCGATTGAAAGGTCCTTTCGCTATTATAACAATTCACGTGCAGGAAAGGTTACATATTTTTGATGATTTTATTCCTATAAACACAACAATCAAAAAAACGGGCCCTTACCGGAAAACAATTCAAATAATATTACAACCCCTTAAAATCTCGAAACTAATTCCCTAAAAATGCCCGAATTTAAAACGAAAATTTGCACTTTTTCCTTGTGTTTTATGAGCTTTTTGATGTGGGGGATTGGATTTGGTGAAGTTACGGAATATGGGCGGAAAAAGACCCCACTCGGATGGAGTGGGGATTTATTATGCGGCAATAAAGCCATTTTTTTGAAGTTTTTGAATGGCGTCTGTTATGCGTGTTTCGGAATACTTGCATCCTTTTATTTTGGTAACACCTGCCATAACTTTGCTGATATCTTTGTTTGCTGAAAGATAAACATATAACGCAGTCGCTATCAATTCGAGTTCACTAGCTGTTTCCTTTGCAAAATTATCAATTACTGATGATACTGTTGCGTTGTTATAGTTAGGGATTTCTGTTTCTTGGCTAATTGAAATCTTATGTTCTAAAGATGTATATTCAATATCTACAACACCATCTTCATTTAGTTCTCTTATTGCAAAATCTAAATCAGAACTGTATGGTCCATAAAAATGTATGCCGTAATCACAACCTAAATCTTCACCTTTTGCCTCAATTAAAAATACAATTTTTTGAAGAGTTTTTTTGCATGGTGCACTATTAACTTTGGTTATTTCATTAATAACATTTATGATTGCGTCGTAGTTAACCATATCTAATCCTCCTTATTCAAAATGTTTATTTTAGTCCATTTGTAATTCTTTGATTTTTTCTATTACTTTTTGTGATATGCTTTTTTCTGCGTAAATTCTTTTAATACTAATAGGTTGAACAATGGAACCAAGAATTATGGATTCATCCATTATGTTTGTAACTTCCTTAGTTGCATCATCAATAATCATTATACCCTTACCACTATCATCTTTTGAAGATAGAAGCGTTGGTAATAATTTATGAGCCTCTTTATCCACACTGTCAGAAACGATTTTATCCCCATATTCATTTGTTAGGAGCTTTAGGATAATCCTAAATTTTGAATTGTCTGATTTATTTGCATGTGCAGTTGTTTCATAAACACAAGTCTTAACAATTCTTGATTTAAACAGTTGCACAGTGTTTGATTCTGAATTTGAAATCAATGATAGTACTTTGGTATCAGTCCATGTTAAATATTCGTTTATATCTGTCGGATATTTTCCATTTGGAAGCAATTCACTTAAACTATCAACCAATGTTTTATCAAGAAATCTGCGAGTTTTATGGAAGTACACTTGAATAAACATAAAATAACGAGCCAAAATAAATTCTTCTAATGCCTGTATGCCTCCGCGTTCAATCGCAATTTGAAGAGTGTTATATTTTGTGTCTTTGTAAACAGTTAATGTTGAAACAAATCTGTTTAAATCATATGTACCATATGTAACACCACAATAATGGGAGTCACGAAGAAGGTAGTCCATTTTATCACAATCTAGTTCTCCGTCCATAAAACTTTTCAAGAAAAGGAAGTCGGGCATTATAAACTTCTCGTTGGTTACATCTTTTCCGTCGTAAATCATCCAAATTAATTCTGGAGTTATTTCATAATCGTCGCCGTATTTTTCTTTATAAATATTGCCGATTTCGTTTATATATTCAGATATTTCTGTATTGAACAAGATTTCTTTGGTATAATCTTCGTGTTTTCTACTTTTATCAAATAGTTTTTCTGAAGCGTGGGAAAAAGGTGCATGACCCAAATCATGAGTAAGTCCTATAAGTCTAAGTATTTGTCTGTAAAAATCTATCTTTTTTTCGTTCTGTTCAACATCATCGGAAAAAAGAAGAGGATTTTTTTGAACTATTGAATCAAAAACTCGTGAGGTTAAATGCATTACTCCTAAAGAGTGTCCAAATCGGGTGTGTTCCGCTCCATGGTAAACCAAGTATGTTGTAGCAAGTTGACGTATGTTTCTTAAGCGTTGAAAAGGAGCAGAATTAATTATTTTTAATTCCTGCTCAGAGACCTCAATAAAACCATGGATAGGATCTCGGAATTGATACATTTATTCACCTCCGACAGGTAGCTTATAATAAAGCATAACTAGACATTATACAAACATAGTATAACACTGAAAAACGGTATTTGCAAGATGTTTTATCTTCTAATAAGATATTAAGTTTTGGTTTAAAAAAATATTAATTAAATACGTAATAATCTCCATATTTTGTCTCATTATGCCCTATCAATTTTTCTTTTGAAAAAACAAATTCCATACTCAACAAAGCTTTTATTCTTTCTTTTGCTTCGGGGATAGCTTTTGTAGCTATTTTATCACAATCAAATAATTCAAAAGTTGGTTCGATGATTAATGAGAGTATATTTTCAATTTCTATTGCAGTTTCATAATCACTTCTCAAATCAAGGCGCAATAGACCACAATTAGTAAAATAATCGTTGTCTGAATCTTTATGAAACAACTCTATTGTTCCAATAACTTCAATGGTATCTTTATCAATAATAGACCAACGGACAAAACCCTGTCTGCTATATTCCCAAAGCCAATATTTAATCGCTTCTAACATTCTGCTTTCTGTGGTGTAGTAAAAATCATCACCACCACAGTTATCGCTATTAAAAAACATAACAGCTTTTTTATCAGAATAAACTTTTAATAAATCTCTGCAATCATCTTCGAATACAAGCCGTAAAAAATATTTTTGATTCTCAAATTGTGGACAAATTTCATACACATTACTCATATCAACACCCGCCAAAAGAACATTTGTTCGATATAATTATAACACATATTTTTTAGATTTCAACCCTTATTGAAAAGTTTTCAACAGAAAAAGCGAACTCCCCACTGTTTTTGCAATAGGGAGCCGCTGTGTTATATAGCGTTTTATTTAATTATGACACCACCGACAACAATTTAACACAAACCCGATTTTCTTAAGGTTGCAGAAAGTGAATCTGAATTATCATATAACCAATTTTGAAGATTGCAAATTAATGTTGCCAAATTATTGTAATTTTCTGCAATTGTTTCATTAGGATGATAATTGCACATTGTATGCCAGAAATAGAGAACATAAGGTAAACATTCTAAATCATACTCGGACAGTTTACAATACTCCGTATAGGTGCGAATATATTCAATTAAATCGTTGCTGTCTATGCTTCCGTCAGCACATTTTGGACTCGCAAAGGCATATGAAGATGCAATTTCAAGACATATCGGTAATTTACAAGCAGATGTCCAATCGACAACAGACAATTCATTGTTATCAATAACTATCTGACGAATATTATAGTCACCGTGAGAGTTCAGATAAGTCAGTTTCCTTGTATCAATCTTAAAAGTTGCAACTTTTTTCAAATGCTTTATTTGCTCTTCATATTTGAGAACAACATCAATGCAATCATTTGTTGCTATTACCTTTTTAAGCTCTTTTTGATAACCTTTGAGTTTATTTTTGACATTCCGTTTAGTGAAAAAATTTTTGCCAAAACGTAAAGGTAGCCCCTCAAAATCAACTAAAGCATTGGTTATCTTACCCAACAACTCAATTTGAGTTTTAAGAAAAGAATCTGTTGCTTCATTAAGCGGTAAGGTATAACCCTCAATAAACTCCTGAACGGTAATTTGGAAATCGTTAACCACAAGGTTGCATGCTCCGTTTTTTAACTTCAAAAAACATGGAACCATAATGCCGGATTTCCTTAAATAATCCGTAACTTTGCCTTCGTTTTTAACATTAGACATATATATCGGCAACTTTTTCACTATATATTTTCCAAATTCGTTTTCCGCTAAAAATATGTCTGTTCCAAAATGACTGTCAAGCAAGGTGAAATCGTTAATCTTAACACCGAAATTGGTTTCTATTAAATTTTTATAATCCATTACTGTACTCCTTTTATTACTGAGCAGAATGGATTATTCTACTCAGTTTATTTGTTAAAACCTCTATTATTCTTTAAGCTTTTCATCAAACATCGTCCTTTCTAAAATATTCTAATGTAAATTATATCAAAAGAATCCTGACAAATCAACCAATAACTATCAACGAGTAGTTAGAACACAGATTTTCGGAGTATAAAAAAACAATCGAAACCCTTATAAATCAAGGATTTGCGGTTTGCTTTTTCGTAGGAAAATACTGTTGAAAATAAAAATCACGGCTTAGCCGTGTATGTAATCATAATAAAATATTTTTCTTGCGAAAAATATATAATAATCTTGCAGATTATGAAATATTGCTCCAATGTCGCAATATGAAATAAAATTCGCCTTTAAAATCATATGCGTCAGCATATTTCATACGCTTTAGCGTATTTCATAGCGAAAGCTGTTTCACTCGCCATAAGGCGAATTTCATTGCACCAAAAAAAGAACGACACCCTTTTGGGTGTCGCTTTTTTGGTGCGGGTGTTCATAACACAAGTAGTTCTCCGGCAATACATATTCTATCTTTCGTACTCTAATATATTTCCTCAGATACGGAGGAATACATAATGTCAAATATTATTGAAGATTTCTATTACGGCAACATTGAGCCGCAAGAAGTCAATTCAGAATTAACACCTAAACTTAAAAAGAAACTGAGTAACCTCGCAGAGAAAGAAGAACTGCTTACTGCAAGATTGAACGGTGAGGATAAGGAGCTGTTTCAAAACTATGTCAGTGCTTATATTGAGTTTTCAACATCAAGTAATGCTGATAGCTTTATATCAGGCTTCAGGCTTGGGGCAAGATTTACATACGACACATTTGTTAAGAATACGAAAGGTTAAATGATATTATGAAAAACAATACAAATATTCAATATAGACAGGTTG
>JAGASD010000005.1 GCA_017621885.1 Clostridia bacterium | reverse complement strand
TTATAACAACAATTTTCTGTCACGCGTGTAGATTTTTCGTCATAAAAAGTTGAGGGATGACGGTCCCCCTCCCTCCTTGCGCAGGGAGGTATCATTCGTATCAATAGCTTTTGGTGGAAGGTACCATTGTTTCGCGTAGCGGAATATATCGCATACGTAAGTATATATCGTATCGCAGATATAAGGCAAAAAGAATAAAGAATATAGAATAAATAATAAAGAATAAATTTCGGAACTGCGTTGCAAATATAAATAGCGTTGCTGAGAACAATAGCACCGTAGGGTACGCATCTATGCGTACCGCACGATAAAGTTGCGGTGATGCGAAGCTTATCCTCCTTGCGCAGGGAGGTAAAGCTCCGCAAAACAGAAGCTTTATTCTTAATCAACGCGCAGCGTTCCGAAATTTTGCATTTTGAATTTTGGATTTTTTTTATTTTAAAAAAGGTCTTGACAACCGCCCAACCCCGTGATATAATCACATCACCTCTCGGAGAGGGTTCTTTTTTTGTGCCCTGGTTTTCTCACAATCAGTCAAGTGCAAACTCAGAGCGCTCCTCGGTTGAAAGGGGATAGGCCCTGCCCAACCTTGAGAGGGAGGCTAATCAAAAAATGGAGGTGCCGTTAGTGAGAGTTAAAATTACACTTTCCTGCACAGAATGTAAGCAACGTAATTACAACACTATGAAGGAAAAGAAAAACAACCCCGACAGGTTGGAGATGAAAAAGTATTGCAGATTCTGCAAGAAACACACTCTCCACAGAGAGACAAAGTAAGGAGGTAGCAAAATGGCTGACGAAAAGAAAAAAGTAACTGCCAATGAAAATACCTCAGATGCTGCTAAGTCCGAAAAAAAAGAGAAGAAGGATAAAAAGCCTTCTAAGTTCTCACCAAAAAGCATTGGTAAGGCAATCGCACGATTCTTTAAAGATCTTCGTGGTGAAACAAAGAAAATTGTGTGGCCTACACACCAGATGGTTCTTAAAAGCACCGGTATTGTTCTTGCCGTGATTCTTGTAATCGGTGCAGGTATCTGGGCTATCGACCTTGCGCTTGCAGGCGGTATGGGCTTAATTGAAAATGCTGCAAACAAAACAGAGGTTACTGAAACTGTTTCCGCTGAAGAGACTGAGAAGGATGCTGTTGAAGAAGCTGTTGAGGATGACGCTGAAGAAGAAACAGAAAAATCTACAGAGTCAACAACCGCCGCTTGATCCGATTCACTAATATCAGTATTTTCGGAGGTGTACAATGGCTGTTGAAGCAAGATGGTATATAATCCACACCTATTCCGGCTATGAGAATAAGGTTGCGGAGAATATCGAAAAATTTGTTGAAAACCGCAAGATGCACGATAAAATTTTCGGAGTATATATTCCTGTTGAAAAGGTTGTTGAGGTCCGCGAGGATAAAACAGTTGAAGTAGAAAGAAAAATATTCCCCGGCTACGTTGTCGTAAAGCTTGCCGTTGAATACAGCGACAAAGAGGGCGAAGAAAACGTTCTCAAGGTGCCCGATGAAACATGGCATGCTATCCGCTACACCCGAGGTGTTACCGGCTTTGTCGGTCCTGACGGTAAGCCTGTTCCTCTTACTCCCGAGGAGGTTCGCAACCTCGGTATTGTTGAAGAGGGCGAAGCAGGTGACGGTGTTGCAAGAACTGTTACTGAGGTTTCATACAGCGAGGGCGATCTTGTTACAATCACCGAGGGCCTTATGGAAGGTAACTCAGGTGTGGTTGAAGCAATCGACACTGCTAATAACGTTGTAAGAGTTATTGTTTCATTTATGGGTAAAGAAGCCCCGATTGAGCTTCCGCTTAATCAGGTGAAAAAGGCGATTGATTGATAATCGCAGAATTAAAATGGTAATAAGCAGTATATCTGCTGTTATATGCGATACAACGTATCGCGTGTGGGAGGAGTAAGACGAGCTTCTTATTCCGCCATACCACGAATTTTGGAGGTGCAAAACATGGCTCAAAAGGTTAAAGCTCTTATTAAGTTGCAAATTCCCGCCGGTAAAGCGACCCCGGCTCCCCCTGTTGGTCCTGCATTAGGTCAGCACGGTGTAAACATTATGGGTTTCACAAAGGAATTCAATGAACGTACAAAAAATGATGTAGGTCTTATTATTCCTGTTGTTATCACTGTTTACGCGGACAATTCTTTCACATTTGTTACAAAGACTCCGCCTGCTGCTGTTCTTATCAAGAAGGCTTGCGGTATTGAAAGCGGTTCTGGTGTTCCGAATAAAACAAAGGTTGCAACTATTACCGGAGAGCAAGTAAGAAAAATCGCAGAACAGAAAATGCCTGATCTTAACGCTGCTTCAATTGAAGCTGCTATCTCAATGGTAGCAGGTACTGCTCGCAGCATGGGCGTTACTGTTGTAGATTAATGCTCCCGGGTGGGAGGTAAATCCGATTTAACCACTCTATTGGGAGGAAAAGAATTATGAAACATGGTAAAAAGTATGTTGAGAGCGCAAAACTCGTAGACAAAACAAAATTGTACGAGGTTAAAGAGGCTCTCGAGCTTGCAACAAAAACTGCAAGTGCTAAATTTGATGAAACTGTTGAATTGCATATCCGTCTCGGTGTTGACTCCCGTCACGCTGACCAGCAGGTTAGAGGTGCGGTTGTTCTCCCCAACGGTACAGGTAAAAAGGTTCGCGTAGCTGTTTTCGCAAAGGGCGACGCTGCTAAGGCTGCAGAAGCTGCAGGTGCAGATATCGTTGGCGAAATGGATCTTGTTGAAAAGATTCAGGGCGGCTTTATGGACTTTGACGTGTGCATTGCAACACCCGACATGATGGGTCTTGTTGGTCGTTTAGGTAAGGTGCTCGGTCCCAGAGGTCTTATGCCCTCTCCCAAGGCCGGTACTGTTACTCCCGACGCAGCAAAGGCTGTTGAAGAAGCAAAAGCAGGTAAGATTGAATACCGTCTTGATAAGACAAACATCATCCACTGCCCCATCGGTAAAGCATCCTTCGGTGGCGACAAGCTTACTGAAAATGCTAACGCTCTTCTTGATGCTGTTATCAAAGCTAAGCCCGCAGCAACAAAGGGTACTTACATCCGTTCATGCGTAGTTGCTACTACAATGGGCCCCGGTATCCGCGTAAATGCTGCTAAGCTTACAGGTACTGCTTCTAACGAAGACTAAAAAAATACTTGACATACCGTAAGCGGTGTGTTAGACTACTTGTGCTGTTCTAAAGACAGCAGGTGCAAATTTTGTTTAATGGTCTTTAACCGCCTGCCGAGGAATGTGCTTATTACTTGATTATTTATTAGGTAACTATGCCCTCCTCGCATTATGCGGTGAGGGCATTTTAAAGTTTAACGGAGGTGAATTTATTTGCCAAGCGTAAAAGTTTTAGAAGCAAAAAAAGCTGAGGTTGCTGCTATTTCTGAAAGACTTCAGAATGCATGCGCAGGTGTTCTTGTTGATTACAAGGGTATCAACGTTGCTGACGATACTGCTCTTCGTAAAGAGCTCCGTGAAGCAGGTGTTGAGTACACTGTTTCTAAGAACACAATGATTGAGCTCGCTGTTAAAGGCTCTGACCTTGAAGGTCTTACAGAATGCCTTTCCGGTACAACAGCTCTTGCTACATCAACTGATGACTATGTTGCAGCTGCAAGAATCCTTTGCAAGTTTGCTTCAACACACAACAATTTCAATGTTAAGAGTGGTTTCCTCGATAACGAAGTAATCAGCCTCGAGAAAATCGACAGTCTTGCAAAGCTTCCCTCAAGAGACATTTTGCTTGCTACTGTTTGCAACGTATTCAATGCTCCTATCGCAGCATTCGCACGTGCAGTGCAGGCTATTGTTGACAAGGATGGCGAAACAGCGGAAGCAGCAGCCGAATAATTTGCTGCAAAATTTATTAAGCCTTAAAAACTAAAGGCATTAAATGGAGGAAAATAAAATGGCATCTGAAAAGATTACAGCTATTGTTGAAGAATTAAAAACACTTACAGTTCTTGAGCTCTCAGAGCTTGTTAAGGCTGTAGAAGACGAATTCGGTGTATCAGCTGCTGCTGCTGTTGCAGTTGCTGCTCCCGTTGATGGCGGCGCTGCTGCTGCTGAAGAGAAAACAGAATTTGACGTTGTACTTACAGAAGTAGGCGCAAACAAAATTGCTGTTATCAAGCTTGTTCGTGAAATCACAGGTCTTGGCCTTGCAGAAGCAAAAGCTAAGGTTGACGGTGCTCCCGCAACTCTTAAAGAAGCTGCTTCTAAGGATGACGCTGAAGCTATCAAGGCAAAACTTGAAGAAGCCGGCGCAAAGGTTGAACTTAAATAATTTAATTTCAACATATTTTTCCCCGAAGGAATTTCCTTCGGGGATTTTTTTATTTAGTCAGGAGTTAGTAATGAGGAGTTTCGGAACGCGTTTGATTAGTGCGAAATGCGGAGTGCGGAGTGCGAAGTGAAGCATTCGCGTTGATTGTAGATTAAGTTGAAAGTAGGGTACGCATCCATGCGTACCGCACGATAAAGTTGCGGTGGTGCGAAGCTTTACCTCTCTGCGCAAGGAGAGAGGGGGACCACCTTTTGTTAAGTTGCTTTCAAAACTAACTTTCAAGCGAGTCATAAACTGTGTTTTAAAAGAAAATTCAGCGGAGTGGTGGAGAGTCCTTACCAAGCTGTTTCTTACAATAAGTCGAAGGGACCCTCCACCGTCCGTCAAGCTTTATTTA
>JAGASD010000037.1 GCA_017621885.1 Clostridia bacterium | reverse complement strand
TTTTTTTAAAATAAAGTCTTGACAAGAGGTTAAACTGATAGTATAATATCACTCGTTCCTAGCGGGATAGTGTAACGGTAGCACGACAGACTCTGACTCTGTTTGTTGGGGTTCGAATCCCTATCCCGCTGCCAAAACAAAGAACCACACATCAGGTGTGGTTCTTTTATTTTTTATATTTAAATGCTTTATCGTAAGCTTTTGCCCACCTATAAACCTTTTCTCTATCCCATTTTTTAGGCATACGCGATAAAACCAAAAGCACCTTGCACATATCAGCACCTATGCCTGAAACGACTGCTACAAGATGCTTATTGTTTTTTATACCTTTTACCTTTTTGGAAACACCTTTTTTTATTGTTGATATAATTTCATTTATATCAGAAAGTCCGGCAATAATTTTCATATCATCGCTTGTAACAAGCTCCGATGTGAATAAATAGTCCACATCCTGGGGCGTAAGCTTTACGAGTGAGTTTTTGACACATTCGAGTGTAGATATAACTCCGCCAACCTTATTATAATATTCCACCTGATACTCCCACAAGGTTTCAGCGCTGTAAAAGCCGTAAGTATCTTTTACAATTGTATCCGCAAGTATTTTCGCAGCTCTTATAGCATTAGCAATACCCGAACCAATAAGGGGCATAGTCATAAATGCGCAGTCGCCTATTGCCGCATAACCATCAGCGACCATCACTGACAATGCGTGTCTTACGGGTATTTCCACAAACTGACCACCTCTCAGACACTCTTTACCAAGTCGAGGATTATTCCGACGCAAAAACTCCGTAAACTCAACAACATCATCTTTATCAAAAGAACTGAATCTGCCTATAAGCACATCAGTATAGCTCTCATGCGAAGCGACCCAGCTTATACCCGGATGCCCACCTGCAAAAAGGATGATTTTAAATTTACCCAAAGTTTCTTCATCAGAGCATTTATTGTAAAACGCCCTGTATATTATAATTTTACCTTCATTTTCAATCTCGTTCTGTATGTGAAGCCCTACCGGTAAGTTGCGGCGCACAGAAGAATTCATACCGCATGAGTCAATAACCAGATCGGCTGAAACATCACCTTTTGCGGTTTTAATGCCAACTACCCTGTCACCTATGGAAATCGGACCTAAAACCTCACAGTCATAAACTATTTTCACACCTTTTTCCAACGCAATACCTATAAGATATGTGTATATATCCTTGCGTTCCATTATAATTTCCATATCCTTTTCGGTTATATATTGTGTTATTGCTTTTTTACAACCGGGACCGCAGAACGTCATATTCTCTTTGTATCTGAACTTATCCGCAGGCGGCATCGGTAAGCCTGCAAATTCAAGTGCTTTCGGATCAAACATATCAGTCCAATCATACCCCAACGCGCCTTCACTGTTTTTTTCATAAACCGTAACATCAAAGCCCTTTTCCGCGAGCAGTGCCGCCGCCACAATACCACCGTGCCCCAAGCCTGCAACAACAATATTCTTCCCCATAAATAACCTCCGAAACCAATAAACCTGTTATATTAAAGCCTTAGCCGATATTTTACATTCATTCTGCTTTGCGCTCTGTTTCTTGTTCTGTTTGCTTCGCCTCATTATACGCCTTTATTTCTGCAGCTCATTTTGCTGAAATTTCAATATTTTCCCTTACTGAGGGATAACCCGTCCAATAGTAAAGCTCAATAGAATCTTTAACATACTGTTTTTCTTGTTGTATAGAGCAAGACTTTCCTCAATCGCATACAAATCGCTGTATTCATATTTCGGCACAACGGTTTTAAGATAATCTTCAAAAGCCCGCTCTCCCTCTGCAGAAAGCTTAATGGGCGTAGTTTTAATTTCACCTTCAACCGCAGGGTCACTATATTCTTTCGAAATTTCAAGCTCCTTATCTTCTACACGGATTTCGTGTTTTTTAGGCTCTTTACCTACTGAAAAGACATCTATTGCCGCCCGGATAATAACGGCCGAAAAAAACGCCAACACTACACTACCCAATATAATAAGTGCCTTTTGCCACTTTTTTAATCGCTTTTTCGTCTTGTTTATGTCTTCATTTTCATTGCACGAAATTTCATTAATTTCTTTTTCCATAGTCTTCCTCCGTATCGCAATTTGCAAAGCCGTATACTACAAACATTTTACAATATACCGTAATTTTTTTCAAGAAAATAAATTTTAGTTTTATTGATTTTCGGAGTTGTTCGTGTTAGACTTTACAGGAGGTGAAAAATATGGAAATTTTTAAAGTTATATGGGACAACAATCCTCCTGCAATGTTTGCCACAATATGCCTTGCCCTTTACTTCTTGGGAATGGCAGTTGTGTTCATTTCGAAGCCCTTGAAAAACGCCGAAAGCTTTTCAATCAAGCCGGTAGACAATGCCGGAAAAACTGAAATACGCGTTTATTACGGCGGCATTTCAGTTGCTTTGGGTGCATTCCTTTTATTCCTTATGTTCTCTTTATGCACAGGCTACTATTCACTTGTAGGCGGAGTAATTTTTGCAACCACTGTATTTACAACAAGAACGATTTTCCTTTTTGTTGACAAGGGATGGAAATGCCCCTACACAAAGCTTGCAATACCTGCTGAAGGGCTGTTTGTTATAGCTCTGTGGACCTGCTTCTTCCTTTCACAAAAATACTTATAAATAAAAAATGTCGGTACTGTGCTTTTCACAATACCGACGTTTGTTTTATACAACTTGAAAAATATAGAACTTTAAATAATCTGTTTCGGGGACGTTCCACAGTATGGGATGGTCTGCGCTTTGTTGACGGCATTCAATCTGCCTTAAAGACACGCCTGCATCCGATGCCGCATCGCACAGCATCTTTTGAAAAAGCTCATCGGGCATAAAATGCGAGCAGGAGCAGGTTGCAAGATACCCTCCGCGCGGAAGAAGCTTCATTGCCTTGAGGTTAATCTCTTTATATCCCCTGTAAGCTCTTTTTACGGTTGAACTGCTTTTGGTAAAAGCGGGCGGGTCAAGAATTATAAAATCATAATCACAGCTTTTGGTTTCCTTCATTTCTGTAAGAAGATCAAAAACATTAGCGCATTTAAACTCAACGTTTTTTAAGTCGTTAAGCTCCGCATTTCTCTTTGCAGATGAAAGTGCCCCCTCGGAAATATCCACTGCTGTAACAAGCTTCGCTCCTGCCTTTGCCGCATTGAGGGCAAAAGCTCCCGTGTGGGTAAAGCAATCGAGAACCTTCCTGCCTTGGGCAATTTTGTGAATTGCAAGGCGGTTATACTTTTGGTCAAGGAAAAAGCCGGTTTTTTGCCCGTTCACGTAATCAACAGCATATTTAATACCGTTTTCAACAATCTCCGTAACGCCCGAAAGATCGGTTTTCAACCCTTCGCCGACAAAAAATCCTTTGTACTGCTCCATGCCTTCACGCTCACGAATGGCAACATCATTTCGCTCATATACCGCATCAATCACTTCGCCGTGTTCACGCAGAATTTCTACAAGCTTATTAACAATAAAGCTTTTAACTCTTTCAACACCCAAGGAAAGCACCTGAATCACAAGCACGTTGTTAAATCTGTCCACAGTTAAACCCGGGAAAGTATCTGCCTCACCGAAAATAAGTCTGCAGCATTTGAAATCCGTTTCACCCATAACGGTTCGGCGGTAATCAACAGCATAACGCAAACGTCTTTCATAAAATGCATCATCAAATTTATCGTTAGCGTTTCGCGATATAATGCGCACTCTTATTTTTGAATTATCATTAATATAGCCTGAGCCCAGATAACGTTCTTTTTTTGAATAAACATCAACCACATCACCGTTTACATATTCACCCCGAACCTCGGTAATTTCTTCACCGAACACCCAGGGATGACCTGTTTTAAGGTGTTTTTCGCCTTTTGCGGTTATAAATACTTTAGTAAAACTGCGTGCCATAGTCCGCCTCCTTAACATTACTCAATTATACAACTTACTGTATCATAATGCAAGGGAAACGACGCATAACTCAAAATATAAATGTTTTTGAAAGAAGCATAAAAACAACGCCGGGCACAGAAAAAAGTGCAGAAAAAGCCAAAGAATACAGATTAAGACCTAACGTAAGCGGTACGAAATGAGAAAATACGCCCACCGCGCATAAAGCACAGATACCGCCCAAAGCACTTGTGAAAAGGGATTTAAAAAAGCATCCGCTTTTTTTGAATATTAAAAGAGCGACAACTGCGATTACCGCCCCCAAAACATACAACATCAAAACACATCCTCAGATTTAAAGTCATTTAAAAATATGCTTCAAAAAACTTTTTTATTACAGATTATATAAAACCCTTAACGAGCATAATATTTACAGTAAAAATTTTTTATGGGGCGATTTTTTTGAACAAGCATTCCTTTACCTATGAGCAATATTGCAGTATTGTAGATAAAAATATAATTCTTGAAGAAATAACATACCATAACGGCAATAAAAACCTACGCTGTCTCAACCACCATAAATGCCGAATTGCAAACGGAGGCTGTAATAATCGATACGTTATCAAACGAATTGAAAAAACAGTTGAAAACAACAAAAAATAATTGTATAATTTCATCACAAATCGGCAATAGGTGGTGAAATTATGAGCGGTGTATATATTCATATTCCTTTTTGCAAATCAAAATGTCCGTACTGTGATTTTTATTCCTACAGATGCAACGAGGAGCAAAGGGGAAAATACGTTGATGCACTTATTGACGAAATCATCACAGGCAGCAGAGCATCCGAATTTCTGAAAAAGCCTTTTTATGCCGACACACTTTACCTTGGAGGCGGTACACCCTCTGTTCTGACCGGTGAGCAGATTTTTAACATTATTGAAACCGCAAAAAAGGAATACCACCTCCCCGGTAATGCGGAAATCACCGTTGAGTGTAACCCCGGCTCCGATATAGAAGCTCTCATCCCCTATTTTAAAAAAGCGGGCGTGAACAGAATTTCTCTCGGTATGCAGTCGGCCGTAACCGAAGAAAGACGCCGACTCGGAAGAAATGCAGACAAGGATAGAATCAGGAGCGTTATAAATCTTCTGAATGAAAACGGTATCACCAACATTTCACTTGATATTATGCTGGGCATACCCTCCCAAACAAAAGACTCCCTTGAAGAAACGCTTCAATTCGCCGTTGATTGTAAGGTAACCCACATATCGGCATATATATTAAAAATTGAAGAGGGGACTTTTTTCCACAAAAATATTGACCGATATAAATTCCCGGATGAAAATGCAGTGTGCGATTTATATTATCAATGCTGTGATTTTCTTCAAAGCAAGGGTTATTCACACTATGAGATATCAAACTTTGCTTTACCGGGGTTTGAAAGCCGTCACAACACAAAATACTGGAAGCTTGAAAATTACTTAGGCATAGGCGCAACCGCCCATTCCTACATTGACGGAAAGCGTTTTTATTTTGAAAGCAATTCCGAAGGATTTATAAGTGGCGCAAAGGCAATTTTTGACGAATACGGCGGAGATTATGAAGAATACGTAATGCTTCGTTTGCGGCTCAAAGAGGGTTTGTCACTTTCAGAGCTTTCGCGCATTTACGGCACCGAACACGAAAAAAAGATAATAAAAAAAGCCCCGCTCTTTAAAGAGCAAGGCTTTGTAAGCTTTGACGGTGAAAGCCTTTCACTTACAAACAAAGGCTTTCTTTTATCTAACACCATTATCTCGGAATTGATTTGACCTTGAAGCTTTCATCCTCGAGATTTATCTTTCCTACACCTTCGGTAATATAAATCTCATTGTTTTTTGTTATTAATATAAAATCATAGCTGTTGTTTTCCTTTGCGAAGGCAACAGCTTTTTCTTTGCCCATAACGAAAAGTGCCGTTGATAAGGCATCGCAATTTGCACCATTTTCACCTATCACGGTTACACTTAAAACGTCGCTTTGGGACGGACACCCGGTTTTCGGATCAATAATATGGTGATATGTCTTACCGCCGTATTTAAAATAACGCTCGTAAGCACCGGAGGTTACTACAGATTTGTTACCTGCACTTTTGAATGAACAAGCAATGCTTTCTGCGTCCTTGGGATTTTTAATACCCACAGACCATAAATCACCGTCACCTTTATCACC
Source organism: Clostridia bacterium (assembly GCA_017621885.1). GTDB lineage: Bacteria > Bacillota > Clostridia > Oscillospirales > Acutalibacteraceae > DTU089. The sequence goes on along the minus strand of JAGASD010000037.1, from coordinate 22,414 downwards.
GCAAAGAACAATATTACCGCCCAGGGAAAGCAAGGCTGTTGCACCGTATTCACGGGCAATTTTTAAAAGCTCATCGCCAAGATAACCCTTTGCAATGCCGCCGAGAGAAACCCTTGTACCTTCGGTGACAAGAACGTACCCCTCATCGGAATTAATTTCAATTTCACTTTTTTCGACTACGCAAAGTGCCTCGCTTATCTCTTCTGTTTTCGGCACACCGTAATTACCGTCATCAAAGCCCCACAGCTCAATAACGGGCATAAGCTTAATATCAAAAGCGTATCCTGTTACTCGGTAATTGCTTATTGCAGATGACAAAACGTTAAGTGTATCACGGCTTAAAACGACCTTCTTTGTTTTGGTTGCCGCATCATTCCCCGAAGCATATTCAGCGTTATTAATTTTATAAACGTCACTTTCGGGCAAATCGGGGTCAAAAAGCTTTTCGAGCTCTTCTATACGCATAACCATCGCATTCAACACATCCTCGTTCGTTCCCTCAGATGTATTGAACACGGTTATTTGCATAACCGTGTTCATTGCAGTAATGGTTTTGGTGGCTTCTTTTTCGTTACCGTTCAAATTAACGGATGCACAAGAAGAAAGATTTATAAGAAGAACCACACATATTATTATTGCAAAAAGCCTTTTCATAATCAGTTTCCTGAAGCGGCAAGTCTGCCGTTACGTTCGTGTTCAGCGAACGAGCTTGCATAGTAAACCTCGCCCTCGCTGTCGTGTCTGAAATAGAAATAACCTGTATCCTCCGGGAAGAGTGCCGCTTTTATTGCACCGTCACCGGGGTTTGATATAGCGCCAATGGGCAAGCCCTTGCATTCTTCACTATAAGTATCGTAGTTGTTGCGATACTCAATATACTTCTGGGTATCTTCAATTGAAGACGTGAGTGTTGGTTTGATTGTTTTAAGAAGGTAATCCTCTGTTGAGTCACACTGAAGGAGCGGGAATGTGTTGGGTTTTTCAAGACGGTTATAAAGAACCGATGATATTGTGGGCATCTGCTCGTTATTTGCAGCTTCCTTCTGAAGCACCGAAGCCATAATAACAACCTCATCAACGGTAAGACCTCTTTTTTCTGCCTGTGCCTGATATTCCTCAGTCCACTTTGCCTGGAAGTTATCAAGGAATCTTCTTACAACGCTTGATGCGTTTTCTCCTACATAGAACTCGTATGTATCGGGATACAAATAACCCTCAAGAACACAGAAGCGTTTTTCTTTTTCGGGAATGGATGCAATAAAATCATATTCCTGCGAAAAATCAACTGTCTGAAGAGTGCTTATAAAGCTTGAAGCTGTACAAACATCGTTAGCCTCCAGCTTTTCTGCCATCTGCTGAACCGTCCAGCCTTCAGGGAAGGTAAGTGAAACTGTTTCGGAGTTGGTGTAGTCGGTCTTCATAATGGCAAGCATCTTCTCGACGCCCATTTTTTCTGTAAGTGTATAAACACCGGAAATATAATCACCGTCCTGCTCAAAAACGCTGAGGAACAGCTTACAGAACAATTTATTATCAATAAGCCCTTTATCTTTAAGGATGCCGAGCACCTCTTCATCTGTCATACCTGATTGAACAGTTACCTCAACGGGGGTTTCGTCACCCTTCAACGCAAGAACGTCGTTTATACAGCCAATACCGATAAAACAGATTATTGTGCTCACAACCGCCACGATAACAAGGCAAATCAACGAACGTTTGAAACGTGCGGATTTAAAGAATCGCACAAAAGCGTTACCCTCTGCAGGTTTTGCATTTTCAACATTGCTTTGTGCGGGTCTTTTTTTCTTAGCTGACGCTTTACGAACAGCGCCGCCCTTACGGTTAGCAGCGTTTTTCTGACGCTCCGCCTCTTTGTCAATATCTCTGGGAGGATTTGAAAAATACACGCCCCCCTTATATGATTTCTCGCCATTGTTTGCATTTTTTGCAGGCGGTGCACTATACCTCATCCGGTTATTCGGTGCTTTGGGAGTTTCCTGCTTATTTGTGTCTGTCTTTTTTTCACCGTAACGCTTTAAAAGCTCACTGTAATCATCGTGTTTATTAGCCATTTTGCTCACCCTTTATATAACTTAATGTATTTTAAACATTTTCGTTTTTTATATCACTTAAAATTTCTCTTTCCGTCACCAGCATATTTACTGCTCTGTCATATTTGCCGTGAAATAATTCATCTTTAAGATTTTCGGAATAACATATTCCTATTGTTGAACCACTGTAGCGCGATAAATATCTGTCGTAATAGCCTTTACCGTAGCCTAATCGGTAACCCGATTTATCGAACATAAACGCAGGCACAATACAAATAGAATTCTTTGTATCACCAACCATAATATGCTTTGACGGGTCGGGCTCCATCACACCGAAACTGCCCGGAGTAAGCTCATCAAGAGAATTGATGTAATAAAAGTTCATATTTGAACGTTCACCTTCACACCGGGGAACGGCAACCTTTTTACCCATTTGCAGAAGCGAATCTATAAACTCACGGGTATCAACCTCTATATCCGTTGAAACATAGCAAAGGAATTTATCACATTCCCTAACCGCCCAAAGATTAAGGAGCTTATTCTTTATTTTCCGGTCAAGAGTTTTTTTCTTTTCGGGACTTAATGAGCGCCGCATTTCTCTTGCTTCGGCACGCATTTTTTTCTTAACGGGTCTTATGTCTATTATCTTTTCCATTGAATGCCTCTGAGAATATCGTCACTTTTTAACTTATCGGTAATTTCAGCGTTAATTGCAGCACCGAATTCCCATGCAACACCCGCACCCTTAGCGGTAATAATGTTACAGTCTGTAACAACACCGTCAGCAAGCACGTTTGCACCTTCAAGATACTTTTCAAATCCGGGGAAGCAGGTTGCATTTTTACCTTTAAGGATACCTTTTTTACCCAAAATAAACGGAGCGGCGCAAATAGCGGCAACAATTAGATTATTTTCAACGCAATAATCCACTGCCTTATGCACAACCGCGTTTTTGTCAAGGTTATCAGCACCCGGCATACCACCCGGGAGAACAACACCCGAAAGTTCATCATCAAGCTTTATTTCATCAATCGGAATATCGGCTTCAACCTTTATGCCGTGAGCGCCCGTGCAAATTTTACCCGTGACACCAACAAGCTTAACCTCAACCTCTGCACGCTTTAAAAAATCAACAGGGGCAAGAGCCTCTATTTCTTCAAAGCCATCGGCAAGAAAAACATATATCATAAAATCAACCTCCGTAAGGAACACCGAAAAATGCATTTTTTAGCTCAGGTGCGTTACCTAAGCTTTTATACATACCGAAAGGTATCCCGTTACCGTTTGAACTCGGTTTTCTTAACTCAACCGAATATTTTTTATTATAATCACCGCTGAACGGCAATTTAAAACCGCTACGGCAAAAATGCTCAAATACGATTATTTTTTCATTATCAATACTAAAAACGCAATATCCGTTATTGTTACAAGTGACCTTCATATCTTCACCAACGGGCAGATAAAAACTGTTAAAAGCGTTTTTTCCCAAGATTGCATAGCCTGAAAAATCAGAACAATGCTTTTTTCTTAACTGAACGTATTTTTCAAAGGTTAATGCTTCGCTCTGCTCTTTGAAAAAGATTTCATCAAACCTCACGTCTGATTTCTCGTATGCAAAACCCACCTTGTAACCCAGCTTTTCATACATCCCGAAAAGAGAGTCTTCAGCAGGCACAAGAAAAAGATAATCAATGTTTTTTTCGGTCGCCGACTCATCAAGGTATCTGAAGGCGGTTTTCATCAGTCCTTTTCCGCGATATTCGGGATGAGTGCAGACTCCGTAAACATATATTGCTTTGTACCTTTTTCTTTCCGCAACGATTTCGCTTTCCAAAAGGTACATTGCATTTACAAGCCGATCGCCTGAAAACGTTGCAATAACGCATTCCGGTGTCACGGATTTTTCAAAAAAGTTATTTAAAACCGCTTTATCCTCATCGGGGAAGCAGGTTATCCAAAGCTCTTTCAGCTGTGAGTAATGCTCAGGCTTTACCGCCTTAATTTCAAAGGATTTTTGCATAATATTTTTTCACAAGAAACTCAGGCTGATATGAGGTTTTTGCCTTTCTGAGACCCTCAACGCCTGCATCATCTTCACGATTTATATATTTGTAATCTTCAAGGGAATTTTCAGCAAATAATTTGTTAATTGCAGCGTAGGCTGTGGGGTATTCGGGAGACGCCTTTTCAAAATGAACACAGTACGTTTCACCGTCTGCCATAGGCTCACCCATTGCGTAAGCAACGATTTTTCCGTCAACTCTCAACAGCGCACCCGAAAGACCAAGCTCAAAGAATTTTCTGAATGCGCAGTCTATAACCTGACGCTCTGCTTCAAGACGCTGTGTGCTTTCGGTCATCATAAGCCATTTGTGAGAAAAATCTTGGCACTCTTTAAGGTTGTCTGCGTTTAACTCCTCATAGGTGTAATTGTATTTTTTACAAAATGAATTAACGTGATTCTTCTTTGAATGGAATTTTCTGCCCTTGAGGGTTGCAAGATTTTCACGAAGATAAACATAATCGAAATAATCCCGCTGCTCTTTAATAACAAGCGTATTACCAAAAAAGCTTTTGAGTAAAGGTAACTGCTCCTCGCTGATGCAATAAAAGCTTAAATCCGCACCGCGTTCGAGGGCATCCTTCTGCACCTCGGAAAGAGCGTGGTTGATATCACCTTTGCCCCAAGGCACCGCGTAAGAGGTAACACCGTTAAAGGTAGAGCGAAGATACAAAAAACCGTCTTTTTCTGCAAACTCTGTGTGTTCTGCGGCACTCCATGCATATAAGTTGCCGAAGCAAAAATCACACATTTTTTTGCAAGAATCGGGTATATAGCTTTCAACAAGCTTTTTATGTTCAGTTTTTAAATGTTGTAAGTCAAGCATAAAATACCTTATTTCAATACATCCAGTAAAATCCTGTAAACCTCGTCGTTAATAACCTCAATAGGAAGAGGCTCACCGTTTTCGGCACAGTTCACTACGCTCCAGCCGTATTTATCTGCGGCATAGAGAGCCGCCTCACGGCAGGCGTTAAGAAATTCAACGTTAGCCTCGTGAACGTCTTTTTTTGTTTCATCCCCACCGTAACGGGAGGTCATAAGTCTCTGTGAAACCTCAACGGGCATATCGAGAAAAATAACCTTGTCGGGGGCGGGTATACCGATTTTTTCATATTCAAAATCAAAAAGCCACTCTAAGAAAGAGTCCCACTCCGATTTATCAAGCTTTGTCATCTGATAAAGTGCGTTTGCAGGAGTGTATCTGTCGGCAAAAATAAGCTTGCCTGCTCTGTAATCTGCGCCCCATTTTTCGGTATAGGATGCAAAGCGGTCTGCAGCATACAAAACAGACGCGGCATAGGAATTAACGTCCCCTGCATTTTTGCCGAAATCACCTGCAAGATATTTTCGAACAAGAATACTCGAATCGCTGTCGTAATCGGGCAGTTTTATTTGTTTGAAATCAATACCATCCGCTTGAAGTCTTTTACAAATAAGCTCGGTCTGGGTAGTTTTACCGCTACCGTCAAGACCCTCTAAATCCACAAAAATGCCCATTACACATATCCTTCCGTCAACTCATACTTATAGTTATACCAATTATACCTATAAATAATACTATAAATATTCTCAACTGTCAAATAAACAGAGCAAATTTTATATGTTTTTTACTTGTTTTTTACATTTTCTTAATATAAAAACAACTGCCCGTAAAGGCAGTTGTCGAAAATCCAACTTTATGACTCAAGCATAGAAAGGATCTGCTCTTTTGAACGTACACCTACTGAGTTTGCCACGGCTTTACCGTCCTTCATCACAACAAGGGTGGGAATGCTCTGTATACCGAATGCCTGAGCAAGAGCAATTTCATCATCAACATTGATTTTGCCAACTTTAAAACCGCTGTTTTCCTCTGCAATTTCATGAATGGTGGGCGAAAGCATCATACAAGGACCGCACCACGTTGCCCAGAAATCAAGAAGCACGGGCACATCACTTTTTAAAACAACCTCTTCAAAATTACTGCTTGTTACTGTTATTACAGACATAATAGCACCTCTTTCCTGTAAATTTTTATGTTAATCTTTAGATTTATAATAAAGCATACAATGACAATAGCCCTCAAAATCAGGGTCCTTGATTTGCTCACGGAATTCTTTGCAGATACATTTATTATCTTCAGTTTTTTCCAGCCTGCAAGGGCAATAACCGCCCTTTGCCTCAAGACCTTTTTTGATATTTGCAACAACCTCTGCATTTTCATTAAATCTTACAGCCATTATATCACCTTTTTTATAGTTTACATTTAGAATATAATAAAATCAAGAATTTTTCAATAGTTATATTATGAACATATTATTAAATAAATTGACAAAATTATAAATAAACACTTGATTTTTCATAATCGATTATGTATAATAGCGGAGCACGATTGGAAATCGTGTAAATTAATAATCAAGTTAATTTGAACAGTATGGAGAGTTGTCCGAGCTGGTCGAAGGAGCACGATTGGAAATCGTGTAAACGGCCAAAACCGTTTCGTGGGTTCGAATCCCATGCTCTCCGCCAAAAATAGAGAGTGTTGCTTAGAGCAATGCTCTTTATTTTTTTGTATAAGTTTGTGGGATTCGAACCCCCTCGGCGAAGCCGAACACAATCGGGGTTTGCGTAGCAAACGATGGGCAAAGCCCATCGAATCCCATGCTCTCCGCCAAAAAATAGAGAGTGTTGCTTAAAGCAATGCTCTTTATTTTTTTCTTAAGGAATATATTACATAGTAATTTTTGTAGAAATATTTATTGTAATATGATATAATACAACGGAATTTATCTGCAGGAGGAGAAAATATGTCCCCTTTTAATTTACCCGAACCGCAAAATGTTTTTAAATATTTTGAAGAAATAAGCCGTATTCCTCACGGCTCCCAAAATATGGAAGCTATTGCTGATTACTGCGTTGATTTTGCAAACAAGCACAATTTAAAAGCTATAAAAGACAGCGCGAACAACGTAATTATTTATAAAAATGCGACCGAAGGCTACGAAGATGCCGAAACCGTCATTCTTCAGGGTCACCTTGATATGGTGTGCCAGAAAGCAGACGGCTATGAAATTGACTTTGACAAAGACCCGTTAAAGCTTTACGTTGACGGTGACTTTTTAAAGGCAGAAAACACAACTCTCGGTGCAGATAACGGCATTGCTGTTGCTATGATTATGGCAATTCTTGAAAGCGAAGATATCCCCCACCCTGCTCTTGAAGCGGTTTTTACAACTGATGAAGAAATCGGTATGGTAGGTGCCCTTGCCCTTGACACAACACTTTTAAAGGGTAAAAAAATGCTGAATCTTGACTCAGAGGAAGAGGATACTTTAACTGTTTCCTGCGCAGGCGGCAGTGATTTCAGAATTACTTTACCCACAGAACGCAAAGAAACCGAGGGTTTTGAGGCAGAAATCATTTTAAGCGGTCTTCAGGGCGGTCACTCGGGAATGGAGATTGACAAAAACAGAGTGAATGCGGATATTCTCGGCGGCAGACTTCTCAATGCAATTTACACCCCTGAAAATATGGGTATCATAAGTATTGACGGTGGTGACAAGGGTAACGCTATCCCTGACAAATGCACAATTAAGCTTTGTGTGAAAGACCCTGAAAATTTCAAAAAAAATGCTGAAAACAACCTCGAAATAATCAAAAATGAAATTGCTTACAGAGAGCCTGATTTTACTTATTCCGTAACAATAAATAAAAAGAAGCTCTGCAACGTAATATCCGAAAAAGCCGCAAGAGATATTATTTTTATTCTCAATTGCGCTCCCGACGGAGTTTTCACAATGAGTGCGGAAATCAAGGGTCTGGTTGAAACATCATCAAATCTGGGTATTTTAAAAACGGACAAAGAAGATATTATCCTGCATTTCACATTAAGAAGCAACAAAAAATCGGCACTTTTATATTTAGAAGAAAAATTCAAAGCACTTATAAAAGCTGCACTTTCAGAGTGTATCATTGAAACTTTCGGTCACTATCCCCCTTGGGAATACAACGGCAATTCACAATTGCAGAAATTATTCAAAGAATGTTATATAAAAAAATACGGCAAAGAACCTAAAATTGAAGCGATACACGCAGGTCTTGAATGCGGTGTGTTCACCTGCGCAATAGAGGAACTTGACTGTGTTGCTCTCGGTCCTCAGCTTTATGATGTGCACACGGTTAAAGAAAGATTGAGCATTTCATCAACCGAAAACACGTTTGAACTACTTAAAGAAATGTTAAAAAAATGCAAATGATGTAATAAAATATTGTTTTTTTATATTTTTATGAAAAATTAAGCGTCATAAAAAACAGATTGGAGAAAGTATGGAAAACAAAAACGACTTTAAACCCTATGTACCTGCACAAAAGGTAACGCCCGAAATTACGGTTACCTCTGTTGTTATCGGTATACTTCTTGCCGTAATATTCGGTGCGGCAAACGCCTACCTCGGTCTCAGAGTAGGTATGACTGTTTCCGCTTCTATCCCTGCGGCTGTTATTGCTATGGGTGTTATAAGAATTCTGATGCGCAGAAACTCAATTCTTGAAAGCAACGTTGTTCAGACAATCGGTTCTGCCGGTGAATCCCTTGCCGCAGGTGCAATTTTCACCTTACCTGCACTTTTCCTGTGGGCGGCAGAGGGTAAAACAACGAAACCCGATCTTATTGAAATCACTTTAATTGCCCTTATCGGCGGTCTTCTTGGTGTATTCTTTATGATACCTTTAAGAAACGCTCTCATTGTTAAGGAGCACGGCACGTTACCCTACCCCGAGGGTACTGCTTGTGCAGAGGTTCTTCTTGCAGGTGAAAAAGGCGGTTCAAGTGCATTAACGGTTTTTGCAGGTATGGGCTTTGCGGCAATTTTTAAATTTATCATCGACGGTCTCAAGCTTGTTTCAGGCGAGGTTTCTTTACGCGTAAAGGGATTTGCAGGTGAAATCGGCACTCAGATTTACCCTGCCGTTATGAGCGTCGGCTACATCTGCGGTCCCCGTATTTCATCATATATGTTTTCAGGCGGTATTTTAAGCTGGCTTGTGTTTATTCCCCTTATTGTGCTTTTCGGTGCAGATGTGACAATTTATCCCGGCACTGCACCCATAAGCGAAATGTTTGCAACAGGCGGTGCAAGCGCAATCTGGAGCTCATACATCCGTTACATCGGCGCAGGTGCTCTTGCGGCAGGCGGTATTATTAGCCTTGCGAAATCATTACCCTTGATAGTAAAGACTTTCACCGGCGCAATGAAGAGTATGAAGGGCACGGGTGCAAATTCTACAGAGCGTACAGCGCAGGATATTAACATCAAGGTTGTTATTATCGCAATTATTGTGCTTACACTTCTTATCTGGCTTATTCCTGCTATCCCCGTTTCACTTCTTGGCGCATTCATTATTGTTATTTTCGGTTTCTTCTTTGCAACTGTTTCATCAAGAATGGTTGGCCTTGTAGGCAGCAGTAACAACCCCGTTTCAGGTATGTCAATTGCAACACTTCTTATCGCGACACTCATTCTCAAGCTTACGGGGGCTGACGGCATTGACGGTATGTGCAGCGCTATTGCAATCGGTTCAATTATCTGCATTGTTTCCGCAATTGCAGGTGACACGTCACAAGACCTTAAAACAGGCTATATTTTAGGTGCCACACCCAAAAAACAGCAGACCGGTGAAATTATCGGTGTTATAGCATCTGCCCTTGCAATCGGCGGTACACTTTATCTTCTTGACAGTGCGTGGACTTTCGGTTCAGATGAGCTCGGTGCTCCCCAGGCAACCTTGATGAAGCTTATCGTTGAGGGTGTTATGGGCGGTGACCTTCCCTGGGGACTTGTTTTCATTGGTGTATTTATTGCGGTGCTCGTTGAAATCATCGGTATTCCCGTTCTTCCGTTTGCAATCGGTGTATATCTTCCCGTTCACCTTAACGCTTGCATTATGATCGGCGGTCTCATTCGTCTTCTTGTTGAAAAGCTTAACAAGAAGGACGAAGAAAAGCAGAAAACAGTTGTTAACGACGGCATCCTTTTCTGCTCGGGTATGATTGCAGGTGAAGGACTTATCGGTATTTTACTTGCACTTCTTGCAGTTTTCGGTGTGGATTCTGCATTGAATCTTTCAGAAAAGCTGGGTATCCCTGCCGTTGTTTCTGACATTGGCGGAATAGTTCTTTTCGCAGTAATCATCCTCACAGTTCTTAAATTTACAATTCGGAAAAAGCGTGATAAAGCAAATGAAAAAGCATAAAGACGAAAACTATCTTGAAAAAATTCCACAACACAAAGATGGACTTCAATGGTCCGTTGATGATAACGGAAATGTTACACTCCATATGGAAAACAAGGGTGTATTCAACAAGATTTTTCAGGTGATTCTGAAAAAGCCTAAGGTGAGCTACATTCATCTTGAAGAGATGGGCAGCTTTATATGGCCCTTAATTGACGGTGAAAAAGATATCTGCCGTTTAGGTGAGCTTGTTGAAGAGCATTTCGGCGAGAAGGCACACCCTGTTTATGAAAGGCTTTCACAATATATATACACGCTTGAATACAACGGATTTATTACTTTTAAAGAATAAAAATATCAACGGCTGTTCCGAAAAAGGAACAGCCGTTGTAGTTTTATAATTTTTAGTTTACGCATTTCTTTTTACAAGCTTAACATAAAACAGATAAATAACTACCACAACTAAAAGTATATAATCAAGGAAAATAATAATTTTAACTATATAATCTTCCAGCGGCATTTGATAAACGGTTTCTATAATATCTGCTGATATTTTCACAATTTTCGTTCTGCCCATATTGAATTTCTGCTTATATATTACACCATCATCAAAAACAAATTCACTTTTTTGAGGACGATATGTATAAAAAGAGTCAAATTCACCGCCTTGATATTCAATACGTTTGCCGTTCAAATCAAGAAAATAGCCTTGGGGTGCAATATAAACATATATTTTATCTCCATCAACGATTGTAAAATCAACCCCCCTGTTTGTACCCGAAAAGATTGTTTTTAAATACTTTTTATCTTTATAAACCTTGATTTTACCTTCGGGATAGCCTATATACACATTTTCCTCTTTATCAACAGCAAATCCGTCATAAGAAGTTGTATATTTGCCTGTCATGGTACCTATTACAGCAAAACAGGAAATAAAGCCATAAATCAAAACGAAAATCATAGCAATAATCTTTTTGAAATTATCCAAATTTATCTCCCCCACACTGTTTTATCTCACCACAACAATGATACACCAAAACAATTACACTTTCAAACGTATCATATAAAAATGATACACAAAAAGAGTTGCCGCAAATTGGCAACTCTTACAATATTGTTTAACACACCTAAAAAAGCGGTTGTTTTTCTTTACTGAAAAGAAAATTTATGCTATCCTTTTAAAAGGTGAGTTTATGACAGAATGCAGAAACGGATTACTTGTTTTTAAGTGTAAAACAAAAAAGCAAGACCCTGATTTAGGGTGCGGTATTATTGCTTTCCCTGAAAATTACACGGTTATTGACCTTGAAACAACAGGTCTTAACCCTAAAAGCGACCTTATAATTGAATTTGCGGCAATTAAAGTCAGAGAAAACAAGGTTGTTGACACCTTTCAGAGTCTTTGCGACCCCGGGTTTCCCATCCCACCGCTTATTACCGGCATAACGGGGATATCCGATGAAATGGTGCGTAATTGCCCCAACCCGAGAAGTGTTCTCCCCGATTTTCTCCGCTTTGCAGACGAAGATTTTGTTGTTGGACACAACGTCCTGTTTGACGTACGGTTTATTGCGCAATCTGCCGACATTTTCAAAAATGATTACATAGACACAATGAAGATTTTCAGAAAGCTTCATCCGACTCTCCCCCACCACAGATTATCCGATATGGTGAATTTTTACGGGAAGCATAACGAATCTGCCCACCGCGCTCTTTCGGACTGCTTTGCGACCCAAGCGTGCTTCAACGCAATGAAAAACGAGGTCAACTGTTTATTTGGTTGCGAAAGCGCTTTTTTAAAAGGGTTGAAGTGATAATTTTTTGCTACGCTTCATTAATTGACTGGCTTCACAAATTATTACCTGAATCGCCAACGCAATTCTGACTTTTTCGATTTATTGTTTTCAGTGCGGTACGCATAGATGCGTACCCTACGGTGTTATCGTTTTCAGTTTTACGTTTTCAGCTTTCAACTTAATCTACACTCAACGCTTCAGCGTTCCGAAATTTTGCATTTTGAATTTTTAATTTTGAATTTTATGAAATGAGGTAATAAATATGAACTTTAAAGCCTATCACAAAAGTCTTGAGGATTTGCACGTCGGCACGTTAGCTCCCCGTGCATATTTCATCCCCTATGACAATTTGCAGGATGCTCTTTCAGGCGACCGCAACAAGTCATATTATATGACAAACCTCTGCGGAGACTGGAAATTCAGATATTTCAAGAGCTTTGAGGATATTGACGAATCCCTTTATGCTGAGGATGCCAAAACAGATATGCTTGATACGGTAAAAGTGCCCGGCAACTTTCAGCTTTATGATATTGAAGGAATAGACAAGCCCCTTTACTCAAACCTTATGTATCCGTTCCCCACAGATCCGCCCCACGTACCCGAAGAAAACCCATGTGCTTTTTACGTGCGTGATTTTGAGGTTTCCGAAGAAATGCTTCAAAGAACAAACATCATCACCTTTGAGGGTGTTTCTTCCTGCTTCTACCTTTGGGTAAACGGCAAATTCATCGGCTACAGTCAGGTTAGCCACTGCACAAGTGAGTTTGATATTTCAGAAGCACTCAAAGAGGGCTCAAACAGAATTGCCGTACTTTGCGTAAAATGGTGTGACGGCTCTTACCTTGAAGACCAGGATTATTTCAGACTTTCAGGTATTTTCAGAGAGGTTTACATTCTTTCAAGGAACAAAAAGCATTTAAATGATGTTTACATAAGACAGAATTTTAATGATGATTTAAGTCTTTGCACACTTAAAATTGAATGTGATTTAACAGAAAAAGCACCCGTGCTTTACGGTGTTGCAGCCCCCGACGGCACCTTAATTATGCAGGGTGAAAGCGAAGAACCTACTTTTAATATTGAAATAAATAATCCGCTTTTGTGGAATGATGAAAAGCCTTACGTATATCAGCTCTTCCTCACGGTTGAGGATGAGATAATCCCCTTCCGGTTAGCTTTGAGAAAGGTTGAAATAAAAGACAAGGTTCTTCTTGTTAACAACAAGGGTGTTAAGCTCTGCGGTATCAACAGACACGATTCTTCCGCTGAAAACGGCTATGCTGTTACCCTTGATGAAATGAAGCGCGACCTTTTTGTTCTTAAAAGAGCAAACGTCAACGCAATAAGGACCTCACATTACCCCAACGACCCGAGGTTTTATGATTTAGCTGAGGCTCTGGGCTTCTATTTCATTGACGAAGCTGACATTGAAACTCACGGTATGGGATATAATACCGCATCAGATTGGGATTGGACCCGCTGGTCGATGCTTTCAACTATCCCCGAATGGAAAGCAGCTTACGTTGACCGCGCTGCAAGACTTTTTGAAAGAGATAAAAACCACGGCTCTGTTATTATGTGGTCCTTGGGTAACGAAAGCGGCTGCGGTGTAAACCACCGTGCAATGCGCGAATACATTAAGAGCCGTGACAAAAACGCTATCGTTCACTACGAAAACTCTCACCTTGAATTCAAGGCTGTTCCCGAGGGCGAATGCTTTGCAGATATTTCCGATGTTGAAAGCAGAATGTATGCAGGTGTAAATTATATCGATAATTATCTTCAGGATGAACAGTACAACAAGCCCTTCTATATGTGCGAATACGTTTGCTCTATGTCAACGGGTGACGTGTATAATTACTGGGAGCTTGTTGATAAATACGATAATTTCTGCGGAGGTTGTATATGGGAGCTTACCGACCACGCAATAAATATCCCCGATGAAAAGGGCAACAACCGTTACTACTATGGCGGTGACTTCGGTGATTTCCCCAATGACGGAATATGCTGTATCGACGGCCTTGTTTTCCCCGACAGAAGCCCCCGACCCGGCTATTACGATATGAAAAAGGTTTACGAGCCCTTCAGAGGCACATTCAAAGACGGCACACTCACGGTAAAGAGTGTTCGTTACTTTGAAAGCCTCGCCGATTACAGCCTTAGCTGGGTGCTTTCGCAAAATGGTGAAAAAGCGGCAGAGGGCACAATTGACACCCTCGAAATTGCACCACAGAGCGAAGAAAGCTACAAGCTCTTTGATATGAAAGATTATGACTTAAAGGGTGACTGCTTCCTCACCGCAACAATCCACCAGAAAAAAGATACACCATGGGCAGAAAAGGGTTATGAAATCGGTTTCTTACAGTTTGAAATTGAGGCTCAAGAAAATGTTATCACAAAGGAAGAAAATACTGTAATTTACAATGATGCTGACCGATATGCAGTTATTACATCAGGTGACATAGAATACATATTCGACAAACCTTACGGAAGAATTGTATCAATCCAAAAGGGCGGCAAAGAGCTTCTTGCCGCACCCACAATATTCAAAATGTGGCGCGCGCCCTCCTACAACAGAGGCTCTGTTGACGAATGGATTGCAAACCACCTTCACCACGTTGCACAAAAGACGTATTCAACCGACATAGCAGAAAAAGACGGCAACGTTATAATATCAACCGAAATCGCTCTCGGCGGTCCCGCAAATCCCCCGATAATAAAGGCAGAGGTTGTTTATACATTCAATTCTTACGGTGAAATGTTGGTTTCATTCAAGGGTGACGTTCGTGAAAATGCGCCTGTTCTCCCCCGTCTCGGTCTTGAGTTCAGAATGAATGAAGAATATGAAGATATTTCATACTTCGGTCTCGGTGAAACTGAAACGTACATTGACAGACACAAGGCTGCAAGATTCGGACAGTATGATATTACAGTTACCGATAACTTCGTTCACTATGTCCGTCCCCAGGAAAACTCCTCACACTTTAAAACAAGAAGAGTTGCCGTCGGTAAAAAAGGTGAAATCGGTTTATATGCAGAACCCGTGGGCGCAACAAAAGAATATTTCTCATTTAACGCTTCACACATTTCTGCAGAACAGCTCACAGAGGTTAAACACGATTTTGAGTTGAAGAACGAGCCCTTCACCTTCTTCAACGTTGATGCAAAATTCAACCCAATCAGCGAAAGCGATAAACTTAATTTCAATGAAAAGCACGTTGAATTTGAATTCAACATAAAGCCTGTTAATATGTAAAATGCAACAAAAAATCTCGGTTCAAACGAACCGAGATTTTTTATATAACTTCATTTCATTTTCTTATAAAACTCAGATGCCTCGTGTACTTCACCGTCAAAAACAATTTTGCCGTTTTTCATTACAATACCTCTTTTGCAGAATTCCTCTGCAACGGCTGTCTGGTGAGTAACAAAAAGAAGCGTAACGTTATCTTTATGAATTATTTCATTGATTTTTGTCTGACATTTTTTTCTGAAAGCCGCATCACCAACACTCAGAGCCTCATCAACAATAAGAATTTCAGGCTTAATGTTAACGTTAATGGCAAAACCTAAACGGGCTTTCATACCGCTTGAATACGTTCTTACAGGCTGGTCAATGTAATCATTAAGCTCAGAAAATTCAACGATTGTATCTTCAAGAGCCTTGATTTCGCTGTCTTTAAGACCCAATATGTGTCCTTTAAGATAAATATTTTCACGGCCTGTAAACTCAAGGTCAAAGCCACTTGTAAGCTCAAGCAACGCACTTACTCTGCCGTTAACCTTAATTTCGCCCGACGTGGGAAAAGCAACGCCCGTTATCATTTTAAGAACTGTTGATTTACCTGCGCCGTTTTTACCGAAAAGTGCAACAGAATCACCGCGCTGAATTTCAAAGCTGATATTATCAACGGCATTTTTCTTTTTATATGATATTTTCTTAAAGAAAATACCCAGCAAGCGTCTTCTTGTGCTTGAATAAAGCTTGTAAATTTTACTTACGTTATTAAAACTGATTACTGTATCTTTCATAGCAAATATCCTTTCAGAACACGCACTTAAATAAGCACGTCAGGTATTTCTTTACGCAATTTTTTATATGCCCATAATGAGAGGAATATAAGAACTGCATACCAGCAAAGAAAATACATTAATCTTTTGGGATGCTCCCAGAACCATATACCGTTCACAGAGCCCTGTGAATTCATAATAAAGCAATCACGATAGCCGTAGCAAAGATACGTTACCGGATTGAGCATAAGTAATTTATAAACAAGAGGATTGCTCTCTTTTACGTTTTCAACGTTCCAAAGAATACCCGAAAGCCAGAAAACAGAAATATTGAATGACTTTACAAGGTTTGCAAAGTCTCTGCTCATTGCAGAAATCAGACCTGCAAAAAGCGACCATGCATTAAAGAAAAGGAACATAAGTATCATATAGAAGGGCAACTGAATAATCTGAATGGGCGGAGTGTAACCGCTTATACAGAAAATGATTATTACAATCACAACAATTATGCAATGCACAAAAAATCTTGAAAGATTTGTGTGTGTAGGAATCGTTGTTACGGGATATTTCATTTTTGTGATAAGGTAGCTGTATCTGCGTATGCAATCAGTACCGCCGGTAATTGTATCTCCCATATAGAACCAGGAAATAATGCCGGCAATGAGCCACAATATGTACGGCACACCGTCAATATCCGAACCCTGTCGCAAACCAATTGCAATAGCAAACCAATATACAAAAATTGTAACGACGGGTTTAATAACCGCCCATGCCCAACCTAAAGCCGCACCGGTATAAGTCTTTTTAAGGTCGGCAATAGAAAGCTTGAACATCTGCGGCATATTTTCAATATGCTCTTTTATATCAAGAATAAGAATATCTATGTAGCTTTTGAAGAAATTTATAATTCTTTTCACGGTAATACCTCCGCAGAATTTATTTTATTATCTGCAATGAACCGTCGGTTTCTTCAACAGTGAAGAAAACCGGTTTTTCCTGCAGGCTGATATTAGGACAATGCAATGTCAATTTCAGTTCCCCGTTCAAATCCCTGAAAAGCATTCCGTGACCGCCGTCGTCATCGAACAAGGTGGGAAGATGTGACCATTTACCGAAAATTGAGCCGTTATCCGATGCGGCAACACACTGCAGATAACCGTTATAACACGTTGACCATATCATAAGAAGCCTGCCGTTTGACTTTTTGAACAAAAACGGACCGTCTGTAACGTTATGCTCCTTTTCATCAGCTTCCCTTTTAAGGAAGGAGCTTGCGGCAAACAGCTCAACCGGCTCTGTTACCGCGCGGGTTAAATCTTCACTTAACTCAACAAAACAAATTGTGCCGTCATAAATCTGCGTATGCTCATGACAAAAAACACAGTACACCTTGCCGTTTTCTTCATACAACGTACCGTCAAGGCATTCCCACTCCCAAGGGGTTACAGCGCCGTCGGAATGGGGCTTAAATTCGCCGTCCGGTGTGTCGCTTTTAAGAATATATGTGCCTCTTAAATCGTTTTCCTTTGTGAAGGTTGCAAGCATATAAAAGGCTCCGTTATATTCGTGCACCTCGGGTGCCCAGTTAACCCATTTGTTCATTCCGTATTTTTCGGAATTGAAAACCTCTTTGGGTTCTGACCAGTTTTCAAGGTCTTTGCCGACGTAAACGTCAAACCCTGCTGTTTTCTGACCGAAATTATCCGCCCTCGTCCCGTAAAGGTAATAAGTACCGTTACGCACAAGAACGAAGGGATCTCTTATATTAATTTCACTGTTTTTCAAAAAATCACCTCGTAGGTTTGCCGTTCTTGTAGTGTACAATAGTAACACGCTTCTGGAACTGGCAAACAACCTCGTAGTTTATTGTTCCCGTAAGTGATGCAATTTCCTCTGCCGTTATTGAAGCTCCGCCGTCACTGCCGAGAACAACAACCTCGTCACCCACAGAAACATCCGAAAGGTTTGTAACGTCAACCATAAGCTGATCCATACACACTCTGCCGATTACGGGCGCAGACTCGCCGTTTATAAGTACCCTGCCCTTATTGGAAAGAAGCCTTGCGTAGCCGTCTGCATAACCGATGCAGACTGTGGCAATTTTTGTGGGCTTATCCGTAAAATACGTATGACCGTAGCTCACACCGCTTCCTGCAGGCACTTCCTTAACGTGGACAACGTGGCTGACAATTTTCATCGCAGGCTTCAGATTTATCGAGCCGTCATTGACACATTCATCGGGATAAAGCCCGTAAAGGACTATACCGAGTCTTACCATATTGAACTGATCATCAACACTCAGAAGACCTGCACTGTTGCAAAGATGCTTAATCGGGATATACATTCCCCTGTTTTCAAGCTCGCTTATGAATTTCTTGAATACGGAGGTCTGTTTATTTGTTGTTTCTCTTTCAACACAATCCGCACAAGCGTAATGGCTGAAAATACCCTCAATATAAATATTGGGTAAATCGTTTATTCTTTTAACAATTTCAACGCTTTCGGAGTTGCAGAAAAAGCCTATACGTGACATACCCGTATCAACAGCAATGTGAATACGTGCAATTTTCTTCAGCTTCACCGCGGCCTTTGACAAGGCAACCGCATCATCATAATTGAATATTGTCTGTGTAAGACCGTTGTTAATAAGAGTTTCATACTGATACGGCGAGGTATACGAAAGAACAAGAATAGGTTTTTCAACCCCGGCCTCACGAAGCTCAACAGCTTCACCAAGCTCAGCAATGCCGAAATAGTCAACCTGCTCCTGAATATGGGAGGCAACACCCACGGCACCGTGACCGTAAGCATCCGCCTTAACAATGGCAAGAGACAAAACGTCGGGCTTGATTTTCTTTTTCAGTTCTTTAAGGTTATGCTCAATGTTATCAAGAGAAATAGCGGCATAGGTTCTGTAATATTCAAAAGTATTATTTTCGGTACTCATAAAAAACCGCCCTTCTCAAAAATCCGATTACATAATTAAACATATAATACCACATTTATCCAAAATAAACAATACCCATAATATTATTAAATAATTTTAATGATATTGACATTATTAATTGAAAGTTATAAAATTATTGTATATGCAAATCTGCAAGGAGTGCTTCTTATGAAAAAAGCTTTAAAAACTGCAGTTGCAGCTGCAGCAGGTGTAATAACGGCAGGCGCAGCCTTCTGCGCTGCAAACAAATATATGCACAAGGATATCTGTATGATTGCACACCGCGGTTACAGTGCGAAATACCCCGGCAATACAGAGCCTGCATTTTTAGGTGCCGTAAAAAACGGCTCGGGCGGTATTGAGACCGATATCCGCGTAACCGCAGACGGTATTTTTGTGGCTAACCACAATGATGACGTGGTTTTCAAAGACGGAACAAGCCTTCTTGTTGCAGAAGCAACCTTAGAGGAGCTTACCGCCAAGCCCATAAGGAACGACAAAACCAAGGATGATATTTATATCTGCACATTCAAGCGTTATCTTGAAATCTGCCGTGACAACAACCTTATTTGTTTCATTGAATTAAAGGGCGAATTTACAGATGAACAGATCAACGATGTTTTCACTATGGCTGCCGATATATATGACCTTAAAATGTGTCAGCTTCAGTCATTTGAATTTGAAAACCTTGTTAAAGCCCACGAAGCATTCCCCGATTTAAAGATTATGCTTACTTACGGCAAAGGTATGGATTACACACAATGCCTTGAATACGGCTTTGATATTGATGCCGACTACAAAACAATCACTAAAAAAATGCTCAGGGATTTCCACGGCAAGGGTCTGAAGGTTGGCGCCTGGACCGCAAACGATGTTTTCTCTTTGAATTATTGCCGTGCTTTAGGTGTAGATTTCATCGAATCCGATATATTTGGCGGATAATCAGTTTTTTAACCATTATTTACACTTGTTAACGTATTGCTTATACGCTATACTAAAAACATTATTTTATTAAAACGTGCGAGGTTTTATGGAAACTTTATTTAATGCCGTTTACAATTGCATATATGAGCTCGGCCTCTTTACGGAGAAAATTTTCGGCGGTTTTTTCAAGAAAATCGGTAAATTTTTGAAAAAGATTTTTCAATTCAACAAAAAGCCCTTTTCTTCAAAAGCCTTCCTGAAACGCACCTTGGCTGTTATTCTTGTTATCGCCGTTATTGGCGGCGGAGCTTTTGCGTTATATGCAAGCAGTAACAAAACAACGGCTGTAACACTTGAAATTGATAATGAGATTGTAGGCTATGCCACCTCACAAACGGAAGCTGATTTAGCTGAAGCAGAGGCAATAAAGCTTATGGGCTCAACGGGCTCCAAAACCATAAAAAACAACTCAGTGCGTGTGGATGCACACAATATAAAGAGCGTTCCTGCCCTTGCAGAAACGCTTGTGGACAAGCTTTCTGACGGTCTTACACTTGTCAACGAGATTTATATTGATGATTCCCTTCTTTGTGCGGTTACCGACCCTCAGGGCGCGAGAGATGCAATTGACGAAGCCCTCTCCCTTGCCCGTAAGGTTTATCCCGATTCAACAGTTTCATTTGCCGAAAAAATCACGATGAAGACTGCTTATTATGCCCCCGCAAATGAAAAGCTTTTTTCAATCAGCCAGCTTAAAGCGGCTCTCAAAAAGCCCGGTACACTTACGGTGCTTCATACAGAATGCGAAGAAAACGTTACGTATACCGACTTTGAAACTGTTGAAATCCAAACAAACACATTGTTTGTAGGTGACACTAGAGTGCGAAGAGAAGGTCAGAACGGAACGGAATACGCCGTTAATCTTGTTACATACAAGGATAACAAAAAGGTTATGTCTGAACCCCTTATGAGCGTTTCTCTCAATGACCCTGTTTCACAGATTATCGAACGCGGTATCCGTGCACAAAGTCTTTCAATGGGTTCTTATACAGTTTATCAGACAACAGGAATTTTCTGTTGGCCCGTTGTTAACCTTTACACCGTTACATCTCCCTACGGTCACAGAAGCCTTGGTTACCACAGAGGTATTGACATTTCGGGTGCAAACGCTTCCGGTTCACTCGTTGTAGCAGGCGCTTCCGGTACTGTTACCGAAGCCGGCTGGAGCACGGGCGGTTACGGCAACTACGTTATTATCAACCACGGCAACGGCGTTGAAACGCTTTATGCGCATATGCTTGATAACTCTCTTATGGTCAGCGCAGGCGACGTTGTGCAAAAGGGTCAGACAATCGGCAGAGTGGGTAACACGGGTTACTCCTTCGGTGCACACCTTCACTTTGAGGTAAGAATTAACGGTAACAGGCTTAACCCTGCTCCGTATTTAGGTTTGGAATAATGAATATTACTGTTATTGCTTTAGGTAAACTCAAAGAAAAATATCTGCGTGATGCTATTGATGAATACGCAAAAAGAATTTCCGCTTACGGAAGGCTTGATATTATTGAGCTTAACCCCGTAAGGTTGTCGGACTCCCCTTCTCAGACAGAAATTGACAATGCTCTCGCAAAAGAAGCAGAGGAAATAAAAAGAAAAATCCCTAACGGTAGTTATATATTTTCACTTTGTGTTGAAGGAAAAGAAAAATCAAGCGAACAACTTGCACAGGCAATTAAGGAAATTGCTTTAAACGGCAAGAGCAACATTGTTTTTATCATCGGCAGCTCCTTTGGTTTATCCCCTGAAATCAAGAAATTATCCGATTGCAGACTTTCTTTTTCTCCGATGACCTTCCCCCATCAGCTTATGAGGGTAATGCTTCTTGAACAGATTTACAGAGCATTCCAGATAAACAACAACGGAAAATATCACAAATGAGGTGTTTTTATGACAATGTGCGATATGTGTGAAAACTACAGATACGACGAAGACCTAGAAGAATATTTTTGTGATATTGAATTAGATGAAGATGAATACCTTAAATTTTTAACATCTTCAAACGATGCCTGCCCCTATTTCAGGGCAGACGATGAATACAGAATAGTGAGAAAACAGAACTAAAAAAACGCTCGACTATGTCGGGCGTTTTTCAATGCAAAATTCAAAATTCAAAATGCAAAATTTCGGAACGCTACGCGTTGATTTTATAATCAAGTTGCTGTGGCGCGGAGCCTATCCTCCTTGCGAGCTTCAGCTCGGAGGGAGGGGAACCGTTCTCCGATACGACTGTTGTTTTTGTATATTTTCCACGCGTGATATACTGATTAATAAAATAATGTTCGGGCGGAATGGTGGAAGGTACCACCGCGCAAGCGGTATTATGATTTGCGATAATTACACCTTCCACCAC
>JAGASD010000036.1 GCA_017621885.1 Clostridia bacterium | reverse complement strand
GAAAGGCAAATCATGATGAAATCAAATCATGCTGATAAGCAATTCATGTGAAGCAATAATAATGAATTGGCAATTGCCATGAATTGACCAAGGTCATGATTTCTCGCTACGCTCCATGAATTGATTTGCTTCACAAATCATCGATATGTATCGACAGGCGATATATCGGCGATACGGAATGAGAAGAAAAGCCAATTATCGTAGGGGCTTGGCTTGCCTAGCCCGCGAATTTATCGGTTACCTTGAGGTTTACATTTTTAAAATAAATCAGCCGACGGATTTCTCCGTCGACTGATTTATTTTTTGGAAAAAATATTTATTAAATTATGCGAATTTTTTCTGAAATACCGTTAAATCGGCACCGTCAACCTTGCCGTCTGCGTTGAAGTCGCAAGCATATTTCTGAGCAGTTGAAAGCTTTGCAGGAGTTAAAATTGCAAGTTTAATTGCACTTAAATCCGCTTCTTCAAAGGCTTTGCCGTTTTTGTCAAAGTCACCTACGGCAAAAACCTTAACGTTATTGTTTCCGTTAACCATTTTTTCCATATACGATGCATCAAGAGCATCAAGACTTCCGTCAGCATCAAGGTCATATCGGATAACATCGTCGTAGCTTGCACTTTCAAGCTGTTTTACTGCCTCATTCTCGGGGTCTTCCGCAAGAATTGTATTTATAAGTGCCTGATAATCGGTTATGTCAACATTTTCGTCAGCATTTGTGTCACCCATATTCGCAACGGAATATTTTCCTGTTTCTCCGATTTTTATAACCTTATAAAGACCTGTTGTATCAAATATGGGCGTTGCACCCGGGCGGTTGCTGTCCTGACCCCAGACTTGCTCCTGCTCCTCACCGATTACGTTCCAATTTTCGTCGTAAATCTCTTCAACGTTCTGATTTGCCTGAAGAAGATATGCTACCTCACCGCTTGCGAATTGAGCATTTGTCTTTTCATCTGCTCCGTTATCCTGAATTGAAAGCTTGTAGCAGTTTTCAATTGTACCGCCGCCTGAAATTGCGTGAGCATCGGAATAGTTTGAAAGAATTATACCTGTGTTATAGCAATTTGAGATATCTGCGTCATCGCCGTCGCCCACAATACCGCCAACATTTATACCACCCTTGATATAACCTGTGTTGTAGCAATTTGTAACTGTTGAATAACCGTATACACTGCCGACAATACCTCCTGTTGCAGATGAGCTGCCGTATATTATAACACTGCCTGTGTTGGAGCAATTTTTAACTTCTGAGCCGGAATGGTAAGCAACAATACCGCCGATTGACCCGTTACCTTTTACGGCTATGTCAGAATGGCAATTTATAACGGAACCGGTATTATATCCTACAAGTGCTGCAGTATTATCACCGCCGTAAACAAAACCGTTTGTGAGTGTAATGTTTTTAATAGTGTAGTAATCATTGAATGCGAACATTCCCACGTTTCTTTCTTCGGGAGTGTTTATATAAAGTCCGCGGATTGTGTGACCCTGACCGTCAAAGTCAACCCATGCGTAGTTCTTAATGGGCTTCCATTCACGAAGAACCGGGCTGTAGTCCTGAGCAGTTGAATCAGTTAAATACAAGCCGTCCTCATCAAATGTATAGCCCGGGTTAAGGTCTATATCGTCCACAAGAACCGCACCTACAGATGTTTCGTAATATTCGTCATATTCTTCATCATAAACCGGGACGGACATCCAGTTTTCAGCATACCAGAAAAGCTGACCGGCATTACTGATTTCTGCAATGTTAGAATAGCTTTCTTCATTATAAACAACGGGTGCAGGTTCGTAACCGCCGCAAACCGTGCAGAAGCCGTTACTGTCAAATGTATGGGATTCTTTAACCACTTCCTGCACATAACCGCATTCGCATGCACTCCAATGGTGGTCGGAATCAAAATCATAATCATCATAAGAGTGAGGTGTCGTGCTGATCTCCTTATCACAACAATAATGGTAAAGCTTATGTCCGTTTTCATCACCCTCGGTCATATATGTTTTCTGACTTGTGTGGTTGTTATAATCATAATCACCGTAGCTGTAGCGACATACATCACAGATAGCCATTTCCTGACAGGTTGCAGTACCACCTGAGCAATTATCTGTTTCAATCGCATGATACTGCGGACAGCCCTCACGGGTGCAAATGTATCTCTGATGGACCCCGTCGGTATCTGTATATGTCCAATCACCGGGAATGTGGTTGTTGTCATTTTCACCAAGAAGCTCGGTGTTTGAATAGTAGGCATCTGTACCGCCGCAGTCAAAACCTTTATAAACCCTTGCACCGTTCCATACGGGATAAACATCAGTACCGATTGTCTGACCCCAAATGAGTGTGCCTTCGCTTGTGGCACCGTTAAGAAGATACGCTACCTCACCGCTTGCAAACTGCTTAGCAGTCTTACCACCGTTGCCGTTATCGGAATCAGCAAGATAATAAAGATTTTGTGAAATGTATTCACTTGATAAAGCAGCGTCAACCTGTGTGCCGTTTTCATAAACAAGTGCTGTTGAATATGAACTTATTGTAATACACGGATAATCATAATTAGAAACCGTACCGCTATAGCTCGCCGCAAAAGAATCTGCACTTTCACCTTTGATAACAGTATCGGTAACAAAGCAGTTTTCAATCGTACCGCTTGACCATCCTGCAAATGCTGCACTTCTCTTGCCATTGATATAAGAATCCGTAATGCCTAGATTCTTAACCATACCGTTACCGATACTACCGAAAAGCCCGGAATAGCTTGCATTTGTATCATCAAGATAAATACCCGAAATCGTATGGTAATTGCCGTCAAAAACACCGTTAAATGTTGTATTTGAGCCGTTGCCTATAAGTCGCCATTCACGGAGATTATCTGTATTCTCGGTAAGATTTCCGTTTTCGTCAACAAGATTTTCGTTGATTACAATGTCATTCATAAGAATAGCATTGTAAGTTGCAGTCCAGTTATTATTATAGCTGCTTACCTCTTCTGCGAACCAATAAAGCTGACCTACGTTGTAAATTTCATAGTAGCCGTCTTCGTTAAGTGTTGCAGGCTGGTAATTCTTACAATATTTGCAATATCCTTTTTCATCATAATGAGTCTGTGTCGGATGAGTAACTTCGTTTGTATAGCCCAAAAATTCATCAGTCAGACAAGAATATCCGTAATAAACCTTTTCACCGTCGAAATTCGGGTAAGCATCTTCACCGATAGTCTGTCTCCAGATGCCGTCAGGGGAAGAGTTGTTAAGAAGGTATGCTATTTCGCCCGTTGCGAATTTTTCTGCAGTTGTGGGAGTTGTTTCAAAAATTTTGTAGATATCACCATATCGCGTGCCTTGTTCGGCTGAGCTTTCAAGATAATAATTATTTTTGTTGCCGTTTATATTACCGGACGGAACGCTTCCGACTATACCCTGATCAACATTACCCGTACTGAAGCAATTATTAAGTGACCCATAATTGGAAATCGAACCTGCAATTCCGCCAACGTCACCGTAAGGTGCCATATGGTGTATAATAGTTGTGTTAAGATTATAGCAATCCGACACGGTTCCGTTTCTACCTATGCTACCGACAATTGCACCAATGTTATCCAGAGCATTGAGATAAGAATTCACAACACCAACATTTTTTATAATAAAGGATATTCCGTATCCTATAAGTCCGACGTTTTTATAATTTTTATCACTGAAATATAATCCGCTTACCGTATGACCATTACCATTAAAATTACCTTTGAAAAGATTGGTATTAGATACACCAATAGGTGTCCATTGTAGGAAATCTGAGCCATCACCTATAAGCTTTCCGGCACTGTCAACAACGTTTTCATTCACAATAATATCATCTGTCAAAACCGCGTTTGCTTTGGTATTCTGCTGGATGTCTGTCAAGGTGCCGTTTACAAGACCTGCAAACCAATAAAGCTGACCTGCATTTGCAATTTCATACACCTGGTCGGTATAACCGTCACCGTCAACATCATACTTATCGCTTACTTCTGTTGCCGCTTCGTAAACCCCCGCACAGCCGTGTGCACAAAAGCCGTTTTCCATTACGTGAGATGTACAAGCAACACCGCATATTGTGCAATACCCTTTTGAAAAACTATGCTCTATGTAAATCACACCTTGACCCAAATTCGCATAACCGAAGTAAATGTCGTTATTTACGTCTTCAATAACGCCGTAATTTAATATAGTACCGTTATTAATAAGCTCACCGTGATTAATAAATGTTGCTCCCTTGTCAACCGTTAATGTTTGACCTTCATTTATGGTTAAGCTCTGACCGCTTTCGAGTCTGAATATATATTCAACAATAACTTTATTTCCGTAAAATGCACCGATGCCGTTTTGGAAAACGATTCCCTCATTTATGGTAAGAGTGCCGGGCTCTCCCTTCTTACCGGCAAGAGTGTCTCCTCCACCGCCGATTGGGTCACCATCCCAGCTGTCTCCATATGTAGTTGCAATTACAATACCGCCGTTAACTGTAACATTTCCTCCGGCGCCTTTGTAACCGCCACCGCCGATACCGGCGCCGCTACGACCGGCTTTTGCATTAACAATACCACCGTTAACGATGAGTGTCCCACCGTTTCCTTCGTCGGAGCCACCTATACCGGCACCATAATCACCGCCTTGAGCATTAACGCTGCCACCGTTGATGGTAACTATTCCTCCGTTACTGTAACAACCGCCGCCTATTCCGGCACCCTCATCACCGCCTTGAGCATTAACGCTGCCACCGTTGACGGTAACTGTTCCGCCATGACAATTATTATTCCAGTAACCTTCACCACCACCTATACCGGCACCATAATCACCGCCTTGAGCGTTAACGATGCCACCATTGACGGTGACTGTTCCGCAAGCGGTAGAGGCATTACCACCAATGCCTGCCTGACTTTCACCGCCGGTTGCAGCAAGGCTGCCCATTGTGGATTCAGCTTCAGACTGAGCATAAATTATAAATGTGTTACCGCCGTTTACGGCTATACCCTGACTTGCCGTAAGCTGTGCACCGTCAGTAAGAATGAGGTTTACCGTGCCCGATACCGTAATACGGCTTCCGATTGTTACCGCACCGCTCACTACGAACCAGCCGTTCGACCAGGAGGTCAAATCGCTTGTAACCTCTGTATACGCACCTGTGTAAGTCTGCTGCTCACCGTTTTCGTTGATGTAGCTTACACCGTCTGCACCCAAAGCCATAACGGGCACACAGCTCAATACAAGAGCAAGGCAGAGAGCTATACTCAATATCTTTCTTATATTTCTTGTTGAGTTTTTCATATAATCTTCCTTTCGGGGTTGTAAAAGTGGCAAATTGCAAATGGCAAGTGGCAAGTTTCGGGGAAGCTTCGCTTCCGATTTTAAAATAAAGTTGCGGTTTGTTCTACCTCTCTGGCCTAAGAGAGGGGGACCATTGCGCAATCAATTGTTGTTTGGATAGGCTGAATTCCGGGCGAATTTTTGACGCTTGAATAAAGTCGGGGCGAATGGTGGAGAGTTCCCGATGCGCAAAAAAGTGCATCGTGGAAGCAACGCTTCCATTGACATTAATTTTCCGTTAATAATATTTCATTTGTTAGTAATAAGTTTACTGTTCTTATGGATTTATTAGTACGATAAGTTTGTTACAATTGAATCTTACGATTCAACGACACGCCTATGGTCGTGTCGGGAACTCTCCACCGCTCCGACAAACTATTTTTTCAATATAGTTTTTGGCTCGCTTGATACAAATTGCAAAAGGGAAATAGCTATAAGGCGGTCCCCCTCTCTTACACCGGAGAGGTAGACCTTCAATAAGTATTTTTTCGCTTGAAAGCTTACTGTTTAGGGAAATTATATCAAGTCCTCTTGCGGTTCCCAAAATTGTTTGCTCGCTGTTCACTTCGCACAATTTTGACCGCTGCGCCAACTCACACTCCCTGTATCGCCCACAGGGCGCGGT
>JAGASD010000035.1 GCA_017621885.1 Clostridia bacterium | reverse complement strand
ATGTCACATATATAATAAACAACGTTTGTGATGCTCGTCTAAGAGACTTGACTATTGCTCCCGAATATCGTTGATTGATAACAGAGAATTTATGTCAATGGAAGCGTTGCTTCCACGATGCGCTTTTATGCGCATCGGGAATTCTCCACCACCCGATAAAACTTGTTTTAATACGAAAGTAGCCACACGCTTGAGAATTAAAATTAAACATCAACTTGACAAAATGGTGGTCCCCCTCTCTTAAACCAGAGAGGTAGAAATAGCAACCGCTTTTTTGTTATATTAAACAGAAAACTAACCGAAAGTAAACTATTACTTTAATTACGCATTAAGCATTACGAATTACGCATTAAAAAAATGCCCTTTCGGGCATTTTTTACGTCAGCTCAAACTGACCTGTGTATAATTTATAATATTTGCCCTGCTGTTCAAGGAGTGTATCGTGGTCGCCTTTTTCAATGATTTCACCGTTTTCAAGCACCATAATTGCGTTTGAGTTTCTTACTGTTGAAAGTCTGTGAGCAATAACGAAAACGGTTTTGCCTTCCATCAGCTTATCCATACCCTTTTCAATGAGTCGTTCTGTACGGGTATCAATGGAGCTTGTGGCTTCGTCAAGAATAAGCACGGGCGGGTCTGCAACTGCCGCACGGGCAATGGCAAGAAGCTGGCGCTGTCCTTGCGAAAGATTTGTTCCGTCACCTGTGAGCATCGTGTTGTAGCCGTCGGGCAGACGAGATATAAAGCTGTGCGCATTAGCAATTTTTGCGGCATTTACAATATCCTCGTGTGTTGCATCAAGCTTACCGTAACGTATGTTTTCTTCAACCGTACCTGTGAAAAGGTGTGTATCCTGCAATACCATTGCAAGGGAGCGGCGAAGGTCATCCTTCTTTATCTTTTTAATGTTTATGCCGTCGTAGGTGATTTTACCTTCCTGAATATCATAAAAACGGTTAATAAGGTTTGTTATGGTTGTTTTACCTGCACCGGTTGAGCCGACAAAAGCAATTTTTTGACCGGGCTTTGCATAAAGCGAAACGTTTTTGAGAACCGTCTTTTTACCGTCATAAGAGAAGGTAACGTCGTGGAATCTTACGTCACCTTTAAGAGGCGTGTATGTGATGCTGCCGTCTGCAGAGTGGGGATGCTTCCACGCCCAGAGACCCGTTCTTTCATCTGATTCGGTAATGTTGCCG
Organism: Clostridia bacterium; assembly: GCA_017621885.1. Classification (GTDB taxonomy): domain Bacteria; phylum Bacillota; class Clostridia; order Oscillospirales; family Acutalibacteraceae; genus DTU089. The sequence continues at coordinate 196,790 of JAGASD010000035.1, read as the reverse complement.
TTTTCATCGTATTTTGCGTTTACAAGAGCAACATACCCGTTATCCTCTTCAGGCTCTGCATCAATAATATCGAAAATTCTTTCAGCACCTGCAAGGGCCATAAGCACGTTGTTCATTTGCTGTGAAACCTGAGTGATGGGGTTGGAAAACTGCCTTGTATACTGAAGGAATGAAGCAAGTGAGCCAATGGTCAATATGCCCTGAAAACCGCCAAGGAAGAAGCCTGTGGCACCTGTTTTCTGACCAAGATTAAGGATGATAAACGCACCAACAGCCGCAGAAAGAGCAAAGTTAATGTATGAAATGTTACCCATAATGGGCATAAGAATACTTGCAAAGGTATGAGCTTTTGTGGCAGATTTTCTGAAATCCTCGTTAATGGCAACAAAATTTTCTTTTGATTTTTCTTCTCTGCAGAAAACCTTGACTACTTTAAGACCTTCAATAAGCTCTTCAATGTAACCGTTAACACCGCCCACTGCAGCTTGTTGCTTGCGGAAATATTTCGAGCTTTTTCCGCCTATGAATTTTATGATTGCAAGCATGATAAAGAGCATCACAATAATAAGGCAAGTGAGAGCAGGGCTGATGTAGAGCATCATTGCAAAAATACCGATGGCGGTAATAAGTGATGAAATTGTCTGTACAAGACCCTGGCTTATTGCTTCGCGGACTGTATCAACGTCGTTTGTGAAGCGGCTCATAAGCTCACCGTGAGTATGTGTGTCAAAATATTTGATGGGTAAATCCTGCAAATGGTCAAACAAATCGCGCCTCAGAAGATTAAGTGTGTTTTGCGAAACATTGAGCATAAGGCGAGAGTGTGTGTACTGTGCCGTAGCACCTGCAAGGTAAAGAATGCCTAAAACTGCAAGATATTTAACAACAACGCTCAAATCACCTGAGCCTGTGTCAAGAAGCTTGCCTATTTCGTTTATAATGGGTGTCAGGAAATATGTGCCTGCAATGTTTGCGAATGCCGCAAAAAAAACAAGAAGAATAACAAGAATTAAAAGACCCTTGCTTTTAGCAACGTAAGAAAGCAGACGACCTATGGTTTTTAATGGATTTTTCGGCTTTTCATATTTCATTTTGCCGCCGGGACCGCCGGGGACTTTTTTGTTTTTATCAGCCATCAGAATCTCTCCTTTCTTATTGTTCCATTTTGCTTTCCTGCTGTGAAGTATACACATCGCGGTATATTTCATTGCGTGAAAGTAATTCTTCGTGTGTGCCCATATCATCAATTTTGCCGTCATCAAGAACGATGATTTTATCGGCAAACTGAATTGAGTTTATTCGCTGTGCGATTATAATTTTTGTGGTTTCGGGTAAAAGATTTTTAAGACCTTCTCGGATTTTTCTGTCGGTTGCGGTATCAACAGCGCTTGTGGAGTCGTCAAGTATAAGAACCTTGGGTTTTTTGAGAATTGCTCTTGCAATACAAAGACGTTGCTTCTGACCGCCTGAAACGTTTACACCGCCCTGACCCATATTCGTTTTGTAGCCGTCGGGGAAATTCATAACAAAATCATCTGCCTGAGCAAGCTTTGCGGCGGCGCGTATTTCACCAAGTGTTGCATTTTCGTTACCCCAACGAAGGTTTTCTTCAATTGTGCCTGAGAACAGAAGATTTGTCTGCAGCACCATCGAAACTCTGTCGCGAAGAGTGTGCAGCTTATAATCTCTTACATTTCTGCCGCCAACAAGCACTTCACCCTCGCTTGTGTCATAAAGGCGCGGAATAAGCTGAACAAGTGATGTTTTTGCACTACCCGTACCGCCGAGAATGCCGACGGTTTCGCCGGAGTTGATTTTAAGATTTATATCTTTAAGAACGTTGTTTTCTGCATTTTCGCTGTATTTGAAGCAGACGTTTTTAAATTCGACGGAGCCGTCGTTTACAGATGCTGTTTCATCAGCGTCATCGTCTGTGATGCCGGGCTTTTCATCAAGAACCTCACAGATACGCGTCATTGAAGTTTTTGCCATAACCGACATAACAAAAATCATGGATACTATCATAAGTGACATAAATATCTGCTGGATGTACGTTATAAAGCTCATAAGGTCGCCGAGGAACATATCTCCGTTAAGAATAAGCTTTGAACCTACAAAAAGAACAAGAATGATGCAGGTGTAAACAGACAAAGTCATTATAGGGCCGTTGAGAATAATAAGCTTTTCTGCAAAAATTGATGCATCCTTTAGCTCGTCGTTTGAAACGCGGAATTTTTCTTTTTCGTGCTTTGCTCTGACGAAGGCCTTAACAACTCTTGCACCTATAAGTGTTTCCTGAATGGAATTATTAAGCTTATCATATTTTTTGAACATTTTTGTGAAACGCTTGTGAGCTGCAGCACCGATAAGAAGAATCAATGCGAACATAACAGGTGCAATACACAGGAAAATAAGCGAAAGCTTTTTGTTGATGCTGAATGCCATTGAAATAGCCATTGCAAACATAAGGGGGGAACGGATCAGCATTCTCAAAGCCATCATAAATGCCATCTGTACCATATTAATATCGGTTGTCATTCGTGTAATAAGTGAGCCGGTGGAAAATTTGTCAATGTTGGAGAAGGAATAATCCTGAATTTTATTGAAAATTCCCTGTCTTAATTCTGCACCGAAGCCCATACCTGCCTTTGAAGCAAAGAAGGCAGCTCCTGCACCGCAGGCAAGGGATATCAAAGAAATGCCAAGCATAAGTCCGCCTAAAGCAAGAATAAGATTGGTGCCTGAAAGCTCGCCAAAGCCCATCGAAATAAGAATATCGGCAATGAAGCTGTCTTTTTCGGAAAGGCTCTGACCGCTTATGCCACAGTCTACAATAACCGACATAAGAAGGGGGATTGTTACTTCAATAAGCACTTCAAAAACAATTGAAATAGGAGAAAGTGCCGCATAGTATTTATATTTTTTTGCATAGGGTAAAAGCTTTTTAAACATCAGCATCGCTTCCTTTCTGTGTTGTGGGTTCAGATAAAAATTCAGAAATTTCTTCTCTGGTTACGTTTTCCGAATCAAGGTTTTTGTGTAATCGGGTGAGGAGTCTGTGGAGAGTCTCTCTTTCTTCGTCTGTGAAGCCTTTGAACATATCCTCATCGGTTGTATCACATATTTTTCGGAATTCTTTAAGGGCATCAACACCCTTTTGGGTTACAGCAAGATGGTTTTTTCGTGAATCGGCTGTGTCAATTCTGCGGGTTATAAAGCCGGCCTTCTCTAAGCGCTTGAGCGTTACCGCCGCACTTGCGGGGGAAATGTGCATAGCTTTTGCAACAGCCTTTTGGGTGCAATCGGTATTCTCAATAATAAATTCAAGAATACGCGGTTGACCGAAGTAGAGTCCGACCTTTGATGCAGATTTAGATATGCGGTATCTGTGAATAACCGATATGGAAATGAGCTCGCAGACCAATTCTCGCAATTCCATAATGTCACCTTCAAAAATAGTTAAACGTTTAATTTATTACCGATATATATTACCATATTATCGGCATTTATTTTGCTAAAAAAGAAAAAATAAGAGCTTTTTTGTAAATTAATGAAATGTTAATAAAATGATATAAAAAAAATCAAAAGCCCAAAAGTGATTTGCGGTCAATGCATTTCTGCTTTTGTTTGTGCAAAAGCGACAAAGAGGGTGGAGATTTTTTAGGATGCCTTTGAACAAAATATATCAAAAGCTCTTGAAAACCAAATGCAGATTTGTTATTATTAGAATGATATAGCATAAGAAATTTTGATGGTGGTGAAAAATGTGAAAAAGATAGAAAAAAGCACGGATTACAATGAGTTTCCGTTGTATGTGTTTCATCAGGGTCGCAATTTCAAAGCCCAGGAGTTTTTAGGTGCTCATAAAACAGATGGGGATGAATATGTTTTCAGAGTGTGGGCACCCCACGCAGAAGCTGTTTATGTGGTGGGTGACTTCAACGGTTGGAGTGAAGATGCTTCACCAATGACCCGGCTTAACGATGCGGGCGTGTGGGAAGCATACGTCAGCGGTGTCGGGAATTTTAACGCATATAAATTCCTCATTTATTCTGCAGACGGCAGAAAGCATTATAAGGCTGACCCTTATGCGCTCCACGCAGAAACCCGTCCCGGAACGGCTTCAAAAATTTTCCAAAGTGAATACAAGTGGCGTGATAAGAGCTGGTTGAAAAAGCGAAAAGAAAGCTCTGTTTACAATTCGCCCGTTAATATTTACGAGGTTCATCTTGGCTCGTGGCGTATGCACGAAGACGGTAACACCTTAAGCTATCGCAGTCTTGCAAGTGAGCTTGTAAATTATGTAAAGGATATGGGGTATACTCATATTGAGGTTATGCCCGTTGCAGAGCATCCGTTTGACGGCTCGTGGGGTTATCAGGTTACCGGTTATTTTGCGGTAACCTCAAGATACGGCACTCCGGATGATTTTAAATTCTTTGTTGATGAATGCCACAAAGCGGGAATCGGTGTTATTGTTGACTGGGTGCCTGCCCATTTTCCCAAGGATGCACACGGACTTGCTGATTTTGACGGTGACGCTTGCTATGAATATAAGGATCCGCGCAAGGGCGAGCATTTCCAATGGGGTACAAAGGTTTTTGATTACGGCAGAAACGAGGTACGCAGCTTTCTTATATCAAACGCATTATTCTGGTTTGATGAATACCATATTGACGGCTTGAGAGTTGACGCGGTTGCATCAATGCTTTATCTTGACTACGGCAGAGATGACGGTCAATGGATTGCTAACGAAAACGGCGGCAATGAAAACCTTGAAGCAGTTGCTTTTATGAAACAGCTTAACGAGGTTGTTTTCAGCGAGCACGGCGACGTTATGATGATTGCTGAAGAGAGCACGTCATGGCCGATGGTTTCAAAGCCTGCATATATGGGCGGTCTCGGATACAACTTTAAATGGAATATGGGTTGGATGAATGACATTCTCCGCTATTTCTCCCTTGACGGCATTTACAGAAAATATAATCACGATTTAATTACCTTTTCATTTTTTTATGCATTCAGTGAAAATTTTGTTCTTCCCATTTCTCACGATGAGGTTGTGCACGGAAAGTGCTCACTTATAAACAAAATGCCCGGTAATTATAACGAGAAATTTGCAGGGGTAAGAGCATTCCTCGGTTATATGTACGCACATCCGGGCAAAAAGCTTTTGTTTATGGGTACCGAATTCGGTCAGTTTATTGAGTGGGATTACAAAAAAGGTCTTGATTGGATCCTTCTTGACTATGATATGCACGTTTTGCTAAAAGACTACACAAAAGCTTTAAATAAATTCTACAAAAAGAATTCTCCCATGTGGCAGATTGATTACAGCTGGGAGGGCTTTAACTGGATTGTCAGCGACGATAACGAAAACAGCGTAATTGCTTTTGTCAGAAGTAACGATGCGGGTGAAAAAATAGTTGCTGTTTGCAATTTCACCCCCGTACACCGTACGGATTACAAAATCGGTGTTCCCGATGCTGACGGCTACGAGCTTGTTTTTAACTCTGATGCCGTGAAATTCGGCGGTACGGGTGAAAAGCTTAAAAAGAACTATGCTGTTAAAGAGGGCGCAATGCACGGATTTGATAATTTCATAGAATTGAAATTACCGGCTATGACAACGCTGTATTTAAAAATGAAACCGAAAACCGCAAAGGATGATAAAAAATCATCCGAAAAATAAATTTGTTTTTAATTTAATTCATATATCGAAAGGAACGTGACAAAAAATGGCAAAAAAGACGGAATGTATTGCAATGCTTCTTGCAGGCGGTCAGGGTTCAAGACTTGGCGTTCTTACAAAAAACATTGCCAAACCCGCAGTTCCCTACGGCGGAAAATACAGAATCATTGATTTTCCGCTTTCAAACTGTGTAAACTCAGGTATTTATACTGTTGGTGTTCTTACACAGTATCAGCCCCTTGAACTTAATGAATACATCGGTAACGGCGGACCTTGGGATCTTGACCGTGCCAACGGCGGTGTTCACATTCTTTCACCCTATCAGCAGATTGAAGGTACAGAGTGGTATAAAGGCACAGCCAATGCTATTTATCAGAATATTCAGTTTATTGACCGATATAATCCCGAATATGTAGCAATTCTTTCAGGTGACCATATTTACAAAATGGACTATGCAAAAATGCTTCAGTTCCATAAGGAAAAGGATGCAGCCTGCACTATTGCAATGCTTGAGGTTCCGTGGGAAGAGGCATCAAGATTCGGTCTTATGTTTACTGATGATGACGGCAGAATCACCGCATTTGAAGAAAAACCTAAGAATCCCAAGAGCAACAAGGCTTCAATGGGTGTTTATATGTTTACTTGGGAGAAGCTGCGTCAGTACCTTATTGATGATGAAAATAACCCCGAGTCATCAAACGACTTCGGTAAAAACGTTATTCCTGCAATGCATGAGGCAGATGAAAGACTTTTTGCTTACGGCTTTGACGGCTACTGGAAGGACGTTGGTACAATCGACTCCCTCTGGGAAGCAAATCTTGACCTTCTCAATCCCAAGGTAAATATTGACCTTAGCGACTCAGCCTGGAAGATCTACGGCAGAGGTGCCGCAACACCTCCTCAGTTTGTTTCCGACAAGGCTGTTATTGAAAACTCAATTGCCGCAGGCGGATGCGAAATCGAAGGAAAAATTGATTACTCGGTTCTTTTCTCTGATGTTACTGTTGAAGAGGGTGCATTTGTTGATTACTCAATTGTAATGCCCGGTGCAGTCATAAAAAAAGGAGCAGTAGTTCAGTACGCAATGGTTGCAGAAAACGCAGTTATTGAAGAGGGCGCAGTAGTCGGCGAAAACCCCGAAAAATGCGAAGACCTTGAAAAATGGGGTGTAAGCGTTGTCGGTGCAGGTGTTACCGTAGGTAAAAATGCAAAGGTTAAAGCTCAATCAATGATTTCCGAAGATGTTAAGGAGGGTGAAACAGTATGATGCCGAAAAATGTACTCGGAATTGTTTATTCCAATTCTTATGATGCGTGTCTTGACGCTCTTACAGCAAGACGTACTATGGGTTCAGTGCCCTTTGGCGGAAGATACCGCCTTATAGACTTTCCTCTTTCAAACCTTGTGAACTGCGGTGTTACAAAGGTTGGTGTTATTGCTAACAGTAATTTCCTTTCGCTTATGGATCACGTTGGCAGCGGCAGACCCTGGGACCTTTCAAGAAAGGTTGACGGTCTTACAATGCTTCCGCCCTTTACCCCGGGTGCCGTCGACAGCAACAACAGAATTGATTCTTTAAGCAGAATTATGGATTTTATTTCTGACGCAAAGCAGGAATATGTTCTTCTTATGGACTCAAACTTTGTTTGTAATATGGATTGTTCAAAGCTTTTTGATTTCCATTCAAAGAAAAATGCAGATATTACAATTGCTTATTGTAACGGTGATGTTCCCACTCTTCCCAATCAGGCTGTGCTTGACGTTAATGAAGATTCAAAGGTTACAAGCATTGGTATTGACGTTAAAACTTCAAGTGACGTAAACTATTCTGCGAATATTATCCTTATCAGAAAAGCACTTCTTGAAAGACTTATCGGTGATGCTCAGAGCTACGCTTGCACTTCATTTGAAAAGGATATTCTTCAGAAGAACGTTTCAACTCTTAATATTTACGGCTATAAGATTGAAGAGTGGAATTACACAATTGACAGTATGAACACTTATTTTGAAGCAAATATGGAGCTTCTTAAAAAAGCCTGCAGAAAAGAGCTTTTCAAAACAGATACACCTGTTTTCACAAAAGTGCGTAATGATATGCCCGTTGTTTACGGTATTGGTTCGGAATGCAAAAACTCACTCATTGCCGACGGCTGCCAGATTGAAGGTACTGTTAAAAACAGCATCATCTTCAGAGGTGCCCGGGTTGCAAAGGGTGCAGTAGTTGAAAACTGCATTCTTATGCAGGATGCTTTTGTTGGTGAAGACGTTAAGCTCAACTGCGTTGTTATGGATAAAAATGCTGTTATTACTCCCAAAAAGGTTCTTTCCGGTGATAAGAGCTATCCGTTATTTGTTGGTAAAAATATAGTTATTTAAGTATTACACTTTCTTTAAGAAAGGAGAAAAGAAAATGAAGGTTTTATATGCGGCCAGCGAAGCATTACCTTTTATCGCCAGCGGCGGTTTAGGTGATGTTGCAGGTTCATTGCCTCAGGCTTTAAGAAAAAGACTTATAGGCTGCCGTGTTGTTATGCCTCTTTATGACAACATCAAGCAAGAGCTGAAGGATACAATGAAATTTATTACAAATATTTCCGTTCCCGTTGCGTGGCGCAGACAGTATTGCGGAATATTTGAAGCAAGGTCAGGGGGAGTAATTTATTATCTTCTTGACAATCAGTATTATTTCAAGAGAGATTCCCTTTACGGTTTTTATGATGACGCAGAGCGTTTTGCGTTCTTCTCAAGAGCAATTCTTGAAATAATTCCCCATATTGGCTTCAAGCCCGACATTATACATTGTAATGACTGGCAGACAGCACTTACTCCCGTTTATTACAGCACAATGTATGCAAATCAGCCCGGTTACGAAAACATCAAAACTGTTTTCACAATTCATAATATCCAGTATCAGGGTGTTTACGGTGAAGAGCTTCTCGACAACGTTGTCGGTATTAACCACGCCCACAAGAATCTTCTTGAATATGACGGCACCGTCAACCTTATGAAGGGTGCAATTGAAACGGCTAACGCTGTTACAACGGTGAGCCCTTCTTATGCGAAGGAAATTCTTGATCCCTGGTATTCACACGGTCTTGACACTATTCTTAAAGAGCGTAGCTTTAAGCTCCGCGGTATTCTTAACGGTATCGACGTTATTAACTATGACCCCGAAACAGATAAGGACGTTTTCAAAAACTACTCTGCCGAAAACGTTCGCGGTAAATATGTGAATAAAAGAGAACTCCAGAAGCTTCTTGGGCTTCCGGAGAAAAGTGATACACCTGTTATGGGTATGGTTACAAGACTTGTTTCACATAAAGGCCTTGACCTTTGTAAGGCTGTTCTTGATGAGCTTCTTGCAACAACAGATATTCAGCTTGTGGTTCTCGGCTCGGGCGATTATCAGTATGAAGAGTTCTTCCGCGGTCTTGCGGCACGCTATCCCGAGCAGGTTGGCTTGTGCTTAGGCTTTGTTCCCGACCTTGCAAGAAAGATTTATGCAGGTAGTGATTTGTTCCTTATGCCCTCTAAGAGTGAGCCCTGCGGTCTTTCGCAGATGGTTGCTCTTCGTTACGGCACAATTCCCATTGTACGTGAAACGGGCGGTCTCAGGGACTCTGTTACAGACAGCGGTGACGGTGAGGGTAACGGCTTTGTATTCTCAAGCTATAACGCTCACGATATGCTTCACGCAATAAGAAGAGCCTGTGAGGGCTACGCAGATAAAGACGGATGGCAGATTCTTGTGAAACGCGCTATGGACAGCGACAACAGCTGGGGCAAATCTGCCAATGAATATATCCGTATGTATAAGGAAATTCTCAAGGGTTAAGTAAACAAATAATTAAATATTACCCGAAGTCTTTCTTATAATATTTTCAACACCTTTAATGACGGCCTCGATGCTTTTGGGTTCGGGGCCGCCGTATCGTCTTGCGTTAACGGTTTTTTCGGGGAAATCGTTAAGATATATCTCTGCAACGGCAAGAGAGGCAGACTGAGCGTATTTAGGTTGAATTGAAAACCAGCGCTTGGGAATATAACCCTTTTGTGCGGCTGCAAAAAGAGTTCTGTATAAAGTAATGGCGTAGAGTATATCCGCGTGCTCGCCGGCTTGTGCAGAGCCTGCGTTCATACGCTCGTGGGTCATAATTGCCGCGCGGTAAATGGAGCGTGTATTGAAAACCGCGTCCTCGTCTCTGTCATCAAACTCTGTTGACGAAAAACCTGCACGGCTTTCGGTTCTGCCTAAAATGTAGTCGGTAGTTACACCGTAATAATCTGCTGCACGGCACAAAAAATCCATATTGAATTCGCGTATACCCTTTTCGTAATGGGATAAAAGTGCCTGAGATATGCCCAGGTCAAGAGCCGCAGCCTTCTGGCTGAGATTTTTTTCCGTGCGTAATTCTACAAGACGTTCTGAATATGTTGCCATAAATTTACACCCCGTATATTTTTTAGTATTTGAAACCCGAGTTTATACATATTGTATAATATAATACACTATCTTTCAGGAGATTGCAATGAAAACTTACACAGTTCATTTAATACGTCACGCTTTGACAAAGGGAAACCTTGAAGGTCGTTACATAGGTCAGACCGACGAGGAGCTTTGCAAAGAGGGTATAGAACAGCTTGAGCAGATGAAAAGGGATTATGATTATCCCTTTGCCGACGTTGTTTTTTCAAGCACGTTAAAACGTTGTTTACAGACTGCAAAAATTCTTTATCCGGATAAAACACCCATTGAAATGCGCGGCTTTGAGGAATGCGATTTCGGTGAGTTTGAGGGACATACCGCAGAGGAGCTTCAGCCGTATGAGGAGTTTTCCCAATGGCTTGCAGGCGGTGAGGATGCAAGACCTTTGAATGGCGAAAGCAACGGCGAATTTGCCACAAGAGTCTGCGATTGCTTTATAAAAACGGTTGACGGAATGATAAAAACAGGCACTCAGAGTGCGGCAATAATCACCCACGGTGGTGTTATTATGTCCGTGCTTGCGGCTTTCGGTGTGCCCGAAATGCCTATGACAGAGTGGCTTTGTCCCTCGGCCTGCGGTTATACAATCCGTATAACACCATCTCTCTGGAGCAGACTTAAAAAGGTTGAAGTTATAAATGAAGTGCCTGCAGAGCCATTAACAGCGGCTCAGGAGGAGCGCCTCTGGGATTATTATGCAGACCTTCCCGAGGATGATGATTGGAGTGATGAAGAAGATGTCTGATTACAGAATTTTTGCAAATCATGCGCATCTTTTTCCGAAAAACACAAAGCCTAACGGAGATATTGACTGCTTAAAAGCATTACTTGAGGCCTGTGAAATTGAGGGTGCTGTATGCTTTTCACCCTTTTGGCATCAGATGGATATGTATGCACACACAACGGGACAGAATCCTTGTGAATGGATTGCAGGTGCTCTTAAAAACGAACCGAATCTTATAGGCTTCGGTACAGTTGATTTTGATGCAAAAAATCTAAAGGAACAGGTAAAAAAAATAGCAGACCTGGGATTAAAGGGCATAAAAATACACCCTGCGGCGCAGGAGGTAAAAATAAATTCTCCCGAGCTTTTTGAGGTTTACGAGGAAGCCCGGGAGCAAGGTCTTTTCATATCCTTTCACACAGGTCTTCATTGGCACCGCATATCAGATTATCAGATGCTTCTTTTTGACGAGGTGGCATATAACTTCCCGAAGCTGCGCTTCAGTATGGAGCATATAGGCGGTTACAGCTTTTTCAGAGATGCACTTCTTATTATGAATAATAATTCAAGATGTGAAATTCCCCACGTTTATGCAGGCTGGACAAGCATTGCAATGGAAACCGACGAAATGGGCAACACCCGTCAGGGTGCATGGTCTTTAACAGATGATGACCTTTGCACACTTATTCATCAGGCAGGGTATAAAACAAGCATTTTCGGTCTTGATACACCTTACAAAGGAATTGAACAGACACAGCAGGCAATTGACCGAATAAAAAATCTGCCCATAACCGAAGAAGCAAAGCACGCTATTCTTGGTGATAATTTACGCGAAATAATTTTCGGATAAAAAACACCGTCCTTGTAATTGAAGCAAGGGCGGTATTTTTGTGTTAAAACAGATAAATTTTTATTGAAATTTTAAGAAAATGGTATTATCATATGAAAACAAGAAAGAATATTTTTAACTGAAAGAAAGGTCGACAAATTCCAAAAACAATGATTATAGATTTTCATACACACGCATTCCCTGAAAAAATAGCAGAAAAAGCAATTGAAAAGCTGAGCTTTGCTTCGGGCGGACTTATACCGCAGACCAACGGCACAATTGAGAGCCTTAAAGCTTTAATGAAAAAAGACAGTGTGGATAAAAGCGTTGCTCTGAGTATTGCAACAAACGAGAAACAGCAGGCTGCCGTAAATGATTTTATAAAATCTCAGGAATGTGAAGAAATTATACCCTTCGGATCTGTTTATCCCCACGCTGAAAATGCTCTTGAGGAGCTTGAAAGAATCCATTCTATGGGGCTTAAAGGTGTTAAGCTTCACCCCGAATATCAGCAGTTTTTTGTTGATGATGAAAAAATGAAGCCTATTTATAAAAAAATATCCGAATTAGGGTTGATTGTTGTTTTTCACGCAGGTGAGGATTTCGGATATTCTGCACCGTATCACGCAACACCCGAGCGCCTGAAAAAGGCTGCAAGGTGGATTGATTCACCTATGGTTTGCGCCCACTGGGGAGCTGCCAATATGGGTGAAGACGTCTTAAAATACCTTTGTGATATTCCGGTCTATTTTGACACAGCCTTCGGTTATGCCACAATGCCAAAAGAGCGCGCTCAGCGCATTTTTGACAAAAAAGGTGCAGATTATATTCTGTTCGGCTCCGATTGCCCGTGGCACGCCCCGTCGTGGGATATGAGGCTTATTGAAAGCCTTGATATTTCCCAAAACGATAAAGAAAAAATTTATTATAAAAATGCAGAAAAATTACTGAATATTTAAAAATCTCGGTCGAGTCCATAACGGACTTGACCGAGTGCTTTTTATGACGTGTCAACAAATTGTCGTTGAGAAGGATACACCATCGTAAGGGACGGATCCATCCGTCCCGTGAGTAAGGAAAATGAAATCTCCTGAACAACAGACTCAAAAGATGCACTTTACCTCTCGCGGTACGCATAGATGCGTACCTTACAGTGGTCGGTTTTTCTATGCTATTGTTTTTATCAGAACAACACCCGTCGTAGGGTTTAGGCTTGCCTAAACCGCCAAGTTAACCGATGAATTCGCGGGCTGGGCAAGCCACAGCTCCTACGATGGTTGGCTTTTCTACACAAGCAAAAAAATAACGGTGTTATCCGAAGAAAACACCGCTACTTGATTGTTTAGTATATATGTTATTTTACAACCGTATATATCAACGGCTCATTTGTCGGCTCGTTTTCAGAAAACTCCAGTGCATCAAGAAATTGCTTTTCAGCACTCTCAAAGGAATTTTTGTTGCAGGAATAAAGTGTTGCGATAACATCACCTTTATTCACTTTATCAACTGTTTTTTTATTAAGGATGATACCTGCGCTCATATCAATGGTATCTTCCTTTTTTTCGCGCCCTGCACCTAATATTACGGCAGAAATACCGATTTTTTCAGCATCGGAGCTGACAATATATCCGTCTGTTTCGGAAATCACATCGTGTGTGTAATCGGCTTTTTTAAAGCTCAATTCATTTTGTGTTGCACCCTGCGCCTTAACCCATTCCATAAATTTATCATAGGCTTTACCGCTTTTGAGTGAATCTTTTGTAAGATTGGATGCTTCTTCACGGCTTGTTCCCTTTGTGCTTGAAACAATTTCTGTTGCGAGGGCTAGACAAACCTCTTTCAAATCCTCGGGACCGCTGTTTTTAAGCACATCCATTGCTTCCTGAACCTCGAGAGCATTACCGATATTGTTGCCTAAAGGTCTGTTCATATTGGTAATAACCGCCGCTGTGTTTCTACCACACATTTTGCCGATTTTTACCATATCGGTTGCAAGTGCCTCTGCGTCCTCGGGAGTTTTCATAAAAGCACCTGAACCGCATTTTACGTCAAGGACGATGTTGTGCGCACCTGCCGCAAGCTTTTTTGACATAATACTTGATGCAATAAGCGGAAGACTGTCAACTGTTGCGGTAACGTCCCTCAAAGCATACAGTTTTTTGTCTGCAGGTGTAAGGTTTCCCGTCTGACCTACAACGGCAATGCCCGTTTTTTCAACCTGATTAAAAAATTCATCGGGTGAAAGCGAGGTGTTAAAGCCCTCAATAGACTCTAATTTGTCAATTGTGCCGCCCGTGTGACCTAAGCCTCTGCCACTCATTTTTGCCATAACACAGCCGAGAGAAGCGCAGATGGGCGCAACAATAAGAGTGGTTTTGTCACCTACACCGCCTGTGCTGTGCTTGTCAGCTGAAAGTGTGCCGAAGCGTGAAAGGTCAACGGTATCACCCGAATGTGCCATACTTAAAGTAAGGTTTGCGGTTTCTTCCTCCGTCATACCCGAATAAAACACAGCCATACAAAAAGCAGATGCCTGATAATCGGGGATTGAGCCGTCAACATAGCCTTTAATGAAAAAATCTATTTCTTCCTTGCTTAAAGCACTGCCGTCACGTTTTTTCTTGATAATATCATACATTCTCATATAATTACCTCACGTCGTCGGGTGAAAATGAAAGGGGGAGGAGGTCATTTAATGTAACAACCTTATATTCTTCCTTGCTTTCACCTAAAATGATTTGAAAATCGTCTTTACAAAATTCTCTTAAAACCTGACGGCACACACCGCAAGGCGCAAAAATGCCGTTTATAACTCCGTTTTTTCCACCTACAACGGCAATTTTGGAAAATTTCTTTTCACCATCGCTGATTGCTTTAAAAACAGCAACTCTTTCAGCGCAGATTGTAGGTGAAAAAGCGGCATTTTCAATATTTGTTCCCGTAAAAACCTTGCCGTTTTCACAAAGAAGAGCCGCCCCTACCTTACAGTCTGAATATGGTGAATATGATTTTTCCATAGCATTTATTGCAATATTCAGCAATTCTTTATCAGTCATAAATTATCACCTCAGAAGCTTTTTTACCCATTGTGAAACATAGGTGTAGCCGTCAATTGTACCCGCATTTTCGGATTTTATTTTTTTCCCATACATTAAAAACGGCACGTATTCACGTGTGTGGTCTGTGCCGGGAAAGCCCGGGTCACAGCCGTGGTCAGCGGTTATAATAAGCACATCGTCGTCACTCATACCATCAATAAATTCGGGTAACCAACTGTCAAATTCCGAGAAAGCCTTTGCGTAGCCTTCAATATCGTTTCTGTGACCGTAAACCATATCAAAATCGACAAGGTTAACAAAGCAAAGTCCCTTAAAATCTTTTTTCTGATATTTAAGAGTCTTTTCCATACCGTCAGCATTATTTTTGGTGTACACATATTCCGTAAGACCGCGACCGGCAAAAATATCGTTTATTTTACCGACACCTATAACATCAAAGCCATTTTCTTTCAACTCGTCAAGAAGCGTCTTTTTAGGCGGAGCAAGAGAAAAATCGTGTCGGTTTGACGTTCTTTTAAAGGGATATTCACCCTCAAAGGGTCTTGCAATAACTCTGCCTACGCCCCATTCGCCTTCAAGAATTTCTCTTGCCGTTTTGCAATATGAATATAATTCTTCAATCGGCACAATATCCTCGTGGGCGGCAATCTGGAAAACGCTGTCTGCGGAGGTGTAAACAATAAGTGCACCTGTTTTCAAATGCTCTTCGCCGTAATCCTTAATAACCTCTGTGCCCGAATAAGGCTTATTACAGATAACCCTTCTGCCCGTTCTTTCGGAAAATTCAGAAATTAATTCTTCAGGGAAACCGTCAGGAAAGGTTGGTAAGGGGTTTTCTGAAACAACACCCGCAATTTCCCAATGGCCGATTGTTGTATCCTTGCCGTTTGACAGCTCTTTAAGCCTTGCAACGTGAGATTTTAACGAGCCTTTTTCCGAAAATGAAAGCCCGTCAATTTCACCGTAGCCTAAAGAAAGAAGATTAGGTATGTTAAAATATTCTGATTGTGAAATCGTTTTTATTGTGCTGCAGCCTGCATCACCGAATTTGTCAGCATCAGGTGCTTCACCGATACCGCAGCTGTCAAGCACAATAAGAAATACTCTTTTAATATCATTCATTATAAACTTACCGCCGTTTCAAGTGAAAGCTTCATCATATCTGTAAATGTGTTCTGTCTTTCCTCTGCAGAGAGACTTTCTCCGGTAAGAAGATGGTCCGAAACCGTAAGAATTGCAAGTGCGTTTTTACCTGAGCGCGCCGCATTCATATAAAGAGCGGCAGCTTCCATCTCAACACCCAAAACACCCATTTTTCCCCATAAGGCAGCAGGTGTCATATCCTCGGAAACACCTTTCATATCACCGTAAAAAACATCGGATGAAAGCACATTACCCACACAATAGTTGAGGTTTAATTCATCAGCCTTTTCAACCGCAGTTTTAAGAAGATTAAAGTCTGCAATGGGTGCAAATGTACCCGGAAGATTAAAGGTATGGGCATAATTTGAGTCTGTACAAGCACCTTGAGCAATAATAATGTCACGAACCTTGACCTTCTCGCTCATACCACCTGCCGAGCCGACACGGATTATGTTTTCTACGTCAAAGAAGTTAAAAAGCTCATAGCTGTAAATACCGATTGAGGGCATACCCATACCCGAAGCCATAACAGAAACGGGTGTGCCCTTGTAAGTGCCCGAGTAGCCGTGAATACCGCGCACGTTGTTAACTAACTTTGCGTCGGTAAGAAAATTTTCTGCAATAAATTTTGCCCTTAAAGGGTCACCGGGCATAAGCACGGTTTTTGCAAAATCAGCAGGAGTCGCGTTAATGTGTGGGGTGGGGTAGTTAGCCATAATGATACCTCCAAAAAATTCAAAATTCAAAGTTCAAAATGCAAAATTATGGGACCTGCGGTCGGCATTATAATCAACGCGTAGCGTTCCGAAATTTTGAATTTTTAATTTTGCATTTTGCATTATATTCTGTACATCGTATACATACTTGAATAAATACCGTCTTTTGCAGTCAATTCCTCGTGCGTACCGCTTTCGGCAATGCCGTCTTTGGTAACAACAAGAATTTTATCTGCGTTTTTAATGGTTGTGAGTCTGTGGGCAACGGTTATGGTTGTTCTGCCCTTTGAAAGAAGCTCAAGGCTTTTCTGAACAAGAAATTCGCTTTCGTTGTCAAGGGCGCTTGTTGCCTCGTCAAGAATAAGTATTTTCGGATTTTTCAGGAATACCCTTGCAATGCTGATACGTTGCTTTTGTCCGCCGGAAAGCTTAACGCCTCTTTCACCAACGTAAGTGTCAAAGCCCTTGGGAAGCTTGTCAATAAATTCCTCTGCACCTGCAAGGCGTGCGGCTTCGCGTATTTCTTCTTCGGTGGCTCCGGGTCTGCCGTATTCAATATTTTCTCTGACAGTACCTGAGAAAAGATAAACGTCCTGCTGGACAATACCTATGTTTTCTCTGAGACTTTTAAGAGTAACATCTTTAATATCAATACCGTCAATTTTAATACTGCCGTCTGAAATTTCATAAAAACGGGGAATAAGGTTGCAGATTGTGGTTTTACCGCCGCCCGACGGACCCACAAGGGCAAAGCTTTCACCGCTCTTAATATCCATGTTTATATGGTTAAGTATTTCCTCAGAGTTGTCTGAGTAACGGAACGTTACGTTGTCAAAGGAGATTTCACCCTTCGTTACTTTAAGGTCAATTGCATTTTCTTTATCTTTTATCATAGGCTCGATGTCAAGTATTTCCGAAAAGCGCTCAATACCCGTCATACCTCTTTGGAATTGCTCAACAAAGTCAACAAGCTTTCTTATGGATGTAAGGAGCATAGTTGAATACATAAGATAAGCCACGTAATCGGGCGCGTCAATTTTATCGGCTGTAAGGAAAAATGCACCGATAACCGCAACAACAATGTACATTACGCCCTCAAAAACTCTGTTAACGGAGCTGTATGAGCCCATATATTTGTACATAATTGCTTTTATTCTGAGGAATTTTTCATTTCCGCCCTTGAATTTTTCTTTTTCGATGCCTTCGTTTGCAAATGACTTAACAACCCTTACGCCTAACAGGCTGTCTTCAATCTGTGCGTTGAGCTCACCAAGAGTTACTCGGCTTTCGCGCATGCTTTCCTTCATTCTGCCCTTGAAATATTTGAGGCACACAGCCATTACCGGAATAACTGCAAACATAATAAGGGTCAGGGGAACGTTCATAAACGAAAGAATGAAGAAGGAAACAACTATTTTAATTCCTGCAATGAAAAATTCTTCGGGACAGTGGTGGGCAAACTCCGTTACGTCAAAAAGGTCACTTGTAAAGCGTGACATTATTGTACCCACTTTTGTTTCGTCATAATAAGAATATGAAAGCTTCTGAAGGTGCGAAAACATATCGCGGCGCATATCCGTTTCCATTTTTGTACCCATTATGTGACCTACAGATGCCATGTAGTAGTTTGCAAGAGCATCAATTATTCTTAAAATAATATAAATTCCGCCGATTGAAAGAATTGTTTTTGCAGTTAAGAGGGAAATGTCCGTAACCGCCGCGTCAGTAATATATCTTACAAACATAGGCAAAACCAATTCGCAAACAGTTGTGAGCGCGGCACAGAAAAGGTCAAATGTCAGTGTTTTTATGTGTGGTCTGTAATACGGCAAAAAGCGTTTTAACAATGCCTTGTTACCTGATTTTTTAGCAGTTTTCATAAATCCTCCGTATTGTAAAGAATATACATATATTCTAACATATATTTTACGAAAACGAAAGACGGATAATACAAATTTGCTGGAAATTTGTCGTATAGTATGGTATACTTTTAAAGATAAATTTCGTAAAATAAGCGAAATCTTTAAGGAGATGGTGATGTGGGTAGAAGATTAAAAGAATGGTTAAGTGTTCAGGTTGTTAAAAATCCGGGCAACACCATTGTTATGGCAATTATGCTTTTTAACGTTTTTTTCTTCCTTGCTTCGGCAGGGATAATCAGTGCCCTTTCGTTGGACGGCACCGAAAAAATGAATTTTATTGAAGCGGCATTCTGTACAATTACAATGATTCTTGATGCAGGTTGCATCAGTTATGTGGTTGAAGATATAGGTAAGTCCGGTGTAGGTATAACCCTTATCTGTCTTTTTGTTATAATTGTGGGTATGATTTCCTTTACGGGTACGTTGATAGGTTATGTAACAAACTACATTTCCCATTTTATAGAGAATTCAAATGCAGGTAAAAGAAAGTTGTTTCTTTCCAACCATTTTGTAATTCTTAACTGGAACACAAGAGCTTCGGAAATTGTCAATGATATGCTCTACTGTGGTTCTAAAGAAAAAATTGTTGTTCTTGTTCCCGGCAGAAAAGAAGAAATTCAGAGTGAGATTGAAGAACGCCTTGCAGACACAATTGCCCGTGAAAACGCAGCGGTCAGAAAGCAGTATGCCCATCTTCCGTTTATTGCGCGCAAGATAGCAATTCGCAAGCACAAATTCCATAAGAATATTACTGTAATAGTACGAGAAGGCGATGTTTTCTCTTCAAAGCAACTTAATGATATTTCGCTTGAAAGAGCACGTTCGATTATAATTCTCGGTAATGATATAAACAACACGATATGCAAATTTGAGCATAAAGAGTTGCTTGAAGATGCAGGGAAAGGAAACGCCCAGACAATCAAAACTCTGATGCAGGTTGCGGATATTACAG
This sequence comes from Clostridia bacterium, assembly GCA_017621885.1. Lineage (GTDB taxonomy): Bacteria > Bacillota > Clostridia > Oscillospirales > Acutalibacteraceae > DTU089. The sequence goes on along the minus strand of JAGASD010000035.1, from coordinate 177,267 downwards.
CAGCAGAAAGCTCTTTTAATGATCAGAGAATTATTGTTGAAATTACCGATGAATGGACATGGAAGCTTGTTGAAAAGATTATTGAAGCGAAGCAGGTTGAACAAAAATGTAATATTATCCCCGTGCGTGTAAACGAGGTTCTCGGCCAGATTCTTTCACAATTCTGTCTTATGCCCGAGCTTAACTATGTTTATAGCGAGTTGTTTTCAAACAGAGGCTCTGAGTTTTATTCTTTCAAATGTGAAAAACAGGATGAACAGGAATTTGTATCCGAATATCTTAAAACGCATAATCACGCTTTGCCTATTACCATAATGGAAAAAGACGGAAAGCATCACGCTTATTACGTCGCTGAGTCAGGTGAAGATATAGAAAAGAAGGATTATTTTGAAAGAGATACCTTCAACGTAAATCTTAACAAAGCTTATGAGATGGAAACAAAAAATATCATCATATTGGGTCATAACAGCAAGTGTAAAAATATTATGGCAGGTTTTGAGTCCTTCAGCAAAGAATGGCGCGAAAAGAAGGCAGAGATTGTCCGTATAATGGTAATAGACGACAAAAAGAGCCTTGAAAAGATGAACTACTACAAGGATTATTCTTTTGTTGAAGAAACCGTAGAGGCGGATATTTATGAAAAAGAAAAAATCTGTGATACAATCAACAGATTTGTTTCTACATGTGAGAACGATACAAGTATCCTTATTTTGTCAGACGATTCCGCTCTTAACGAAAATATCGACGCCAACGCACTGGCAAGCCTTATTTATGTTCGTGATATAATAAAACAGAAGGTGGATGAAAATCCTGATTTTGACATTGAAAGCATTGATGTGATTGTTGAAATCATAGATCCGAAGCATCACGATATTGTTAACAGCTACAGCGTGAATAACGTTGTAATCAGTAACAGATACATAAGTAAAATGGTTACACAGATAAGCGAGGTTGAAGAGATATTTGATTTCTATAACGACATTTTGTCTTATGATGAGGATGTAAGCGATGGCTTCAGCAGTAAAGAGGTTTATATTAAGAAGGTTTCAAGATATTTCAGCGATGTTCCTGAAAAAACAACTGCGGACCAGCTCGTAAGGGCGGTTTACGAAGCATCTGTTGAAGATAAAGCTAATGCAAATCCCACGATTGTGTTGGGTTATGTTAAACCGGGCGGAATAGTGGATATATTCGGCGGTGATCTCAGTGAGGTTGAAGTTGAATTGAATAAAAACGATAAATTGATTTTGTTCAGCGCACACTGATTAAGGCTGAAAAGCCTTAACTGAAGTCGGAGGTTTATTTTGAAAAAGTTTTTAAAAGTATTTTTTATAAGTCTTTTGTCCGTTGTATTGACAGCCGTTATTGTCCTTACTGCGAATACATTCCGGTTTTATCCCCATTACAAGGAGAATAAAGCGAGTGTTACAATAAATGCAGAAAGCACAGAAAACATTAAAATGATGAGCTACAATCTGCGTTGCATAAGCCCTACGGATTTCGGCAAAAAAAGCTGGTTTTACAGAGCAGATTTGATTATTGATGATATTGAGAATGAAAAGCCCGGTATTATAGGCTTTCAGGAAGCAACAAAATGGCATTACTCGTATTTGCAGGAAACCTTTCCCGGTTATGATTCTGTTATAACCTACCGCGATGAAGCCTTTAATTCCGAGGGTTGTCCCATTTTTTACGATAAAAATCTTTACACGTTGGTTGATAAAGGCTCTTTCTGGCTTTCTGAAACTCCCGAGGTAATGAGCAAATCCTGGGGTGCACAGTACAACAGAGTCTGCAGTTATGTGATTTTAACCGATCAGGGCACGGGCAAGGATTTCGTTGTGTTCAATACGCATCTCAGCCACGTAAGCGATGAAGCAAGAATAAACGGTATAAAGGTTGTTCTTGACAAGATTGCAGAGTTTGGTTCATTACCCGCTGTAATTATGGGTGACTTTAATGCACAGGAGGGGTCAGAAACCTACGTAAAGGTAACTGAGAATTTTGACGATGCTCGTTACAGAACTGAAAAAACATCTGATTCTTTTACGTATCAGGGGTGGGGAAATCCCGAAAAAGAGAAAAGAATAGATTATTTTATGATTTCAAAAACCGGCTTTGAGGTTAATGAATATAAGGTCCTTTCAGGACTTCACGACGGTGTTTATTCAAGTGATCATTGTCCCATCGTTTTAGACGTTAAATTAGAAAAATAAGGGAGGCTTTTTGTGTGATAGGAGATATTATCGCATAAATTAACGATGCATTATATAGCTATGTTTTGATCATTATTCTTATTCTGGGCGGTATTTATTTTACAGTCAGAACAAGATTTGTTCAGTTCCGCCTTTTAAAAGAGCAAATCCGTTGCGTAACGGAAAAGCCTGCTGACGGGAAGGGCGTTTCTTCCTTTCAGGCACTTATGGTTTCAACCGCGTCGCGAGTTGGCACGGGTAATATTGTTGGAGTTTCAACCGCACTTTGTCTTGGCGGCTTGGGTTCGGTTTTCTGGATGTGGATTATAGCGCTTATTGGCAGTGCATCTGCATTTGTTGAAAGCACCCTCGCACAGATTTATAAAAAAAGGAAGCTGACGGCTGCTGCGGCGGCCCTGCATATTATATTCAGACCGCCCTTCACAATAAACCCCTTGCAATAATATTCTCTGTTCTCCTTATTGTTACATACGGTGTCGGTTTTAATATGCCGGCATCATATAATCTACAGTCAACGTTCTCTTCATACGGCTTCTATGACCCTCAGGTATCCCCTTGGATTATCGGTCTTATCCTTGCGGTAATTGTTGGTTATTGTTTACTCGGCGGCGGCAAAAGAGTTGTTAAGGTTACAAGCTTTCTTGTGCCCTTTATGGGAACAGCATATATTATTGTTGCTTTGATTATTGTTGTTCTCAATATAAAAGGTCTTCCCGGTATTTTTGCAAGGATTTTTTCAGAGGCATTTAATTTTGAGGCTGTTTTCGGTGGCTTCAGCGGTTCTTGTGTGATGTTTGGTATTAAACTCGGACTTTTCAGTAATGAAGTAGGTGTAGGCTCTGCCCCTAATGCATCAGCATCCGCAGAGGTTACACATCCTGCAAAGCAAGGTCTTGTTCAGGTGTTGTCTGTTTTTATTGATACAATTCTTGTGTGCAGTGCAACGGCATTTATGTGTATGAGCTCAGGTGTAGAGCCCGCAAAGGAGCTTTCGGGCGCACCCTATGTTCAGGCGGCTTTAAGCAGTACCCTTGGAGCTTTCGGACCGATTTTTATTACCGTTGCAATGATTTTGTTTGCGTTCACAACCCTATTGGGTAACCTTTATTACGTTGATAAATGAATAATTTTAATTGAATTGTAATAAAAAATTGGCAGTAAAAAACTTTCGCTTTTTTACTGCCAATTTTTTATTATTTTGTTATTATTTTACTTTTCTTTTCACCATCGCCCCATATAATTTCAACAGTTACGGGGATGTTTGATTCAATGGTTATCTGTGGCTCTGTGTTTTTGTCCTCTCGAGCCTCGCACATAAGCGTAAGCTCACCCTTTGTGCCGAATGGGTATTTTTCAATACCGTGGCGTTCTGTAAGATTTACGTGCCAGGTTATTTTGCTTTCGGCAGCGTTGGGCTTAATACCAAAAACATGTTCAAACATTATTGATATGGGGGAAAGTCCTGTCCAGCCTACAAAATTGGGCTGTGAAGAGCTGCCTTTTAGGGCTTTTCCGTCGAAAAATTCGGGAGCATAGTTTTCAAAAAGCGTATCGGTATCTTTGAAAACGCTTACAACTGCATCAAGGTGTGCGCAGGCAATTTCGTGAGAGAGTTCAAATTTGTTGTAAGCATCAAGACCCTTTAAAACCATATAGTTTGTGGGCGCCCAAACAGAACCGCACCAATATCCGCCCTTGGGATTGTATTCTTCGTGATCTTTAGATAGTGTAGGTACGCGGTGCTCCGTTTTAAACTCTTTTTCGTTATTAAGGTGCGCAATAAAATCTTCACTTCTGTCTTGCGGAACGCACTTTGCAAGAAGCGACCAGAAAGCACCTATGTGCTTGACACCGTTAAAGGTATCGTCATTTTTTAGGTCGTAGTAAAACTTGGTTTTATTGTCCCATAATTTTTGGTTTATAACCTTATAAAGATGGTCTCTTTCTGCGGTAAGCCCGGGGACAAACTCGTCCCTTCCCAGCACTCCGGACATTTTTATAAGGATATTGCACGCATTAAGCTCTTGCATACACGCGTCAACCCAGATCATATGACCGTGGCTGTAGCAAACGTGGTATTTTTCGTCAAGGCGGGGACAATTATCCATACCGCAACCGTAACCGGAAGAAAAATATGTACCGTCACGCCATGTGAAATGCTCCTGCATCCATTGGTGGTATGCAATAAGGCAGGGGTATACACGCGCCAATCTTTCCTTGTCTCCGAAATTGAGGAAATAATCCCATTCGCACCAAGCCATAACCTCAGGTCCTGTGGATGCAGGGTCGTGACGGGTGAAAATGTCTTTTCCGTCTTCTTCGTCTATCTGACGGCAGATGAATCCGTCAACGTGCTGATGGGCATAGAAATTATCAAGCGTACCCTGGAACTTGAAAATTCTGTCCGCGTATTTTCCGAACATAAGCATAAAAGCGGAGTCCCACATAAAAATGCAACCGTTGAAAGCGGCATCTATATAACTGCTTACAAAGCCGTTTTCTTTTGTAGGCATACCGAGATTACCGAAAGCAATCTCCCAAGCCTTCCAATAGCAGTCGAGATAATCCTTATGATTATCCCAGACAGGCTGAGGAAGGTCGTTTTTTATCTTTTCAAATTCGGGTGGGGGAGTCATATCGGGCTCTGCACCGATAAAGGAATTTTCCTCCATTAACTCTTTGTCGTCATAGGTGATTTCAGCGTTTTGTTTAAATATTCCTGCCATGAATTTTATACTCCAAAATATTTTACTGCATTATTGTAGGAAATATCCTGAACGACCTTGCTTAAAAATTCGATATCATCAGGATATTTGCCCTCTTCCACAAGGTCACCTAAAAGCTCGCAGAGTATTCTGCGGAAATATTCGTGACGGGGGTAGGAGAGGAAGCTTCTGGAGTCGGTAATCATACCCACAAATTTTGAAATAACACCTAAGTTCATAAGTGTCTGCATCTGTGTTCTCATACCGTCGTAGTTATCGTTGAACCACCAGGCAGAGCCAAACTGGATTTTTGATTCAGCCTCGTCACTCTGGAAGTTACCGAGCATTGTACCGAGAACATAGTTATCCTTAGGGTTGAGTGTGAAAAGAACAGTTTTAGGAAGACCCTTTTCACAAAGCATAGCATCAAGAAGCCTTGAAAGGTTAATTGCAATTTCATAATCAGCAACGGAGTCGAAGCCTGTGTCGGGACCTAATTTTTTAAACATAATACCGTTGTTATTACGCATTGCACCGATGTGGATTTCCATACCCCAGCCAAGGCGGTTATATTCACCTGCAAGGAAGAGTATAAGCTCTGTTTTGTATTTGTCGATTTCTGTAATTGTAAGCTCAGCACCCGAAAGCCGTTTTTTGAAAATTTCATTAAGCTCATCCTCGTCGGCTCTTGCGTAAGGAACGTAGGTGAAAGCGTGGTCAGAAGCGCGGCAACCCATTTCTTTAAAGAACAGAATTCTTGAAAGCATAGCGGCCTTAAGCTCTGTAAAGCTTTCCACTTTCTTACCAATTACATTTTCAAGAGCAACAACCCATTCATTGTAGCCGGGGAGCTCAATTCCCAAAGCCTTATCGGGGCGGAAAGCAGGAAGCACCTTGCATTTGAAAGATTTATCTTCTGCAAGAAGCTTGTGATATTCAAGTGTATCTGCCGCATCATCTGTTGTGCAGACAAAGCTTACGTTGCTTTTTTCAATAAGCTCACGGGGAGTGAAGCCGCCTGCTTTTATTTTTGCATTTGCTTTTTCCCATATCTCATCACAGGTAGCAGGGGAAAGGGGCTCGTAAATGTCAAAATATCTTTGCAATTCAAGGTGTGTCCAATGGTACAGAGGGTTACCTATAAGGTTGGGCATAGCAGAAGCCCACGCCTTGAATTTTTCGTAAGGTGATTTGTCACCTGTAATATATTCCTCACTTATACCGCAGGAACGCATACCGCGCCATTTATAGTGGTCGCCGCTGAGCCACAGGTAAGCAATATCCGAAGGCTCTTTGTTTTCGTAAATTTCCTTTGGCTGAAGGTGGCAGTGCCAGTCGAAAATAGGAGTATTTTCACAAGCGGCATAAAGCTTTTTTGCTGTTTCTGTTGAAAGGAGAAAATCCTTATCCATAAATTTTTTCATAGCATTATCCTCCGAAAAATTTCTGTGTATATTTTATCATAGCTGTTTTACAAATTCAATGCGTTAATTGAATATATGATTTGTTAAACCTGAGAAAATATCAAAAAATTACAAAAACAGGCTCAAAAATTACATTTTCATAATTAAATTAAAGGTTTTTGCTATGATGAAATCAGAAAAGGAGATGAGCTTATGAAAGCGTTACAAAAAAGCAAATTTTTACAAAGCTTAACGGGTTTTGTTTCGGTTATAGCTGTTTTGTGGACAGGCAGTTTTTTTATAAATAAAATACAACCTGTTGAAGCTCCCGATGTTTCTGCTTGGGAAATGGCAGTAGTAATTATTCTTCCGTTGCTCTTTGGTGGCTTTATAATCGGTTTGAGCATTGTTTCAAAAAAGCACAGCATGAGTTATTTATATTATCCCGTGTTTGCAGTAAGCTTTGCAAGTGCCGTTTCAGCGTATATTTTCTTTTATCTGGAATCAAGCGTGTCAGTTATTTTCCGGGGGCTTATTTTTGTGCCTTTGGGTAAACCCTTTATGGATATTACAAAAGGACTTGAAAAATTATTGGAGTATACTGATTTATGTTACGGAAAAACAAGCTATATGTCACAATACTACTTTCTTATAGTGTTTTTAGGTTTGATTGCTCTTTCGCTTATAATCTATCAGCACCCCACTAAAAAAGAAAAAAACAGGTACACTAAATGGGAGCTTGACCATTCAACAAAACTGATGGCAAAAATTATGATAGGCGTTTTCGGAGTTTATGCTTTCCTTTCAGACGTTTTATTAGCCATATCCCGGGATAGTATACTTTATGATATTCTGGCAGTAATTCTGTTCCCCGTTGCATTGGTGCTTATAATATCATTCATTTTATACGTCTTACCTTTAGCGCTTTGCATAATGTTGATTGTTAAGAGTGGAAAGGAAGCTTTCACCAAAAGAAATCCAAGGTTGGTTTTCCATCCGTATATTGTTGCTGCGGTAGCATCAACAATTGCAGGCGGCGTTCGACTTTTTAACGTTGCAATGCTGGGATTTTAATTAAAGAATTTAAGGTGTGTGTTTTAATGAAAATGAACTATAATATTCCTCGCGGGTTAAAAAACTTTTGCCGGTCAGTGTGGATTTTCACGGGTACTGAAGTCAGTTTGTTTTTATTAGTTACTTTGTGTGAAAAAATCTCAACGGGAAAGTTTTATGATATATTGTGCTCAATTGTGTATGTTTTTTGGTGTATAAGTTGCAATTTGCCCTTTGCGTGGATTTTAATAACTGTAATATGGTGTGTGGTGATAGCCAAAAAGGAAAATAATAAGAAAATATTTTTCCACCCTGCAGTTGTTATTACAAACGTAATTTCTATTATTTATGCTCTCTTCATTTTCGGTACTATGTAACCCTTTACAACCATAAATAAATTGTGATATATTTAAATTATTAAAAACCGGCGGGGTGAGAAAATGCTCAGTATTGCAATATGTGACGATGAGAAAAACGTCTGTGAGTATATAGAAAAAAGAACAGTTGAATGTCTTGCAAGAGCAGACGAGGAAGCAAACATGCAGGTGTTTTATGACGGCGCCGAGCTTTTCTCAGTGTGTCGTGAAAATCCGTCGGCATTTGATATTATTTTCCTCGATATAAAAATGAAAACAATAAACGGGGTGGAGTGCGCAAAGCTTCTTCGTGAGACGGGTGTGCAGTCCCTTATAGTTTTCATTACATCTTCGGCAGAGTATGTTTTTTCAGGCTACGAGGTGAAAGCCTTCCGTTATATTCTCAAAACAGACCTTGTGAATGCTTTTGACAGAGTTTTCGGTGAATGCTTAACAGAGCTTCGCAAAAGCATAACGGATTTTTTCACCGTGAAAACAGCTTCAGAGGTAAGGAATGTACCTCTTAATGATATTTTATATTTTGAAAGCAACCGACGTGTGCTTATAATACATACACAAAAGGGTGAAATCACTTTTTACGGTAAGCTTGACGATATACAAAAAGAGTTAGACAAAAAGGATTTTATCAGAACGCATCAGAGCTTTCTTGTTAACGCACTTAAAATTAAAAGTGTAAAAAAAGACAGCGCAGAGCTTTTGAACGGTGTTACTCTGCCCGTAAGCAAAAGCAGAGCAACTGCTGTAAAGGAAGCGTATTTGTGGGCTAAAAGGTGATTTATATGTTAGAGTTTTTTGAAACAACCTTGTTTTATCTTATAAGGCTTTTTTCATCCACTATTGATATTCTTTTTGCATTTCTTCTGATGAATGCCTTTTTTGACGAAAAATACAAAAGCAAAATACCAAAATGGGTATCATTTGTTTTAAGTGCAGGGGTGCTTCTTGCATTGCAGGAAACGGGGCAGAGCGGCAATATAAAAACTGCCGTTCAGATGCTTATGATTTTTGTAATTGCACTTGTGATTTATGATGGCAAAAAGCGTTTGAAAGCAATTTTTTGTATGGTATATTCACTTTTTGTTGCACTTTCAAAGCTTTTGTCTTATTTCGCTTTTTCATTCTTTATAGATAAAATTCCCGCAATTAATCAGGAAAGCTTTTTTTACAGAATTCTTTCAATCGAGCTTCCTAACCTGTTTTTATTAGTGCTGATAATTCTTATAGGTCTGTTCACCAAATCGAAGAATAAAGCCGTACCCCTTCGCTATTGGCTGCTCCTTATGACAGTCCCCGTTACAACCCTTGGAACTCTTACTGTTTATCAGTATTATTTTGATTTACTGGGACCGGGTGAAAAGATTTATACATACGTCATAATTTCAACAGTAGGGCTTGTTTTCATTAACCTTCTTGTGTTCACCTTGTTTTCAAAGCTTCAGAATCAGTTGGAGGTGCAAAGACGTGCGGATCTATTAAATACGCAAATGCGCCTTGAAAAGGAGTCCTATAAACGGATAGAAGAAAGCTATAACCGAACAAGAGAGCTGCGCCACGATTTGAAGAATCATATTCTGTCCCTCAAGGGGATTGCCGAAAACGGCAGTAAAGAAGAGCTTTTAGACTATCTTGAAAAAATGACCGACGCGGTTGAAGAGGCAACCTATGTTTCTATGAGCCGCAATAATGCCGTGGATGCGGTTCTTAATGAAAAAATGCTGTATGCTCAGAAGCACGGTGTTTCAACCCATTTTGACGTTACAAGCTTAGAGAATATGAGCATACCCTCAATGGATATCTGCACTATTCTCAGTAACGCTCTCGATAATGCGGTTGAAGCGTGTGTAAAAATAGAAAATGTGAAAGACAGATATATAAATGTTAAAATAAATGATTCTCCCGATGAAATGATAATTTCGGTTAAAAATCCTTCGTTGGAAGCACCGAAACGCAGAGGGGGAGTATACATATCCGCAAAAAAAGACAGCGAAAATCATGGTTTAGGACTGAAAAGTATAAAACGAACAGTTGATAAGCATAAAGGTGATATGCTTATTAAATATGAAAACGGAGTGTTTAATATAGTTGTTTCATTACCGCATTAAAAAGAGCCCCCTCATAAAGATTCAAGTCAATCTTTATGAGGGGGATGTGTTTTAAAGCTTTACTTTATAGACAAGCTTATGTGCTGTGTCGGCATTTTCACTTTTTCTGCAGGGTGCGTGTGCATCCTCGGGGAAGAACACGGCAAAATAGCCTTTTCGTAACTGGAAAAACTGACCCTTGGGCGCGTCCATAAATGCAATGTCACAGCCTTCTTTAAAGTCCTCGGTTACGTTGCATTCTTTTGTGTTTGCCCAACCGAAAACCTCTTCACCGTCAACCATAACCTGAACGTCTGCATATTCTCTGTGTGCCTCGTACTTCAAGGGGTTGTCAGGGTTAACTGTGTATGATGCAACGTTGCACCACAGGTTGTCCCCGTCAATATCAATTCTGCCCTCTTTTATGGGATTGTTAATAAAATCGTTGTAGGCTTTTTCAATTTTTTCAAAGCCCTTGAGTCTGTCAAAATAAAGACTCATATTTTCAACCTTATCGTAAATCATCAGTCAGCCTCTCCCAACATAAGTTTTCTTTCACGCTTTTCTTTTTCGGGAAGTGTAGCGTTATAGAGGAAGGTCCATAAAATTATACCTGCAAAAACCAAGGGTACGAGCCAGAATGAGGAGCTGAGTGAAAGCTCTGTTATCTCGCCGATAAGAAATGCCCATTCGGAGCCGGTAAGACTCTCTAAAGTAACATCGCCGTTTACGAAGGGTGCAGCAATGGCTTTCATACAAGGGCTTGCCATAAGAGAAATGAAAATTCCGGCAACGCTTAAATAATAAACGTTTCTGTTATTTTTTGTCGCAAAGGCAACAACAGCGGTTGCGATTGCACAGATTAAGATGAGTGCAAGTACGACAACAAAGGTGATTAAAGGTGCCATAACGGGCTCAAGAGCCTTCATTGTTTCTTCTGAAACCTCGCCACCCATTTGTGTCAGAGCCTGAGCGATTGAGTTATCGTTAGGGGAGATAAGGTTTTTTATTGAAATGTCTTCATAAATGCCTGAGGGAATCTCTCCCTTTGTATTCTGGATAACATCCTGCACTGCTTCATCCTTTAATAGTGCGCCTATGGTAACAATTGCACCGGGAAGTAAGGAGTCAATTTCAATATGAACCAAGGGGGCAACAATTGCAACAAGTATAACAGCAAGAGCGCCTAAAGCGGCAACAATTTTATAAACGTATTTCATAGTAACAACCTCCAATGAATTATTTTTTCCAGGAAGAGTTGAGCTGAACTGTGCGGTTGAAAATGGGATTTTCGGGAGTGGAATCCTTATCAACACAGAAATAGCCGTTTCTCATAAACTGGAATGAGTCAAGAGCCTTTGCGCCTTTAATGCCTTCTTCAATAAGGCATTCCTTGAGAACTATAAGTGAGTCGGGGTTGATTGCGTTAACAAACTCGTCATCGGGAACACCTGCAGGGTCTTCAACGTTAAAGAGTCTGTCATAAAGTCTTACTTCAGCCTTGAAGGCCTTAGGACCTGCCCAGTGAATTGTACCTTTAACCTTTCTGCCATCGGGGGCGTTACCGCCCTTTGTTTCAGGGTCATAGGTACAATGAAGAACCGTTACGTTGCCGTCTTCATCTGTTTCGTAAGAATTACAGGTGATGAAATATGCACCTTTAAGACGAACCTCGTTACCCGGGAAAAGTCTGAAGTATTTTTTAACGGGCTCTGCCATAAAGTCGTTTCTTTCAACAAAGATTTCTCTGCCGAAGGTAACGGTTTTTGTGCCGAGCTCGGGCTTATCGGGATGAACCTCAACGGTAATTTCCTCTGTCTGACCTTCGGGGTAGTTGTCAATAACAACCTTAATGGGGTCAAGAACAGCCATTGCTCGGGGAGCGTTTGCGTTAAGCTCATCTCTTACGCAAGACTCAAGAAGTCCGTAATCAACAACGCTGTAAGCCTTTGAAACACCGACCTTTTCAATGAAGGTACGAAGTGCCTTTGCAGGATAACCGCGTCTTCTCATACCGCAGATTGTAGCCATACGGGGGTCGTCCCAACCGCTTACAAGGTTGTCTGTAACAAGGCGGATGTTTCTTCTTTTGCTGGTGATGCAGTAGTTAAGGTTGAGTCTTGCAAACTCAATCTGCCTGGGGGGCTCTTCAAAGCCGATCTGCTCAATGAACCAGTTGTAAAGAGGTCTGTGGTTTTCAAATTCAAGTGAGCAGAGAGAGTATGTTACACCCTCGCGTGCATCAGAAAGGGGATGAGCAAAATCATAAATAGGATAAACGCACCATTTATCACCCGTCTGGTGGTGGCTTGTGTGCATAATTCTGTAAACTGCAGGGTCACGCATATTCATATTAGGTGAAGCCATATCAATTTTTGCACGAAGAACCTTTGCACCGTCGGGGAATTCGCCGTCTGTCATACGCTTGAAAAGATCAAGGTTTTCCTCAACGCTTCTGTCACGGTATGGGCTGTTTTTACCGGGCTCTGTAAGAGTACCGCGGTATTCGCGCATTTCCTCTGCAGTAAGGTCATCAACGTAAGCCTTGCCGTCTTTAATAAGCTTTATTGCACATTCATAAAGGAAATCAAAGTAGCTTGAAGCGTAAAGACATTTGTCCCATTTAAAGCCGAGCCATTCAATATCCTCCTTAATTGACTCAACGTATTCAATGTCTTCCTTTGAGGGATTTGTATCGTCAAGACGAAGATTACAAACACCGCCGTATTTCATTGCAGTTGTAAAGTCAATGCAGATAGCTTTTGCGTGACCTATATGAAGGTAACCGTTAGGCTCGGGAGGGAAACGGGTCTGTACCTTTGTGTTTACACCTTCGCGCAATTCTTCATCGATAATATCGTGAATAAAGTTTGATAAATTTTCTGTTTTAATTTCTTCCATACTATAAAACTCCTCAAAGAGATTTGATAATCTCGTTAATTCTTGCTGTAACGGTTTCTTTGCCCAAAAGCTTCATAATAGAGCAAAGGTCGGGGGTGTTCTTTCTGCCTGTAACCGCAAGGCGGATAACTGTTGAAACATCACCGACATGGCCCTTGAAGGCATCGGGATTTTTCTTGTATTCTTTTACATTGGGTGTAAAGCCTAAAGGCTCGCACATATCCTTGATTTTGGAGAACCAGGCGTCCTTGTCGTCTGCCTCGTCATAAATCTCTGCATATTTTTGAAGAATTGCCTTGGCATCTTCTTTTTGGATGTTTTCGGGAAGGTCAAAGGCGGGGGTGAAGTATGCATCAAACATATATGCAAAGTATTCCTTCACCTCGCTCCATTTCGCAATATCCTTGCGGGGCTTGGGGCTTTCACGGTCAATGTTAACCATATTGCGTGAAAATTCGGGGTTCTTTGTAAATTCGTTAAAGAACTCTGTATCGTATTTTTCTGCCCATTGCGCGATGTAGCTGTAAACCGTGTCTGCATCCATAAGGGAAACAACGTTTTTGCTTACGTCGTTGAGCTTAACAAGGTCGAAAAGACAACCGCTGGGACTCATCTTTTTAAGGTTGAAGGGGAAAGCGAATGCATCCTCCTTGGGATTTGCTCTGCGCCAGTCTTCAAAGTTCGAATTGAGAAGTGTGAGAAGGTACTCAATAAGACTTTCTTTTGGGAAGCCCTGCTCTACAAAGTAGCTTACAGCGGCTTCGGGGTCCTTACGCTTTGAGAGCTTACGCTTTGTGCCGTCCTCTTCGTCAATTTTCATAACCTGGGGAGTGTGTGCATATTTGGGAACACGGAAACCGCAGGCTTTGAAAAGTGCAATGTGCTTGGGTACGGATGAAATCCATTCCTCGCCGCGGATGATATGAGTTGTTCTCATAAAATGGTCATCACAAGCGTGCGCAAAGTGATATGTGGGGATACCGTCGGATTTAAGAAGAACCTCGTCAATGATGTTTTCGGGCATTTCAATTTTTCCGCGGATAATATCGTCAAAGAAAATTCGTTTGTCTTCCTGACCCTCGGAGCGGAAGCGGAGAACGTAAGGCTTGCCTGCTTTTATATTCTCTTCAATTTCTTCAAAGGAAAGGTCGCGGCATTTTGCCCATTTGCCGAAATAACCCCATATAAGAGCATCACCCTTTTCCTGCTCCTCGCGAATTGCAGAAAGCTCTTCAGCGGTGCAGAAGCAAGGGTAAGCAAGCCCTTTTTGAACCAATTCCTTTGCAACGGTCTGATAAATTTCAGCACGTTTGCTCTGAGTGTAAGGGCCGTAAGCACCCTTTTCTTCATTAAAGCCTGTAACACCTTCGTCAAAATCAATACCGAAAGAGTCAAAGCCATTGATTATAGCAGAAACGCCGTCTTTGATTTCACGTTTTTTGTCTGTATCTTCAATGCGAAGATATGAAACACCCTTTGTAGCCTTTGCAGTGAGCACGTCAACGAGTGCACCGAAAAGACCGCCAATGTGAAGGTAGCCTGTGGGGCTGGGTGCAAAACGTGTAACCCTTGCACCTTCGGGGAGATTTCTCTCGGGATATTTTTCTTCAAGCTCGGCTACTGTTCCCGTAATGTTTGGGAAAAGTAAGTCGGCAAGCTTATTGCAATCGTAATTCATATTATAAAACTCCAATTAATAATCAATAATTTGACATCTTATTATCGCAGAAAAATGAAAAAGTATCAATAGTTTTACGTAAATTTTTTGTATTAATATACTTATATATTGAAAATATTCAGAACTTGACTTAAATTTAAATTTATTGTAGAATAAATTATTCGGTAAAATGGGCAGTTGCGGATGTGATTTTTCACATACGAGGAAAGTCCGGGCATCACACGGCAGGGTAACGGCTAACGGCCGCCGAGGGTAACCTTAGGGAAAGTGCAACAGAGATATACCGCCGATTTATTCGGTAAGGGTGGAAAGGCGAGGTAAGAGCTCACCGGCGTGGTGGAGACATCACGGCCATGTAAACCCTACCCGATGCAACACCGACAGGGGAGTCAGCCGGACAGCGATTTTTCGCAACCCCGAAGGGTGGCTTGAACCTTGCGGCAACGCAAGGTGTAGATAGATGATTGCCTTAAACGACAGAACCCGGCTTACAGTTTTACCGAATGCTGTTGTTCAGTAATGCAAGGGTTCGCGCTCTTGCATTTTTATTTTCTGAAAGGAGTATTGTTGTGAAGAAAGTTTCATTGCTTTTAGCACTTATAATGTTTTTTTCCGTATTTAGCTTCAGTGCCTTTGCGAAAGATGAAATACCCGTAACTGCAGAATATTCCTATACTGAGAACGGAGATATAAAGATTATCGTTTTTATATCCAACGTAAAAAAATTAGTGTCATTAAACGCGGTTTTATCATACGATACGGAAAATTATAAACTCGAAGGTGCAAAAGCTTGCGTTGCAGCGGATTCAGAGGGTAACGAAAGGGAAAATCTTACGGGTCTGTGGGTTTTTGGCGAGCTTTCGGATAAAACAGGCTGCACGGGCGCGTTCGTGTCTTTTGACGGCGTTACAAAAACGGTTAGAACCCCGGTATGCGAATTTGTTTTAAGCGGTAAAAACGGTACACCTAAGCCCTCGGAAATTACTGTTGCGGTCAAAGAATTAATTACTGATGACGGCAATGAAGAAAATGATATTAACCGTAGTGTTATTATCCCTTTAGGGAAAGAAATTATTGATGCTTCGCAGAATTTTGAATATTCCGTGAAGAATACAGGTGTTGTTATTACAGGGGTGAAAAATAATCCTCAGGTGTGTTTTGTGCCTGATTTAATACAAGGATTACCCGTCAGGACGTTGCTTTTTAAAGATGCTTTTGAAAGTCCTTTTGTTGTTTTCGGACGTAGTGTATTGAGTGTGGAAGGGAATGTATTTTCAAAAAACAATACCGTGATTGCACCGATGGACAGTGCCCCTGCCGCTATGGCAAAAATTTCCGGAGCAAAGCATCTGGAATATTTTGAAACAATGACACCCGATTTAGCTGAAAATATATTTTACACCCATAATTACCTTACAACTGATACTGATGAATTGTTTTTGTTTGATTGTGATGTAAAAATCACCCCTTCTCACAAGGCTTTTGCTGAGTATCTCGGCACGGGTACAAAAATTACACTTTCAAACAATGGGGAATCAGCGGAATTTTTGTTTTCTGTAACAGGTGACGCAAACGGAGACAGCGTTTGTGACGTTCTTGATGCGGTAATGACAAGAAGCTGTGCCGATAAATTGACGGATTTAGAAAAAATTCAGAAAAAAAGCGTTGATTTTAACGGCGACGGTGTGGTTGATTCTAACGATTATGCTCAATCCGTGAACGTTGCTTTGGGCGAAGATGTTAAGGTTTTTGATGGCGTATGGGGTGACCTGAACAGCGATTATTGTGTTGATATTCTTGATTTGGTTGCTTTAAATAAACTTATGAATGCACCCGATTTCTCTGCAGAAAGCAAGGAGAAAGCCGATTTCAATAACGATGGAATTGTTAATGCAACAGACAAGGAAATTCTTAATGAATTGATTGAAGAATTTATATAAAAATTGCGCCTTACCGATTTTGGCAGGGCGCAAATTTTTGCTTTATTCTTGTCTTAGTCCCAGGTGAGAAGTATCGTTAAGATATTTTAGCTTCGTTTTAATAACGCCCTTTTCTTCAATGTAGCAAACGAGCGAAACACCTGTATTAAGGTGCGAAAAGTTGAAGCTTTCTTTAACGGGGAAGCCTAATGCCGCAAGTACTAAATATGAATTGAAGGTACCGTGAGCAACAACGCATATTTTAGAGTCAAAGTCATTTTCTGATTTTGTTTTTTCAATAAATTTACAGGCTCTGCTGTACGCTTTTTTATCGTCCTCTTCGCCTAAGGGCTCTCTTTTCAGAATGCGCGCAGAGGGGAGATACTCCAATAAGCTTTCATCAGGCAGGCCGCAGTATTCAGCGTCTGTGCCTTTTTCCAACAGTAAAGAATCAATAATAACGGGTGAATCTTCGTGGAATTTATGTATTTCTTTTGCGGTTTTAACGGCTCTTATAAGGGGACTGACGTAAATTTTATCCACGTCCATATCCTTAAAGCGATCACCCAATCTGAGAGCTTGTTCCTCTCCGTTGGGTGTAAGGTCAGTTTCGGTAAAACCGTCACCGTTTAAATTCCCGTATGTTTCTCCGTGACGGATAATATAAATATGCAAAGTTAATCACCTTTTTCTTGTTTTGCCGCAAGGCAAAATATATCGAGCCGAAGGTATATCGAGTCACTTTTGTGACATATCGAACGCGTAAGCGTATATCGACTGCATTTGTCGATATGTTTATCTTAAACTAACTTAGCGTTCAATTAAATTATACACTCGAAATTTTTATTATTCAACACATTTATTGATTGAAAGAAGGCATACGGTGTAGTATAATTATAAAAAATAAAACTTTCAGAGGTGCTTTTATGGAACTTGAAGAAAAGAAACTTTCCTCAACCGAGATATTCGACGGTGTTGCAATACATCTTTTTAAAGATGAAATTCTTTTACCTAACGGCAACAAGGGTGTAAGAGAGGTTATACGTCACCCGGGTGCGGTGTGCGTTATTCCCATTACTGACAACGGTGAAATTATTTTTGTAAACCAGTTCAGGTATGCTTTTAATAAGGTTACCCTTGAAATTCCTGCAGGAAAGCTCGAAAAAGGTGAGGACCATCTTGAAGCGGCTCTGCGTGAGTTGTCGGAAGAAACAGGGTTAAGCGCAAGGAATGTTGTGCCTATGGGTGAGCTTTACACAACACCGGCTCTTATTGATGAGGTTATTTATATGTACCTTGCAACGGATTTAGAGCAAGGCGAACAGCATCTTGATGAGGATGAATTTATAAATACCGTGAAAATTCCGCTTTCAAAGGCTGTTGAAATGGTAATGAACGGAGAAATAAGAGACTCAAAAACCCAGGTAATGATTCTTAAAGCGGATAAGTATTTGAATAAAAAATGAAAGCAAAAAGAAGTTGCAAACCGATAAAAGTTTGCAACTTCTTTTTTTAAATATAAATTATTTCTTCGCTTTCTTCTCTTTTTTATCAAGGAAGCCTACCTTATACATAATGAATGCGAAGAGAACTGATGCGATGATGCCGGGGAAAATAAGTGTTGATGCACCGATTGTGGGAACAAACACAAGAATAAGAAGCATAAAAAGAATGGGTGCGAATGAAAGCTTCCAATGTGCCACAAAGTAGCCTGCGCCCAATGCGCCGAAAAGAGCGGGGATAACCTGCTTGAAGGCGGGCATAAGAAGGGGGCTGTTTGTGAATGTATCAAGGAAGGGTGCGAATGCAATAACGCCAACAGCAAGGACTGCTGTTGTAACAATTGCAGACGTAGCAATTGCTATTGTTGAAATAACGTCGCCTTCTTCAGATGTTGCTTTAACCTTTGCGTTCTGCATTGCGCTGATAGCGCAAGGAAGCTTGAGGTTAACAATGTTACCTGTTACGAATGAAAGGTATGTACCGCCTGCACCAAGCATAGGTGTGTAGAAAATAACCTCAACAACTGCAACTGTCCAATACAAGGGGATAACCTTGAGAAGACCCTTGAAAACATATTCAGCTTCGGGGAATACACCAAGATAAAGGCAAATAGCCATAGGGAACATTAAAAGAACGCAGAGGGCGGATATGGTTGAAATTCTGCCCCAACTGTGGACTTTGTCGAAATAAGTCTTTGGTTGTTTGTTTTTCTTTGACA
This sequence comes from Clostridia bacterium, assembly GCA_017621885.1. Lineage (GTDB taxonomy): Bacteria > Bacillota > Clostridia > Oscillospirales > Acutalibacteraceae > DTU089. The sequence goes on along the minus strand of JAGASD010000035.1, from coordinate 158,713 downwards.
TAATTAACCCCTCCATTCAAGTAATGCTATGTCTGCGGGCAATACGTTGTAAGCAACAACTGCCACAACCATACCTGCGATCATACCGATAGGCATAACGAAAGGTTCCAGCCATGTAAGCTTGAACTTCTTGGAAACAAGCTCAAGAACAACCGAAACGATAACAGCGGTTCCGAGAGTCAACACTGAAAGAACACCTGCGCCGTCAAGCGGTGCGGGATTTTTCTGACTGCCTGCACCGAGGATTGAGTTGGCAACGAACGCACCGATAAGACCGATAAAAAGTGCGGGGGTTACGTAGTCCATAAAGCCTGCGATGCTTCTTTTCTTTTTTGCAGGCGCAGCTTCTGCTGATTCTTCGTTTGGAGCTTCTTCTGCAACCTCGGTTTCAGCCTTTTTGCTTGCTTCAAGGAATTTTTTGTGTAAGGGCTTTGCAACAAAGGGAAGAACAACAAGTGAAAAGCAGATACCGATTGTCATAACCCAGGCAACACCTGCGTAAACCTCGGGATCGGTAATTGCTTCCGTAATACCCGTTGTTATGCCGAATGCGTTAATAGCTTCAGTTGCGGCAACGGTTTCATAAGTGATGTTACCGATAACGGAAAGACGAACCCAGGGGATAACAAGACCAAGGGCGGGAGCAAGTGCAATAACCGTAGCAAGAACGGAAAGTGCAGAGGGAATTGTAAACAATGCACTTGATGTAACAGCGTTTTTAAGCTTCTTTTTGTCAATGCCCATTTCCTTACCGTGCTTCCACGCTTTAATGAGGAAGAACAAGGATTGACCGAGAACAAAAAGAATAACAGCACCGGCTATAAGATACAAGCCGAGTGAGCTATTGTCAAACATAGTATCACTACCTTCTTATATAATACTGATAATTATATGGAATTTTTCTTTTTATGTCAATAAGAATACGTTAATAAAAAGACAATGTTTTTCTTATGCACATAATACCGTTGTCCGTAATATCAACAGCCCCGTAAAAACCGTCACGCAGACTGCCGGGATTAAAATAGTGAATGCCGTCCTTGTAGTAGCTTGTGGGCTGGTGAGTGTGACCGAAAAGTACTAAATTACAGCCGTTTTCACGTGCGGCAATTTCCAAATCATAGGGACCGTACTTTACCCTTTCCTGAAAGCCGTGGGTTGCATAGATTTTTGCGTTTTCAATTGTGCGCACATCTTTTACGGGTAAGGAACAGCCTAAATCACAGTTGCCCTGCACACCTATAATGCACTTTTTATGGGAATATTCATTACAAAGCTCATTAAATTCTCTGAAGCCGTCACCTAAAAAATAGATTACGTCTGCTGAAGGTTCTTTTTCAATTGCATCAAACAATTTCCATTTATCCCCGTGTGAATCAGAAACAATAACCAGACGCAAGAATAATCACCGCCTTTTGAAAATATACTGTATAAATTATATATTTTTATGGCGGTGATTTCAATGAGTAATTATAAAAACAATGAAAATTACGCAAACGAGCTTTTGAAAAAAGCTTCCCGGGAAAATCTTTCGGGGAATCTGAGTGAAAAAGGTGTGGAGGATTTTTTGAATAAAAATCTCTCCGAGTCACAGGCAGATGCAGTAAAGGCGCTGCTGAAGGACGAAGAAAAAACGAAGGCTCTTTTAAACAGTGATGCGGCGAAGGCGTTGTTCAAAAAGTTTTTCGGGGGAAGCGGCAATGGCGGATTTTGACATAAATTCAATCCTCAATTCCTTGTCGGAGAAGGATATTGAAAACATAAAAAAGGCTGCGTCGGGCATCTTTGGCGATTCTAATCAAGTAAATAATAACGAAAAGCCTAAGGAACAAACAAAAGCTCCCAACCTTGACGGGCTGTCGGGGTTGGGAATGCCTGATTTATCAATTCTTTCAAGTCTTGCGCCGGTGCTTCAGGCGTTTAACTCCCACGATGATAGGGTGGATTTTATAAATGCTCTGAAACCGCTTCTGTCACAAGAACGTCAGCAAAAAGCAGACGAGGCAATGAAGCTTGTGAAGCTCCTTTCCGTGCTCCCGCTTTTAAAAGAAAGGGGGATAATGTAAATGTCAGATTACACCTATTCGGAAATAATGAAAATGCAGAATGATGCCATAAAGCGCGTTGAGGATATGCAGAAAAAAGCAAGAAAAACCGCAGGACTTGAAAAAGAAATGGGTGAAAAAAACCAAAACGGTGTCCCCGTGCAAAAGCCCGAAAGAGTGCCTATGCCAAATGATTACCTTGAAAAATTAAAGAATTACGCAATCAACTCTTCGCACACCGAAAAAGAAGAAAACAGAGAAAATCACACCGTTGAAAGACACTTTCCGTCACAAGGTACAGGTAGCAGCGGTTTTTTGAGTGATTTTAATATGGATGAGGACAAAGCTCTTCTTTTGTCACTTATTATGCTTTTGTCGGAGGAAAAAGGCGATGAGCTTCTTATAATGGCATTAATTTATATGCTCACCTGATTTTAAAAAGTTTACAGCGTAGGTTGTTACTGCTTTGGGATAGCTTTCCGAAACGCACTGAGAAATAAATACTGATTTTGTAAGTTTGAGGTAAGGCACAACATAAATAATGGGTACTATGAAAATACAACTTAAAATCCAACCGAGTGATGAGTATTCAAGCACGACGCCGTCTGCTAAAAAACCGTCTGTAAAGCGTATGCTTTTATTAATAACGGAATTAACACCTCTTTTTACGTTAAGGCATAGGTAATAGGGGGCGGCAGAATACCTTAAAACCGCAAAACGCCACATAATTATCGATATCGAAAGCAAAAGGGATGAGCCGATACAGAGAATGTAATAAACGGGCTGTGAGAGGTAAGCGGAAGAATAAAGGTAGAAAGAGCCTGCAAAGCAAAACAAAAACGGTAAAAGAAAGTATATCAGCCAAAGTGCTTTAAGGGTGTTGGTTTTTAAATACAATCTGAAAAATGTAAGGGCTTTTCGGGGTGCAAGGAATTTGAATAACAGAGCAAAATGCCCCTTTGCGCCTTGTGAGCGCGTGAAAAACACAAAGCTTTCACCACCCTTTACAGCGGCGCAGAAGATCAGCACAACGAGGAGAATAAGAATTTCTGCAAAGGAGAAAGCGGTAAATACAACCGTGTCATTATAAGCTTCAAGCATATTTTTGAAAAAAACAGAGCGGTGTATTGCGGTTGCTTCCAGCATTACGCCTGCAAAAGCCCCGTATCTTAATGCAAAGCTTGTGAAGCTTATTAAAAATAATCTGAAAGTGTTTTTTGATAAAAGAAATTTGCTTTTGAGCCGTGCTTCAGAATTCATAAAATCCTCCGAAAAAATATATTCGCAGAAAACTTCCTGCGAATATATTTTTTGCCTTTTTTTTAATTTTAAACGGATTTTACAGATTTTGAGATTTTTTTATTTCTTTTATATTTTCAAGCACGTAGTAGGGAATGCGTAAATCGCCTTTCCCGTTGCCGATAGTAATATGCGGCTTCATTTCCCCGTGAAAATCCGAGCCTCCCGAAAAAGCAAGCCCCAATTTCAGCGCAAGGCTTCTGTAGTCTTCAATGTGCTTTTCGGTGTATTCAGGGTAGTAGCCCTCAATGCCGTTGAGTCCGGCATCCTTTAACTCAAGGAGCAGATTTTCCGTCTGTGTTAAATCATAGCCTGTCTGGTTAAGGTGTGCAAGGAAAGCAACACCGCCGGCGGCGCGTATGGCACTTACCGCTTCCTTTGCGGTAAGCTCATTTTTTTCGGAATACGCAGGCTTTCCGAGGCCTATATATTTATCAAAGCATTCTTTTACGGTTTTGCAATAGCCTTTTTCGATCATAAGCCTTGCAATGTGAGCTCTGCCGACGAAATTTCCGCCTGCAAGCTTTAAGGCTTCATCGTGGGTTATATCAAACCCGAGTAAGCGAAGCTTTGCGCAGATGTCTTCCATTCTTCGTTTGCGACTGTTTTTTAATTTTTTTATGGTGTTAAGCAAGGTTTCGTTTTCGGGGTCAATGTAAAGACCTATAATGTGTGTTTCGGTTTTTTCTGCTGCAGAAAATTCAATTCCGGGAATAAATTCTATATCGCATTTTTCGGCTTCTTCTTGAGCTTCCTTTATTCCGTCAACGCTGTCGTGGTCTGTAAGTGCAAATGCAGTAAGTCCTGATTCTTTTGCGTGGCGCACAAGCTCTGCGGGCGACATTGTGCCGTCGGAGCAGGTTGAATGGGTGTGAAAATCAACGTATCTGTCGTCTTTTATGAGTCTTTCTGCTTCTTTAAGATTCGCTACTGTATAAGCCCCGAATTGTCTTAAAAGCTTTTTGCCCTGGTGGCCGTATTCTACGAGTATGCAGTCAATTCCCAGCGCGTTTGCAGTTTCAAGATCATGAAGAGTGTCGCCTATAAAAACAGCATCGTTACGGTGAATCCCCAAGGAGTCGAAAAGACCCTTTGCTCTTTCGATTTTGCTTTCGGATAAAGTGTTATCAGCACCCAGTATTTTTTCAACGCACTCATAAATACCGAAATTTTTCACAAGGTTTGTTACCTCGTCTATGTGGTTTGAGGTGACTATGTATTGGTGAACACCCTGCTCTTTTAAAGAGTGCATAAGCTCGTATGCACCCTCTGCAAGTCGGGTGTTTTTTATTCTTTTGCCGTAATCCTCGTGAAAGGCCTTTGATATTTCGTCAAAATTGATTTCTTCAGGGGGTAAAATGTGCCTGTAAAAGCCTATGATGGGGGTTTCAACATAGTTATAGTAATCCTCAAGCGTGATGTGAGGACGTTTTTTTCTGTCCAAGAGGTCGTTTACACAACCGAGGGAATTGCGCACATCGTCAATAACTGTGCCGTTAAAATCCCAGAAAATATATTGGTATCGCATAAGCTCTCCTTAAATTTAAACCTTAGTGGCCTTCATTTTACCATAAGAAAAAAGAAAAGGCAATCAAGATAGGGCAGAAAATGCCAGACCCATAATAATTCCGAGTATAAGTGCTCCGCCCACAAAAAAGATGGTTTTAACACGCTGTTGAGGATACAGCTTCGTCAATGGGGGATTACCCGCATTTTCAAGCTCCTTTTTTGCACTTTCTCTCAGTTTTCCTTCGGACATGCCGCTGTATTCGGGCTTTACAAAGAATATGGCTTTTTCGAAAAATCCGTTTTGGGTTTCAGTTATTTCAAGAACCTGCTTATTTACACCTTTTATCAATTTTTTGTTCCTCCCGGTTTATGAATAATATGATTATTAACTCCTGTTTATCTTGTGTAAATTGAGGTAAATTTATTCAGTCCGGAAAAAAGTGTCGAAAAAATTGATTTGGTAAAATTTAGTGAAAATCACTAAAGAAAAAATGAAATTTTCTTTTGCGGAAAAACAGTAAGTGAAAGCCTTTGGCAAAAATGACAACGCTGAAATTATACAAAAAGTATAATTAACTTTTCGGGAAAAATGTTCAAAACTATGTTCAAAATGTTTACAACCACCCCCTAAAACACGCTGTACAAGTGGGTTTTCGACATTTTCTATAAAGTAATTGACAATATTCTGCAGATTGTCAAAATATACTAATTGTTGATAAAAAGTCGGAATTATACAAAATGGAAAGTGCGGTCGGGTGCAAAAAATAAATGTTCGTTGGTGAAAAGTACCAACGCTAATTTTTATAAAAAACTCCATAAAATACTGTTAAAAACGTAGAAAATGATTGTTTTTCAAAAAATAGGTTGACAAAAAATTAAAATAAAATCTTTACTATTTTGAACAAATAGTTTATTGTTATTTTGGTGATAAAAATGATTTTGAAAACTGATAACGGCAACATAGTTTTAGAAGCTGTAAGCTGCTTCAACGTAGCCCTTTGTCTTGATTGCGGACAGGCTTTTCGTTGGTCGCAAAACAAAAATGGTGAATGGGAGGGGGTTGCCTCAGGAAAATACCTGAAAATAAAGCAAGAGGGCGATACGGTAACCCTTTTTAATACAACAGAAGAGGATTTCTATTCTTTATGGAATACATATTTTGACCTTGAAAGAGATTATAATGCGATAATATCCGCTTACACGGACAAGAGCTTAAAAACCGCATGCAAGGAATATGAGGGTATAAGGATTTTAAAGCAGGATGAATGGGAAGCTATATGCTCGTTTATTATTTCCGCAAATAACAATATTCCCAGAATTAAAGGTATAATCGAACGCTTCTGCCGTGAGTTCGGTGAAAAGGCGGGAGATGGCTACTCTTTCCCTACACCACAGCGCATAGCAAGTCTCACGGTTGAGGATTTATCTCCCATAAGGGCAGGCTTCAGAGCAAAGTATATTATTGATGCGGCGCAGAAAATTGCATCAGGACAGGTTGATATTGCGAGGATAAAAAAATTGCCTTTTGATGAAGCAAAGGCAGAGCTTTTGAAAATTAAAGGTGTGGGTGAAAAGGTTGCACAATGCGCACTCCTTTACGGCTTCGGCAGAATAGAGGCTTTTCCCGTTGACGTTTGGGTTAAGCGTATTGTGGCAGAGCTTTATCCCGACGGACTTCCCGAATGCATTAAAGGGACAGAGGGTATAGCCCAGCAATATCTTTTCCATTGGCGCAGAAATATTTAGGTTGCCCATAAACCCGCAGTGAAAAACAAACTCCGTATTACTGATTCAGATTCAGTAATACGGAGTGTTTTTTTATTCATTTGTTGGTGTTTCTGTGGGAGATTCTTTTACTTTCTTCGGTGCGGTTTTATTAAGGTATTCTCTTAAAAGTCTGTATATCGCACCTGCAAGGGGTACACCTAAAAGCATGCCGAAAACGCCGCCTAAGCCACCGCCTATGGTAACAGCCGCAAGTACCCATATTGCAGGAAGCCCCATTGAAGAGCCTACTACCTTGGGGTAAATAACGTTACCTTCAATTTGTTGAAGAATAACAAGGAATATAAGGAAAATAAGTGCCTTTGTGGGTGATTCGGTGAGGATAAGAAAAACACCTATTCCGCCGCCGATAAACGCACCTACAACGGGGATAAGAGCAGTAAATGAAATAACCGCACCAATCATAGCCGCATAGGGGAGTCTTAAAAGAATCATACCCAGCGCACATAAACCGCCTAATATGATTGCTTCCGTACACTGACCTACAATAAATTTGTGGAAGCTGTCATCAATCACGGAGATTATATGTTCTATTTTTTTATAAGCATCCTCTTTTATGAATTTTTTCATTATTCTTGTGCATTGTGCGGAGTGCTTGCGTTTTCCGAGAAGCAGGTAAATTGCAAAAATAAATGCAACAACAATAGCAGTAACCCCGGAAACAACGGAAGAAACCGTGTTGATAACAACGTTGAAAACGTTACCCATTCCGGAAAAAATGGTTTCCGAAGCGTTTTTCAGGCTTGTTTGCCAATCAATTTCCGAAAGCTTTTCAAGAATTTGCGGAGTTGAAATATTGAATTTTTCAAGATATTTTAAAGCTGTTTCAATTGCCCCGGGAATTTCCATAACAAGAAGCTTGATGCATGAAATGAATTGGGGAACAACCAATGCAATTACAAGAGCGATTATGGCAACTAAACTCAGTATTGCAAAAAGCAGACACAAGGGTGTGCGTGCTTTTTCCACAGCTTTTTTTGTGGATTTCGGCAAGAAGTGACGCTCATAAAAGCTCATCAGAATATTTAAGGGATATGCAATAATCCCACCGATAATCAGGGGTAACACAGCTGTAAGACCTTTGCTTAAAAAACCTGAAATACCCGACCAGTAATGTATCAGCAAAAACAATACGAAAGCTGCCGCCGCAATTTTGATTATAAGTTTAGTTTCTTTCTTTTTCATATTATCACCAACAAAAATTTCAACTCAGTTTTATTTCCTTGTTAAGCCTTGAAAGCAATTCGACCAAGGGTAAAATAAGCAGGCCACAGAAGAAATTGCTTATTCCGTGTATTAAATCATAGGGTAGCCCAACAATTATCCAGTCAATCATACCTCTGAAATCAAGTCCGAAAAGAATTGCCTGTGCAGGAGCATAAAGCGTACCGTACAAAAATCCGTGTAAGGAACACACTATCATATATATGACAGTTGCTTTTTTCTTTCTCATATTTTTCGGTAAGAGCATAGCAACAATCCACAAAATGCCCCATATGTAAAGATATGGTATCCACCACATGGCAAAGCCGCCTAAAAGACCCGTAAGTAACACAAAAATATAAATGGGATATAAGGCTTTTTTTCTGTAAACGACTGTTGTGGCTATAACGAAAACACCTATTAAATGCACATTCGGTAAAACCTCCATAAGCATCTTTGAAGCGTACATCAAAGCGCCCAGCATACCGAAAACGGCAATTTCTTTGGGATTAGCCCTTTTCTGCTCTGAATTCATAGGTTGAGTCGGGGTTTATGGGTGTCTGGTCAACGCCCTTTGCAGCGTATTGTCCGTTTTCATAAAATGCCCAGTATTTACCGTCTTTATCATAATCAACAGTAACACCGTTTACGGTTTTTACATAAAGACCATAGTCGCCATCTTCGCCTTCAATAAGACCGAGCTCAAGAAGGGCTTCGCCAACAGTTCCTTTGTCTGTGCGGATTTCAAAGCTTTTTTCGTTGCCCTCGGGGTCAACAACCTTGAAATTAAAAGTGGTTTTTCCCTCTCCCAGAATTTCAGCCGCTACTAAATCGGGGGTGGTTGTGCTGACGGTTGAAGTGTCAGCAGGAGCTTCTTTGTCAGATGAACAGCCTGTTACTGTAAATGCTATAACCGCAATAAGCACAACGCAAAGGAGTCCTGACAAAATTCTTGTAAATTTTGTTTTACTCATAAAGTATTCTCCTTAAAATTAAATTTATTTTTCGTGTGAATATCACAGACCGGCACTCGCAGTACTACGAAAAATATTTTTGTCGGCAAGTATTTCGACTCGGTGCATATTTTTCGCCTTCTCAGAAAAAATCCAATGGCTTGTCACCCTTTTGCGGTATAGGGTCAGAAAAATATTGTGTGTGCACCTTACGGCGACGGGCTCGTACAGGATTTTCACCTGTTTCCTTGAACCGACAAGGAAAGTATATCACAGGGGGAATGGGTTTACAAGTAAAATGTAGATGATTAGATAACAGATGACGAGAATAAATAAGATGATGGAATGCAAGTAAGGGGAAATAAAGTGTTGTGAAGAGTTGCTGATTTACGGCAACTATTTTTGTGCGTTGTTACAAATATTAAGTTTTTTGCAAAAAAATTATGAAACCTTTTTTGAAATTTTGACATCTATATACAGAAACAAAAATAAGCAGGGGTGATTCCAATGTACTATAAAGTTTTAAGAGAAGACAATAAGTAGAGGTTTTATCAGGAGGTATAAAAATGAAAAAGAAAAGTAAGTTATTGATAATAGCGTTGTTTGTTGTTATTGCATCAATAAGCGTTAATATTTTCTGCTTTCCCGCATACGCACAGGAAGAGAAAACGGTTGAAAATAATGCGGTTTTGAAGTATAATGGTACTGTTGAAGAATTACCTGAAAATATTTATGAGTCATATTCTGATAACCCAAAGGCAGAATCTTTGGATGTTTATGACGAAAACCTTTATTCAATAACCACGAATAATACAGACGGAACGAAGACATTGGAAATTTTTCAAGCACCTATAAAATATATAGAAGATAATGAAATAAAATTTATTGATACTACCATTGAAGAAGTAAGTGCTTTAAACAGATTGGTAAGCAATAAATATTATGAATGTACAAACACACCTGTAAAATCACATTTTCCTGAAAAACTGGAAGATGGCGTTTCAGTTGAAAATGATAGTTTTTCCATAAAATGTTATCCTAAAACAGAAAAAACTTTTGATTTGAAACAGGTATTTGCCAAACCGATTTTGTCAGAAGATAATACTCTTACCTATGAAAATGTATTTAATGATGGTGACAAAGTTATATATACACCGGTTTCTACAGGAGTGAAAGAAGAAATCGTGCTTGAAGAATATGCAGGCAATAATATTTTTGAGTTCGTTGTTGAATTAGAAAATTTGGAGCCTTTGTGCCTGAAAGGCGATTCAATTCCTTTGATTGATGCTGGAACAAAAGAAGAAAAGGCTTCAATCAGTCAGATTGATGTTAAAGATTCGTCACCTCAATTTAAAGCTTCAATTTATAATACAATCGAATTAGAAAAAATTGAGGAAGGTGTTTATACACTTAAATTAATTGTTGATGAAGCGTTTTTGACAGATGAATCAACGGTTTATCCTGTAATCATTGATCCGACAATTACATTTAATGCTGACCCTATTTATGATGCACCTGTTTTCAGTGGTTATCCTACCACAAACTTTAATGCTAATACGTATAATGTTGTCGGTTATCATGGTTCGGCTTATGGTGAGGCTATTTCGTTTGTAAAACTCAATAACCTTCAAAATTATAAGTATATAAATCAAGCAAATATAACAAGTGCGTATTTACATATTTATGAGGGTTCCGGAAAAACGAATTCAGCAACTGTAAATGTGTTTAACTGTATGCAGACCTGGAATAATACAACAGTTACATATAATACAAAGCCTACGATACACACAGAGCCTTACAGTTCAAGGGTTGTTTCTTCATCCGGTTGGTATAATTTTGATATTACTGCACTTTTAAGAGGTTGGATGAGGTATTCGGTTCAAGACGCGGGCGGTAAATCACAAGATTATGGAATAGCACTAAAAATGGCATCAACAGGTGTTTCATCAAAAAGCTTCGCATCAGCCAATAATACATCGTATCCACCATCTATAATTATAAACTACTATGAAGATACAAGTTTGGATGAGGGTGAATATTTTATCAGATCTAAATACAGCTTGCTTTTGGTAGATACCGAGCTTAATGAAAGTGCAAGGGGGAATGTGATACAATACGCTCACACCGGAGAGGATAACCAGACCTGGAAGGTTAAACATTTAGGTAATGGCTTATATCAATTACAGTCCAAAAAATATAATTATAGCAAAAGTATGTGTGTAACGTCGTATAATCCCGGTAATGGCACTAATGTAAGCGTGTGTACAAACGATTCAATAGAACTACCTATATTTAGATTAATAGAGAATGTAGACGGAACATATAGAATTCTTTCTGCTTGCGGAACACAAAATGTAGGTTTGGATGTATGTGGGCCCTCTACTGAGAGTAAGGCTAATATACAAACATGGAATTATGAGGGTGTACCACAGCAAAGGTGGAAGTTTTACAAGGCGTATTCCAAAGGCCCTTTATCTTATTGGAATTCGGATTCCGATATGATAAGCTATATGAATATACCACATAACAGAGGTGTGAAAATTTATGTGGATAAAACCCAGGGGTTTGGTAAAAGTATTGATGCCATTAAGAGGTATGTTGGCTATGGGATGAGTGTATGGCAGTTTAACTATTCTTTTGTAGAGGAAAATGAAGCTTATGATGTATGCGTGAAAGGTATAACAAGGGCTGAAGCACAAGCTTGGGGGTGTTGGGATAATGACGTGTCAGCATTCACAACAACTCCCTCGCCTGAAAATGAAGGGAAAGAATATATAAAGGCATCATTTGCCGGTATTGTTAGGGTAAATGGTAGGTGGAAAACAGTTTATTCACTAGAAAAGAAAACCGTTTATCTCATATGGGATACAACCGAAACAGGTGGGATTAAAACATCTAATTATTCTGAGGCAAAGTGGAAAGTAACAACAGCTCATGAGATAGGTCATGCTATGGGTTATGAAGGTCATTCTCAAGAAAAAGGGTTAATGAACATTGATATTGGTAATGTAATGGCACTGCAACAATATGAACCTAATAGCGACGAAATAAAGCATTTATTTCAAATGTATTATTAGGAGGCGATATTATGAAAAAGATTTTGGCTTTTATTTTAATTTTATCAATATCATTATTAAGTCTTACCGCCTGTTCAACCAATACCGAGGCGCAACAGCTTACAATTAACTACATAATTGAGCAATCCGAATATTGCGTTGTTGTAAGTACAATAAGTGCTCAAAATAAAGAAACAGCACATAAAGATTCATTTTATTACACACAGGTAAATATTTTGTGGGGAGGAACAGATGAACTCCCGGAATATATAACCATTGTTCAAGAAAACTCAAACTATATAAAGAAAGATTCTATCTATATTTTGTTTTTAAATAAAGACTCGATAAACGAAGATAACTTTTTTACAACATATGGCAAAAGTGGAGTTATTCAGGTGGATGGTAATGATATTAAGTGCCTTGATAAGTCTTTACAGAGAAGTGCTGACAAAATATTTGGTACAAATTTAGATGAATTTAATGCATGGATGAAATCTGAATATTATCCTAAGGAGATTTCCGAAAAAATAACAACAGAGAAAAATGTTGTAGATTTGTCAGATTATATTATAGCGACTACCCAAAGTTCACCTGTTACGGGTCTTGAAGAAAATGTAATAACAACAGCTCCCGAAACACAAAAATGATTAAGAGAGGATAATATGAATAATAAGAAAAATTTTTCTCGTATAGTAATTATTTTAGAGACTGTAGTCATTATAGCTTTATCAGCTTTATTAGTGTTTGCCACAGGGTTAACAAACAGAAGCGTGAATGAAGTGAAATTAGAAGAGACTTCCCCTTGCGGTAAGTATACTGCTGTCGTAATTTTCAAAGGTACTACAGGCACTTTCGGTGATGCAATGTATACTGTTAATTTAAGAAACGCGGAAACAGGATATACTGTATGCAGTGCAGATGTTTTCGTTTCTGATGACGGTAAGGCAGGGAGCTTTGATGTTCAATGGTCAAGTACATATTTTAAAATAACCTTTGATGGGGACGAGCAAAAAGCAAACACAATTATTTTTCCATTTGAACAGGAATCCGAAATAGAGGGATAAAGTTACTTAAGAAATACAGAAGATTTCTATGAGTGAAGCCTAACCCTTTAAGCACCCTTAATTTTTAACAGTTAAATCAATAAAATCCAACGAGTTCAGCGGTGTTTTCTTCGGAAAATGCCGCTGTTTTTGGTTTGTGAAAGACAATATATTATCGTAGGGATCAATCTATCCCTCTTGCAAATCTTTGATTTGTAGGAGGGGGGACCGCGCAGCGGTGGGAGGTACTGCCCAGCCCTTGGAATTAGCAGTTGCTTTGCGGTTTATTGTCCTATTCTACCGAAGAATAGTCTTAAGTGAACTACCTACCACGGCTGCTTTCAGGCGATATACATACGGTACGATATATTCCGCTTTGCGGAATGAGAAAAGTACCTTCCACCACCTGCGGCGGTCAACCACTTGTGGTACCCAAAATTGTTTGCTCATTATTCACTTCGCACAATTTTGACCACTGCGCCAACTCACACTCCCTGCATCGCCCACAGGGCGCGGTCGTGTTCCTTGCCCTCCCTCCGAGCCGTTGGCTCGCAAGGAGGATAGGCTTCGCATCACCGAAATTGTATCCTGACCCCTGACAACCGGAAACTTCATTTCGCACTCCGCATTTTGCATTATATATAATCAACGCGCAGCGTTCCGATAATTACGCATTACGCATTACGAATTACGCATTAAAAAAGCACCCTCGTTCAGGGTGCTTTTTGATGTTATTTATGATAAAGCTTTTTGCTTTCGTGCCGGGGCTCGCAGGTGATGTTGATACCAAGCTTTCTGAATGTGTCAAGGTCAACCTGTGAAAGAATAACCGTTGCGTGAGCTTCGCTGCCCTTTAAAAGGGGAAGAGCATCAAAGGCTTTTTTTGCATCAGCATTTGTAACTGCACTCATTGTAAGAGCAATAAGAACCTCGTCGGTATGCAAACGGGGGTTGTGGTTACCGAGAATGCTTGTTTTAAGTGACTGTATGGGCTCAATAACCTCGCGCTGAATAAGGAGCGCTTCATCGTCGATTCCTGCAACTGTTTTAAGGGAGTTGAGAAGTGCCGCAGAAGCAGAGCCTAAAAGGTCGCTTGTTTTACCCGTTATAATTTTACCGCCGGGAAGCTCAATAGCAACAGCAGGGCGGTTGCCCGTTTCTTCGCTCTTTGTAAGTGCGGCTTTTACCGTGGGACGTTCACTTTCAACAGAAATACCCGTCTGGTTTATAAGGCTTTCGATTTTTGCAATTGCCGCATCGTTTTTCTGACCCATTTTTTTGTCGCAAAGGGTGTTGAAATATCGTCTTATAATTTCCTCGTGAGAGGCCTTGCAGCAAACAGCATCGTCTATAATGCAGTAGCCTGCCATATTAACACCCATATCAGTAGGTGATTTGTAAGGGCTCACACCCTCGATTTTTTCAAACATTGCGTTGAGCACGGGGAAAACCTCAACATCGCGGTTGTAGTTTACGGTTGAAATTCCGTAAGCCTCAAGATGATAAGGGTCAATCATATTAACATCGTTAAGGTCTGCCGTTGCTGCTTCATAAGCAAGGTTAACGGGATGCTTTAAGGGAAGATTCCATATAGGGAATGTTTCAAATTTAGCGTAGCCTGCTTTAACTCCGCGAGCGTTTTCATGGTAAAGCTGTGAAAGGCAGGTTGCCATTTTTCCGCTGCCGGGACCGGGAGCGGTGATAACAACAAGGGGACGAGTTGTTTCAATATAATCGTTTTTGCCGAAGCCCTCTTCGCTTACGATTTTCTTAACGTTATAGGGATAGCCGTCAATGGGGTAGTGCATAAACACCTTTATGCCCAGGTTTTCAAGCTTTTCTTTAAATTTGAGAGCAGTTGGCTGACCGTCAAACTGTGTGATAACAACGCTACCTACGAAAAGACCCGCGCTTGAAAAAGCATCCATAAGTCTTAAAACGTCGCTGTCATAAGGGATACCCAAATCGCGACGGATTTTATTATTTTCAATGTCACCTGCAGAGATAACAATAACAACCTCTGCGTGGTCTTTAAGGTTAAGAAGCAATTGTAATTTACTGTCGGGCTTAAAGCCGGGTAGAACGCGGGAAGCGTGATAGTCATCAAAAAGCTTTCCGCCGAACTCAAGATAAAGCCTGCCGCCGAAATCGTCAACACGCTTCATAATTTGTTCTGACTGCTTTTCAATGTATAAATCATTGTCAAAACCGATTTTGTTTTGGAATAACATACTACCATCCCTTTCACAAAAAATAATTTTAACAAAAATAACTTTTTTTGTCAACGAAAGGTGAGTGAAAAAAGTATACAAAAAAGGGGCGTGTATTTGGTTATATTTAAATTTACTTTTGTTGACTTTGTTACAGTTATAATGCTATTATATAAGATAAGGTATTCTGAAAGGAGTTTTTTTATGGAACGCTTTTATGATAGATTCAAACCCGATTGTTCTCCCGTTGCGCACAAAAGCCATACTCTTGTGCGTGAGGATGTAAGAATTACGGTTCTTACACCCTGCCTTCTGCGTGTTGAAACGCAAAATCAGGCAAAATTCTGCGATGAGCCCACTCAGAGCGTGTGGTTCCGTGATTTCTGCAAGCCGGAATTTAAGGTTAACGAATCATCAGATACAATTGAAATCAAGACTACAAAGGCTAACTTTTTGTATTCCTTAAAGTCACAGAAGATGATAAGGATTAAGCTTCGTGACGGAAGAATTGTAACAAACTACACAGCAGGCAACTTAAAGGGGACTTGCCGTACACTCGATATTACCGCAGGTCTTCCCATACTCGGTGACGGTGTTGTTTCAAAAAACGGTGTTGCAATTCTTGATGACAGCTCAACTCTTATTCTTAAAGAGGATGGCACAATTGTTCCCCGTAAGCACAAGGGCACAGACGTGTATTATTTTGCTTATGGCAATAATTATGTGGGTGCGACAACCGATTTATACAAGCTGACGGGCAAGGTTCCGCTTATTCCCCGTTATGCTCTTTCAAACTGGTGGAGCAGATATAAAGCATATTCTCAGGAAGAATATCTTTCGCTTATGGATCGCTTCAAGGATGAGGAAATTCCCATTACGGTTGCAACTGTTGATATGGACTGGCATTGGGTTGATATTAAGTCAAAATTCGGTAAAGACAGTCACAAGGTTGTACCCCACAAGAATTTTATGGAATACGTTTATGATGTGTGGTCAACCGGCTGGACGGGTTATTCCTTTAATACAGATCTTTTCCCCGACCCCGAAGGCTTCCTTAAAAAGCTCAAGGACGATAACTACAAGGTTACGTTTAATCTTCACCCCTCAATGGGTGTGCGCTGGTTTGAGGATCAGTATGAAGATATGTGCAAGGCAATGGGGCAGGATGCTTCTAAAAAGAAGCCTGTTGAATTTGACATAACAGATCCCAAATTCACAGAAAACTACTTTAAAATTCTTCATCATCCCTTTGAAAAAATGGGCGTTGATTTCTGGTGGATTGACTGGCAGCAGGGTACAAAAACAAAAACTCCGGGTCTTGACCCCTTGTGGGCTCTCAACCATTATCATTTCCTCGATAATGCAAAGAATAACAACAGACCCCTTATTCTTTCGCGCTTCTGCGGTGCAGGCAGTCAGCGTTATCCCTTAGGCTTCAGCGGTGATACAACCCAGACCTGGTCAAGCCTTGATTTCCAGCCCGGCTTTACAGCTACTGCTTCAAATATCGGTTACCCCTGGTGGAGCCACGATATAGGCGGTCACTGTATGGGTAAAAAGGATGACGAGCTTTACATCCGTTGGTTGCAGCTTGGTGTTTTCAGCCCTATTATGCGACTTCACTCAACAAACAATGAGTTTATGGGTAAAGAGCCATGGAATTACAGCGGTCCCATTGAAAGAATCGCAAAAAGAAATCTTCGCTTGCGCCACAAGCTCCTTCCTTACATTTACACAATGAACTACCGCACACATACGGATTGCCGTGCGATATGTGAGCCTATGTACTATATCTATCCCGAAGAAAAGAATGCTTATGAATGCAAAAATGAATTTTTCTTCGGCACAGAGCTTATTGTTGCTCCCATTACAGAGCACACGTCTGTTGACAACAATATGGCTTCTGTTAACGTGTGGATTCCCGAGGGCAGATTTACCGATATTTTCACAGGCAGAATTTACAGCGGTAACAGATTCGTTAAAATGTACCGCGATATTGAAAATATCCCCGTGCTTGCAAAAGCTGGTGCAATTATCCCTATGAGCGTTAACGAAAAGCTTAACGATTGCTCTAACCCCGAAGACCTTGAGCTTTGGGTTTACAGAGGCAATAACACATTCGTTTTGTATGAGGATGACGGTGAAACACTTTCATATAAAGACGGCGCATACCTTAAAACTCCTTTTATTGTTAAAGAAGATGGCTCAAAGGTTACTTTCACCATTGCAAAGGGCGAGGGTGATGTAAGCGTTGTTCCCGAAAAGAGAAATTATACAATTAAGTTTAAAGATATTGTTGATGCAGATATTACCGTTAAGGTTAACGGCAGAGAAAGAAAAGCAGATTATACTAAATGTAAGGGCACACTTGTGGTTACAATAAGTGCCGCACCTACTGCAGCTGTTGAAATCAGCTTCAGTGATTGCGTTTATCTTGCAAACAAGGACAAAAAGCAGGAGCTTACAGAAACCATTGCAAAATTCCAGATGGGTAACGATTACAAGGGTATGATTTTCACAGACTTCCTTAAAAATGAAAAGAGTCTTCCGCCCCTTGCAGAAAACTTTACAGGACCCATTAAAGAAATCCTTAAACTTTACAGAGGTTAATATGTCAGTAATTGAAATATTAAATGAAAAGGCCGAGGCTTACGGAATCACCGTAAGCTCCGACCTTGCCGAAAAACTCAATATATATGCAGAGCTTTTGAAGGAATGGAATGAGAAAATAAATCTTACCGCAATTACAGATGATGAGGGTATTGCCGTAAAGCATTTTCTTGATTGTCTTCTTGTTTCAAAGGCTGCCCAATTTAAAGACGGCAACAGCGTTATAGACGTTGGCACAGGCGCCGGCTTTCCGGGGCTTGTTATTGCTGCTGCTTATCCGGAGGTAGACGTAACTCTTCTTGACTCTACGGGTAAAAAGCTTAAAGCGGTTGAAGATATTGCAGAGAAAATGGGCGTAAAAAACGTTACCGTTGTTCATATGAGAGCAGAGGATGCGGGTAAAAAACCTGAATTTCGTGAAAAGTATGATTTTGCAACCGCAAGAGCAGTTGCCGAGTTGAGAGTGCTTCTTGAATACACTCTGCCTTTTGTTAAGGTGGGTGGCAAATTTCTTTCACTTAAAGGTGCATCCGCCGTTGATGAAATTGACGGTGCAAAGGTGTCTTTGAAGACTCTCGGCGGCAAAATTGACGGTATAAATGCGTTTACATTGCCCGGCGGAGACAAGCGTGCAATAATAAATGTAAAAAAGATTTCGCATATTCCGTCAAAATTCCCGAGAGTATCGGCACAAATCGCTAAAAAGCCTTTATAAATTTCCCGAATGTAAGCATTTTCAGTCGTTTCACCGCGACCGAAAATGCTTTATTTTTTTGATAATGCGTGGTATAGTGTAAGCACAGAGGGAGAGAAAAAGACAGGCTTTGTGGATGAATTTGATTACCGGAAAGGATACCAAATGTTAAAGTCATCATCAAGAAGTAAAGTGAACTGTCAGATACAGCTTTTACCACATGAAGTTATTTTACCCAATCCCCATCAGCCCCGTGTAAGGTTTGATTATAACGAGCTTGAGGGACTTGCGGTTTCAATAAGAACAAACGGAATATTGCAACCTATAAACGTACGCAAAAGCTCCGACGGAAGCTACGAGCTTATTTCAGGTGAAAGGCGGTTGAGGGCTGCAAGAATGGTTGGTATGAGCAAAATCCCCTGTATTGTAATGGATGTCTCAGATGAACAGTCTGCGCTGTTTGCCATTATTGAAAACGTGCAAAGGCAAAATCTTGATTTTTTTGAGGAAGCAGTTGCCATTGAAAGATTAATGACGGAGCACGGGCTTACCCAAGAGGAAATTTCAAAAAAATTAGGTAAAGCACAGTCAACGCTTTCAAATAAACTGCGGCTTTTAAGGCTTCCCGAAACGCTCAGAGATAAAATATCCTGTGCAGGACTTACGGAGCGCCACGCAAGAGCGTTGCTGGTTTTACCCGATAACATAACCCGCGGACGAGTTCTTGATATAATAATCGAACGTCATCTGACTGTTGCCGAAGCCGAAAGGCTCATAAATGACGTGCAACGCAGAAAAAAATCAAAAAACCGTCCGCAGATGAGAGCGTATAAGGATATGAGAATTTTCCTTAACACGTTAAATCATGCAGTTGATGCCATAAGAAAAGCGGGTATCGAAGCAGATACCGCCAAAAGCGAAACGGACGAATATTTTGAATATGTAATAAGAATTTCAAAGCCTGAAGACCCTACAATAGCGACAATTACAACTCAGGCTGTTTGATTTCGGTATAATCTCCGAAAGGAGTTTATATAGTGTAACAGCACCCCCTGTTACACAAGCCATATCTTTCTCTTTCACACCCCACATCCACAGCGGAAAGCCCCTGCCGAAAGGCGGGGGCTTTCTGCTGTTGCAATGCAAAATTCAAAATTCAAAATGCAAAATTTTGGAACGCTGCGTTGATTATAATTTCAAATTAAAAATGATTTGTGAAGCAAATCATTTCATGGAGCAAAGCGAGAAATCATGACCGTCAGGTCAATTCATGGCTTTTGCCAATTCATCTATATTGCTTCAGATGAATTGCTTGTCAGCATGATTTGATTTCATCATGAATTGCCTTGCGGCATTAGCTTGTGTCAACGCAAGCTTCTGTGTCACAAAATGCCTATCTGAAATTATTTATTGAAAACAACCCCCATAAATGTTATCATTTATACGATTGCGAGGGATTAGTTTATGACTGACATACATTACTATATAGAACAAAAACTTAAAGAAATGGCGGACCCGGAATACAAAGAATTTCATCAGAAGCTTATGCCCACTGTTAATCCTGAAAAGGTTTTAGGTGTGCGAGTGCCTGATTTAAGAAAATTTGCAAAAGAAATAAATAAAACAGATTTAAAAGTTGTTTTTTTGAAAAAATTGCCCCATAAATATTACGAAGAAAATAATCTTCACGCTTTTCTTATTGAAATGGTAAAGGATTATAATACTGTCATAAAAGAATTGAACAGATTTTTACCCTTTGTTGATAACTGGGCAACCTGTGATATGATGTCACCGAAAATTTTTAAAAAGCATAAAAAAGAATTACTTGAAGAAATTGAAAAATGGATAAATTCAGATGAAGCTTATACAATTCGCTATGGTATAAAGTGCCTGATGCAGTATTATCTTGACGATGAGTTTGATGTTTCTTTTCTTCAGATGGTTGCTGATATTAAAAGTGATGAATACTATGTTAATATGATGCGCGCGTGGTATTTTGCAACGGCTCTCTCTAAGCAATATGAGGTGAGCGTGAAATTTCTCGAAAACCGCAGTCTTGACAAATGGACACACAATAAAACTATCTCAAAAGCCGTTGAAAGCCATTGCGTTACCCCTGAAAATAAAGAATATTTGAAAGCTTTAAAATATTGATGAAATTCTCTTTGCGAAATTTTTCGTAAAGAGAATTTTTTGTGTTGATATTTGTTGAAATAACAAAGTTTTTATGTTACAATTTTTGTGTATTTTATTTTTTTGAAAAGGAGTGTTTTTGAATGATAAAGGCTGTTGTTTTTGACCTTGACCACACACTTTTTGACAGATATGCAACCATTAATAAGCTTGTTCCACAGTTAAGAAAGCATTTTGACCTTGCTGACGGCATCACAGACGAGTTTTTTATTCAGGAGCTCTCCTATGCGGATAAGCATTTTGTACATAAAGGTTGGCGGGGTATTTATAACTATCTTGTGGAAAAAGGCATATTCAAAACTGTTCCGAGCTTCTCGGAGTACACAGAAATTGTTCTTCGCCATTTTAAGCATCTTGCGGAAAAATATGAGTTTGCTGTGCCCACGCTTGAAAAAATAAGGTCTATGGGTTACAGAATAGGTCTTATTACAAACGGTAATGCCACTTTGCAGTATAAAAAGCTGGAAATGCTTGAATTAACAGAAGAGTTTGATGAAATAATTGTAAGCGGTGATACCCCTTACGAAAAGCCTGACAAGGAAATATTCCTTATGATGGCTGAAAAAATGGGGATAGAGCCCGGTGAAATGATGTATGTGGGTGACCATCCTTTAAATGATGTTGAGGGTTCAAGGAATGCCGGTTGTATAAGCGTATGGGTTAAAACTACGGGTACGTGGATTTTCCCCGAAATCGAAAAACCTGCTTTGCAGATTGAAACTGTTGAGGAATTACCCTCACTACTTGAAGAAATAAACGGGTGAGTTTTTAATGATAGGCGAACGCTTTTTACCTGTAAATTTAAAAGAGGTTGAAGAACGAGGCTGGGCAGAGGTGGATTTTGTCTACGTATGCGGTGATGCGTATGTGGATCATCCTTCCTTCGGTGCGGCAATAATAACCCGTGTTCTTGAAGCACAAGGGTTCAATGTGGCTTTTCTTGCACAGCCTAAATTCAATAATTGCGAGGATTTTAAGCGATTCGGCAAACCCCGTCTTGGCTTTTTGGTATCCGCAGGTAACATTGACTCAATGGTTGCTCACTACACAGTTGCTAAAAGAAAGCGCAGTTATGATTATTATTCCCCCGGCGGTAAATTCGGCTTGAGGCCTGACAGAGCAACGTCAGTTTACTGCAAGCTCATAAGAGAAGCGTATCCCGATTCTCCTATTATTATCGGCGGACTTGAAGCGTCTTTAAGAAGATTTGCTCACTACGATTATTGGGAAGATAAGGTTCTTGAAAGTCTGCTGGTTTCTTCGGGTGCAGATATTCTCACCTACGGAATGGGTGAAAATATTATAAGAAAAATTGCACAGCTTCTTGATAAAGGTGTACCTGTTAATAAAATCCGTGACGTGCGAGGCACTGTATGGCTTGGTGAAAAGGGCGACAAAATTCACTTTGATTACACGGGCGAATGGGACTCTCAAAAGCTGAAAACAGATAAAGCATATTATGCCGAGGCTTTTTCGGTTCAGTATAAAAATCAGGACAGTGCTTACGGAAAAGCACTTGTGGAATATTACGGGGATAAAATGCTTGTGCAGAATCCGCCTATGCCGCCCCTTGAAAGAGAAGAGCTTGATGAGGTTTATGCGCTTCCCTTTATGAGAACGTATCACCCTTCTTATGAAAAGGATGGGGGAGTGCCTGCAATTGCCGAGGTTCAGTTTTCGCTGACTCATAACAGAGGCTGCTTCGGGGGTTGTAATTTTTGCGCTCTTGCCTTTCATCAGGGCAGAAGTGTCCGTTCAAGAAGTATTGAAAGCGTTGTTGAAGAAGCAAAGCTTTTAACACAGATGAAAGACTTTAAGGGATATATAAATGACGTTGGCGGCCCTACTGCAAATTTCAGGCATCCGGCTTGTGACAAACAGCTTAAAAGCGGTGTTTGTGCAAATAAAAAATGCCTTGCTCCCGAGCCATGTAAAAATCTTAAAGCAGATCACAGGGAATATATAAAATTACTTTCTGAAATTGAAAAAATACCTAAGATTAAAAAGGTTTTTATTCGGTCGGGTATAAGATTTGATTACCTGCAAGCGGATAAATCTCCCTCGGGTAACGCTTTTTTCAAAAAGCTTGTTAAGGACCACGTAAGCGGGCAGCTGAAGGTTGCTCCCGAGCATTGTTCGGGCAACGTTTTGCGCCTTATGGGTAAGCCTGATTTCAAGGTTTATGAAAAATTCAGAGACAGATATTTTGAGCTTACAAAAAGCTTCGGCATGGAGCAATACCTTGTTCCGTATCTTATGTCAAGTCACCCGGGCAGTACCCTTCAGGATGCGGTCAAGCTTTCCGAGCATATTAAAAGGTGGAACTATAATCCCGAGCAGGTTCAGGATTTTTATCCCACACCGGGTACGGCTTCAACAGTAATGTTTTATACGGAAATTGACCCCTTCACAATGAAAAAGGTCTATGTTCCCAAAACAGCGGATGAAAAAAGAATGCAACGTGCTCTTCTTCAATGCGGTGACCCGAAAAACGCAGACCTTGTGAGAACTGCTCTTAAAATGTGCCACCGTGAAGACTTAATCGGCTTTGATAAAAAATGTCTTGTTAAACCCTCTTATAAAGACAGGGTCGAGCAGGCAAAAAAACAAAAAGAGCAACAGCGTGGCAATAATAACAGAAACAATAAAAGCAGACGCGGACGAAATACGGGAAAGAGGCGTTATTGATGCAGCTTTTAAAAATTGACAAGGATAATTACATCGGTCAGGCAGACCCTTATATTATCGAGCATAACGGTAAATACTATATATATACTACAGGTGATGACGGTCTTTACGGCTACTCGTGTGACACTCTTCTGGGTGATTGGAAATTTGAAGGTCAGATTTTCACAATACCGGGCAGGAGGAATTTCTGGGCGCCTTCCGTTATTTGTCTTGATGATAAATTCTACGTTTATTTCTCATTTGAGCTTGATGAAGCAGAGCCCGACCAAGGCGGACACCACGGTGCAATGCACGTTTTAGAGGGTGATAACCCTATGGGTCCCTTTGAATTAAAGGGTCAGATTGCACCGCCCTTCAGCATTGACTCTCACATTGTAAAAACCGATGCAGGTCTTTTCCTTTTCTATTCACCTAACACCTTTGAGGGTGAAAGAATCGGTACACACATTGTTGTTCAGAAAATGAGCGACCCCTATACTCTTGAGGGCGAGCCTAAGGTTGTTCTTCTTCCCTCAATTGATGAGGAGATTTTCAAGCGTGACCGATATAAAGAGGGCCAGCATTGGCATACCCTTGAGGGCGCTTTCTGGTTCAAAGAGGGCGAGTGGCAGTACCTTATGTACAGCGGCGGACGTTATGAAGACGAAACCTATTTTGTTGGCTATGCCGCCGCAAAAACAGACGAGCAGGATTTGAGAAAAGTTGATTTCAGAAAAATGCCTGATGATAAAACCTACGCACCTCTTTTAAGAAGCAATGAATGGGAAGAGGGCACGGGTCACAACAGCGTTATTAAGGTTGACGGTCAGTATTATTGCGTCTACCACGCAAGAAATGCAGAGGCAGACGGTCTCCCCGGTGACAGAAGAAACGCACGTATTGCAAAAATGAAAGTATGCGATGGCGTTATTGAAGTTGAGAGATACCCCGATCATATATAAGGTAAAGGATTTTATTATACGTACCTTGCGGTGCCGGAATCCTCCACCACGACTCCGCTTTGGCTGTGTCGTCGTCCCCCTCCTTTCGCCAAGGAGGTATGAATATGTATTTAAAGGAAGATAGAATTATGATTATTGATGAACTTGTTGGTTTTTCCAATTTTTACGGCAGCAATGAAGAGCTCGTTCTTGCAGGCGGCGGTAATACCTCTGCAAAGGATGGGGATACAATGTATATTAAAGGCTCGGGCACAAGACTTTGCGATATTACCGCAGAGGGCTTTGTGGCTATGAGCCGCAGTAAGATTGCGGAAATTTTTACAAAAACATATCCTGATAACGATAAAGAGCGCGAAGCACTTTCTCTTAAAGACCTTATGGATGCAAAGCTTCCCGGTCAGGAAAACAAGCGTCCCAGTGTTGAAACCACTTTGCACAGCCTTTTTCCTCAGCGCTTCGTTTTGCATTTACACCCGGCAATAGTCAACGGTGTTACTTGTGCTGATAACGGTAAAGAGGTTGCAAAAGAGCTTTTCGGTGACAGCGTTTTGTGGATTGACCCCGTAAAGCCCGGCTACACCCTTGCAAAAATATGCTACGATACACTTACAGAGTATAAAAACAAAATGGGCAAGGATGCAGATATTGTTCTTCTTGCAAACCACGGTATTTTTGTTTCAGCCGATGAGGTTGAGGCTTTGGGTGAAAAGCTTTACTCTGTTATTGCAAAAATCAGGGCAGAGGTTACAAAGGAAGCAGATTTTGAAATAGGTGACTTTGAAAGCGAAAATTTCCAGGATATGGTAAACGAAATTTCAGCGGTTTTCGGTGAAGACAGCATAATCACTTATGAGCCCTCAACAGTTGCTTTGGATTTTGCTAAGGATAAAGAGAGCTTTAATAAAATATATCTTCCCTTCAATCCTGACCAGGTTGTTTATTGCAAGCCTTATCCCATTTATGTTGAAAAAGTGGATGAAATTAGAGGCACCGTTGAAGATTACAAAGAGAAAAACGGATTTTTACCCAAAATTATTTTTGTGAAAGGTTGCGGACTTTACGGCGTGGATTACTCTCAAAAGGGTAGTGAAACCGCAGTTGCACTTTTTAATGATGCAATGAAAATTGCCGTTTTCGCCGAAAGCTTCGGCGGAGCAAAGCCTATGAGTCCGGAGCTTACGGATTTTATAGTGAACTGGGAAGCTGAAAGCTACAGAAGTAAACAGTAAATAAAAAGAAGAAATACACAAAAAAGAGCCGTATTATTTATGGAAAGTTCCAAAAAATAATTACAGGCTCTTTATTTAATTGATTTTTGAATTTTGTATGTTAAAATGAATTTTGTAAAATCTAAAAACCGCAAAGGAGAAGATTTATGAACGACAAACAGCTTTTTTGCGAGAAAAACGGTAAGCTTCATGTAGGTCACACTATATTAACCGGTTTTGCTTTTCTTGCATCATCAATTGCATGGGCTATTTATGACCCATATATTACAAAAATTCTTAACAGATTGCTTTCAGAATCCGCATGGATTACCGGCTTGAGCGCAAAGCTTAACGAAATGTTCCCGCTTCTTGCTGAATTTGCAAAGTCACAGGGTCAGGATGTTGGCACTGCGGCAGGCGGTATTACTCTTGTTCCGTTGTTTATCGGTGTTATTATGACGTTTGATAACATCTTCGGTGTTATATTCCAGCCCACATTCGGTAAGCTTTCTGACCGTTGCCGCTCAAAGCTCGGTAAACGCAGACCTTTCGTTGTTTACGGTGCCCCCGTTTCAGCAATATTATTTGCGATTATACCTATGGTTGCATTGACGAATTCTCTTTCCGTAACAATGATTTGTATTATTCTTTTTGTTTTCTCAATGTCTCTGTGGAGAGCTCCCGCAGTTGCTCTTATGCCTGCGCTTACGCCTCCTCACTTGAGAAGTGAAGGTAATGCTATCATCAACCTTATGGGTGGTGTCGGTTCAGTTATCGGTCTTGCTGCCGGCGGAATTGTGTCAGCAGTTTATGCGTTGGTTACAGGTGTTAAGGTTACAGCCGAAAACGAGCAGACAACAAGCTTCCCCTTTGTGTTCCTTGTTGGTGCAGTTGTTATGGTTGCAGGTATGCTTGTTATCCGTTTCTTTGTTAATGAGCCTTCAAGCAAGCTTGATGCTGCTGCTTATAAAAATCAGTTGGCTGACGAAAAGGCTAAAGCAAAAGCAGAAAAAGCAGCAAAGAAAGAAGAAAAGAAAAATCAGAAGCTTTCCAAAGGTGAAAGAAAGAGCCTTGTTGCAATGCTTGGCGGTTTGTTCTTCCTCTTCTGCGGTACAAATGCAATTACAACATTCTTTGCACTCTTTGCGGCTGAGGTTCTCGGCAAATCAACAGGTGAGGCAACCATTATGACAACCTTGTTTGCAATTTGCTCCGCAGTTGCTGCAATTCCTGCAGGTAAGATGGGTAAAAAGCTTGGCAGAAAGAAAACAATCCTTATAGGTCTTTTCGTATTTATGGGAGTATTCCTTCTTTACGTATTAACAAGAAGTATGGCTCTTATCTGGGTTGCTCTTATCTTCGGTGGCTTTGCAAATATGCTTATCACGGTTAACACATTGCCCCTTGTTCTTGAAATCGGCGGTGTTGATAAGGTTGGTACATTTACAGGCTACTATTATACAGCAACATTCTCAGCACAGATTGCTTCTCCCATCGTTTACGGTATTGTCCGTATGGTTTCAGGTTCATACCTTTCACTCTTTGTATACAGCCCCATAATGTTCGCACTTTCAATTCTTTTGATATTGTTTGTAAAACACGGTGAGGCGGTTCCCGAAGAGGTTATTAAACAAGCAAGAGAAGAAAATGAAGATTAAAAATAAATTATAATCAAAAGAGCTCGATGTTCAGGCATCGAGCTCTTTTAATAAAAAACCGTGTTTCTCAAATTAAGAGAAACACGGTTTTTGTAAATTAAAGTTTTTCTAACATCAATTCAAGGTCAGCAGCATCAATTATACCGTCATTGTTTAAGTCAGCGGCAAGAGTTGTATTGTCGTCAGCAGTGATGTGACCGTTAACTATTTTTTCAAGCTCTGCGTAATCAAAAGCATCACAAATACCGTCGGAATCAATATCACCTTTTACAATAACAGTGTATGATTTCAGCTTGTATCCATCAAGATAAATATCAATTGCGGCACCTGTGCAGATGAAATCACTTGAGGACTGCACCTCTATAGAATATTCATCGTTTGCGGCAAGAAGGATAGATATGTCATCAATCATATAGTTATCTGTAATAATGAGACCGTTTTCGATATAAGTCATACCATCAACAACTGTAAGGCATTCCTCGTCGGTGGGTACGGGAGGAACCTCTGTCCAACAGAAGTCGGCTTCATTTTTAACCTGGCCTCTATCTTCTGAGAAGGCTGTAATCTCGTAGGTGAATTCTCTGTTTATTCTTACAACGTCTGTGAAACTAAGTTCCTTTTCTGCAGAAATAATTGCGATAAGCTCAGGCTCTGAATCACCTTCTCTGCGACGGATTTCATATCTTTCCGCATATTTAACCTCGTCCCATGAAATCGTTACCGCAACTTTAAGGGGCTCTGCTTTTTCTGCTGCGAACTTAATGCCCGTAAGCTTATCAAGAAGGGTTTTAACTAAGCAGGAGGCTGTATCTGATTCTGAAGCTTCTCTTTCAGATTTTGTAGCAACTGCCACAACCTTGTAGGTGTATTCGATTTCGGAAGAAACATTTTCATCCTTGAATGTGTAAGTCTTCTCGGGAACTACGGGCTCTGTGGGGTCTTCCTCGTCGGGTTCTGTTGTATCAGGCTCTGTAGTTGTTTCTTCTTCAACGGTTGTAGTTGTTTCACTATCAGTGCCATACAAAGGTTCTTCTTCAGCTTCTGTTATTTCCTCTGTTTCGGGAACACTCGGTTCGGTTGGCTCTGTAGTAGGTTCGTCGGTTTCGGGAACATCAGGCTCGCTCGGCTCTGTAGTGGGTTCGTCGGTTTCGGGTATATCGGGTGTTTCCGGTTCAGCAGGAACTTTTCCTACCTCAACCCATTCACCGCCGTTTTCAGCTCTGTAAACGATGTATTCGTCTGCAAATTCAACACCGTTCCAAGTCAATACGATGAAGGGATCGCCCTCGTTGTAATTGCCCTCACAGCTTGTGATAAGTGCTTTTGCAAGAGGGGGAAGGGGATGCTTAGCGGTTGCGGAAACACGGTTTTCAAGCTTGCCCGGCATAGTGACAATAAGTGTGTAGGTGTACTGTGCGCCTTGTTCAATTTCTGTATCGTTGAAGCTGTCTTTAACACCTTCAAGAAGAACGGGGGATTCCTCGTTTACGCTTTTGAATATACCTGCCATTGCACCGTCTTCATAATTAACGGTAACCTGAATTGCAGGCTTGCTTCCTTCTGTTGCGGGAACAAACTCTGCAAAGATTTCTGCAAGAACGAAGTTTGCAACACCGTCGCGTACAGAGCTTTCTGTTTCACCGAATGTAGCAGAAACCGTGTAATAGAAATGCTGTGTTTTTGCTTCTTCGGATGCATCAAGGTATTCAGCCTCTGTTACGGTTGCAATTGCCTCCCAACCGTCAGCAATTTCAGCCTTTCTGTAAACTGTGTAAGAATCTGCATTTTCGATAGCGCCCCAGATTACCTTTGTGCCGTCCTGTGAAACTGTAACGGATTCAATAACGGGTCTTGCAACGGGTTTTATTGTACGGGTATAGAAATAACTTATATCACCGTTGTTATTAAGTGCTCTTACCGCATATTCATACATAATACCGATTTCTGCTGTTGTATCAGCGTAAACCGTTTCGGGAGTGTTGAGAACAAGGTACTGCCAAGTGCCTCCCGGAATGCGTCTGTAAACGTTATATTTGGTTGCACCGTTAATTGCAGACCATTTAACCTCTATGCTTGAATTGTCGTTTTCGTCAAAGACCTGTGAAACTGCGAATACAGGCTTTGCAAGACAGATAGCCGATGTGCCGTCTATATCAAAATAACTGTGGAGGTTTTTGCTGTCGTAAGCACGTACTGTGTAGGTGTATTTGACACCGCTTGCTTTACCTGACGCATCATTGTAATAGGTGGTTGCGCCGTTTTTGATTGTAGAAATAAGCGCCCAGCTTTTTGCATCTGCAACTTTTCTGTAAACCTTATATCCTGCGGCACCGTTAACCTTTTCCCATTTAACCAATGCTTTATATGAAGCATCAAACGTAAGCTTCTGAAGAACAGGGGCTTTTAAGAATTTTGCAGTAATACCTGTTGCATTGTATGCACCCGCATTGGTGTCGGAAACGGCCTTTACCGTGTAAGTGTAGGTTGTGTTTGAAGCTGCGGTGGTGTCAATAAAGAATTTGTTTGTTGCAGCACCGAGATATTTCCATGATGTGCCGTCTTTACGGTAAACGTAATATTTCGTGACGTTGGGATTTGTTGATTTCCATTCAATTCTCATACCGTTTTCATAAGAATATGCTCTCGAAAGGGTAGGAGCGGGAATGTAGTCAAAATCAACACCGGAATATTTATAAGCACTTACGTATTTACCGTTGAAAGCCTTTACGGTGTATGTGTACTGCCAGTCGGTGCTCTTTGCGGTGCTGTCTGAATAAGATATTGTGCTTCCGTTTTTGATTGTCGCAATAAGCTTCCAGTTGTAGTCGCTTAATGAACCGCCCTTACGGTAAACGTAGTAGCCCGTAGCGCCTGCAACCTTGTTCCATTTGAGTGTGGCAATACCTGCTGCACCGTTTCCGTTTACGGAAATTTCGGGCATACCGAGATACAAACTGTTAAGACCCTTTGTGTTATAAAGACTGACATATTTTCCGTCATAGCATTTAACGGTGTAGGCATAATACTTACCGCTTGTTGCCTTAGTGTCGGTATAGCTTGTTGCACCGTTTCTTTCAGTGTAGAGATACGTCCAGCCTTTTTCGCCCGCGGCACGTCTGTAAACGTTATATGTTTTTGCGGTGGGAACAGCTTCCCAGGTGATTCTGGGGCCGTTTGCTGTGTTTACGTTAGAAACAAGCTTGACTTCGCGCTTGCTTAAACGGTCAATATTGATGACGAAGGTTTTCATAGAAGCAGAGTCAATTGTTCTGTTGTCTTCGTTTTCAACATAAGAGTAGCATCTTCCGTAGTATGCACCGCTTCCGAGGTTTTTGAAGTTCCAGGTAAGCTTGAGAGCCTTGTTACCTGCGGTGATGCTGTAAGGAGCAGAGTAGCTCTGAATCTGATTCTGGTAAGATTTGTCGTTAAAAATTTCTATACAGAAATGGGCACCGGTTCTGCCCTTGCTTATCTGCATAAAATAAAGCTCGGCAGAATCACCGTAAAATGTGTAAGACTGCTTCTGAGCATCAAGCTTTGAATCGGTGGGAACAATTTCACCGTAGCTCAAATTAGCGTTTGTGAATGTATCGGCTGCAAAGGATAAAACACTCATTGATCCGATAAGCATTACAACGATAATGAAAGAGAGCAAAGCTTTTGTTGTAAAACGCGCTTTTTTCATTAAAAGACCTCCTGTAAAATACAATAATACGAATACATTATAATGCATATTAATTTTTATTTCAATAACAAATTGTTAATTATGCGAGGTAAAAAAAGTAAATACGGATTGACAAAAGCAAAGCTGCAGAGTATAATACAGTTGAATATTTGTTCAACTGTATCAGGTGGTGAATAACGTGAAAAGAACAGCCGGATTTTGCGATTGTGACGTTTTGCACGAAAGCACGGTGAGTGTTGTTAAAAACACAATGCCGTCAGATGAAGACGTTGCGGATGTTTCTGATTTTTTCAGAATTTTTGCTGACAGTACAAGGGTGAAAATTCTCTGGGGATTAGATAAGAGTGAGCTGTGTGTCTGTGATATTGCCGTTCTGTTGGGAATGACAAAATCAGCGGTTTCACATCAGTTAAGAGTTTTAAAGGATGCAGGTCTTGTAAAAAACAGGCGAGAAGGTAAGGTTGTTTTTTATTCTCTTGCTGATAATCACATAAAAGATATTTTTGAAAAGGCGGTAGAGCATCTTTATGAAGAAGCATAATCATTCACATATTCACAAGTCGCATGCTGATTTTCATAATCACGATGCAGAAAAAGGTATAAAAACAGCATTTTTTCTGAATACGGTTTTTGTTCTGATTGAGTTTTTCGGTGGGCTGTTCACAAACAGCTTTGCGGTTATTTCCGATGCAATTCATGATTTTGGCGACTGTATTGCCATCGCCTGTGCTTGGTTTTTTGAAAGACGCTCCAAAAAGAAGCCCGACGATAAATACACATACGGATATCGCCGTTATTCCCTTGTTTCTGCGGCAATAACCTCGTTGATACTTGTATGCGGCAGTGCCGTTGTCATTTTCGGTGCGGTTGAAAGGTTCAAGGAGCCTGCCGAGGTACACGGACTCGGTATGCTGTTGCTGGCTGTTTTGGGCATAATTATAAACGGCGCGGCTGTTTTAAAGACGTCAAAGGGTAAGGGTGCTAACGAAAAAGCCATAAAATTACATCTTCTTGAAGATGTGCTCAGCTGGGTAGCGGTTCTTGTGGGTGGTTTCTTTGTTTATTTCCTTCAATGGAATTTTGTTGATATAATCATTTCTCTGATTATAGCGGTATATCTTCTTGTGCAGTCTATAATAAATCTTGTTGAAGTTTTTGAAATTTTTCTCGAAAAAGTACCGGAGGATTTTTCTGTTACAGATTACAAAAAAGCGCTTTCGGAGCTCCCCGGTGTAAGTGATATTCATCATCTTCACGTGTGGACGTTTGAAGGAGAGAAAATTATGGCAACTGTTCACATCAGAATTCCTGACGATACAGATATAAATTTTTACAAAGAGGTTAAGAGGAGTATTGAAAAATTAAGCTGGGAGCTTGGTGTCGATCACCTGACGGTACAGCTTGACGTTGAGGAGTGCAAAAAACTGTATTGTGATATGCACAAATAATTTTATAAACAGTAAACAAAAAATGCCCGTCATTTTTGGCGGGTGATTTTTTTGTTTTTGTTGCATTTTTTGAATAAAAATGCTATAGTTAAATGTAACTATGGAGAATTATGTTCACGAGGTGGAAAATGGAACAGAATAAAACACAGTTGTGCAAGGCTGCGTTTGAAAAGCTTCCGCAGGAAAAGCGTGAAAGAATTCTTTGTGTTGCAAGAGAAGAGTTTGCAAACAACGGTTTTGAGAATACCTCAATTCAGCAGATAGCAAAAAAATCAGGAATAAGCGTAGGCTCTGTTTACAAGTATTTTGACAATAAAGAAAGCCTTTTCACAATGATTGTGCAGGAAGGCCTTACAACTCTTGAAAATTTCTTGTTAGGTCTTGCTTCATCAGAGGAGGATATTCTTCTGAAGGCGGAGAAAATTATTCGTGCTTTATTGAATTTTTCCCGTGCCGAGCCTGAGTTAATCAAGCTTTACTGTTCTCTTACAACCGGTGAGAATTCAGAGTTTTTAAACGAGCTTTCGCAACGGATTGAAGCAGTATCGGCATCTGTTTATACACGCACAATCAGCGTTGCCCAGGAAACGGGTGATGTACGTGCAGATGCAAATCCCGCATTTTTTGCATATTTACTGCACAGTGTTTTTATGATGCTGCAGTTTTCTACGGCTTGTCCTTATTATAAGGAGAGGTTTTTCATCTACACAGGTAAACAGGCAGATGAAAGTGATGATATGATAGTTGAGCAAACATTGCTCTTCTTGAAGGCCGCGTTTAACTTTAAATAAATTCTCTTATTTCTAAGGAAAGGTGATTGTTTTGAAAAAATTATTATCGTTTTTGCTTGTGTTGTGTATAGCTGTCGGTATTTTCAGCGTTAACGCATCAGCTGCAAGTGACACCGAAATGGCAGAAAGTGCTATGGCGAAGCTTCAGAAAATCGATGCGGACGGAAACGGCTCGCTCACAACTGCAGATGCTTCACAGTATCTCAAAGTTGCCGCAGGCATTGTCGAGGGCGACGCAAATGATTATGACTACGATGCGGACGGTGTGGTTTCGGTAGTTGACGCGCAAAAGGTGCTTCGCGTTGTCGCAGGCGTTGATTCACCCGTAAATCAGGAGGAGGCACTTGCGCTCTTCAATGAAGGCATTAACTCGGTTAAAACCAAAAGACCCGGTTTTGAAAAGACTGCAACAATGGTTTGCCCTTCAATCAAGGTAACAACAATGAATGCTCCCATTTCAAGTATGAACGTAACGAATCTTGAATTTGATGAGTATGTTGAAAAAATCATAAAATTGATGAACACTTTCCCTTATAATGTGGCTCTCGATGCGGAAATGAAGGCTCAGCTTGAACAAATGCGTGTTGAAGCACAGGAGGCTTATGAGCCTCAGATAACAGCCAAAACAGTTGCCAAGGCTTCAAACAGCCATTATACATATTTCCCCGTAAACAATCTCGGCTGGTCAAGCAGACTTACGTTGGCTGATATTAAGTCTATTACCTGCACCGTTGAAAGCGGCAGCATTGTTTATACAATTAAAATGAATGATGTTACCTATGTCGGTGATGAATATCCCACGGGTGCTGCGGGCTTCTCAAAAAGGCAGGCTCTTCCTTACGGAAAAATCTTTAATATTCCTGCTTTTGACGAAAGCGACGGTTCAACCGTTAACAAGGTTTCCTTCAGCAACGGTACAATTATTTACAAGCAGGATTACCGCACGGGTGACAGCCTTTATGCAGATTATACGTATAACTATGTGGTTGATATAACGGCTGCTCCTCAAAAGGATTCTGATCTTGTTATGAAAACCGTAACAACAACAAACGCAAACGAAAACTACGTAATGAACAGGGTAACGGTGTAATAATATGTCAAAAGTAAAAGTAACTATGGAAAACGGGCAGACCTTTGTGATTGAGCTTTGTCCCGAACAAGCCCCCATCACTTGTGAAAATTTTTTGAGTCTTGTAAAAGACGGATTTTATAACGGACTCGGTTTCCACAGAGTAATTGATGATTTTATGGCTCAGGGCGGTGACCCTGAGGGAACAGGTTGTGGCGGCAGCG
Organism: Clostridia bacterium; assembly: GCA_017621885.1. GTDB lineage: Bacteria > Bacillota > Clostridia > Oscillospirales > Acutalibacteraceae > DTU089. The sequence continues at coordinate 124,404 of JAGASD010000035.1, read as the reverse complement.
GTAAGAATATCAAAGGTGAGTTTGCAATGAACGGTGTTATGAACACACTTTCACACACCCGCGGTGTTGTTTCAATGGCTCGTTCCCGGCATCCCGATTCCGCAAGCAGTCAGTTCTTTATCTGCTACGGTAACTGCAACTTCCTTGACGGTCAGTATGCCGCATTCGGCAAGGTTGTCGAGGGTATGGAAACAGTTGATGATTTCCTTAAAATCGACCGCAGAATGAGCTTCGGCGGTGAGCGTTCAACACCCGTTGAGCCCATCGTTATGAAAACTGTTGAAATTGTTGAATAAAAATTGAAAGATATAAGGTGAGAAAATGAAGATCAACGATTTGTTACACAAGCTGTACGGCACAACACCTGGCGGCGACGGCTTACAGCCTAAGGAAGCTCTTGCATACGGTATTGCCGGCTTCGGTCAGAACTTTATCTGCACCATTATCGGTTCGTATCTTACAATCTTCCTTACGGACGCACTTCTTTTTGGTGCTGATGGTGTTACCATCGGTGCGGTAACCGGTTCAATGGCGGTTGCATATCTTATGTTGGGCACTCGTATTTTCGACGCATTCAACGACCCGATTATGGGTTCAATTGTTGACAGAACTCGTACAAAGTGGGGTAAATGCCGTCCCTATCTTAAATGGATGGCTGTTCCCATTGCAATTATGACAATTGTTTGCTTCCTTCCTGTTTTCCGGGCAAAGGCTACAAGCTCTTTCATAATCATTGCTATTGTTTACGTTATATGGAGTGTTGTTTATACAGTTGCTGACGTTCCCTATTGGGGCCTTTCAACCTGTATGACAAACGACACCGTTGTCCGCGGTAATATGCTTACAATCACACGTCTTCTTTGCACATTGGGTGCAGGTATCGTTACTGTTTTTGTTCCTATTATTACAAACGGTGTAACAGCAAAATTCAGATATACAGATGCTGATATTGCTAAAATTATGGCTGATAAAGGCGTTGACGCAGAAGCAGCAAAAGGCTTTGTAGGTACAGTTATCAAGGGTATGGAAGAAGCAAATGCAGACACTCTTAAAATGACATATTTCATTTGTGCGGTTGTTCTTGTAGTTGCTGCAGTTCCTATGTTCTTCTATGGCTTCAAGCACACAAAAGAGCGCTTTACAGCTGTTGATAATCCCCCCAGCCTTGGTCACAACCTCAAGCTCCTCTTTAAGAACAAAGAGCTTCTTCTTATCGTTCTTTCGGGTATTCTCGGTGGTGCAAGAATGGTTTATACATACACGGGCGGTCTTTATTTCGCAAAGTACGTTCTTCAGAATGAAGGTATGTACAGCCTTATAACGCTTCTTGTTGTGCCCGGCGGTCTCGTTGCATCTCTCCTTGTTCCCTGGATGTCAAAGAAATTCACAAAGAAATGGGCATATATTGCAGTTCATCTCTTCGGTGGCGTTGTAATGGCAATTATGTACTTTGTTGGTTACGATGCTCCCTGGAAGCTTGTTGTTGCGGCTATCGCCCTTGTTCTTCTCGGTATTCCCCAGGGTGTTAATAACATCATCACTTACGCTATGATTGGTGACACTGTTGATTACCTTGAATGGAAAACAGGCGAACGCGGTGAGGGTATCTGCTTCGCTATGCAGACACTTATTAACAAAATCGGTATGGCAGTCGGTGCATTCATCGGTGTTATCTCCTTCAGTGCTGCAAAGATTAACTCTGAAACAGGCTTCATTACTCAGGCAGGTAAAGATACACTCTGGAATATGCTTGTTCTCTCAGGTGTAATCAGTATGTTTGCTTGCGCAGTACCTATGTTCTTCTATACAATTACAGAAAAACGTCAGAAGGAAATGGTAGACGAAATCGCAGCAAGAAAAAATAAATAAGATATAAAAATTCATTCCCCCGAAACGTAAGAGTTTCGGGGGAATATCTTTTTAAATTCAAAATTAAAAATGCAAAATTTCGGAACGCTACGCGTTGATTATAATTTTAAATTAAAAATGATTTGCTGCACAAATCATTACCGAAAACTTGCCAATTGTAACTTATTCTATTACTCCTGCAGCAACAAGCGTCTCAACAAACTCCTTAATATCCGCCGTTGCCTCCTCTCGGCTTATATCAAAGCTGCTGCAAATTCTGTCTGCTAATTCGTCAATGGTTTTTGGCGTTTCAAGCTCATTCCACAAAATTGCGCTGACGGGGTTGAGTACAACGATGTCAGAGGAGTTTTCTGCAGTAACGGGGATTGCAAGGTGCTCACCGGCAATCTCACGCAAAACGTAGCCGGGCTTTAAACGATAAGTTTTATTATCCATATATTTACACACTCCGAATTTTTTCTACAATTTATAGTATACCATACTGAATAAAAAATTCAATACACAATAAATTGTGGTGCAAGAAAAATACGACACAATTTTATGAAAAAAATCCCTTGAAAAGCCAAAAAAAAGTCTTGATTTTGTTGACTTTTTTGTGTGTTTGTAGTACTATACTCATAATAATGGGATAGTGGGTAGGTGTTTAATGAAGCAGAATTATGCTATCTGCGGTAAGCGGATTTTAATTGAATCTCCATTGCCTTTAACCGAGCACGAAAACTTCAGTATTTTCGCGGTTAATGAGGGTGAAACAGATATTAAAATAACCTACAATGTGGCTGAAAAGCTCCCCGAAACTCCCGTTAATACAAAAAAAACTCCCATCGGCGCGTTTGTTTCGTGGGAAGGCGAGAAGGTTTTCCGTCATAACCCTATGGGTGTGGCTGAGGGTGCACTTTCTTGCTACAGAGTCACCGACACATCTGAGAGTCAGGTGTATTTTACAAATCAAAGCTACGGCGTTATGTCGGATTTCCGCTATATGTGGAATTCGGTGTCGCTAAGTCAGTTGTTTTTGCCTTTTAAAATACTTTTGTTTCACTCTTCATATATTTCAACAGATGGCGGCGCGGTATTGTTCACAGCTCAATGCGGTGTAGGTAAAAGCACACAGGCGGAGCTCTGGCGAAAGTATATGGGCGCAGAGGTAATTAACGGTGACAAGGCCGGTGTATCTGTTGAAGAAAACAGTGTTTTCGCTCACGGTCTTCCTTTTTGCGGAACAAGCGGAATTTGTAAAAACAAAACCCTGCCGCTTAAAGCGATAGTTCTTTTAAGTCAGGCTCCCGAAAACAAAATAAATCGTGTTACGGGTATAAGTGCAATACAAAGCCTTATGGGTAATATTTACCTTGACTTTGTTGCCCCCGGTGAAACACAGCAGTGTGTTGATGCTCTCATTGACCTTCTTTCAAAGGTTCCTGTCTATCACCTTCAGTGCACACCGGATGAAAGTGCGGTGAAGTGCCTGGCGGAAAAATTAGGAATGAGGAATTAGGAATTAGGAGTTAAGGGACCTGCGGTCGGCATTATAATCAACGCGTAGCGTTCCGATAATTACGCATTACGAATTATGAATTACGAATTATTATGACAAATTCACTCAATTACGATTTCTTTATTAACCACCTTTTTGCAAAGGGTACTGAAAAGGGGACGCCTCTTTCGGGTACGTTTGAACTAACCCCAAGGTGTACTCTTAATTGCAAAATGTGTTATATACACCGTAGCCCCAACTCCTGCGAGGCTATCGAAAGAGAAAAGCCTACGGAATGGTGGCTGAATTTAGCGAGGGAAGCTCGCAAAGAGGGAATGCTTCTGTTACTTTTAACGGGCGGTGAACCTCTTTTAAGGAGCGACTTTGAAGAGATTTATCTTGAATGTCGCAAAATGGGTTTTCTGGTGTCGGTGAATACCAACGGAACACTCATTGACGATAAAAAGGTTAAGTTCTTTGCGGAGAATCCGCCGCAGAAGCTTAACATCACCCTTTACGGTACGTCCGAGGAAACCTACGGCAACCTCTGCGGTGACAAGGGTGCTTTCAAAAAAGTTATTTACGCCATAAAAGCTCTTAAAGAAGCCGGCGTTAATATAAAGCTCAATTATTCAATTAACCCTTATAACAAGGATGATATGCTTAAAGCGTATGATATAGCAAAGGCTCTGGATTTACACATTCAGCCTGTCAGCTATATGTTCCCGCCCCTTCGGGCATCCTGCGAGGGTGACGCGGTGAGATTATCAGCCGAAAGTGCGGCACAGGCGCACTTCGATTGGCAACATCATCACCTCGGTGATGATGATATGGTTAAATATCTTAATCACATAAAAATGGGTGAATCCCCCGAAGAATTCGGTGAGATTTGCGTTGACAAAACCGGAGAAAAAATCAACTGCAGGGCAGGGTCAACTGTTTTCTGGGTAACCTGGGACGGTAAAATGACTCCCTGCGGAATGATGGTAACTCCATCGGTGGAAATTAAGGATTTCAACGCCGCGTGGCAATATATCCGCGCCGAGCGAGGAAATATAATGCTTCCTGCCGAATGTAAAAGCTGCAGCTTGCGTAAAATCTGTGATGTATGCGCCGCAGTAACATTCGCGGAAACCGGGAAGTACGACGGCGTACCGACCTATGCCTGTAAGAAAGCTAAGGAATACAATCGGCTGTGTCAAGCTTTTTTAAAAGTTAGGAATGAGGAATGAGGAATGAGGAATTTCGGAACGCTTGCGCGTTGATTATAGATTAAGTAAAAGTTGAAAATGTAGGAACTGCGTTGGCGATTATGAATAAGTTCGGTGGTGCGAAGCCTATCCTCCTTGCGAGCTCTGCTCGGAGGGAGGGGGACCGCCCTTGAAAATTTTAAATGTGAAATTTTTTGAAGTGCGTGACACTTGGTATATTTTACAATAAAGTTTTATCGGGGTGGTGGAAGGTGCAAAAATGCGAGAACAAGATTTACGCAACAGAGCTCAAAAAATGCGAAAAGAACCAACGGTTGAAGAGAATAAAATATGGCACATTCTTTTAAAAAGAATGAAACCACGATTTTTAAGGCAACATGTTATAGGTAACTACATTGTTGATTTTTATTGTCCAAAACTGAAGTTGATAATAGAAATAGACGGTGAACAGCATTACCTTGCGGAAAACGAAAAATACGAACGAAATCGTACAAGATTTCTTGAAAACGAAGGATATAGAATATTACGTTTTTACAATAGTGATATAAATAGAAAAATAAAAAATGTTGAACAAACAGTTCGCGGTGTGTGCGAAGAACGTGTATGCGAGCTTGGTGTCGATGTAGAAATGTTGTTTGTAAAATAGTGTGCTTACATTGTTACACCTTCCACCATTCCGCCCGAACATATATTATAAACATAGTTTGAGTCCCGTGATAAATGTACTGAAAACAACAATTATTTCGGAGAATGGTCCCCCTCCCTCCGAGCAGAGCTCGCAAGGAGGATAGGATTCGCAACTATTAAAATATCGGTATCAAAAATTTATTAATTTAAATTTTTATATAATTTCAAATTTTCAATGGAGGTCGAAAAGATGAAAACTTCAAAAAGAGTCATTTCATTAGTGCTTACAGCTATAATGGTTATGACATCGTTTGCTGTCGGTTTTCCGTCTCTTAAAATTGATACTGAAGCCGGAACGGTTCAGTATGATGCAAACGGAAACATTATAATCGACGGCGTTTCTCAGGCGCGTGTTGTTCAAAAAGACAACGACGCTTACAAAACAACCTACGATAACTACGCGGCACAGTACCTTAACGGTGCAAGTGTGCCCACTAACATTGTTATCCCGGGTTTAAATGCGAAATACACCGATAAAACAACAAACCAGGATGACCCGGGTGACTATGTTGTACAGGGTATGACATACTATCCCGGGAGGGACTGGATGCTCGTTACTGCATACCATAGTGACGGAAATGCTTCAAGTAAGGTTTTTGCCCTTGATGCAAAAACAGGTGATTTCGTAGCAATGTTCTCATTCATTAACACCGACGGTTCAGATAATATGGACCACGGCGGCGGTATTGCGGTTTCAGAAAACAATATCTACTATTCCTGCGGTGATAAAGACAGAAAAATTGCTTACGCACCCCTTTCCGCTCTTGAAAATGCTCCTTTATATGAGCACACAAAGATTCAGCTTGTTGATTCAATCGACTTTGTTGAGGTTGGTTCAATTGAGTATGATGGCAAAACAGCTTATACAGCTTACGTTTGCTACGACCAGGGCGTTCTCTGGATGGGTAACTTCTATGATATGGGTGCTAAGCTCGCTGGTATTACCATTGCGGCGGCTGACTATAATGCTCCCTCGAACGACCAGTACAACTCAATGGTTTTCGGCTACAAGCTTGCAGGTAACTCCTCCGCGGAGGAGTGGGATCACCTTAAGGGTAAATTCAGAAACCTTTTTAACGTAGCTACAGATTCCGGTACTGCCAGTTCAAACGGTGCTAATATGACTTGGAACGCTTACCAGAACATTGGTGGTGTTGGTGTTGCCGGTACAATTACAGCTCCTACAGCTTACGTTGGTGAACTTATAGGTAACGATTTCGGTTCATTTAATTTAACTGAGGGTGTTAACTACACAATTGAGTTTACATCAACAAACAGAAGCACCGATATGTATATGTGGTCACCTGTGGGAACGCACTGTAACGTAAAACAATCAACTCAGTCCAAAATCACTCAGCTTGATGACGGCAGATATCACTACAAAATGAACTTTACCGCAGGTCTTAAGCCCGCAGGTGCAGATAGTGGCTGGCCCACAACCCAGAGCACAGATGGTTCTTACACAGGTACATATACGGTTCGTTTCGACCAGGATGCTATTCAGGCAGGCGAAACAAGAGAATTTGCTATTACCGATATCAAGGTTTCTCAGGCGAATACCTACGCAAATGCCGAAAGTGTTCACGATGAAGGCTATGCAGGTGCGCCCTCTTATGCTCTCGCTCTTGACAACACTCTTAAGGACGTTCAGTATGCAACCGTTGATAACGGTAAGCTTTACCTCAGCCGTTCCTACGGTTCAGGTGCAGGTAACTCCATCAACTTCGGTTTCGGTGACACAAGTAAGCTCACTGTTGCCGATATCGACCTTTCACAGCCCGGTACTGTTCCCGTTACAATCAGTACCACAAGCACAGGCTCTAAAGATAAAACAGTTATGGCTCATAATATAGCTGACTATACCGACTACAATATGATGCCTATGTCCGAGGGTCTTTGCGTTATTGAAGGTAACATTTTCATCACCTTTGAGGGTGCCTCCAACAAGTATAAGAACGAAAGTACAGGTCTTACTTCAATAGGTAACTGCGAAAAGCCCGTTGACGTTATCTGGCAGCTTGATCCCTACGAGCTTATGGAAACAACCGTTGTTGAGCCCGAAGCAAGTATTTATTATGAAAAGGTTAATTCTCTTAGTGAAATCAAAGACGGTGAAGAATACATTATCGTTCACGAATCTGACAGAAAAGACCCCGTTACACAGAAAAACTACCTTTACGCTCTTAACGCTGACGGTAACTTTAAGGATTATAAGCTTTCAAAGAGCACCGCTGATGCTATCAAGGGCTACAACGGTATGATAGGCCACCCCATCAGCTACTATTCCTTTGATAAAATAGGCGATAAAGAAATTCTCTACCTTGAAGAGCCTGAAAAGGACGATGTTGAAGCAGTACGTTGGGAGCTTACAAAAACCGCTAATCAGAGATACAGATTCAAAAATGCCGAAACATATTTTGCAAACTGTAACTATTTGTATTTTGACGAGAGCAAAATCTCAATGGCACCGGGTAATACAGGTGTTCTTAACAATATGTCTATTCAGGAATCCGGCGACGGTAAGGGCGGCTTTTGGATTTCTAACGCTGAAACATATTTCCTCTGGTGTAACGACGGTACAACCGAATTATATAATACCAGAATTAACTCCCACTACATTAAGAGTAGTGGCAGCATACCGATTTGTTCAGGTCTTTCTGAAACTCCCGGTACCTTCCACTGCGATGCCCTTAACTTAACCCAAAATAATATTATCGGCATCCCCGTTTTAACAGGTGCGGATACCTTCTATGAGGACGGTTTGTTTAACATCTATCGCCGTGTTGTTGACTCGGTTGCTTCTACCTATGAAAGCCGTGTTTACACAGACCTTGATGCCGAGCTTCAGGAGGACGGTACTTACAAGGTTACTCTTGAAACTTACGCAATTTCACCCAACCACTATCAGTATGTTGGTGAAAGACCCACAGACTACATTATCGTAGCAGATACCTCTTCCTCAATGGCTTCAACCGGTAGTACGGGTATTGCCGAATTCAACGGCAGTCTTTCAGTTTCATCATTGAGCGTTGATGCAAACACCTCTGACGATAACGGTAAGGGAGTTAACGGTTACGGTTTCTCTAACCCCGACGAGGATATTTATCTCAAACATACTGATGGCAAGTATTACAAAGTTTATATGGCTGTTAATACAACAGAGCTTGATAAATTTATCGGTATGATCACAAATATACGACAAAAATATTACGCATATTACATTGCTGACGACGGTCTGTATTACTGTATTCAGGATCACGCGGTTAATCCCGAAGGCAGAACATATTCTGAATGGAAAGCCTGGGTTGACAGCGGTGAGAATGAATCCGACTATTCAACAAAAAAGAATAATAGTGATAGAAAAAAAGAAGATGTTTATCAGGGTCTTCACTACCGTTTCGATGAAGCCGGTGATAAATACAATTATGAGCACGTTCGTCTTGATACGTTAAAAACAACAGTTAATGACCTTATCGGTGATATTGCCGCACAGAACGGCGACAACAGAATTGCTCTTGTTCAGTACGGTGCCGATACTTCAAGCGGTTACTATAACACAAGCGGCAACCTTGTAAACACAGGCTTTACGGATGCCTTCTGGAGTGCAGGTGACGCTTCGGGTCTTCAGGCTAAGGTTAGTGCTCTCGGCACAAGTGCTCAGACTAATAACAACGGTATTGAATTGCAGTATGCTAACAGTATTATAAACAACTCAGGCGTTAACTATAAAGCCGGCGGTGACAGAAACGTTGCAATTATCTTCGTTACTGACGGTATTCCCGGTCAGGATGACGGTGGCTCCGCAAAAGCTGCAGCAGACGCAGTTATCGGGCAGGCTTTGACAGCTAAAAATAACGGTGCATTCGTTTACACCGCACTTCTCGGTAATAACGAAGTAAGCGGATTTAATAAAAAGAACTACATTGACGGCGTTTCAAGTAAATACGCTGCTGCTGAGAGTTTGGATAAACTCGGCGGTATGAGTGTTGACGGTGTTAACTACTCAATAAGCTTGGCATCTACAACAATCAACAACTTCCTCGACTTCGGTGCTATTACAACCGAGGAAGTAAAAACCAACTCAGCTGTTGGTCTTGACAACCTTGATGATAGATCCTACCTTCTTCAGCAGCTTAACGATGCATTTAAATTCCCTGCTGATTTTAATAAAGACAGAGACGTAGCTGTTGAGCTTATAACAGGTGAATATGACGAAATTGGTCGTTTCTCCTTCAATGAAGCTAATAAATCGGCTAATGAAATTGATGCGAATGCAATCAAGAGCGCTACAGATGTTAATACCCAAACTAAAACCCTTACAGTTACGGGATACGATTATGCGAAGGAATATATCGCTAAAAACAGACAGGAAGAAGGCAGAAAGCTGAGAGTTACAATCAGCGGTCTTCTTGCCGACGAAACTGCAGATATTAGAAATACCTCAATTAATAAGCTTGATACTACGGGTATTTACAAAGAAGACGGTAAACTTTTCAGAAACTTACCCACTGCTTACTTTAACATCCCCGAGTATACATACGTTCTTGACTACGGTATTTCTATGTATGACTCTGACGTTAACGGTATACTTAAATCGGTTGAAAGTGACCTTTCTGCAATACCTCGCAACGCAGACGGTACTCTTCAGTATAGAAGCGAATCCGAAAACGGTCTTGTTGAAATTACAGAAGATAAGCTTGATCTTATTTATAAGTCAACTCCCACAAACTTTGCTGACTCAGGCTATTGCTTGATTCAGCGTGAAGACGGCACTTATGACTGGTTCGAAATCAAGGTTGTTCCTGCTTCAAACGTTCTTTTCGAAGAAAATTATATTGAAAACAAATCAGGTTCTACCGGTGCTGCATGGTCAAAAGACGGTGAAACAAAATCCGATTACCAGACACCTACGAATAACAACACTGATGTTTACGGTTATGATGATGTTTATGCTACCGGTGTGAACGCTCATTCCTACGGCAGTGCTGACAAAGTAACTGTTTCAACAAACACAAAACGCAGCGCAACAAAGACCTTTGATTTTGTTGGTAAGGGTATTGACCTTATTTCCGCTTGCGGTGAAAACACGGGTATTATGATCGTTAAAATCAGCGGTGGAAATCTTACCTCTCCTAAGGTTTACATTGTTGATACTTACTATGGCGGTGATTATGCTGTCGGAGAATTTGTTTACCAGACACCCATCGTAAGCTTCAGAGGTGATTACGGTACATATACAGTTGAAGCAACTGCCGCTTACCTTTCAAGTGCAGGTGCTGTTACAAAGAGCATTACAAATTCCTCACTTGCAAACGGCAAGCTCAGCGGTACAACCGGTGTTCCCGTAAACGATGCAGACGTTGCAGAACTTCTTGCACAGGTTGGTATGGAAGATATCGCAAGCGCAGATGTTGAACTCGTTTGGTTTGACGATAACTCAATCCTCAACGGCGGTACAGGTGCAAAAGGCAATGTTCGCACAGCAAGAGACGGTTCAACAACCACATCTCTTGATTGCTATCTTGACGGCTTCCGTGTTTATAACCCTCTTAATGATGACTCTTCATTGTATAAGTCTTCAGAAAAGGGTGCTGTATATTACAACGTAATCGAGCACCTGCAGAATAGCGGAGTAACAGATGCAGATCTCAAATTAGGTGATATTGCTTACGTTATAAATGATTTCACCGCCGGTGAAGATGGTTCAATACCCGCACTTTCATTCGGTAACTATCAGAATATCGGTCCTCAGAATGAGTTCTATCTCAAAAACGGTGCTACAGACGGTCTTGCATTCAAGGTATCACTTAACACACCCGATTCGAGAGTTCAGTTAGGTCTCAGAGCTGTAACAGGTACCGCAAAAGTAAAAATCGGTTTTGATGATCCTAATACAGATGTTATTGAGCCTTCAACAGAATTTGAAATCAACACTGCAACAGAAATGTACTATGATATTACACAATATTTAACAAAAGTAGGGGGCGGTACAGCAACCGTTACAATACAGAACACCGGCGATACAGTTCTTGCGGTTAATAATATTAAGGTTACGGGCGAAGCAGCAATTGCAACAATCGAAGAAAGCGAGTTAGAGTATGCTGCAATGATGATGGCATCCTCACCCGTAAGAGCAAACGTTGTAAACGGTGTTGTTACACCCGTTACCGATGATGCAACTGAGCCCGATGACGGTAACACAAGTATTCCCGGTGGCGACGTTATAGGTAATGCACCTTCGTTCGTTCAGGAGCTCCTTGCTAAACTTTTTGAAATTCTTAGTCAGGTTTTCACATTTTTACCTGTAGGGGAGGTTATGTAATTGAATTATATTAAACCCGGCGCAATGTTTATTACTGCCTCCGGAACAGGTAGTATGGGCGTATCTTGTTCAACTTCAAGAGAGGATATCGACTTGATCAAAGAAATCCTCGGAATTACTGATATGACAAATGCATTTTCAGTAAACGAAGCTTGCGAAGACCAGTATGATATGGAAAACTACTGCAAATTTACCGCAGTAGAAAACGGCTCAATGAAAATTTTAACAAGCTGATTGAAAAAACCGCTTGACCGAAAGGTCAGGCGGTTTTTAAATTAGGAATTAGGAGTGAGGAATTAGGAATTTCGGAACGCTGCGCGTTGATTTTGTGAATTCAAAATGCAAAATGCAAAATTTCGGAACTGCGTTGCGATTAATAAATAAAGTTGCAGTGAAGCGAAGCCTGTCCTCCTTGCGAGCTTCAGCCCGGAGGGAGGTATAGCTTCGCACCACAGAAACTGTATTCTGACCCCTGACCCCTGACAGCTGACAACTTCATTTCGCACTTCCCTCTTCGCATTTCGCATTACAATCAACGCGTCAGCGTTCCAAAATTTTGCATTTTGAATTTTGCATTTTGAATTGACTTACCACACCTTATGTAGTATTATATACAATGTAATATTATAAGGGGTAATAGGGTTAAAAGCTTAAAGGAGGTATTGGTGTGTACGATTTGCATTGTCATATATTATATGGCGTAGATGATGGCGCTGATACTGTCTCTGAGGCTTTAGAGATGGCAGAAATTGCCCGTGACGGCGGTACAAAGGGTATTGTTGTTACACCTCATAGCTACGCTACCCCTACGGAGCTTAATTTCTGGGATGCAGATATGAAAAATCGCTTTTTAAATCTGCAAAAAGAGGTTGATGAACGGCATTTGGGTATAAAGCTTTTCCCCGGGCAGGAAATTTTCGGCAGGGGTGAGTTTGTCGAGCATCTTCTTTCAGGCGAGCTTATTACAATAAACGGCTCCCGTTATCCGTTGATTGAGTTCCCGTTTACGGTACGCAGTAAATATGTTCTGGAAAAAATGCAACAGCTTATTGCGGAAGGCTTTACTCCCGTTATTGCTCATCCCGAGCGTTACACCTTTGTTTCAGAAAGTTTTGACTCCCTTACGGAGTTGAAAAAAATAGGGTGCCTTGTGCAGGTTAATATGGGAAGCTTTAAAGGTGTTTTCGGGCATACTGCTAAAATTATTTCTGAAAAAATACTCGGTATGAGAATGGCAGACGTTGTTGCAAGTGATGCACACAGTCCCTTTATGCGCACACCGTTTCTTGCGGATGCTCACGAGCATATAAGTGAAAAATATTCAACAGATTATGCCGAAAGACTTTTGAGCCGTAATCCTAAGGCTATTATTCAAAATAAAAAGATTTAAAAAATTTGGGAGATTGATGAAATGAGAATTCTGAGGGCAGTTATTTCGTTGTTGTTTGTGGTTACAACGGCACTTTACGCCTATTTTCTTGTAACGGAAAAGATTAAAAGCGACGAAACCATACCGCAAATTAAAATTGAATCGGAGCTTCTTGAGGTTGCAATAGACTCCACCACTGAGGATTTGCTCAAGGGTGTTACCGCTTACGATGAAAAAGACGGTGATTTAACAAATCAGGTTATTGTTGAGTCTGTTTCAAACTTCAGCGAGCCGGGTATCTGCCGCGTTACCTACGCAGTGTGTGACAGCAACAGCCACGTGGCAACTGCAACAAGAAAAATCAAATATAAGGGCTATGAGTCGCCTAAATTTAAATTGTCTGAGGATTTGTGCTACTCAATATACGAAAAACTTGATGTTGCCGAGGCAATAAGTGCCATTGACTGCATTGAGGGTGATATTTCCGATAATATTGTCATTTCTTCTGAAGATTACACGAGCTCTATTGAGGGTGTTTTTAATATCCAGGCAACGGTTACTAACCAAAAAGGCGATACATCCGTTATCACCGTGCCGTTGATTGTTGAAGACCGTAACCTTTCTGCTCCGGAAATTGAGCTTAAAGATTATCTTGTTTATTTAAAACCGGGACAGAAGCTGAATTATAAAAGCTACCTTGTAGGTGCTGAGGACAAACACGGCGAAGACCTTAAAGGCGAGGTTACAATCGAAACAAACATTGATTTTAACAAAAGCGGTACGTACACAGTTCATTATTACGCTACAGATAAAAATGATTATGTGGGTCACAGTGTATTAACTGTTATTATAGGTGAATGAGATTATGGAAGAAAACAAAATTACGTTTGAGTGGCATAGTATACTGAAGGATATTGCAAAAAATTTCTGGGTTGTAATACTGTCTGCTCTTATAGGCTTAATGGGTATATTTATTGTAACAAGCAGTATTTATACACCGGAATACACGTCAACTGCTACTATTGTTGTTAATGCAAAGGGTAATTCTTCAAGCTCCCTTTACGGTGTTTCCGTTGAAATGGCGGAGATTTTTTCAAAGGTATTTGTTGATCCTACAATGAAAGAAAAGGCTGCGGCTCACCTTGGTCACGAAAGCTTTAACGGCTCAATTGATGCAAAGGTTTTGACTGACACAAACTTTGTGGAATTAAAGGTGACTAGCGACACTCCCCAGGCTGCCTATGAGCATCTTAAAGCAGTCCTTGAGGTGTATCCCGATTTGTCTGCAAGTATTTTTGAAAATGCGGTTATCAACGTTATTAAAAGTCCTTCAATGCCTAAAGCTCCGTCAAACTCCTTGCCCTTAGAAAACAGAAATCTTGTTGTGGCAGCTTGTGCAGCGGCAGCTCTTGTGGCAATTGTTGTTATCTCCGTATTAAGAGACACTGTTAAAAACGAAGAGATTTTTAACAATAAAATTGATGCAAAGCTTATTGCGGCAATCCCCCACGAAATTAAAAAGAAATCTGTGAAGGATCACGTTAAACGGAAAGAAAAAGGTCTTTTTATTGACGGTAACCCTTATATCAGCCTCAGATTTGCCGAAACCTTCCACAAAATTGCCGCAAAGCTTGAATATATGAAATCAAGAAACGGTGATAAGGTTTTTGCAATTACAAGTGTTGCGGAAAATGAAGGTAAATCAACCGTTGCTTCAAATATTGCAATTTCCCTTGCAAGAAAGGGTAATAAGGTCGTTATTGTTGACCTTGACGGTAAAAAACCCGCTCTTTATAAAATCTTTGGAATGAAATACGTTGAGCAAGCTGAACTGGGTAAGCTTTTCAACGGTGAAATAAAGCGCAATGAATTCAGACTCAGAAGATATAAAAGAACGTCTCTTTCCCTTGCTATAAACGTTAACGCTTACCCCGACAACCATTTGTGGATTGAAAGCGGTGTTGCAAAGGATGTTATAAATGCCCTTAAACCTAAGGTGGATTATATTATTATTGATACTGCGCCCCTTTCGGTTGACTCAACCGTTACGGACATTTCAAAATTTGTTGACCAGACAATGCTTGTTGTAAGAACCGACACGGTAAGCTCAACCTCAATAAATGATGCTATTCTTACTATCGGTGAGGTTGGCGGCAGTCTTGCAGGCTGTATTCTTAACGACGTTTATCCCGATTTTGCTTTCTTCGGTGTTGCAGGCTCTGAGGATAACGGTGGCTATTATTTCAGTAAGAAGGGCTACGGCAAATCCTACAACAGCTACGGCAAATATTCTGATGTGCCTGTTGATGATAACTATGATGAATCGGAGGGAGTGAGATAAATGAGTCAGACACAAAGTAAAAAACGAAACTCCGAAGCTTCAAGCGGTACGAAAATATTTGTTTATTTCAGTGACTTTTTAAAGGGCTTTAAAAAGTTCTGGTGGGTACTTATCGTTTGTGCAATCATTGTTGGCGGTTTTAAATTTATTGATGCCAGAAGAAGCTATGTGCCTCTTTATACGTCAAAAGCAACCTTTACGGTCAGCACACAAACAAGCACATCCTCCGTTAACGGCATTTCTGCTTATTCATTCTTTTATGATTCTGCAACGGTGAATCAGCTTGTTAAAACCTTCCCTTATATTATGGGCAGTAACGTTTTACGTGACTCAATATGCGAGGATTTGGATATTCCGTCGATTCCTGTTGATTTAAAGGTTTCATCAGATACCGGCTCTAATATGTTTACACTTATTGCAACGGGAAAGGACCCTCAGATGACATACAACGTGCTGCTTTCGGCGGTTGAGAATTACCCGGCTGCCGCAAAATACGTTGTGGGTAACGTTAAGCTCAAAATGATTACAACTCCCCACGTGGCAACTGAACCCTCTAACAGCTCCGACGCACTCAAGCAAGCATTAAACGGTGCGATTATAGGTGTGGTTATAGGTCTTTTCTGGGTGCTTCTTTACGCATTACAGCGCAAAACAATCAAAATCAAAAAAGAAATTCAGACACAACTCAACAGCGAAGCTCTCGGTGTTATTCCGGCTGTTAATTTTAAAAAGCATTCAAAGAGAATTGAAAGCGATATTCTTTTCACCAACTCAAACGTTGGTAAGGGATTCCTTGAATCCTTCCGTGTGCTAAGAAGCCTTGTTGTAAACTCCCTTGAAGAGAACGAAAAGGTGCTTATGGTTACAAGCACTGCTCCCCACGAGGGCAAAACAACAATTGTTACTAACCTTGCTCTTTCAATGGGTGCTTACGGTAAAAACGTGCTTCTTGTTGACGCAGATATCAGAAATCCCAGCGTTTCAAAGACGCTCAAAATTAATGATTTTGACAGTCTTGAGGTTGTAAGGGAAACTGAAAAATATGTAATTTATAAGCTTGATGATTACAAGATTTCATTTATGAGAATCAAAGCAGATAAAGATTACCATAAGTATATGAACTCAAAAGAAATAAAAAGCATTCTAAACTCTGTTCGTAACGCTTATGATTACGTGTTTGTTGATACGCCGCCTTGCGGACTCGTTTCCGATACAATGTATGTTGCACAGGCTTCCGATGCGGCTATTTACGTTGTTTATCAGGATCACGTGCGTATTCAGAAAATCAGAAGCGGTCTTGACGGACTTATGTCAACGAACGTAAAAATGCTTGGTTGCCTTATCAACGGTGCTAAAGAAGGTATTTCAGGTTATGGCTACGGCGGTGGCTACGGTTACGGCTACGGCTATGGTTACGGCTACAAATCATACGGTAAATATGGCTATGGCTACGGTTACGGTTACGGTGAATCGGGCAAAGGCAGACGCAGAAGATAATTTTTGAAAGGCGGGGGAATATGGCAGTAACGGAGAACAACACTTCTGAAATTGAAAAGATACTTCTTGAGTTGCTGGCAAATTCCCTGTTCAATGCAAACCGCTCTATAGATTGCACGTCCGCAAAATGGCCGTTAGTATGGCATGAAGCATATATGCAGGCTGTGTCTCTTCTTGCATTCAGCGGTGAAGCCCCCGAAAACTGCAGTGAACCCCTTCTTACGAATATACGCGAAAAGCTGAAGGACGACGTTATAAGGGTTATTCAGGTAAATAAGCAGCACATAAGACTTCACCGTATTATGACAAATGCAGGTATACCCTATGTGATTTTAAAGGGTGCCGCATCTGCCGCTTATTATAAAGATCCTCTTTTAAGGGCAATGGGTGACGTGGATTTTCTGGTGGCTGAGGCTGATATTGAAAAAGCTTGTAGCGTATTGGAAGAAAACGGATTAACAAGAAATCCTAAGGAACACGAAAAGCATATCGTTTATTTTGATGATGAGGGCAATTTTGAAATGCACGTTGTCCCTGCAGGTGTTCCGAAAGGGGATGAAGGCGAAAAGGTAAGAAGGCTTCTTAAGGATATACTTAAAGAGTCACGTATGCACAATACGGCTTTCGGCAAAATTTATGTGCCGTCAGATTTTCATCACGGGCTTGTGATTCTGCTTCATACCTGCAGTCATCTTACAAGTGAGGGTATAGGCCTTCGTCAGCTTTGCGACTGGGCAGCTTTTGTTTCAAGCTTTTCCGATAACAAGTTCTGCGGGTTGTTTGAAGAAAAATTAAAAGACGTGGGATTGTGGCGTTTTGCGCAGGTTCTTACTCAGGTATGTACTGAGTGCTTAGGTCTTCCCGAGCGTTCTTTTGCAGGGGAATATGACAGAGATATAATAAATGATTTTACTGCTGAAATCTTTAAAAGCGGAAATCTCGGTCAAAAAAATGCCGCAAGGGTGCAAGAGAGTGTGCTGGTACGCTCTGATACAAAAAAATCGTTTATCGGGAATTTTATATCATCTGTAAATGCAATTGTTTATTTTTATTGGGGATTTACAAAAAAGTTTAAAATTTTACTGCCTATTGGCTGGTTGTTTTTCGGTGGAAGATATATTATTCGTTCCCTTATGGGAAAGAGACCTAAAATCAGCGTGAAAAACCTTAAAGACCGTACCCAAACAAGGAACAGTCTTTATGAAGAAATTAAGTTGTTTAAAGAATAAAAAATCGGTCTGAACATCTTTTGAATGCTCAGACCGATATTTTTTATGAATTATAAATCAAGAAATTCTTTTTTGCACTGCTCCTGAAGAGAAAATCTTTCAACAATTGCCCAAAGATTTTCGTCAGTAATTGTGTTGATTCTCTTACCGCTTGCAGTTGCAAGCATATAAAGCTGTGCGGCTTTTTCAACAGTTTCAATAAGACCGAAGGTTTCGTCCATATCGTTACCTGCACCGTAGATACCGTGAAGACCCCAGATAACAAGACGATATTCGTTCATTTTTTCTGCAGTTGCTTCACCGATTGCATTGTTACCGCATACCATCCAGGGAAGAACACCGATACCATCGGGGAAAACAACAATACATTCTGTGCACATTTCCCAGAGAGTATGTGTGAATTTCTTTTCGTCAAGCTCGTGGATGTGGTTCATTGCGAGTGTGTAGGTGGGGTGTGAGTGCATAACAACTCTGTTGTTGGGGTTAACTCTGAGTCTTGCAATGTGGCTCATAAGGTGTGCAGGAAGCTCGGATGTGAATTTTCCGCCGTCTGCGTAGCCCCAAAGAAGCTCTGCAGTTGTACCGTCTTTTGCAATACGGATGATACCGAGGTTGTTTTCGGGGTCAAATTCAACGTTTTTGAAATATTTGCCTGTACCTGTAACAATGAATATTTTGCCGATAAGCTCTGTTGCATCAAAGCCTGTGGGGATTTCGCGGATAACATTGTTAAGGTCAAGATATTCAGCAACCTGATCTTCTTCAAGCATATAGCTGATGTTACCGCCGTTTCTTTCGTCCCAGCCGAGGCGGTACATATTAGCGGTTGCTTTTTTCATTTCGTCCACAAAGGGTGCATTTAAAATGTTTTTCATACTCTTTTCACCAAAACCTTTTCTTCATATTCTTTAATTTGGGGCAGATAAGCGTTTTCTACACCTTCTCTTACAAGATATTCTGCCCAGATATCACCGAAAGGTGCAGTTTTTGTTTCTTCCTGAAGGCACATAAGTGCTGTGAATTCGTTTTCCTCCTGGAGCTTTTTAAGCTCCTTTGCAGGTAAAAGCAGAGCGTTAAGAAGTGCTTTCTGCACATTTCTTACGCCTGTTACCCAGGCAGAAATACGGTTTATTGATGCATCAAAATAGTCGGTTGCAATGAAAACTCTGTCGAGAGCATCGTTGCAAACGATTTCTTTTGCAATTTCCTTTGTTTCATCGTCAAATAAAACAACGTGGTCAGAGTCCCAACGCACACCGCGTGTAACGTGAAGGGCAATTTTCTCGTTAAAGAGAAGCAATGATGAAATTTTATCTGAAACAAGCTCTGTGGGGTGATAGTGACCGTTGTCCATAAGGGGAGTAATGCCGTTTTTAGTTGAATAAGAAAGGCAGAATTCCGCAGAGCCTACCGTATAGCTTTCAAGACCTATTCCGAAAACCTTTGACTCAAGTGTTACATATACCTTTGATTTGTCGTAAGGTGTAGAAAGAATTTCATCAAGAGATTTTTTAAATCGTGCACGGGGTGAAACTCTGTCGGCAGGAATATCCTTGTAGCCATCAGGAATCCAGATGTTCATAACACAAGGAACACCTGTTTCGTTAGCAAAATATTCGCTGATTTTAAGGCACTGAATACCGTGCTCAACCCAGAATTTGCGCACTTCTTCATCGGGAGATGAAAGGGTAAGGTTGTCCTTAACCATTGCGTGTGAAAAATATGTGGGGTTAAAGTCGATACCCATATTGCGCTCTTTTGCAAAATCAACCCATTTTTTAAAGTGCTTGGACTCGAGCGCGTTTCTATCGGCAAACTCACCGTCTTCAAAAATAGCGTAGCTGGCGTGAAGATTAAGCTTCTTTTTACCGGGAATAAGCGAAAAGGCTTTATCAATATCAGCCATAAGCTCCTCGGGAGAGCTTGCCTTGCCGGGATAGTTACCCGTTGTCTGAATACCGCCTGAAAGGCTTGCACGGCTGTCAAAGCCCGTAACGTCATCACCCTGCCAGCAATGAATTGAAATTGTTACATCTTTAAGCTTATTGATTGCGTCTTCAGTATCAACACCCATAGATGCATAGATTTTTTTGGCTTCCTCGTATCGTGACATACGCTGACCTCATTTCTGTTTGTAATACAATCAAAATTAGTATAACTTTCATTTACAGAAAAGTCAATGAAACAAAGTAACAAAAAAACAAAAAAAACATAGTATGTTCTATAAAAAGATAAATAAGGGGAATATGCTATGACAAAAACAATTTTGCCTGTTTCTTTTTTCTTTGGTGCAAACAATAAAATTAAATACAGCTCTTTATACGATGAATTATATAATCCCTATGAAAAGGGTAATCATATTGTTTTAAAAGGCGGTCCCGGTACGGGGAAATCAACTCTTATGAAGCGTGTTGCGGAAAAGTTAGAGAAAAACGGCTATTTTATTGAGCGTGGCTATTGCAGCGCAGACCCGTCATCCTTGGATGTTGTGTATGCTCCTGAAATTAAATTTTCAATTTTTGATGCAACCTTACCCCATATTGTTGAGCCTGTTATGCCCGGTGTAAGTGAGCATATTGTTGATTTGGGTGTTGCGTGGAACAGAGAAATTTTAAAAGAAAACATAAGTGCTATCGGTGATTTAACCCGAACAAACAGACAGCTTCATAATAAAACAGCGGAATTTATGCATATAGGCGCACAGTTAGATACGCAAAGTGCTATAATAAGCGGTAAGTTTATTGATGAAGAAAAGCTTGAACGGTTCACCTTGCGCCTTGCTAACAGAATTTTGCCAAATAAAAAATCAAATGTGAAGGGGCAAATACACAAAAGATTTTTATCCGGTGTTTCACCTGACGGGGTAGTTGTACAGCACGATACTATTGTTGCCCTTTCGGAAGAAATTATTACCATAAGGGACGAATACGGCACTGTTTCACCATATATTACATCATACGTGTGCAATTGTGCGGTGGAAAAGGGTTATGATGTGTATGCTTGCTATTGCCCATTATTCCCGAAATTTAAAATGGAGCATATTATAATACCTGAGCTTAAAATAGCACTATTCACCGAAAACTCGTATCATTTTTCAATTGCTGATGGCGGTAAAGCAGTAAATGCCGCAAGATTTTATGACAAGAATATTTTTGCTGAGAATAAAGAGAAGCTTGCATTTCTCAAAAAAGCAAAAAAAGAGGTTATCGAAGAAGCGGTGAAAAAGGTTTCCCTTGCAAAGGATATTCACGATAAGCTTGAAGCGTACTATGTGAACGCAACGGATTTTGATGTGATAAATGAGATAAGTGAGAAGATAATTAAAAACATATAAAACAAACCCTTTGCTTTTGAAAATCTCAAAGCAAAGGGGTTTATTTATATGATCTTTTTTCGTCTGTAATGCCAAGAAGATAATCTATGCTGATATCATAATATTTGGCAAGTTTTATAAGGATTTCTGTTGGGATATCGCGCATACCTAATTCATAACGGGAATAGCAAACCTGGGTGCAGCACAAATAATCTGCAAGGTCTTTTTGTAATAAATCAGAGTCTTCACGCATCTCTCTTATCCGATTATACATATCATCAACTCCGATAAAGCTTTGTTAGTGATATTATAAACAAACCATTTTGGTATATTGACATATAAACCGAAATGGTTTATATTTTTTATAGGGTTAGATTCTGCTCGATTACAACGAAATTTAAAAAAGCTTGAATTTCTTGCAATTCAGCGTGTTTTTCTTGCATTTTGTATTTTTTAAGGAAAAGTTTTAATTGAAATGTATAATTAAATTAGAACGAAAAAGCAGGTGTTTGTTCTACCTCTCCGGTTTAAGAGAGGGGGACCGCCGTATAATAATTTCCCTTTTACAATATGTATCAAGCGCACCCAAAATTATATTGAAAAATACAGTATGACGGAGCGGTGGAGAGTTCCCAACGCGTAAGCGTTGTTGAATCGTAAGATTCAATTGTAATAAATTTACCTTACCGTTGAAACAAATCAGAACAATAAAGCTATCACTAAAAAAATCAAAACTCGATAACAGAAACTTTATGTCAATGGAAGCTGTGCTTCCACGATGCTGACGCATCGGGAACTCTCCACCATCCGACAAACTTGGATTTTAAAAGAACGTAATCACGCGTTTAAAACTTGAATCAAACATCCGCTTGACAAAATGATGGTCCCCCTCTCTTAGGCCAGAGAGGTAGACAAAACCGCAACTATATCCACCAACCCGTAGGGGATGCATCTATGCATCCCGAAGAACGAAAAAGCGTATGTTAGCAAAGCCTATCCTCCTTGCCGCTCGCGAGGAGGAAGGGGGACCACCTTGTAATAAATTTTATTCTATGACATATTTTCAAACGAGCCGTAATGTATGATTTATGATATAGTTCAGCGGAGTGGTGGAAGGTCCTAACTGAGTTGTTTTTTACAATTGGCTATGTGGACTCTCCACCGTCCGAAAAACTTTATTATAAACAAATGCTTTTCGTTACACTTATAACTATATTTTTACAACAAGCTTGTGATATGACGGTCCCCCTCTCTCCTTGCGCAGAGAGGTAGCCTTTGAAATAACCACTTTTTCGTACTATAAACCTTGTTTCCTATACAAACTACAATCAAACAAAAAAGAGTTGCCTTAACATTCCTGTTAAAGCAACTCTTTTACTGCTTATTTAATATTAAATAACTTCCTCGTATTCTCCATCGTAACATCAAGAACAGTCTGCGGGTCAACGCCTTTTATTTCTGCTACCTTTTGGGCTACGAAAGAAATATATGATGAGTTGTTTCTTTTACCCCTCATAGGTACGGGCGCCATATAAGGGCAGTCAGTTTCCAATAAAAGTCTGTCAAGAGGGAGCATTTCGGCAACCTCAACGGCTTTTCTTGCATTTTTAAATGTAAGCGCGCCGCCAAGACCGATATACATACCTAATTTCAGCACCTCTTTGGCAGTTTCTGCACTACCCGAAAAGCAATGGAGAACCCCTTTGGGGCAATGCTCTTTAAGTATTTCCATTGTGTCACCGTGAGCTTCACGGTCGTGAACAATTATGGGTAAATCCAATTCCTTTGCAAGTAAAATCTGTTTTTCAAAAAGGTCTTTTTGCAGGTCCTTTGTGTCTTGACGCCAATAGTAATCAAGACCGATTTCACCTATTGCAACGCATTTTTCGTTCTTTGCAAGGTCGCGGAGAATGTCAATGTAGTTTTCAGGTGTTTTGTCTGCTTCTTCAGGATGTATTCCGCAAGCGGCATAAATATAATCGTATTTATTTGCAAGCTCAATTGAAGAAACAGAGCTTTCTATATCCGCACCACAGTTTATGATACCGCAAACGCCCGACTCCGTAAGGGAGCCGAGCATAATTTCGCGGTCTTCATTAAATGCTTTGTCTGTATAGTGTGCGTGAGAATCAAATATATTATTCATCAGCTTAACTGTGTGCCTGCAGGGATGCCTTCAACAAATGCAACCTTAACATCGTCTTCGGTAATTTCACCTGCAAGAATCATACCGTGGCTTTCAACACCGCAAAGAGTTCTGGGTGCAAGGTTTGCAACAACAATAACCTTTTTGCCGATAAGCTCCTCGGGGCTGTACCATTTTGCAATACCTGAAGCAACTGTACGGGGTGTTTTTGTGCCGTCGTTAAGGGTGAGCTCAAGAAGCTTCTTTGCGCGTTTAATGGGCTTGCAGTCAACAACCTCGCAAACGCGGAGCTCAACCTTTGCAAAATCATCATAATTGATTTGGGCAAGACCGACAATTTCCTCTTCTTCCTCTTCGGGGGTAGCGAGTGAAGCTTCAATCTCTGCAAGTGTCTTTTCTGCATCAAGACGGGAGAAAAGGGGAGCTGCAGTACCTACGCTGTCACCTGATTTAAGAGCACCGAAGGTTGAGAGAGAGTCAAGTGTGTTGATATCTGTACCAATCTGCTCAAGAATCTTATCACTTGTTTCAGGCATAAAGGGCTTAAGAAGAACAGCCACAAAACGGATTCCTTCAAGAAGATTGTAAAGAACAGTACCGAGTCTGCCTTTCTTTTCTTCGTCCTTTGCAAGTGCCCAGGGCATTGTTTCATCAATATATTTATTGCAACGCTTTGCAAGATCCATAACCTTTGAAATAGCGTCACTTACCTTGTAAGTGTCGAGAAGCTTTGTTACCTGGGGAAGAGTGTCAAGAGCCATTGAAATAAGCTCGTTGTCAATTTCTTCTGTAACGTCAGAGGCCTGAATAACACCGCCGAAATATTTGTTGTTCATTGCAATTGTACGGTTAACAAGGTTACCGAGTGTGTTTGCAAGGTCGGAGTTAAAGCGCTCAATAATTGTTTCGTAGGTGATTGTGCCATCCTGTGCGTGGGGCATCTCTGAAAGAAGATAATAACGCACAGCGTCAACACCAAAGCGGTCGCAAAGGTCGTCAGCGTAAATAACATTGCCGCGAGATTTGCTCATTTTGTCATTGCCTGAAAGAAGCCAGGGGTGACCGAAAACCTGCTTGGGAAGAGGCTCACCCAATGCCATAAGCATAATGGGCCAGTAAATTGTGTGGAAACGAAGAATGTCTTTACCGATAATGTGCACATCTGCAGGCCAGAATTTTTTGTACATTTCTGACTGGTTTTCAGGGTCATAGCCAAGACCTGTAATATAGTTCAGGAGTGCGTCAACCCAAACATAGATAACGTGCTTTTCATCACCGGGGAAAGGTATACCCCATTTGAAAGTAGAGCGTGAAATACACAAATCCTGAAGACCGGGCTTGATGAAGTTGTTAATCATCTCTTTTTTACGGCTTTCGGGATAAATAAAGTTCGGATTGCTTTCAATGTATTCTTCCAGCTGTTTCTGGTATTTGCTCATTTTGAAGAAATATGCTTCTTCTTTTTCTTTGCGCACCTCTCTGCCGCAATCGGGGCATTTGCCGTCAACAAGCTGACTGTCTGTGAAAAAGCTTTCACAGGGTACACAGTACCAGCCCTCGTATTCGCTTTTGTAAACATCGCCCTTATCAATAAGCTTTTTGAAAATCTTTTGTACGGATTCTTCGTGTTCTTTGTCAGTAGTGCGGATAAATTTATCATAGGTTGTGTTAAGGCAATCGCAGATATCCTTGATTTCCCCTGCAACCTTGTCAACGTATTCCTTGGGAGAAACACCTGCCGCAGCAGCGTATTCCTCAATTTTCTGACCGTGCTCGTCAGTACCTGTCTGGAAGAAAACGTCATAGCCCTGCATTCGTTTAAACCTTGCCAATGCATCGGAAAGTACTATTTCGTAAGAGTTACCGATGTGGGGTTTGCGCGAAGTGTACGCAATAGCAGTTGTAATGTAATAAGGCTGTTTGCTCATTTTCTTGTCTCCTGTCTGTATTTATTACCGTCTCTCGAATGGGAGAGACGGTTTATAGGTGTATTATTATAGTATTATTCGCTCTTTAAGTCAAGTTTAACCTTGCCGATGCCTTTAGCGTCAATAGTAACGGAAATGGCACCCTTTTCACCGTTTGTTCTTATCCAGAATGCTCTGTCGCCGCCGATAAGGGGGAATTCCGAAGGACCGATAATTGAAGCAGCACCCTTAACCGTAACCTTAACAGCACTGTCTGCAAAGGGAACTCGGTTTCCGTTCTGGTCACGGGCAATAATCTGGATACGGGTTGCATCGTAGGTGTCACCCTCGCGGAGAGTGTCACAGTCTGCTTTGACGTCAAGCTGAAGCTCCGTAACGGCTGTTCTTGTAACCGTTGCAACGCATTCACCGTTAATGTAGCCTTCGAATGCGTAGGTTATCTGCTCGTTACCCCAACCGCCGATATATTTTGTAACAATATCGAACATTCGGTTAAAGGGGATTTTACCAACAACCATAGCAGCCCCGGCTTTTAAGAATTTTGAGGGAGGTAATTTCCACTGCTTTGTCTGTGCAGCAACAAGTGTATCTGTAAGAAGTGCTGCCGCTTTGGGATCAAGACCGTCATCAGTTGTGAGTGAATCACCTATAAAGTCAGATGCAATCATCGGGGGGTGGGGAAGGTTCTTGAATTTTGAATCCTTAGGGTAAATTGTGCTTGTGTATTTGCCGTTTTTATAAAGCTTTACGTATTCGCAGTTTGTAAATACCCAAACGTCGCCGATTGTTCCGCCGGGATGCTCACCGATATCCATAGCAGATGAAACCTCAAGGAAGGGCTTATCCTCACACTGTGAACGGTAAATTGCCGCACCGAGCTTGGGCACACGGAACATATCTGTAACACCGTGGTAGCAGATTCTGTCACCGCTGCCGAAGTCTTTATGTGTGTTGTAGTCGGACATACACCAGCCGATAGCACCGCTTGTGCGGGGATTACCGTAAGCGGAGTTGAGAACTCTTGTGTGCCTGAGAGCGTGCTCTGTTCTTACGCCCTCTTTATCAAAGCTCTTTGTGGGGTACATATGACCGTTATGCTCTGTAACAAGGTAAGGAGCTTTAAGAGATTTTGTAACAAGCGCGGGGGGTAAAAGATTAATTGCTCCGCCTGAATGAATAAAGTCGTTCATAGTGTAAACGTCTTCAAGAAGATGGCTGAAGGGCATATTTCTTACACCGCCCGTCTGACGGGTGTTGTCAAGCTCTCTTGCAACTCGGTTTGTTTCCTCATAAAATTCGTCACAGTCAAGACCCTCGTTTACGCGCACACCCCAAAGGATAACACAGGGGTGGTTTCTGTCGCGAAGAACCATTCTGCGGACGTTATCAAGACAAATGTCGCGCCATTCACCCTCACCGAGATACTGCCATGAGGGCATTTCCGTAAACACAAGAAGACCGATTTCATCACAGCGGTCAAGGAAGTGAATGCTGTCGGGGTAGTGTGAAGTTCTTACAAGGTTTAAACCGAGCTCATATTTAAGAAGGTCAGCATCTGCTCTCTGAACGTTTTTCGGCATAGCGTAACCAACGTAGGGGAAGCTCTGGTGACGGTTGAGACCGCGGATTTTAATTTTTTTGCCGTTAAGATAGAAGCCATCCTTCATAAAGCGGCATTCTCTGAAGCCGAAGCGTACAGATGTTTCGTCGCTGTCGTTAAGCTTAATATATATGGTATAGAGATGGGGATTGTCAATATCCCATAAAGTGATGTCTGAAACAGCCCATTTTGCGTTAATCACCTTACCGCTGAAAGCTGTGCTTCTTTCTCCGATTTTTTGGTCACCGTCAAAAAGGGTGAAGGTAAGTGTACCGCTCGTGCTCTCTGAAAGCGTAACGTCAATATCAAGCACCTTTTTAGGTTGAAGAACATTGAGAGTTCTTACAAAAGCGTTATCAATATAAATATCACTTACCTCTTCAATCCATACCTCACGGTATATACCGCCGTAAACAAGGTAGTCAACAACATTGCCGAAGGGGGGGATTTCGTTGCGTTCTGTCGAGTCAAGCTCAACAACAAGAATGTTTCCCTTTGACTTGATGTCGTCGGTAATGTCAAAGCTGAAGCGGTTGTATGCCCCTTTATATTCGCCGATAAATTTATCATTGAGATAAACCTTGGAATAAACAGCGGCGCCTTCAAAATGAAGAATATAGCGGTTGCCCTTTGTTTTCTTTAAATCAAAGGCTTTACGGTAACAGCTCACAAACTGGTATGATTTCTCATCAAAATAGTTTAAAGGTAATTCTTTGTTTGCGTGGGGAATGTCAACAGTCTGAAATTTACTGTCGTCATAATCCTTTTTTATCATTTCATCTGAAAATACGGGGGAGTATTTCCAACCGAAGTTAAGAGCATGTGCTGTGCGCATTTGTAACACCCTTTCTTATATTATACCTTTTATTTTATACTATTATAATAAGTATGTCAATAAATGGCTTTTTTTGTTTTGAACCTTGCCTTCAATTACAGCATCAAGGAGTACGTTTAAAGCTTTTCCTACATCTTCCCCGGTAATGCCTGCTGCGTTAATATCCTTACCTGTGACTGCAAGGTCTTTTAATGTACAACATTCATTGTTTTCTTCGATTTCTTGCAACCATTTAAGAGTCTGTGCCGTGCCCTCGCTTATATCTCTGTATTTTTCGCTTAAAGCACCCCGGTCACTTTTCTTTATTATAAGCAGAGTGCGGATGTCTTCGGGAGTTTTTACCTTTAAATGGTGCTTTAGCTCTGTTTTTGTTTCGGGGGGCTCAAAATCGTGGCAACCCACAAGGAAAGAGACGCGGTTTATTGTTTTTTTGTCAAATTTAAGCCGTGTGAGGATTTCTTTTGCCATTTCTCCGCCTACGGCTGCGTGGTTTTTAAAGGTGCTGTCGCCTTTTTCGTTAAGCTTGTGTGTGGGCACCTTGCCCAAATCGTGCAAAAGCATAGTAAGGCGCAAAGTTTTATCTGCAGGAATTGTATCAACCGTGTGGCATATATGCTCCCATACATCGTAAGCGTGCTTTTCACCGTATTGTGTAAAGCTTACTGCGCTTTTAATCTCGGGTATGAAAACAGAAAATACATCGGGGTATTCCATAAGAATATTAAATGCATTTTTACCGCAGATAAGTTTTGTCAGTTCTACGGCAATTCTTTCAACTGATATATTTTTCAATAATTCTTTGTTTCTGTGAATCGCTTTTGCGGTGGTTTCTTCAATTTTAAAACCGAGGGTTGCGGAAAAACGCAACGCTCTCATTATTCTCAAACCGTCCTCTCGGAAGCGCTTGTCAGGATTACCCACGGTTCTTATTATACCATTATATATATCATCTCTGCCGCCGTATAAGTCTACAATTCCGTCAGCCTTGCTGTAGGCAATGGCATTAACGGTGAAATCTCTTCTTGCAAGGTCATTTTTTATGTCTCGTGTAAATTCTACGCTTTCGGGGTGTCTGTTGTCCCCGTATTCACCGTCAATTCTGAAGGTGGTAACCTCAAAGGGCTTGCGGTTTATAATAACAGTAAGCGTGCCGTGTTTAAGCCCTGTGTCAATTGTTCTGAAATCCTTGAAAATTTCAGTTGTTTCGTGGGGGAGGGCAGATGTGGTTATATCCCAGTCACCGGGAGTCAGCCCCATAATACTGTCCCTTACTGCACCGCCGACGCAAAAGGCCTTGTGCCCCGCACGTTCAAGGTATTCTATAATAGTCATAACCTCTTCAGGTAAAATAATTTCCATTTTTTTACTCCGTTTATTTATTATAGCTTTATTATGGCTTTTTTAAAGACTTGTGTCAATAAATAATTACAAATTGATAAAAATGCCCCTATTTGTGCATTATTAAATGTTACAGTTTGTAATTTCTGCAAAATTGCCAAAAGAAAAGGGGGGTGTGTTGTGGGTTTTTTGAGAAAAAGCACTAAATGTAGGGTTTTGTTAATTTTTGTGTTCACAATATTTGTGAAAAGTTCACAAAATCATCTTTTTTTTGAATTTGACTTTTTTTAGCGGATGAGTATAATAACATTTGCCATAGGATAACTGCGGCATTTTTGCCGGCAGTATTGTGTCGAACTTTGGCAATTCGGCGCATTATTGTTGACAAAAACTGCCTAAAACGGCAACTTTTCGGTTCCCTCGTAAATAAGGAGATGTAGGGGCAACAATCCGTTCAGTTGCTTGTCTAAGGAGATTTATACCATGACAGTTAGAAAAATAGGCGAAAAAGCGGTGACATCGCCCCTCAAGAGATTCACTCTCTTGGTAATGGCGGCATTGTTCTTCTTTTCAGTCACAGCCTTCGCCGTACCGCCCGTAATGTACGATGTTACAATTTACGACGGTGAATCAGTCGTTGTTGTTTCAACTGCTGAAACAGATGCTTCAAAGGTTCTCGAAAATGCAGGAATCACAGTAAACGAAGCGTATGGTGACAGCGTAAGCTTCACAAATTTCACAGGTGAAGACGGCAGCGCAATTATCATCAGACGAGGTGTTAAAGTAACTATCAACAGTTTCGACGGCACTTCACACACCATTTGTACTTCAGGCACAGTCGGTGATGCTCTTAAAGCAGCCGGCATAACACTTCCCAGAAGCACTGCTCTCAATTACGCAGCAGGCGACCTTCTTGAAGACGGAATGGTAATTGAGATTTATGATCTCTATGATGTTGTAATCAAAGCAGACGGAAAAACACTTGAAAAAAATATTTCAGGTGAAACAGTAGCAGATGCTCTCGCTTTAAGCGGTATTGTTCTTTCGGAAGAGGATTTTACAGTACCTTCGAAAGAAACGGCACTTAAAGACGGCATGGAAATTGAAGTTTTCAGAGTTACTGTTAAAGAAAGAACAGAAACAGAAGAATTGGAATATGAAACAGAAACCTCATATGACAGTTCAATTTACAAAAACGAGAAAAAGGTCGTTAAAGAGGGTGTAAACGGTTCAAAGGCAATCGTTTATCAGGATCGTTATGTTAACGGCGAGCTCAACAGCTCAACTGTTTTATCAGAGGACGTTGTTTTAGAGCCTGTTAATGAGGTTGTTAAAATCGGTACAAAAGAAAAACCGGTTGCTTCTAAGCCCGTTGCAAGCGCACCCGTAAAAACATATCCCTCAACACTTCCCATAGGAACACCCATCAGTGAGCTTGCGGTTCCCTCATACCTTACAATAGGCTCAAACGGTATTCCTACAAACTATTCATCGGTTATCAATGCAAAAGCAACAGCTTATTGTATCCCCGGCGGTACTACCTCAACCGGTAAGAGAGCACAGACAGGCTACATTGCTGTTGACCCCAAAGAAATTCCGTATGGCACCGAAATGTATATTGTTTCTGCAGACGGCAGATACGTTTACGGTTATTGTATAGCAGCTGATACCGGCAGCTATATCAATGATGTTGACTGGACTGTTGACTTGTATATGAATTCAGAAGCACAGTGCGTTAACTGGGGTAGACGTGATGTTATAATTTACGTTCTTTAATCAAAAACGGACTGTAAAAAATGCGTTTTTTACAGTCCGCTTTTATTTTTTATCATTTTTTGTTACACAAAGGGTAATGCACCGCACCTCTGCTGCACCGTTTATTAAAAGTGTTTTTGCACATTCGTCTAAGGTTGATCCCGTAGTTTTAATATCATCGCAAAGAAGTATACGCGCATCGCGTATGCTTTCTTTCATTTTGTGTCTAAGAGAGAATGCACCAAGAAGATTGCCTTTTCTTGTAGATTCATTCAATGTGTGCTGTGAAGGTGTTTTAAAGTCTTTTTGCAGTAAATCTGAAAAAGGAATACCCGTTTTTTCAGAAAAGCTTCTGCACAGCAGTTCTGCTTGATTGTAGCCTCTCATTTTGATTGTGGATTTGTGAGCAGGTACGAACGTGCAAAAATCAAATTCAAGGTCTTTGTACCTCTCATTAAAGCAGCTTACCATATCATCTGCAAGACCGTCTGCAAGGTGCTTTGCATTGCGGAATTTAAGGTGTTTTATTGCTTCGCGCGGCGGTCCGCTGTAATAATAAGGTGCACAAACACTCATATAATATCTGGATTTTTCACCACAGTTGCAAAAAGCTTTTTCACAACCGCATTTACTGCAGACGTCCCCTTCAATAATCGGAAGGCTCTCTTCACATTCTTTGCAGATGTGTTCCCTGTAATCAATTACTTTTTCGCAGAATTTACACCTTTTCGGAAAAAAGAGAGAAAGAATAAAATCTTTTTTGTTCATTAATTGTCATTCCTCAAAAAATGCTGTAATGCAGAGTAGCGCTTTGCCTTGCGGTCATTTTGCGTCATGGCGTCGATTGTCTGTGCACTTCCTACGGTTACAAGCAAATCACGAGCTCTTGTAACAGCGGTATAAAGAAGATTTCTGTATGCAAGGTTAGGAACAACATTAATTGCAGGTATAACAACCGCCTTGAATTCGCTGCCCTGACTTTTGTGGACGGTGATTGCATAAGCTAATTCCAATTCACTGAGATATTCACCGGGAATTTGAGCAACTCTGCCGTCAAAGTTAACAGTAATCATAGCTGTGCTTAAATTGATGTCCGTAAGAATACCAATGTCACCGTTAAAAATTCCTACACCCTTTTCTGAGTGGCTTTTCCATTCAATATTATAATTGTTCTTTATCTGCATCACCTTGTCGCCCGTGCGGAAAATCCGCCCTGCAACCGTAAGCTCGCTTTTTCCCTTTTCGGAAGGATTCAAAGCTTCTTGCAGTAATTTGTTAAGGTTTTGCGTACCTGTTTCGCCTTTTTTTGAAGGGCATATTACCTGGATATCAGAAAAAGAGTCCCATCCGTAGGCCTTTGGCAGTCTTTCGGCACAAAGCTCTGTAACAGTCTGTGCAGTGAGGTGAGTTGAGGGTCGCTCAAGGTGAAAAAAGTCTTTTCCGTCGTTTTTCAGGTCCGGTGTTTCACCTTGCACTATTTTGTGTGCGTTTGTAATTATTTTGCTTTCAAGTGCCTGACGGAAAACCTGAGAAAGACATACTACGGGCAATATCTCGGATGATATTAAATCCTGCAATACGTTACCCGTGCCAACAGGGGGTAATTGGTCGCTGTCGCCGACAAGAATAAGTCTGCAGCCTAGGGGAAGGGCATCAAGAAGACTTGCAAAAAGCTGAATGTCAATCATTGAGAGCTCGTCAAGAATAAGTGCGTTGCAGTCAAGGGGATTGTGTGCATTCCTGCGGAAAACCGGTCTGTCGTCCTCGTCCCATTCCACCTCCAAAAGACGGTGTATGGTTTTTGCATCCATACCTGTTACCTCGCTCATACGCTTTGCGGCTCTGCCCGTAGGCGCAGCAAGAGCAATGTCAAGGTTTTGTTTTTCAAAGATGCTTATAATACCTTTGATTGTGGTGGTTTTACCTGTACCGGGGCCGCCTGTTAAAACAAGCAGACCCTTTTTAGCGGCGGTGGCAATTGCAAGACGTTGTAAATCCTCATATTTAATATCGTTTTTTCTTTCGATTGAGTCTATCCAGTCTGCAAGGTGAGGAGCACCCTGAGGAGGAAAATTTGCGATTATGCCTATTCTTTCGGAAATTTTCTTTTCGGCAAGATAAACCGATGGAATAAAAACAAATTCCCTGCCGTCAATTTCAGCAGATTTAAGCTGCGCTGTTGAAATAAGCTTGTCAATTGCAATATCAACCTCATCCTGAGTTATTTCAAGCAGGTCAGAGGCAGGCTTCAGTAATTTTTCACGCGGAATACAGGTGTGTCCGCGGTTTACGGAATTGTATCTTATTACGTGAATAATACCTTCACCAATTCTGAAATCGGGGAGGGGCTTTGTTTCAAGCTTTTCTTCAATTTCTTCGGCTCGTTCAAAGCTTATTCCCAATCCGAAAGAACAAAGGCAGTATGGATTTTCTTCAATTTTTTGTACAGCCTGAACGCCTAACTTTTTAAAAATTCTTATACATTCTGCAGGTGTAAAGGCGTATTTTTCAAGGCCAAGCATAACGGAGCGCATAGCATATTGCCGTTTGAAATCTTCACCGATATTTTTTGCCTGCTCTTGCGAAATGCCTTTTATTATAGCAAGCTCCTCGGGTGAGTTCTCAAGAATCTCAAGGGTGTCACTGCCGAAATGCTCAATGATTGCCATAGCTTTTTTGGGACCCACACCGCGGATTACACCTGAAGCAAGATATTTGTAAATCTGTTCTGAGGTTTCGGGCATACAGCGTGAAAAGGCAGTTACCTTGAACTGCCTTCCGAAGGAAGGGTGAGTTGTATATGTACCCGTAAGTGTTACTGTTTCACCTGCACACACACCGGGCATTACTCCTACTGCGGTTAAAAGCTCATTATCAAGTGAAATATCAAGGACGGTAAAGCCGTTGGTATCATTCTGAAAGGTGATGTCTTCGACAACTCCCGTAATTTTTGCTTCCTCTGAAATCATAATATCGCTCCATAAAAATGATAAGGTAATTGTATCACAATATAAAAATAATTGCGATATTTTTGGTACATATTTTTTACTTTTAAAATTGAAATGTTATGTCCTGTATGATAATATGTTATTGTATATCTACTCTGAACGGAGGAAAGTAAAATGAAGTATGTTCTTGATAAAACAAACCACGTTGATTTTAAAACCGTGGAGAAGGGACGTCTTGCTCCCAGAGCTTACGCAATCCCTCACAGCAAAAAGGCGGATGCTGTAAACGCTGATTATAAAACCGAGCGTTACAACAGCGATATTGTAACCGTTCTTTCGGGTGAATGGGATTTCAAATATTATAAGAAAAAATCAAAATTACCTGCAACTCTTGATACATCGAAGGTTAAGTTTGATACAGTAAATGTTCCCTGCACATGGCAAAGAACCGGCTATGAAAATCCGGTATATATCAACTGTCCTTTCAGCTTTGACCCCAGAGTATTCGGTCTTCCTAAGGGCGAAGGTGTAAAACCGCCTGAGCTTCCCGAGGAATTTTCCTGCGGTATTTACCGTAAAATTATAAACATTGCCGATGTTGAAAAGAATTATATACTTACCTTCTTAGGTGTTGTTCCCTGCGTTGATTTGTATGTTAACGGTGCATTTGTAGGTTACGGTGAAGCTGCTCACAATTCTTATGAATTTGATATTACAAAATTCCTTAACGAGGGCGACAACGAGGTTGTAGTTGTTGTTTATAAATGGTGCACAGGCTCATATCTTGAAGCACAGGATATGTTCAGAGAAAACGGTATTTTCCGTGACGTGCTTCTTTACACTTATGAAAAAACGTGCATCAACGATTTTCAGGCTATTGCCGATAAAAAGGGCAAAAAGTATAATCTCAATATTGAGGCTGAACTTAGAGGTGTTCTTGAAAACGTTAAGATTAAAGCAGAGCTTTACGACGGTGAAAAGCTTCTTGCAGAAGAAACAGTTGACGGTGCAGAGAAAAATGCAATTACATTCAAGTCCCTTCAGGTTGAAGAATGGAGTGCAGAAATCCCCCGCCTTTATGAGCTTTATATAACTCTTTATAATGCAGATGGCGAGGTAATGACAATCCGTCAGTACGTTGGCTTTAAGGATATTAAAATCAAAGACGCAGTTTTCTGTTTCAACGGCAAAAAAATTAAGCTTAAAGGTGTAAATCACCACGATACCCACGAAACAAAGGGTTATGCAATGAGCTTTGAAGACCTTATTAAAGACGTTGAGCTTATGAAAGAATTTAACGTAAACTGTGTTCGTACATCACACTATCCTCCCGACCCCTTCTTCATCGAGCTTTGCGACCATTACGGACTTTATTGCGTTGATGAAGCGGATATTGAAACACACGGTATCTGGGATTTGGGATGCGAAGGCGGAGAAATCAGCCATAAATTAAAATGGGCACCCCGTTATATGGACAGAGTAAGAAGAATGTATTTCCGCGACCGTACGCATCCTTCGATTATTATGTGGAGTCTTGGTAACGAGTCCTGGGGCTACAAATGCCACGATAAATGCTATGAAATGCTCAAAGAGCTTACTGATATTCCCGTGCATTACGAGGGTGTTTGCAGAACAAGACGTTACCATTATGACGTGTTCTCGGAAATGTACACACATCAGGATGATTTAATAAAAATCCGCGAGGGTAAACGCGGTAAGCAGTACAAGGAGGTTCCCTTCTACCTTTGTGAATATTGCCACGCAATGGGTGTCGGTCCCGGAGCTCTTGAGGAATATATGCAGATTTTCTATTCTGACGATATATTTATGGGCGGTTGTATCTGGGAGTGGGCAGACCATACAGTACGCCACGAGGTTAATGATAAATATAAATACGAGTACACCTACGGCGGCGACCACGGCGAAAAGCTTCACGACGAGTGCTTCTGTGTTGACGGTCTTTTCTATCCCGACCGCACACCTCATACGGGTGCTTATAATATGAAGGTTGCTTACAGACCCTTGAGAGCAAGCTGCCTTTCGGGGAATAAGCTCACCCTTGTTAACACAAACCGTTTCCTTTCATCAGAGGGAATTGAGGTTTATTGGGAATGCCGGGAAAACGGTGAAACGGTTGCCTGCGGTTCATTCGCAACGGCTATTGAGCCTGAAAAGAAAGCAGTATATAAGCTTGATTTGCCTAAGGTTAATTATGATAAAAATACATACCTCAACCTTATTTATCTCAAAGGTGATTTTGAGATTGCAACAGAGCAGTTGACTCTTTCTGAAGCAAGCTTTATTCAGCCGACCCTTGAAATGGGTAAGGTTTCAATAACGTCTGATGCAGAGGTTATAACCATTAAATATCCCAACGGTGCTATTGAATTTTCTGAAGAAACGGGTGAAATGCTTTCTTACAAGGCAGACGGTGTATCCGTGCTCAATAAAGACCCCGTTTCACATAAGGGCTTCCTTCTCAATTTCACAAGAGCTTATGTGGATAACGACAGACATATTATGGAAGAGTGGGAATCCCACAATCTTTCAAATCTTGTAGTTGAGCTTGAGGATTTCAGCGCAGAGGTGAAATCAGGCGTTGCATCTGTCAGCGAATATTTCACAATTTACGGTAAAAAAGAGCCTTTGTTTAACGCAAGTGTTCTTTATATAATCGGTGCTAACGGTGTTGTTGATATTGAGGTTGCCGTTGCACCTGCTGAGGACAGCAAAGAGCATCTTTACGATATTCCCCGTCTCGGACTTACCTTTGAAGCAGATAAAAGGTTCAGCGAAATTGAATACTTCGGCAGAGGCGAAAAGGAAAACTACAACGATTTCAATATGCACGCACCTGTGGGACTTTATTATTCAAAGGTTAAGGATGAGCACGAGCCTTACATCCGTCCTCAGGATAACTCAAACCACTCCGACGTTTCATATCTTAAATTAAAGAGTGATAAGGGCGAAGAAATCCTTATTTATTCCGACAGAAAGTTCAATTTCAACGTTCACAACTATACACAGGATTCTCTTCATAAAGCAGGTCACAGAGAAGACCTTACGGATGAAAAAACAACCTTTGTGACTATTGACGGATATACAAAGGGTACGGGTACAGGAAGCTGTGGTCCCGCTACACTTCCCAAGTATTCGGTTGATGCTTCAAAAGAGCTTACGTTTAATTTTGTAATTGCACCTTCCAAAAATAAGTGAGGTAGAGTATGAATCTGAATAGTATGGTTATTAACAGCGACCATAAGTCTTTTAAAGATATATTTTCCCTTCGTCGTGAGGTTTTTTGCGATGAATGTGGCGAGAAAGCACAATATATAAAGGATGCCCGTGATTCCTCGGGCATCCATGTTGCATTTCCGGTAGATAAGACCATTGTAGGCTGCGGAAGTGTTTTTGAAAGCTCCGACGGTGTGTTCGAAATTTACGGTGTTGCAGTTAAAAAGCATTACCGAAAATTCGGAGTCGGCACAGAAATTCTTAATGCACTTAAAAAATACGGCAAAGAGCAGGGAGCAAAGGTTTTTAAAGCGGAATTACCTATTGATGCTCTGGAGTTTTTCGAAAAAAACGATATGCCCAAAACAGGTGTGCCCGTTACAAAAAACGGTAAAAAATATATAACAGTCGAAGAAAACCTTGTGTTTGACGGAGCAGAGTGGGTGCAGTTTAACGGTGAGCATCACGCAGTTATTGTTCGTGAGGATTTTGAGGCTTCAAAAAAAGCACCTGCAGAGCTTGTTGTCAGCGGCCTCGGGTTTTGTGATATTTACATCAACGGCAAAAAAATAAGCGACAGAGTTCACGCTCCCGCTTGGACAAATTATAAAAAATTTGACACCGCAAGTATGGAGTATCCCATATTTGATGTTATGACAACACGAATCCTTTACGAAAGAATTGACGTTTCAAAATTTCTTGTTAAAGGGAAAAACACAATCACATTCCATATAGGCGGCGGTTGGTTCTGTCAGCGCGAATGCCCCAATGAGGGCGTAAAGCCCTATGGTGATTTGCTGCTTTGCTTCAAACTCACTCAGGGCGAGAAGGTTCTTGCAGTAAGCAACGAAAACACAAAATACAGAAAATCCTTTGTTAAAAGAGCGAACCTTTATTACGGTGAAGACCACGATGCCCGTCTCGGCGGTTACGATTTCTCTGATATTTCAGAAGATATTACCAATTGGAGCAAGGTGAATGTTGTAACAGCTCCTATATCATTATTGGAAGAGCAGACCTGCCCGTCTGATAAAATTACAAGAGTTTTAAAACCCAAATGTATTTTTAAAAGAGGGGACTACGCAATTTACGACGTGGGAGAAAACGTTTCGGGTTATCCTGTTGTTGAGTTTATATCCGATGCTTACGTCGGTGAGGGCTGTACCTTGCGCTTTGCGGAAGAGCTTGATGAAAACGGTGCACTTGCTTTCCATTCTGCCGGCGGTGAGTTCCGTATGCAGAAGGATACGTTTATTCACGATGACAAGTGTAAGGAATACTATCCGCGCTTTACCTGGCACGGTGCAAGATATTTTGATGTTCTCGGAAGAGCGAACGTTAAGGAATACAGAGTTGTTCATACGGATATAAAACCCATTGTTGAATTTAAGTCTTCCAATGAAAATCTCCAATGGATTTTTGACTCTTATATAAGAACACAGCAAAGTAACGTTCACGGCTGTGTACCCTCGGATTGCCCTCACAGAGAACGCTTGGGCTATACAGGTGACGGTCAGCTTACTGCAGACGTGGTTATGACTGTGTTTGACGCTGAGGGAATGTATCGCAAATGGATGAATGAC
Source organism: Clostridia bacterium (assembly GCA_017621885.1). Taxonomy (GTDB): domain Bacteria; phylum Bacillota; class Clostridia; order Oscillospirales; family Acutalibacteraceae; genus DTU089. The sequence goes on along the minus strand of JAGASD010000035.1, from coordinate 85,722 downwards.
ATTGCCGATTGTCAGGATATTTACACAGGTCATGTTCAGCACACGGCACCGTTTTACGGTGGTGGCGGCGGTCCCGGCGGTTGGGGCGGTGCAATGGTAATTGTGCCCTATACCTTCTACAAGCATTATGGGGATAAAGATGTTTTAAAGAAATTTTATCCCAATATGCTTATGTATTTTGATTATCTCGATGCTCACAGCGTGGATTCAATTGTTATGAGTGAGGAGTTGGGAGGTTGGTGTCTTGGTGACTGGTGCTCACCTGAGGACAGAAACCTTATCCCCATACCCTTTGTGAATACTTATTTTTACCTGAAAACGCTTAAAATGGCTATTGAAGCGGCTGAGGCTATCGGTGAAAGCACAAAGGACCTTACCGCACGCTATAACAGAATTAAAAAGGCATTTCTTGACAAGTTTTACGACAAAAAAAGCGGAACCTTCTGCAACTCCCTTGAAGCAAGCGATGCTTACGGCTACGATTTAGGCTTAGGTAACGAGAAAACACTTAAAGCAATTGTTGACAAGTATGAAAAGCTTGGCGAGTTCGATTGCGGAATTTTCGGTACGGATATTCTTCTTCGTACCCTTTGCGAAAACGGTTATAAGGACTTAGCCTTTAAGCTCCTTACATCCGAAAAAGAAAATACCTTCTACAATATGAAAAAGCACGGTGCAACAACTCTCTGGGAAAACTGGAACGGAGCACACTCCCACAGCCACCCGATGTTCGGTGCGGTTGTTAAATATCTTGTAGAGTATTTTAACGAGATATAATGCGGTTTTGATTTATTACTGTTTACAAAATAAAAAATCTGTAAAGGTTAATGCAACACCTTTACAGATTTTTTTGTCTTATTTACAGATTATTCTCTAAAAACGAAGAATTTATCTATCGGTACACCTAATACATCAGATAAATCAAACAGAAGATCCAACGAGACACCGCAAGTAGCCAATTCAATTTTACTTACGGTAGTTCTGTCTATTTCCAGTTTTTCAGCCAGGCTTTCTTGAGTGTAACCGCATAATTTTCTGTAATATGCAATATTCAGACCAAGTAATTTGTATTTCTTTTTATGAATCGTTTTCATAATATCACCAAAATAATGATACAATATTTATCAACGAGCAAACAGAGAATAATATGCATAATATTATGCTTGACATTCTACAAATTATGTGTTTAAATGATTATGAACAAGGAATAAAAATGGGGAAATATAAATATTGTAATTGACAGCATGTGTTAATGCAGAGTTAATATCAGAAAAGGATATTCTCATTCTCGCTCTTTGCGAAGACGGATATAAGGATTTATCGTGAAATTTTACCGCTTTTTAAGCAGCTTCGTGTTTATGCACAAAGCTGCCCGAAAAACTTTGTTGCAATTAACGAAAGAAAAATGTGTAACCTTTTGCAAGAAACGTCATTAATATATACAGGAAATTTAAGGGAGTGAACACAAGTGGTTTAAAGGCATAGTTACAAAAAAGAAGGTTTTACAATTGCATAATTCCGCCTGAGCTTTTTTGGCGAAAACAGCAATTGAAAAAGCTGATTCTAAAGGTTATAATGAAAATATTAAAGGGATTTAAATCATTAATTTTAAGGAGGAATTTTTGTTATGAAAAAAGTTTTATCATTGGCATTGGTTTTAGTTATGCTTTTAGGCATTACCGTTCCCGTATATGCTGCGGATATCAGTGATGTTACAGTGAACATAACTAATATTTCAAATTCAGAAGAGGGTATCTGCGTTGAGTGGTATAAAGTTGTTGGCGCAGATAGCTACAATATTTATCGCAGAGCAGGGGGGGAATCGGAACCCTCGCTTATTGCAGCTAATGTCACCGAAACAATATATACAGATGAAAGTGCAGAAAGCGGTACATATTATATGTATTTCGTAAGTGCTGTAATAGGTGACAACGAGAGCGAAAAAGCAGAGAGTAGACTTATTAAATTCCTCAGTGTACCCACAAACGTTAAATTGAGCATTGTAAGTAATGGCATAAAGGTTGAATGGGATGCTGTTCCGGGAGCTGATTCTTACCGTGTATATTATCGTGTGAAGGGTGCTGAAGAATGGAGTTTTGTTGCGTCACCAAAAGCCACATCTTGTGTAGTTAAGCCCAATGTTGCAGGCAGTACTTTTGAAGTTACCATTATTTCATGTAGTGGTGTGGCTTACCGTAGTACTTTTAATCAAACCGGTTATTCTATTACACAGGTTAATACACCTAAAATAACTTTAATTGAAAACACCCCTGAGGGTATTCATATTACATGGAATAACGTTTCTAATACCTGCAAATACCGCGTTTACCGCAGAGCTGCAGGTGAAAAATACTGGACATACCTTGAAACAGTAACCGGTACTCGTGAATATTACGATGATACCGCAAAGAGCGGTGTTTATTACAGCTATACTGTTGTAGCTGAAGAAGATGGTCAACGTAGCCCTGTAGCAACTTCAAACCCCGTTATAAAGTATGTTGCAACACCCAAGCTTCAGGCAGTAGCAAACGGCACAGACGGTAGCTACATCCGTTGGGAAACAGTTGCGGGTGCAACAAAATACGTGATTTATCGCCGCGGTGCCGGTGAAACAACCTGGACACAGATGGGTCAGGTTACATCAGGTAACAGATTTAAAGACACTACCACAATGTGGGGTCAGTATTACAGATACACTGTTGTTGCAGTCAGCGGAAATTATAAGAGCGGTTTTGATAAAAACGGTCTTGTAATTAAATTCCTTCCCTTGGGCGGAACATGGAATAACACGGTTATTTTCAACTTCTACAAGGGCGCTGTAACTAACGCGAAGGATTATTATAAGTGTCCCCCTGCTTACGTTGCAAAAATGTGGCAGAATGCCGGTGGTGTAAACTTCACAGGAAGCAACAGAGAATTTGTATCAGAATTCCAGAAAGAGTTCCGCAATGCATTCAGACCTTACTCGAATGCATTTACAGTAAGACCTTACAGAGGCACTGCTAATGCATCGGAATATTTGCCCTACTGCTATGCAAACGCATCTCAGGTTAAATCTGCATCGGTTGTAAGAAAAGGCGGAAATTATTCCGTTAAGATTGTATTTAAGGATTTGGGTATGCCCACGGAAACAAACTATGGTGTTGCAGGTGTATGCCCCATGTATTATAATATGCAAGAGGATGTACGTGAGTTGTACCGTCAGGATTTAGTCAGCTCATATACTGCAAGCACAGTATATAAGGATTACACAATTACAGCGGAAATCACACCCGACGGTAAGCTTGTTAATATGACTCATATGGCACCCGGTTACGTTAACGCTTCAATGAATTTTGTTGGCGGTATCGGTAACGTTAAAGCCAGCGGTAAAATTATCTGCTACGCATCTTATACCAACTTCCAATACTAATATAAAAAAATCAAGCCCCTCGTAAGAGGGGCTTGAACTGTTTAAAAGCTTAATTATCTTACATTACCGCTTTCTATGGCGGCTTTTTTTACGGCTTCTGCAATTTCAAAAGCAACGCTTCTGTCAAGGGCAGAGGGGATAATGTTTTCTTCATTAAGCTCGTTTTCGGGGATGTGGTTTGCAAGAGCGTATGCCGCCGCAAGCTTCATTCCCTCGTTTATATCCGTTGCACCGCAATCAAGAGCACCGCGGAAAATACCGGGGAAAACAAGCACGTTGTTAATCTGATTCGGGAAGTCCGAGCGTCCCGTACCGACAACTCTTGCACCTGCGTTTTTTGCCTTATCGGGCATAATTTCGGGTGTGGGGTTAGCCATTGCAAAAACTATTGCATCCTTGTTCATTGATTTTATCATTTCCTCCGAAACAATGTTCGGAGCAGAAACACCAACGAAAACATCAGCATTTTTAATAGCTTCTGTGAGTCCTCCCGTAAGCTTTTCGGGATTTGTGATTTTTGCAAGAGTCTGTCTTTCTTCCCCTAAAAGAGTGTCGTTTTCGTCAATAATACCGCGCCTGTCAACAAGCACCATATTTTTTGCACCTGCGGCAATGAGCATTTTTGAAATTGCCGTACCTGCGGCACCAAGACCGTTAACAACAATTTTTACATCCTCAATTCTCTTATTCACAACGCGAAGAGCGTTAATAACACCTGCAAGAACAACTACTGCAGTTCCGTGCTGGTCATCGTGGAAAATGGGGATGTCACAGCATTCTTTAAGCTTTTTTTCAATTTCAAAGCAACGGGGGGCGGCAATATCCTCAAGGTTAATTCCGCCAAAGCTACCCGAAAGAAGATAAATTGTTCTTACAATTTCATCAACATCTTTTGATTTAATGCAAAGAGGAAAGGCATCAACATCTGCAAACTTTTTAAATAATGCGCATTTGCCCTCCATAACGGGCATGCCTGCCTCAGGACCAATATCACCAAGACCCAGCACTGCCGTGCCGTCAGTAACAACGGCAACAAGATTGTTTCTGCGTGTAAGCTCAAAGGATTTGTTTACATCATCCTTAATAACCATACACGCTTCCGCAACACCGGGGGTGTAGGCAAGGGACATATCCTCCCTTGTGTCAACGGGGCAACGGGCAATAACCTCAATTTTCCCGTTCCACTCGTAGTGCTTTTTTAAAGATTCCTGTCTTATATCCATAATTATTCGCGGTTTGCCTGCATTTTAAGGTATGCGTTGATGAAACCGTCCAAGTCACCGTCCATAACAGCGTTTATATTACCGTTTTCAAAGCTTGTTCTGTGATCCTTTGCAAGGGTGTAGGGCATAAACACGTAAGAACGAATCTGGCTTCCCCAGGCAATTTCCTTCTGAACACCCTTAATATCGCTGATTTTGTCAAGATGCTCACGTTCTTTGATTTCAATGAGCTTTGATTTAAGCATTCGCATAGCAACCTCGCGGTTCTGATGCTGGCTTCTTTCAACCTGACAAGAGCACACGATACCTGTGGGAATATGTGTAAGACGAACAGCAGAAGATGTTTTGTTAACCTTCTGACCGCCTGCACCTGATGAACGGTAAACGTCCATTTTAATGTCTTCGGGAGCAATTTCAACCTCAATGCTGTCGTCAATTTCGGGCATAACCTCAAGAGATGCAAAGGATGTGTGTCTTCTGCCTGAAGCATCAAAGGGGGAAACACGAACAAGTCTGTGAATTCCGCTTTCGCTCTTCATATAGCCGTAAGCGTTTTCGCCTTCAATAAGAATAACGGCAGATTTAAGACCTGCTTCGTCACCGTCAAGGTAGTCGAGGGTTGAAACCTTAAAGCCGTGGCGCTCACCCCAGCGGTTGTACATGCGGAAAAGCATCTGTGCCCAGTCCTGTGCCTCTGTTCCGCCTGCACCTGCGTGGAAGGTGAGAATAGCGTTGTTTTTATCGTATTCGCCCGTGAGAAGGGTTGAAAGAGTCATTGCATCAAGAGCAGAGATAAATGCATCAACACTCTGTCTGCATTCGTCAAAAAGGCTTTCATCCTCTTCCTCGTTTGCAAGGTCAATAAGTGTAAGGGTATCTTCAAATGATGCTTTAAGGTCATCATAAGCAGATATTTTATTTTTAAGTGAAGCAATGTGCTGTGTAAGCTTCTGTGAACGCTGAACGTCATCCCAAAAGCCGTCTTTTGCAGTTTCTGCTTCAAGCTCCTCAACCTCTGTTTTCATTTTCTGAAGGCCGAGAGCGTCCGCAAGGTCAACTAATTTGTCCTCGTAAGAGCTGAGTTCAAGTTTAATTTCTTCAAATTGAAGCATATATATTTTCCTTTCAGTTGAATTGTGTTTTGGTTTAATGTTTTATTAACGCATAATAACTCCTGATTGCATAATTTTACAAATAATCATTATAACCTAATAAATGGTATATGTAAAGAATTTATTTTTATTTATTTATAAAATATCGGCGCTTTGCGCCCCAAAATTTTGAATTTTGAATTTTGTATTTTGAATTTTAAAAACCCCTTGCAATATTTTTAAATTAGTGGTATTATGTCTTCTGTATGAAAAAGCATTGACGGAGACAGTAGCTCTTTACGGATTTAAAGCGAGTCGGGGACGGTGTAAGCCCGGTATGAAGGGAAGATGTCGAAAATCACTCCTGAGCTGAGGGCTGAACTTCAGTAAGCCTCTCCGGTAGTTCGCCGTTAAAGAACCGCGTATGATGGTACGCATGTATTATGGGTGGTTAGCAAAGCAGGTCTTTGTCCCGTATTACGGGGCGAAGGCTATTTTATTTTAATTGAAAGTTGCAAGTTGAAAATTGCAAATTTCGGGGTGCAAAGCACTTGTACAATTCGTAATTCTTAATTCTTAATGCGTAATTATTGGGGAAACTTCGTTTCCGAATATTATAAGGCTTCGCATTGCTGCAGATAAGTTATAATTGGCGTGAGCCCCTTTAATTACGAATTATGCATTACGCATTACGCATTTATAAATCAGGTCAACCCTTTAATTTGCCACTTGCCACTTACCATTTTATTATTTTGGAGGTTAAGTCAATGTACGATCCTATTTCCCCCAACGTTAATTTTGTCGAGCAGGAAAAGAAAATTGAAAAATTCTGGCGCGACGAGAAAATTTTTGAAAAAAGTATCGAAGAAAGAAAAGACGGTACACCTTACGTTTTCTATGACGGCCCCCCCACAGCTAACGGTAAGCCTCATATCGGCCACGTTTTAACACGTGTTATCAAAGATATGATTCCCCGTTACCGCACAATGAAGGGCTGTATGGTTCCCAGAAAAGCAGGTTGGGATACTCACGGTCTTCCCGTTGAGCTTGAGGTTGAAAAGCTTCTCGGCCTTGACGGTAAAGAGCAAATTGAAGAATACGGTCTTGAACCCTTTATTGACCACTGTAAAGAAAGTGTATGGAAATACAAGGGTATGTGGGAGGATTTCTCATTTACAGTTGGTTTCTGGGCTGATATGGAGAAGCCTTATGTAACTTATCACAACGATTTTATTGAATCTGAGTGGTGGGCACTTAAAAAGATTTACGATAAAAATCTTCTTTACAAGGGCTTCAAAATAGTTCCCTATTGCCCCCGTTGCGGAACACCTCTTTCATCACACGAGGTTGCACAGGGTTATAAGCTTGTTAAAGAGCGTTCAGCAGTTGTACGCTTTAAGGTTGTTGGTGAGGATGCTTACTTCCTTGCATGGACCACAACTCCCTGGACACTTCCCTCAAACGTTGCACTTTGCGTAAACCCTGCCGACGTTTACTGCAAGGTTAAAGCTGCTGACGGTATGACATACTATATGGCAGAAGCGCTTCTTGACAAGGTTCTCGGCAGACTTGCAGCTGAAGATGCACCTGCTTATGAGGTTCTCCGGAGCTTCAAGGGTATTGACCTTGAATACAAGGAATACGAGCCTCTCTTTGATTACGTTAAACCCATCTGCGACAAACAAAATAAAAAAGGCTTTTTCATCACAGCTGACCCCTACGTTACAATGACAGACGGTACAGGTATTGTTCATATCGCTCCCGCATTCGGTGAGGACGACGCAAAGGTCGGCAGAAGATACGACCTTCCCTTTGTTCAGCTTGTTGACGGTAAGGGTGAAATGTCAGAGCCCACACCTTACGCAGGTACATTTGTTAAGGATGCAGACAAGTTCGTTCTTATTGACCTTGAAAAAGCAGGCCTTCTCTTTGATGCTCCCAAGTTTGAGCACGAATATCCCCATTGCTGGAGATGTAATACCCCCCTTATTTACTACGCAAGAGAATCCTGGTTCATTAAAATGACAGAGGTAAGGGATGACCTTATCAGGAACAATAACACAATCAATTGGATTCCCGAAAGCATCGGTAAGGGCCGTTTCGGTGACTGGCTCCAGAACGTTCAGGACTGGGGTATTTCACGTAACCGCTATTGGGGTACACCCCTTAACATCTGGGAGTGTGAATGCGGTCACCGCCATTCAATCGGTTCAATTGAAGAGCTTAAAGCAATGAGCGGCAATTGCCCCGATGAAATTGAGCTCCACCGTCCTTACATTGATAAGGTTACCCTCAAATGTCCCGAGTGCGGTAAAGAAATGCACCGCGTTCCCGAGGTTATTGACTGCTGGTTTGACTCAGGCGCAATGCCCTTTGCACAGCATCATTATCCCTTTGAGAATAAAGAATTATTTGAGTCACAGTTCCCTGCAGATTTCATTTCCGAGGCTGTTGACCAGACCCGTGGTTGGTTCTATTCTCTTCTTGCAATTTCAACACTTATTTTCAATAAAGCACCTTATAAGAACGTTATCGTTCTCGGTCACGTTCAGGATGAAAACGGACAGAAAATGAGTAAATCAAAGGGTAACGCTGTTGACCCCTTCGATGCACTTCAGAATTACGGCGCTGACGCAATCCGTTGGTATTTCTATACAAACTCTGCACCCTGGCTTCCCAACCGTTTCCACGGCAAGGCTGTTGTTGAGGGTCAGCGTAAGTTTATGGGTACTCTCTGGAATACTTATGCATTCTATGTGCTTTATGCAAATATTGATGAATTCGACCCCACTAAATATAATCTTGACGACTGTAAGCTCACCGTAATGGATAAATGGCTTCTTTCAAAGCTTAATTCTATGGTTAAAACAGTTGATACAAACCTTGCAAACTACCGCATTCCTGAGGCTGCAAAGGCTCTTCAGGAATTCACAGACGAAATGAGCAACTGGTATGTTCGTCGCGGCAGAGAGCGTTATTGGGTACAGGGTGAAACCGATGATAAAACAGCGGCTTATATGACCCTTTACACAGCACTTGTAACAACTGCAAAAACAGCAGCTCCCATGATTCCCTTTATGGCAGAGTCAATTTACAGAAACCTTGTTTGCAACGTTGATAAAGCTGCGCCCGAAAGCGTGCATCTTTGTATGTTCCCCGAGGTCGAGGAAAAATACATCGACGTTGAGCTTGAAAAGAATATGGATGAGGTTGTTAATATTGTTGTTCTCGGCAGAGCTGCAAGAAACGGTTCAAATATGAAAAACCGTCAGCCCTTGAACACAATGTTCGTTCAGTGCGATAAGAAGGTTGAAGGCTATTTCATTGACATCATCCGTGAAGAGCTGAATATTAAAAACGTTGATTTCGTTGAGGATGCTTCAAACTTCGTTTCATACATCTTTAAGCCCCAGCTTCGCACACTCGGTCCGAAATACGGCAAACAGTTGGGCGAAATCAGAGAAGCTCTCTCTAATCTCGATTCATCTGCAAAGGCAGCTCTTGATGCTGACGGCAAGCTTGTTCTCAACCTTGCGAGCGGTGACGTTGAGCTTACTGCTGAAGATATTCTTCTTGAAACAAAGCAGAAGGAGGGCGTATTCACTGTTTCTGACAGAGGGGTTACTGTTGCTCTTGATACAGAGCTTACTCCCGAGCTTATTGAAGAAGGCTTTGTAAAAGAGCTTATCAGTAAGATTCAGACAATGAGAAAAGATTCTGATTTCAACGTTATGGACAGAATCAACGTAACTCTCACAGGTAACGACAAGCTCTTTGACCTTGCTAAGAAAAACGAAGAAACAATTTCTAACGTTGTTCTTTCTGATTCTATTGTTGCAGGTGCAGAGGGTGCAAATGCAAAGAAATGGGATATCAACGGCGAAAGCGTTGTTATTTCGGTAGCAAAAGTATAATAAATAGTGAAAGGCATCGCAAAATTACTTGCGGTGCCTTTTTTCAGAAGGTGAAAATATGATTAAACACGCTCATTTAATAGAAATTGACGCTTTGAAAAAAACTGTTCCCCGAAATGCGTATGACGGAAAAAGTGATTTCAGGTTCTGGCAAGAAGAAAACAGAAAAATCCTGAAAAATTTGCTCGGAGTCTCCTGTCCTGCAGAAGACAGAAAATTAACGGTTGAATTCACAAAAGAGCACGATGCTTTCACAGAAATGCGCTTTGTTTTTCAAAGCGAAGAAAATGAATTTGTTCCTTGCCATTTACTCGTTCCCAAAATCAAATATGAGGAAAAACCGCCCGTTATGATATGTCTTCAGGGACACTCAACGGGTATGCATATTTCTCTTGGCAGAGCAATTTTTGACGAGGATGTTGACACGATTTCAAATGGCAACAGAGATTTTGCATTGCAATGCGTTGAAAAAGGCTTTTGTGCAGTAACTTTAGAGCAAAGATGCTTTGGTGAAAGAGGAGGGTATCCTCATACAGATTGCCACAGTGCGTCTTTGACGGCGATGCTCAGCGGCAGGACGGTTTTAGGCGGCAGAGTTCTTGACGTTTCTTGTCTTATAGATGTTTTGGAGCAGAGCTTCGGCAATGTTTGTAATGCGGAAAAGGTTTATATAATGGGCAACTCAGGCGGTGGTACCACATCATTTTATGCAGCGGCTTTAGAACTGCGTATAAAAGCGGTTATGCCTTCCTGTGCTTTTTGTACTTTTATCGATTCCATCGGCAGTATCCGTCATTGTGAGTGTAATTATGTTCCGGGTATCGCAAAGTATTTTGATATGGCAGAAATTGCAGGGCTTATTGCACCCAGACCTCTTGTTATTGTTTCGGGTGAAAAAGATAATATTTTTCCAATTGAATTTGCAAAATCAGAATTCAGCCGACTCAAAAAGCTTTATGAAGCAAGCGGTGAGCCTGAAAAATGCCGACATATTATCGGTCCCGAAGGACATAGGTTCTATGCAGATTTGGGTTGGAAGGCGTTTTTTGAATTGATATAAAATATGTATAAATCTCCCTTCAGAAAGATAAACTATTAGAAGTAATCTTTTCAAAGGGAGTTTTTTTATGTGCGGAATAATCGGTAAAATCGGGATAAGCAATGTTTTGCCTGATCTTATTAACGGGCTCAAAAGCCTTGAATACAGGGGCTATGACTCGGCAGGTGTTGCTTTAATCAGCAATAATAAAATCGGACGGTGCAGAACGTCGGGCAGAATTTCTGCACTCGAAAAGGAGCTTGACAATAATACGCCTTGGGGAGTTGCGGGCATCGGTCACACCCGTTGGGCAACTCACGGCAGTCCGACTAAAGAAAATGCGCATCCTCATTTAAGTCCTGACGGTGTGTTTGCACTTGTTCATAACGGCATTATTGAAAATGCAGAAGATATAAAAAAAGATATTTTGCCTCGCGACAGTCTGTTTTCATCGCAAACAGATACAGAGGTGGTGGTACACCTTTTAGAGAAATATTATAAGGGGAACCCCGTAAAAGCAATAAGTAATACCTGCAGATGCTTAAAAGGCTCGTATGCTTTCGGTATTTTGTGTGAGGATTATCCCGAAACAGTTTTTGCCGCCGCAAATCTCAGTCCGCTTATTGTGGCAGAGTGTGAATCGGGGAATTTTATTGCGTCGGATATTATTGCCGTTAAAGATAAAATCAAAAATATTTACGGAGTTTATGACGGTGAAATCTGCGAAATCACAACCGACAGTATAAAATTTTATAATTGCGACGGAAAAGAAATAAAAAAATTGCCCGAAAAGCTTGTTGCAGATAATTCCGATGCTGAAAAAGACGGGTTTGAGCATTATATGTTAAAAGAAATTATGCAACAGCCCCAAGCGGTAAAAGACACCATAGATACTTTGTTATCGGAAGATAAAATAATTTTACCCGATGTTAGAATTGAGGCTTCCTTTTGGAAAAAAGATTTAGAAAAAATTGTGATTGTAGCTTGCGGTTCTGCCTACCATACGGGTCTTGTGGCAAAATATGTTGTTGAAGGTCTTTGTAATATTCCTTGCAGTGTTGAAATAGCTTCGGAATTCAGATACAGCGTACCGTTTGTAAACGGTAAAAGCTTGGTGATTTTTGTAAGTCAGAGCGGTGAAACCGCAGATACACTTGCTGCATTGCGCCTTTCAAAAAAATGCGGTTCAAAGGTAATAAGCGTCGTAAACGTAACGGGCAGCACAATGGCGCGTGAAAGCGATAACGTGATTTTAACAAAGGCGGGGCGGGAAATTGCCGTTGCAACAACAAAAGCATACAGCGCTCAGCTGGCGGCGCTATATGCTTTGGGGATTTTTATTGCACAAAAAAGGGGCTGTATTACGTCTGAAAAAGAAAAGATATACGTAAATGAATTAAAAAAATTGCCCTTGAAAATCGGTGAAACATTAGAAAAAGTTAATGAGGGTGTAAAATCAGTTGCAAGGGAAATTTTCACAGAACAAGATGCTTTTTATATCGGAAGACTTTCTGATTATGCGACAGCTTGTGAAGGCTCACTGAAATTAAAGGAAATCAGTTATATAAATTCTCAGGTCTATGCCGCAGGGGAATTAAAGCACGGCACAATTTCTTTGATAAATCAGGGTACGCCCGTTGTTGCCGTTGTATCGCAAAGTGATATTTTTAATAAAACGTTAAGTAATATAGCTGAAGTGGAGGCAAGGGGAGCAAAAGTGGTTTGTATTACGGATGAAGAAATGGCGGGAAGTATAAGCGAAAATTATGTAAAAATCATCGTTTCAGGCACTATAAAAGAATTTAAAAGCTCATTGCTTGTACTTCCTTTACAGCTTTTGAGCTATTACACTGCAAAGCTCAAGGGCTGTGATATTGATAAGCCCAAAAATCTTGCTAAAAGTGTTACTGTTGAATAACTATAATTCAATAACCAAATCACATTTGTTTTCAATGTCAAAGGCTGAAAAATATTTTTCTTCCAAAGGTATCCATTCCGAAACAAATCGGCTTAATAAAAGAGGATTTCTTTCTTTGAGTCTTCTTAACTGTGTAGCTTTATCAGTTTTTACAAAAATACGATAATCATAAAAACTGTTTAAATCAGGATGGCAGGAGTACACACCTTCAATAACGGTAATCGGTTTACGGGTAATTCCAACAGCTTCAGACAGCGCCTCTTTTTTGCAGTCGTAGGGTCTGTATGAAAAATTTTTCCCGCTTTTTAAGGGCAAAATAACCTCTTCAAGAAATCTCTCTTTGTCAAAATTTTCACCTACAGCTTCAAAACGCTCTTTCGTGCGTTGGTGCGGTTGAAGGAAGAAATCATCCACGGGGATTACATTGCAATCAACTTCCTCTTTCAAGATGTTTGCAAGGGTTGTTTTGCCCGAAGCACAAGGTCCGTCAACAGCAATAAGCAGATTATTGTTGCCGGGTGTTTGCTTTATTGCGGAGGTAATTAAACTGACCGCATTTGTCAAATTAGTTTGTTTCATGGTTTTTAGCTCTCTCTTTTGTGGGCATAAGATGTGTTTTTTTAACTGCGAGCATAATTGAGGGTATAAGTATAAGCTGAAGTATGATTCCCGGAATTGCATTTATGAAGCCGTTGGTTATAAACAAAGTAAAGGTGAAGCCGTTTTCTGAAAACCCGAGAAGAAATGTCTGCGCAATGCCCCAGACTATTCTGCCGCCCAGCATTGATAAACCAAGGCAGAGGTATAGTGATTTTATGCAGTGCCAACGGGAGCGTTCGTAAATTAAACCGCTTAAAAATCCGTATGCAGCAAGCTCAAAAGCCATAGCAATAGCTGTGGGGAAAAGAACGGGCATACCGAAAATCAACGATCGCACAAGGGGAAGCGTTGCGCCTACAACAGCTCCGTATTTCCAATTACATATAAGTCCGCATAAAAATACGGGGATATGCATAGGTAAAAGCATATTGCCTATTTGAGGTATCTGTCCCGTTAAAAGGGGAAGAACAAGACCTGTGCAAAAAAGCATAGAGGCTATTAAAAGTGTTTTTAATTTTTGGTTTTTCATTCCTTCACCGCCTTTTCTAGATTTTAACAGAAAAAAATCGGTGTTTCAATAGTGTTTTTAAAAGGTTTTCGGCAACTGCAACAAATAAGAGGCTTTTTGTTTGTTATAGTTGCCGTTTTTTATTTTATGTGTGGTTTTTGTGCTCGAAAAAGGTTATAATCAAGTAAATGAATTGTGGAGCAAAATGAAAATGTACGATTTGAAATCAATAACAGTTACCGCCCACACGGGTTGCATGAATACTAAAGAAAATTCACTTCACTCCATTGAAAAAGGTGTTGAATTCGGCGCTGAGATTGTTGAATTTGATGTGCGATACCATAACGGTATCCCCGTTCTGTCTCACGATGAGCCCAAAGGTGACGAGGTTACTCTTGAAAAGGCTTTTTTTAAGGTGAAAGAGTATGACGGGGTAAAGGTCAATGTTGACATTAAAAGCGTTGAGCATATACATACTATAGGCGAGGCTGCTGATAAAGCAGGGGTGAAGGACAGAATATTTTTTACGGGGATAAATGATGATTTTGTTTCTGCGGTAAAAAAGAACTGCCCCGATATTGAGTATTATCTTAATGTTAAGGTTCTTCCCGGAAGAAAGCAAACGGACGAATATCTTAATTCCCTTGTGGAAAAGGTTAAGCTTTGCGGAGCAATCGGTATAAACTTCAATAAAAAGAGTGCAACAAAGCGTCTTGTTGAGGTTTTTCACAAAAACGGACTCTTAGTGTCAATATGGACGGTAAACGGTTATTTCAGTATCCGCAGAATTATATCGTACGGTCCCGATAACATAACCACAAGACGTCCCGATAAATTCAAACGATAAGGAGCTTTTATTATGCTTGAAATGAAAAACGGAAAGTTTTATATGAACGGTGAAGAGTTTCATATTTATTCAGGTGCAATGCACTATTTCAGAATACCGCAGGAGTATTGGGAGGACAGACTTTTAAAGCTTCGTGCAGCCGGTCTTAATACTGTTGAAACTTATGTGCCCTGGAATTTCCACGAGCCTAAAAAAGGGCAGTTCAATTTTGACGGTATGCTTGATATTGTTAATTTCGTAGAAACAGCACAGAAGCTCGGCTTATACGTAATTGTCCGTCCCGGTCCCTATATTTGCGCTGAGTGGGATTTTGGCGGTCTTCCTGCATGGCTTTTAAAGGATAAAAGCATAAGGCTTCGTTGTTGGGATAAAAAGTACATAAAAGCTGTAGAGGATTTCTTTAAGGTGCTTATTCCCAAGCTTCTTCCTTACCTTGAAACAAACGGCGGTAAAATCATTGCAATGCAGGTTGAAAATGAATACGGTTCTTTCGGCAGAGATAAAAAATATCTTTATTGGCTTCGCGACCTTATGCGTGAGCTGGGCGTAGATATTCAGCTTTTTACCTCCGACGGTGAGGATAGATATTTCTTCTCAGGGGGCGGTATTCCTGAGGAATGGATGGTTGCAAACTTTGGTGGCTATCATGAGCACAGATTCGATGACCTTAAAATGCTGCAGCCCGACAAACCCCTTATGTGCGGTGAGCATTGGTGCGGTTGGTTTGACAGGTGGGGTGCAAAGCATCACACAGATGATGCTGAAGAAACCTTGGGTAAGAGCCTTGACGGCTTCTTTAAAGAGGATGCTAACTTCAATTTATATATGTTCCACGGTGGCACAAATTTTGGCTTCTCATCAGGCGCAAATTATTATGATTGCTATTGCCCTACAACCACAAGCTATGATTACGGTGCTCCTCTTAATGAATGCGGTGGTTATACCGATAAATATTTTGTGTTAAGAGAGCGTATGCACAAGCAGTTGGGCAAAGAACTTCCCGCGCTTCCCGAGGACACAAAGACACAAAAAATAGGTAAGGTGAATTTCACCGAATTTGCAGATTTAAAGAATGTTTACAAGAAATTTGCTGTTCATAAAAAATCAAATTCACCTCATTATATGGAGCATTACGGACAGAACAGCGGACTTATTCTTTACAGTACCGTTTTAAAGGGTAATTACGGTGATACGGAGCTTAATGCTTTCGGTGTTCACGACATTGCGTATGTTTACGTTAACGATGAGCTTAAATATGTTTATGACCGCACAAAGCTTAAGGGTAAGGCTCTTTATGAGGAAAGCTTCAGTGTGCCCGTTAAAGCCTTTAACGGTGAAATGAAGGTTGATATTCTTGTTCAGGCTTTGGGTAGAGTTAACTATGCAAGACGAATTTATGACAGAAAGGGTCTTGATGAAATTTACCTTGGCGGTCAGGCAATTGTTGATTGGGACGTTTATTGTATGGAGCTTGACTGTGCTCCCGAAATACCTTACAAAACAGCGAATACTCAGTTCCCTTGCTTTATGAAGGGGTATTTCAAAGCAAAGGAAAAGAACGACACATTTGTTGATATGCGCGGCTTTACAAATGCGGTTGTTTATGTGAACGGCTTCAATCTCGGCAGGTTTTTAAAACGCGGACCGCAGTTTACACTGTATCTTCCGGGCTGTTTGCTTAAAGACGAAAATGAAATTGTAGTTCTTGAGCTTGAAGGAACGAGCAAAAATGGCATAACCCTTACAGATAAACCTATTTTCAGATAAAATCAGTAATCCCGTTGCCGAAATATCACGGCAACGGGCATTTTTATAAAATAATTAAGAGTTTTTTTGATATTTAACTTGAAACACAGAGAAAAAATAATATAATTATATTGGATAAACTTATGATACTGTGGGGGAAAAATAATGACAATCAGTTCTGCAATTAAATCACTTGTAAATTATGCAGAAAAAGAGGGGCTTATTACGTCTCTTGATAAAAAATGGGCAATTAACAGAATACTTGAGATTCTTGAATTGGACAGCATCGAAACTGAAGATGCAATTGTTGAAGATGCGTCTTTGGAAGATATCCTTAAAACAATGCTCGATTATGCCTGCCGAGAAGGATTTTGCGAAAATTCTGTTGTTTACAGAGATTTACTTGATACAAAAATAATGGGTGCCCTTACACCCAGACCCTCTGAGGTCGTTTCAAAATTTAATGCTCTTTATGAGGAGTCACCTGAAAAAGCAACGGAATATTATTACCATATTTCAAGAAAATCTGATTATATAAGAGAATACAGAATTAAAAACGATATTAAATGGGTAACAAGCACAGAATACGGTGATATTGATATTACAATAAACCTTTCTAAACCGGAAAAAGACCCCAAAGCTATTGCGGCAGCACTAAAAATGAAGCAGAGCTCATATCCGCTTTGTATGCTTTGCCCCGAAAACGAGGGCTATGCAGGCAGAGTAAATCACCCTGCACGGCAGAATCACCGCATAATCCCCCTTGATTTGAACGGAGAAGAATGGTGCTTGCAGTATTCACCTTATGTTTATTATAACGAGCATAGTATTGTGTTCAATTCCAAGCACGTTCCAATGGCAATAAGTGAAGCAGGCTTCAGAAGACTGTTTGCATTTGTTGAAAAATTCCCCCACTATTTTGTAGGCTCAAATGCAGATTTACCGATTGTCGGCGGCTCGGTTCTCACTCATGACCATTTTCAAGGCGGTAACTACACCTTTGCAATGACAAAGGCTGAAATTGAAGCTCCTGTTGAATTCAAAGATTTCCCCGAAATTGAGGCAGGTATTGTTAAGTGGCCGATGTCGGTGCTCCGTTTAAAGTGTGAGGATTACGATAAAATGTGCACCCTTGCAGGCAAGATTCTTGCAAAATGGAGAGCTTATACTGATGAAGAGGCATTCATTTTCGCTGAAACAGACGGTGTGCCTCATAACACAATTACGCCTATTGCCCGTTTCAGAGACGGCAAATATGAGCTTGACCTTGTTTTGAGAAATAATCTTACAACTGAACAATATCCCGATGGTGTTTATCACCCACATCCTGAGCACCATCATATTAAAAAAGAGAATATCGGTCTTATTGAGGTTATGGGACTTGCAGTTCTGCCGGCAAGGTTAAAGGAAGAAATGTCCCTTCTTGAAAAAGCCGTTGTCAGCGGTGCGGATATCAGTAAGGATGAAAAAATTGCAAAGCACCTTGACTGGGTGAATGAAATTAAATCAAGAATCAATATTACTGCTGAAAATTGCGAAGAAGTTTTGCGTGATGAAATCGGTAAGGTTTTTGCAGATATTCTTCGTCAGTGCGGTGTGTTTGACAGAACCGAAGAAGGCAAAAAGCAATTCTTTAAGTTTATTGAAGTTGTAAATAATTGAATCGGAGGATAAAAATATGTTTGAAAAAATCAGATCAGAATTTTTATTGGGTAAGGTTGCAGTAAAACAGAATGCTCTTGACGGCAGAGGCTTTACACTTGACCTTAAACAAACAAAAGATTCAATAAAATGCGTGCTTAAAGCTAAATGTAATCTTGAAATGAAATCCTTTGAAATACAGGGTGAAAAGGATTTTGACGACGATGATTTGTTCTTTGCCAACGGATATCAGGCGTGGACAACAACGCGTGAATTTTCAAAGCACGATAAATTTGACGGACTTATTAAAGCCGCAAATATCAATAAATTTTTAAAGCATTTTGCAGGTCTTTCAGGTGACTATCATTTTGAAAGCTATGGCGAGGAAGGTAAGTTTCACGCATATACATACTGTTATTTCCGTGAAAAGGGCGAAAAAGAAATTAAGCTTTACGGCTCCAAAAGTGAGCGCAACGGCTTCACAATTTTTGCCGTTGATATGAAGGATGAAAAATTCATCATCAGAAAAGACGTTGAAGGTCTCAGACTCGCGGCAGGTCAGGAATACGAGATTTTTGACATTGCAATCATCAAAGGCGATATGGATGATGTAATGGATAAATATTTCTTCGATTTTGTGGGTTGTAAGAAGCCGTCTATTGAGCATCTTTCAGGCTATACATCCTGGTATAACTATTTCCAGGATATTAACGAAGATATTATTATGCGTGACCTTAACGGACTCGACAGAGCAAGTGAAGAGGTTAACATTTTCCAGGTGGATGACGGTTATCAGCAGGCGGTTGGTGACTGGCTCCTTACTGATACGGCAAAATTCCCCAACGGAATGAAATATATTGCTGATGAAATTCACAAAAAAGGCTACAAAGCAGGTATATGGCTTGCTCCCTTCAGCGCTCAGGTTTCATCCAAAATTGCAAAGGAGCACCCCGATTGGTTATTAAGACACAACCGCAACGGCAAAAAAATGCTCGGTTGTCAGGGCTGGGGCGGTGCATATACCATTGATATTTACAATCCCGAGGCAAGAGAATATATTTTTAAGGTTTTTGACGTGGTTCTTAACGAGTGGGGCTTTGATATGGTTAAGCTCGACTTCCTTTACAGCCAGTGCATTGAACCCAGAAACGGCAAAACCCGCGGCGAAATTATGTGCGACGGCGTTGACCTTCTTCGTGAGGCTTGCGGTGATAAATGGATTCTCGGTTGCGGTGTTCCGATTGGTGCTTGTATGGGTATATTTGATGCTTGCCGTATCAGCTGTGACGCAAGCAAAAACTGGAGATTCACTATTAAGGGTAATTTCAGTGTTAACTCTCTTGTAAGCTCCATAAGAATAAACTGTGAAAATCCCTCATCACAGAATGCTATTATAAATACAATCTTCCGTAATCACCTTGACGGCAGAGCATTCTGTAATGACCCCGATGTTTTCTTCCTTCGCGATATCAACATCAATTACACTATGGAGCAGAAGCTTCTTCACGGCAAAATCAACTCTGTTTGCGGTAATGTGCTTTTTGTTTCCGACAACGCAGGTGATTTTGACGAAGAAAGAATAGGTTACCTTAAAGAGTTCTTTAAAAATAAGGATTACAAGGTTAACCTTGCGGAATTTGTGGGTAAAGATGATATCCGCCTTGATTTCACGGAAAACGGCGAAGAAAAGAGCCTTACATTTAATCTTCAGACAGGTGAAAGCAACATTTACGAAGTGCTTTAATAAAAGAAAACATCTCAGGTTCTTTTGAATCTGAGATGTTTTTTGCTTAAAATCGGTAAGTTTTAAACTGATATAACGCCTGTTGCTTCAAGGATTGAAAAAATAAGAATAGCAACAATGCAAACAGGGGCGATATATTTTATTACAACTGTAAATAATGTTTTGCGTTTGAATTTTCCGCCAAGCTCAATTTCATCAATAAGAGTCTTTGGCTTTATTACGTAGCCAACAAGAATACAAGTAACAAGTGCTACAAGGGGCATAAGCACGCTGTTGCTGATGAAATCAAAGAAATCAAGGAATGCCATTCCAATAACCTTTACGTCTGCCAAAACACCGTAACCAAGGCAAGAGGGAAGACCTAAAGCAACGCAGCCAACAAAAACAATGATGCAGGTTGTTTTTCTGTTCCATTTGAATTTGTCCATAAATATAGAAACAACGGTTTCCATAAGTGAAATTGAAGACGTAAGTGCGGCAAAAAGAACAAGGATGAAGAACACGATACCGATAACCGAGCCTGCCGGCATACTCTCGAAAACCTTAGGAAGGGTTACGAACATAAGTCCGGGACCCTTGCCGAGAGCCGCTTCATCACCGCCTGAGAAGGAGAAAACAGCAGGTATAATCATAAGACCAGCAAAGAATGCAATACCTGTGTCGAAAAGCTCAATCTGCTTAACGGAAGATTCAAGGTTAACATCCTTTTTCATATATGAGCCATAGGTAATCATAATACCCATTGCAAGGGACATTGAGTAGAATAACTGTCCCATTGCCGCAAGAACGGTTGTGCCTGAGAATTTGCTGAAATCAGGTGTGATGTAATAAAGAAGACCATCAATTGCACCCGGCATAAATAATGAATACACCGCAATAAAGACAGTTAAAACAACAAGCACGGGCATCATTATCTTGCTGACCTTTTCAACACCCTTTTCGACACCCAAAAGAACAACCAACGCAGTAATTGCAAGATAAATCAAGAACCAACCAACGGGCTCCATAGGTGAGCTGATAAAACTATCAAAGAAGCCATCCGTAGTAGCCTTTGCCATACTGCCTGTTAAAAACACCGAAAGATATTTAATAATCCATCCGCCTATTACGGAATAATACGGAAGAATAATCATCGGAACAATTGAGGCAAGAATGCCTACAAATGAAAATCGTTTATCAAGCTTTCTATAAGCGCCGATTGCACTTACACCTGTTTTTCTGCCTATAGCAATTTCAGCACACATAAGTGCAAAACCAAAGGTTAATGCAAGTACAAGATAAACTAATAAGAAAATACCGCCACCATGCTTTGCGGCAAGATATGGGAAACGCCAGATGTTACCGAGACCAACTGCAGAGCCTGCGGTTGCAAGGACAAATCCCAGCTTACCCGAAAAGCTACTTCTTTTTTCAGCCATAATAAACCCCTTTAATATATAAAATACCGCAATATTATTACACAAAAAATTTAAAAATACAAGTATAAAACAACAAAAAAGAATGTTGGATTGGGAAAAATCCAACATTCTTTTTATTGCTTGAGGTTAATGATACTTGGGTAAGAAATCACCGTGAGCAACAATAAGGTCGTCAACCATCTTTTTGATGGTGTCAATGTCAAGCTCGCTGCCTGTGTGGGGGTCAAGCATTGCAGCCTGATAAATATGCTCCAGCTTTTTGGTTCTTGCGGCTTCAATTGTAAGAAGCTGAACATTGATGTTAGTCATATTCATTGCCGCACACTGTACGGGCAAAGCACCAACGTAGCAGGGATGAACGCCGTTGCCGTTAATAAGGCAGGGAACTTCAACACAAGCCTCTGCGGGCAAGTTGGTAATAAGGTGGTTTGAGTTCAGTACATTACCGCCAATCTGGTAGGGCTTGCTTGTAACAATTGATTCCATAATGTGTGAGGCGTATTCGTTTGAACGGTTATGCTCTTTAACACCTTTTTCAAGCATTTCAGCATATTCTTTCTTCCAGTTTTCTATCTGGTTTACACAGCGTCTGGGGTATTCGTCAAGAGGTATGTTGTATTTTTCAATAAGCTCGGGATATTTGCTCTTGATGTAGAACATATTGTATTCAGCATTATGCTCGCTTGATTCTGTGCAGTAGTAGCCAAAGTTTTTGATGTATTCAAGACGAACCTTGTTGCTGAAATCGGGGTCAGCAAGCTTTTCATCAATTTTAGATTTGATTTCGGGATAAAGGTCGTTTCCGTTTTTATCCTTGATTTCAAGAAGCCACGCCATATGGTTGATACCTGCAATAAGCTCTTTTCTGCCTTCCAGCTTGTCTTCCATACCAAGCTGATGGAAAAGGTCGGATGAGCAGGTCTGAACGCTGTGGCAAAGACCGAGGGTATTAACACCTGTATATCTCTGCATATAACCCGAAAGCATAGCCATGGGGTTTGTGTAGTTAAGGAAAAGCGCATCGGGGCATACCTCTTCCATATCACGGGCGAAGTCTTCAAGAACGGGGATTGTACGCAAAGCACGCATAATACCGCCAATGCCGAGAGTATCACCGATTGTCTGACGAAGACCGTATTTTTTCGGAACTTCAAAGTCTATTATTGTGCAGGGGTCATAAAGACCGACCTGAATGGCATCAACAACAAAGGTTGCACCGCGAAGAGCCTCTTTACGGTTTTCAACACCAAGGTAGCATTCAATTTTACCGTAGCCGCCCTTTGACTGACGGATAGCCTCAATAATTGTGCGGCTTTCTTCAAGACGCTGACCGTCTATGTCGTAAAGAGCAAAAACGCTGTCGCGAAGGGCTTCCGTGCACATACAGTCACCAATAACATTGCGGGCAAAAACGGTGCTTCCTGCACCCATAAATGTAATTTTCATAAAACATATTCATCCTTTCGGAGAGAAATTTACAGTATGTTTCTGTTACTTTAATGATAAAGTATTTTAAACGGGAATTCAAGATTGTTGCAAAAAAACAAATCACAAAAAAACGAGGCTCTTTTTGTTGGTTTTGGCGGTTAAATTCATTTTTAAAATGTGTTAGAATTATAAGAAAGAGAATCAGTATTACAAAGAGGAGTTACGGGGATGAAAAAAAGTGTTTTACAGCTGGTTTCAATTGTAGTTATTGTTGCTGTGCTTATGACGGGCGGATATTTTTATCGTAAAGAACAGGAAAAACAAATTGCCGCATGGCGGGAAGAAGTCTCGTTTGCTTTTTCAAACAATGCAGATGAATTTAAAGAAGATGGCTGGCTCTTAAAAGAAGAACTTGAAAATTATAAGCCTGTCAACGATGTGTACAACAGCGGTATTTATTACGAAAAACTGAATAAAGATGAGAAATTGATTTATAACGCTTTTGAATATGCCTTGGATAACAATTATACATATATTTATGTTGATGACAGAATGGTTATTGAAGAAGAACGGAATGTTATAAATATATTGGAATTTTTATCCCTTGATTCTCCGATTGTTCAACAGAATCTTAATGTTTTATCGGGTAAAACCAATTTTAGTCTTGATGCCAGAATTATGCATAAATTTGTGAGCAAAAAGATTTTCGGAACTCTTATAAACGTAGATAATTTTTCAGAAACATACACGGCGCAGGTTTATAATGCTGTTGAAAAACTAAAGCAAATAAAAATAGATTTTCCGGAGAACGCTACAGAGAAGGATAAAGCCTGGGCAATATTTGAATACATTGACGGAGAACTAGAGTATTTTAATGATACGGGTGATGTAATCGGAACTCCAACGGTAGAAAGGAAAGAAAAAACAACCAATTATCTATATGAGGCTGTTGTGGATAAAAAAACTAATTGCGACGGCTTTGCGAATATGTTTTCTTTTTTATGTAACATAAATGGTTTGCGTTGCTTTGAAAAGAACAGTCTTGAAAACCGCAATTTGAAAGAGTCAGGTCACACATGGAATACCGTTCTTATTGATGGTGAATGGTATAACGTGGACTGTACACCGGCATTAGAAAAAGACAGAGATGAAAAGAGCGATACCGGCTCAAAGCTTATGCGTTTCGGGTTTTCGGATGATATGCAATTGCAGACAGCCGATTATAAGGGAATGTATCCTGAATGTGAAAAGGATATAATCCCGGTTGCATATAGCTTTAAGACCTGTGATGATGAGGGAGCAACAGAAAAAATTGCAAAAGCTCTTAAAGAGTCAGAAGACGGTTATATAATTGTAAGCTTTAAAGAGTACGATAAAGATGAGATAAGCGATTTGATGTGGGATGTAGTATATTGGATGTATTCAGATATATATTACGTTACACATGAAGGCGAGATAAATAATATGTGTTATATTAAGCTGGATTAAGTTAAAATAAATTTTAAAATTTATTGCATATTTATACATATTGTGGTATTATACAAGATATATTTTTTGGAAAAGGAGAAAGATATGACTTCCAGTACAATATTAATTTTAGTTACAATCTTCGTGTATCTTGTGGGTATGGTTGCAATTGGCGCCATATTCTCTAAAAAGAATAAAAACACAGAAGATTTTTATCTCGGAGGCAGAAAGTTAGGTCCCTTCGTTACAGCTATGAGCGCTGAAGCATCAGATATGAGCAGCTGGCTTCTTATGGGTCTTCCCGGTGTTGCTCTTATTGCAGGTCTTGCAGAAGCATCCTGGACAGCAATCGGTCTTGCTGTTGGTACATACATCAACTGGCTTATTGTAGCAAAAAGAATCCGTGTTTATTCAAGCAGAATTGATGCAGTTACGGTTCCCGAATTCTTCTCAAAGCGTTTCGGTGATGATAAAGGCCTTCTCAAAACCATTGCCGCCATCGTTATTATAATTTTCTTTATTCCCTATACAGCATCAGGTTTTTCCGCTTGCGGTAAGCTTTTTGAATCAATTTTCGGTATTCCTTACCTTACAGCAATGATAGTAAGCGGTATTGTTATTGTTATTTATACCGCTCTCGGCGGTTTCCTTGCAGCATCCACAACGGACTTTATTCAGTCAATTGTTATGACAATTGCACTTATTGTTGTTCTTGGCTTTGGTATTAACTATGCAGGCGGTTGGGAGCAGGTTTGCCAGAATGCAGAAAGCCTTGCGGGTTACCTTAACTTAACAAGCACCCACGCTGCAGGTAGCATAAGCGAAGCTATTGCCGGTACTGCAGGCAGCAAGCCGTACAGCGCACTTACTATTGCTTCACTTCTTGCATGGGGTCTTGGTTACTTCGGTATGCCCCACATTCTCCTCAGATTTATGGCTATTGAAAAGGTAAGCAAAATCAAGCTTGCAAGAAGAGTTGCTTCTGTCTGGGTTGTAATTTCAATGGCTGTTGCAATTGTTATCGGTATTGTTGGTTACGGTGCTGTTAAGAGCGGTGCTGTAAGCGGTATTGAGGATAGCGAAAGAATTATTATTGAACTTGCAAAGGTTATCAGCGGTGAAGGTTCGATTTTAGCAATTATTGCAGGTCTTATTCTTGCAGGTATCCTTGCCGCAACAATGTCAACTGCGGACTCACAGCTTCTTGCAGCTTCTTCAAGTATATCTGAAGACGTTATGACAGCCTTCAGGGTTAAAATGAGCGATAAAAAGAAAATGATTGTTGCAAGATGCTCTGTTGTAGTTATTGCAATTATTGCAATGTTTATTGCAAAAAATCCCGACAGCAACGTTTTCAGAATTGTTTCGTTCGCTTGGGCAGGCTTTGGTGCTACATTCGGTCCCGTTGTTCTTTTCGCATTATTCTATAAGAGAACAAATAAGTGGGGTGCTCTTGCAGGTATGGTAAGCGGTGCCGTAATGGTATTCCTCTGGAAATTCGTAATCAGCGGTTTCGGTGGCGCATTTGCAATCTATGAGCTTCTTCCCGCATTTATCGTTTCTTCAATTTTCATCCTTGTAGTATCACACATTACTGCAGCTCCTTCAAAAGAGATTACAGATGTTTTTGAAGAAGTTAAAGCAGCAAAGCTTGAGGACTAATTTTATTGAAATCTACGGTATGTTCAAAGTAATTTGAACATACCGTTTTTTTAATTGACACATATTTCTGTAAATGTTATGCTTTTAGTATCAAACAAAAAAGGTGATATCTATGCTTGAACTTAAAGAGAATGACGTTATTCTTTTCCAGGGTGACTCGATTACCGACGGCAACAGAGGAAGAAGCTCAGACCTTAACCACGTGCACGGCCACGGTTATCAGTACATAATCGCATCTGAAATGTATGCAGACAACCTTAATAAAAATATTGAGGTTTATAACCGAGGTAATTCAGGTGACAGAATCTGCGACCTTTACGGCAGATGGATTGAAGAGTGCCTTAATCTTAAACCCACAATACTCAGTGTTCTTATCGGTGTTAACGATATAGTTTTTAATTGGAATAACAACAGCGGTTCAGACCCCGAAAGGTATGAAAAAATATACAGATATCTGCTCGACGAGGTTAAAGAAAAAAATCCCGAAACGCTTATTGTAATTATGGAGCCTTTTTTCGGTGATAAAGAAGAGCCTGAGCTTG
Source organism: Clostridia bacterium (assembly GCA_017621885.1). Taxonomy (GTDB): domain Bacteria; phylum Bacillota; class Clostridia; order Oscillospirales; family Acutalibacteraceae; genus DTU089. The sequence continues at coordinate 59,522 of JAGASD010000035.1, read as the reverse complement.
ACGCTTTCTTCAAAGAGCACATAGGCGGTTATCAAAAAGCGGCTAAAAAGATTGCCGAAGAATACGGTGCAGTTTTTGTTCCGTTGCAGGATTTGTTTGATGAATATGCACAAAAAACCGATGTTTTCAATTTGCTCTGGGACGGTGTACATCCCACAACCTGCGGTCATCAGCTTATTGCAAGGCGTTGGAAAGAGTGTGTTAAACCTGCACTTGAAAAAAGATAAAAGGAGATTATTATGAAAACAATAGGTCTTGAAAATATAAAAATAAATAAAGGCTTCTGGAAAATCAAACAGGATATGGTAAATAACGTTACCCTTAAATCTGTTTATGAACGTTTTTCGGAAACACACCGTTTTTCTGCCCTTAAGTGTGAGTGGAAGGAGGGTGACCCGAATTTACCACACGTTTTCTGGGACTCCGATATTGCAAAATGGATTGAAAGTGTTGGATATATTCTTAATTTTTATAAAAATGACGAAATGGAAGAGGTTGCCGACAGAGCCATAGCCGATATTTGCAAAAATATGGATGAAAAGGGTTATTTCAACAGCCATTTTCTTGTAACGGGTGAGCGTTTTACGGTAAGAAATGAGCACGAGCTTTACTGTGCAGGGCACCTTATGGAAGCGGCTGTGGCTTATTATAAATCAACGGGTAAAAGAAATCTTCTTGATGCAATGTGCAGATATGCAGATTATATTGAAACTGTTTTTGTAAAAGAGCAATCAGCGGCTTTTGTTACACCCGGTCACCCTGAAATTGAGCTTGCTCTTGTAAAGCTTTACGAGGTAACGGGTGAAAAACGCTATCTTGAGCTTTCAAAATTCTTTATTGATAATCACGGTGCAAATGAAAAGGATAAAGAGTTATACCCCGGCTGCCGTCTTCTTTATAATCAGGATGAAAAGCCCTTAAGAGAGCGCGATACTGTTGACGGACATTGCGTAAGAGCCCTTTACCTTTTAAGCGGTGCGGCAGATATTGCACGTTATTATAATGATAAAGAGCTTTTTGAAACTGCGGAGCGTTGCTTTAACAACGTTGTAAATAAAAGAATGTATATTACGGGTGCAACGGGCAGTACCTGTCACGGAGAATCATTTACAATAGACTACGATTTACCCGACAGAGATGCCTATGCAGAAACCTGTGCATCGATTTCTCTTGCGTTTTTCGCAAACCGTATGCTTAAATTAAATGTTGATTCTAAATATTCAGATGCAGTTGAAAGAGTTATGTATAACGGTGTATTAGCAGGTATTTCAATGGACGGAAAAAGCTTTTTTTACGAAAATCCGTTAGAAATTGATGTTGATTTTAATGAAGTACACCCTTGCACAGATGGTGGCAGACGCTACCCCATAACACAGCGTAAGGAGGTTTTTGATTGCTCCTGCTGTCCTCCCAACGTTACCCGTTTTATCGGCGGTATCGGTGAATATATGTATACATATAATGATGATACATTATTTGTGCATCAGTATATTGATTCTAAATGTGACGTTGAGGGCACAAGTGTTGCACAGTCAACAAACTATCCCTCTGACGGTAACACCACCATAAAAATAAAGAGTGATAAAAAGCAGATTGCTTTAAGAATACCCGGCTGGTGCAAGAGCTTTGAAATAAGCAAGCCCTATGCGCTTAAAAACGGATATGCATATATTGATATTTCGGCTGATGATGAAATTTCACTTTCATTGGATATGCCCGTTAAGTTTATTTCCGCAAACAAAAGGGTGCATACTGCCGCGGGTAAGGTTGCAGTTATGCGCGGTCCCGTTGTTTATTGCCTTGAGGGTGTTGACAACGGCAAGGATTTAAGTGCCTTTACAGTAGATACAAAAGCGGAAACAGAAATTGTTGAAGGTGCATTTTTAGTGCCCGATATTATTGCAAAGGGCTATAAAGAGCCTGAAAATGATGATTTGTATTTTGAAGCAACAGATGCTTTAAGTGAATGTGAGCTTAAATTTATACCCTATTACGCTTATGCAAATCGCGGTGAAAGTGATATGCTTGTGTGGGTGCGCAGAGCATAATTTTCTTATGTAAACTGAAATTTTCTTAAATGTAACCGTCAGTTGACACATTGTGTGGGTTCGGTTGGTAGAAAAATATGCAAAAAAACAATATAATTTAATTGCAAAAAGAAAAACGAACTCAACAAAGGTAAGGTGATTAAATGATTTTAGCAGATAAAATTATAAATTTAAGGAAAAAGAACGGTTGGTCGCAGGAAGAGTTTGCAAACAAAATGAACGTTTCCCGTCAGGCGGTTTCAAAATGGGAGGGCTCACAGACAGTTCCCGACGTTGATAAAATTTTGCAGATGAGCGAGCTTTTCGGTGTAACTACCGATTATTTATTAAAGGATGAAATTGAAGACGAGCAGTTTTGTGAAGGCTCAGATGAAACAGTTTTAAGAAAGGTAACCCTTGCTCAGGCAAATAATTATCTGGACCTTCGATTGAAGGCTTCAAAAAGTCTGGCAGCAGCTGTTTTCCTTTGCATAAATTCACCGCTGATTCTTATAGCACTTACAGGCTTGAGTGAAGATAAGATTATCCCTCTTTCAGAAAATATATCCGGCGCAATAGGCTTTGGTGCGTTACTTCTTATGGTCGCTATAGCCGTAGCAATATTCATTTTTACGGGAATGAAAAATTCACCATTCGAGTTTCTTCAAAAAGAGCTTTTTGAAACCGAGTACGGTGTTACGGGTCTTGTAAAAGAAAAAATGAAAAGCTATCGCGATAATTATATTAAGCTTAATGTAGTCGGTGCGTGTATGTGCGTTATTGCCCCTGCGGTTTTAATAATCAGCGGATTTTCAGAAAATGCGTTAATAACTCTTCTTGCCCTTTGTGCTACAAATTTTATTGTCAGCTGCGGTGTTGCCTGCTTTATTATTGCAGGGGTAAGGTGGGAAAGCTTTAAAAAGCTTCTTCAGGAAAGTGAAGACTCCGTAAAGCAAAAGAAAAAGCCTACTCTTAAAAGTACTATAAGCAAGGTTTACTGGCTCGTTATAGCAGCGGTATATATTGCCTGGGGCTTTATTGAAATGAATTGGTATACCAATTGGATAGTGTGGCCCGTGGGCGCAATTCTTTACGCCGCCCTTACGGCAGTATTAAACCTTGTTGAAACTAAAAAAGAGCAATAAAAACAACTCTCAAAGAATTGCGTTAACCAATTCTTTGAGAGTTTATTGTTTATCTGATTGTAATTGTTTCTGTACTGTAGTTTACATCAACGGTGTAGTTGAAGCCGAGTTCATTTAAAGCTCCCTGTAATGTGTAGTTATCTACGATAAAATCATCCTTGTATCTTGTATATAACGGTGCATCTTTTTCACTCTCTGTACCCGGAGCAAAGTAAGGAACAAGCAGATTTTCAGAGCCGTTTTCTTCCCTGAGCGTGCATTTTCCTGCATCAAGGATATAATTTTTGCCGTTTAAGGTGATTATTGCGTCTAATTCGGACGTCCATTTAACTGTTGCACCGTATTCTTTAAGAATTGCCGTAAGAGGTGCAAAAGCATAATTTTTTATTTCATAAAACTTAACATAGTTGTCGGGGGCAATATCCTTGCCGTTTACGAAAAGCCTCTGATGATAGTGGACGTTTGTTTCGGGTGCGGGTACGGATACCATAACATCGTTACCCTTTGTTTCTGTACGTGTGTTTAACTCTTGTGCAACCTCGGACGGGATTTTTGAAGAGTCAACGGAAGCCGTTTCGTTTGCATAGTTAACGGTTAAAGAGGCTTCGGGGGATTTGGTCGATAAGCTGTTCAAGCCCATACCGATGCTGAGACTCAACACGAGAACTAAACTGCAGGCTATTCCGGTTGCATATTTAAATCTGTTTGCGCGCTTGGGTTTAAATGCTTCGGAAGCTTTAACCTTTGCCGAAAGTCTTGTTTCAAAATGTGCATCCGGTTTAATTTCTTTTAGGCTGTTTTTGATTTGTTTTTTATTCATTTTCATAATCCTCCAGTTGTATTTTTAATAATTCTCTGCTACGCTTCAGGCGCATTTTAACTGCTGATTTACTGATTTTCAGTATTTGCGCAATTTCACCTACAGAGTAATCATTGTAATAATAAAGAATTACGACGGTTTTATATTTTTCATCAAGAGAAATAATTTGTTTAAGAATATCTATATGTAAATCATTATCAGTGTCATCGGATTGTATTTGTATATCTTCAATGCTTACATTTTTTCGTGAAGAGGATTTTAAAAGGTTTATGGATTTGTTTTGCGTGGTTCTTATAAGCCACGCCTTTTTATGCTCCTCGTTTTTAAATTTTGAGGGGTTTTGTAAAAAAGATATAAATACATCCTGAAGCACATCTTCAACATCGTCTTGATTTGCAAGATAAACAAAAGCTATTCTGTAAAGCATTTCGCCGTAATTGTTGTATGCAGTTTTAAATTCATTGTTTTTATCCATAATGAGCTCCTTTCACTTATAAAACAATCGTAGGCGGCGTGCGGTCACAAATTTTTACTTGCATATTTATTATTGTTGACTTAAATATGTTTTTTTGTTATCTTAACATTATATTACGAGACAAAAAAATTACAAAGGTGCGTGAATTCGGCCATTTAAGGCATATCCGGTTCGAATCCATTCACTCTATACAAGAGGTGGTTATATGAAAAAAGGAATTATAGTAATTCTTGGTGTAATTCTTGCTGTTATTATAGGGGGGTTAGGTGTGTTTTCGCCGTATATTTTAAGTTTTGTTGTTACTGATAGCGAATTTGTAATAGGTAAGGATAATGAAGATACTGCAATAGCGATCACGTCATCGTATAAAACTTTCAATGATGACGGTAGCATAAATCTTGAAAAAGCCGTAAATTGCACGTTCGATGACAGTAAATTCAAAATGTTCAACTATTACGGTTTAAAATATACTACCGATGCATACGTTAAAGGTACATTAACCTATAAAGCAGGCACCAAAGAGGTTTCGGAGGATTTTTTCCTTGAACCCACTAATACGGAAAAAGAGTTTAATTCTTTTATTGATGATTTCCTTGATGGTAAAAAAGCATACAAGTTAATTTCATTGAGTTTTGAGGCACTGAATAAAGAAGATGCAAAAATGGATATTCTCGGATTCTCGGTGTTCAATCGTGAAATCCCCGACCGAGAAGTTTTTGTAGAATCCGATAACCTTAAAATCGGCGTTGATTTGCTCTGGGGCGGTGCATTGAGTTATGTTGAGGATTTAAATTCCAATGTTCAGGCGGTTTCTGTTGACGGGCAGATAAAGGTTGACTCAAATGCAGAGGAGCGATATAATGCAAAATCTGTAAATGATAATGTAAACCTTATTAACCGCAATGATACGGGCAGACTCGTTCAGCAGTCATATTACGGCACGCTTGATTACGACCACGGCGTGTATATGGAGAATGATTGGAAATACAATCCCGTTCAGGGTGGTAACCAATTTAATGATGCAAGTAAAATTGTTGATTTAAAAATTACCGGTAACAGTATTTACATAAAGTGCAGACCGCTTGACTGGGCAAAAGAAAAGGAATTTATAACTCCGTCATATATGGAAGCAACCTACTCAATAGAGAATGGAGCAGTTCACGGCAAATGCCGTTTCGTTGATTTTTCAGGCTATCCCGAGGCGGAAAGCACTCAGGAAATCCCCGCGTTCTATTGTATAGAGCCATTTAACAATTTTGTTTATTACAAGGGAGATAAGCCGTGGACAAACGGACCCCTTACAAATGAACCCGAACTTATTTTCTGGCCGGATGCAGGTTATCCCAAGTTTTATAACAAAGAAAACTGGGCGGCTTTTACGGGTGAGTTTGAAGACAGCTTCGGAATAGGTATATATGTTGAGGGTGAAGAAGAATTCCTTTCAGGTGTTTTTGAGAGAGAAAAAACCACCGAAGAAGACCCTTCAAAGGCAGGCCCCACATCGTATATAGCCATTACAAAAACAAGAATATTCACAAGCTTTGAACCTTTCCGATACGAATATTACCTTGCAACGGGTAATGCGAATGAAATAAGAGAAACCTTTAAAAAAATTGCAAATTCATAACAAAACGATGCCCTTGAGCCGAACGGTTCAAGGGTATCGTGAATTTTTATTTTCTTTCTTTAATTACTTTTGCGGGGCAACCAACAGCAACTGAATAGGGAGGAATGGGTTTAACAACAACCGAGCCTGCACCGATTACGGAGCCGTCACCGATATTGCCTGAATACATAACAGCGGCACGCATACCGATGTAAACATCCTTACCGATTGTAACCTTTTCACAGTGACCGCCCTGACTGTAAATAATTGAGTTGGGATCGTCAAAAATGTGCGAATAGGGGGTGAGTGTGATGTTTTGTGCGAGAAGGCAATCATCACCGATTTCAAGACCCTTGTGACCAAAGAGCGTTGTACCTGTGCCGATATAAACGCCTTTTCCGATGGTTATGTAGCCGTCGTTTACTCTTTCTGTGTCAAGGTAAACTCTTTGCTGAAGTCTTACACCGTCGGAAAGCGTAATACCGCCTTCACCTCTTGCAATAAGGGTGGTGTCGTCGCCTATGCTGACATTATTGCCTACTGTTATAAATTCGGGATTAATAATTGTAACACCTTTGCCAATAGTTACGTTTTCCCCCATGGATTTAAATTTTGTTCTGTAATATTCAAGACGAAGCTTTGCGGCATATTCTGAGTCGTCATTCATAAAAACAGTTTTATAAAAGCTTTCTCTGCTTTCGTCGTCCATATTGTTAAATGCATTTGTAAAAAAATTGTCCATAATTAACACCTCTTATATTTAATCCCATTCTGTTCCCGTTACCGTATCCATATCAATACCTTTCGTATCATGGGTTTTCTTAACAAGCAAGTAAAGACCTGCGATAAAGCCCGGTACAAGAAGTGCAACTGCAACAGTACCCATTACTTGGTTACCTAATACAGAAACTGTGGGAATGCTTACAATGTATGAAACAGCAACACCTATTGCAACAACAATAAATTCTGCTGACATTGTTGATGAGCGTAAGTTTGTGGGTGAAGATTCACCAACCATCATAATAATAACATCGTTAACGGAATAGAAGCTACCTACACATGCACCGCAAAGGAAGCCTACAATAAGCGGATTCCAGTTGAGCTTTGAGCCTAACCAGAAGCCGATAAAGGTCAACAGACAGTTTGCAGCCGTGGTGATTGCGGCGGCTTTTCTGCCCTTACCGTCAGAAATAAAGCCCATAATAACCTGCGAAACGGCACAACCGACAGGAAACATAAACAAAGCAGTTGTAACGGGGCCAATGCTTATTTTATCCATAATTTCCGTTGTGAATGTTCCGTAAATGCTTTCGGCATAGCCATAAGACAGAATAACCTGATAATTAACCGAAGCCACAAAGCCTAAGTTGAGAAAGGTTGCCGTTATATAAAGCCACCGTAACTGCTTGTGCTTCATTGCAAATTTCAATGCAGGGATAAGACCGCCCTGTGCGGAAGCAGCATCCTTTTGTTTTTTTCTGAGAGCCCGTTCTTCCTTGCTCATTTTCAGGTATTCAACACGTGATTCCATAAACGAATCTGTTTCTTTTGCTGTAAAAATGGCAATAAAGCTTGTAACAAGGCCGATGATTGCGGGGATGAAGTAAATTCTTCTCCATTGACCTGCTTCTTCCATAAGAATGCGCCTTAATAAGGGCACAAGCATAACGGAAATATTTGCGAAGAATTTAATAACCGAATAGATTTTTGCTCTGTGCTTTGAGGGGGAGGATTCCATAATATAAACAACGTGCATATCGTGAGGAATAAAAAACTGCACCATACACGCGCCTAAAAAATAAAGGAAAACGTTGTTTGAAAGGAAAATTACAAGCAGAGCAAAGCTCATACCGAATGTATTTATAACAAGAAAGGTTTTCCTGCCGAAACGGTCTGCAAGGGGACGGTACAAAAGCCCGATTGCCTGAAAAGGTACAACGAGAATTGAAAGAATTTCGAGCATACCCACGGAGCTCTGACCGAATTTTGCAAAAAGGTCGTTGGCAATTTCCGTTTTCATAAGCGTGCCGATTTGCGAAGCAATTTCATCCGTTGCGTAAATGAGCGTTATTATAAAAACAAGGTAAGCGAAGTATGTATTCCTTTTGGGCTTTGCCAAAGATTTTTCCCATTTGGCAAGCTCTTTGATTTCGCTTTTCTCCTGATGAACTTTTAATTTTTCTTTAAAGGCTGCTGTTGACATCTCATCACCTTTTTCTTGTAAATAGTCCAATAGATTATATCATTTGTAAATAGCTTTGTGCAAGTGTTTACTTTACAATTTCATATTCCCAATCAATAATACCGCCAAATTCTTTAACATTGGTATAGCCAAGCTGCACAAGTGCTTCTGATGCAATTTTACTGCGTCTTCCGCTACGGCAATAAACAAGAATAAGTTGGTTTTTATCGGGGATTAAGTCAGGAGCTTTTTCTGCAATTTCGTATTCGGGAATAAGAATTGCACCCTCGATATGCCCCTCATCAAACTCCTCTTGCGTTCTTGCGTCAATAATAATGTAATCGGATTCGGTATCCATAATTCTTTTTGCTTCTTTTTGGGAAATTTGTTCGTAAGTCATATTTATCATCTCTGTTGTTTTTGTGGTTTCGGTTTCTTTGGGTAAATGCGATTCTTTTTCTTTACTTGCACATCCCCCAAAAGACACAACAGTAACAATAACCAAAAACAGTGAAAGCAAACGAAAGCTTTTCATTTTTATCACCTTGCAATAAATTTAATTGGCTTTTCGGTAGACTTTAAGAATTTTTCTAAAAAGCCCATAGAAAAGGATTGGATTTTCGGATGTGTGTTAAAGAAATCTGCACCGCCTGCATTCTTCTTTATAAATTCAATAAAAGAGGGTGTGCCCGTACAACTTATTTTAACCTGATTTTCTTTAAAATCAAAAGTGAAATATTGGGTTGAAAGGGTGTTCAGGGGCTTTATAACTGCGGTGAATTTCCCGTCCTTCATAAAGCCGTAAGACCATATTTTATATTGATAACCCTTGATTTTACATTCTGAAAGCTGAGGCTTTCCGTCAAGGGCACAGTTTACAACAATTGTGTCCTCATCCTCTTTCCATTTCATAACAAGCGTGCTTTCATTCAATTCAAAAGAAAGCTCGTTCATATTCTCTTTGGGTCTTTTTGCAAAGCTACAGGTTAAGGAGCGGTTAATAAGACCCTGGGGAAACATAATTTTTGCCCGTAAATCTGAAAAGCGTGTTATGTAAAATGTTTTATTTGTGGGTATTTTCGGAATATTATTGCAGCTTTCAAGCTTTAATTTCCTGCTTTCAAGATATTCACGGAGCTTTTTGTCCCATTGTGGGTCACTTTCTTCCGAAAATGCCTTAATAAGCACCTCTTCTGCAAGACGGGAATTGTTACCCTCATCAATGCAACAGTTCATTGTAACAATAACGGCATTGTGTTCAGGAATGTAAGAGATTAACTGACCGAACATTCCCGTCATACTGAAAATATCGTTCTTTATCCAGAAAAGGTAGCCGTAGCCCTCTTTGATTTTGCCGTCATCCTTAAAAAGCACCTGAATTTTTGTGGCTTCCCTTGTCCAGAATTCGGGGATAACCTGCTTTCCGTTGTATTTACCGCCATCAGCGTAGCATTGGCAGATTTTTGCAAGGTCGCGCAGCTTAAAGTGACCGCCCGTGCCGCCTATGCATTCACCGATTGAGTTCGTTTCCCAGAAAGGTGTGTCAATTCCCAATGGCTTGAAAAGGCGGGGTGTAAGGTAATCTACAAGGTTCATACCCGATGTTTTCTGCACAAGTGCCGCCACAACGTGCGCATCATTGTTGCTGTAAAGAAAACCGCCTTTTTTTCTGAAAGGAGCTTTCATAAACATCTCGGTATAATTACCGCGCATATCCTGTAAGAAGGTAAATTCTTTATTGCTTTGCATTGTAAGAACGCTTCTTACGGTAAGGCTATCCCATTGGTCGCTTTTGCAAGGGGTGTATTCGGGGAAAAAGTCAATTATTTTTGAGTCAAGTGTAAAAAGTCCTTCATCAATGGCAAAGCCTGCGGCAGTTGAAACAATGCTTTTGGTAACGGAGAACAATGTGTGTGGTATATCCTGTGAATAAGGCTCTGCATACTCTTCAAAAACAGTTTCACCATTCTGCATTATAATGAGTCCGTGGTTTTCAATATTATATTCTTCGAGCCCTTTATAATATTTATAAATCCATTCAGATGAAAGTTTGTTTCCCATTTTTACACCAACTTATAACTCAATTTCAAGACCCACAGGGCAATGGTCGCTGCCCATAACGTCTGTAAGAATAAAGCTATCCTTCACATTTTTAAAAAGCCTTTGGGACACAACAAAATAATCTATACGCCAGCCGACGTTTTTTTCTCTTGCGTGGTACATATAGCTCCACCAGGAATACTGAACCTTTTCGGGATATAATTCCCTGAAGGTGTCGGTAAATCCTGCAGAAAGCAACTCTGTAAATTTACCGCGCTCTTCGTCGGAAAAGCCTGCGCTGAAATGGTTTGTTTTTGGGTTTTTAAGGTCAATTTCTTCGTGTGCCACATTAAGGTCGCCGCAGTAAATCACAGGCTTTTTGCTGTCAAGCTTTTTCATATATTCTCTTAAAGCGTCTTCCCATTTCATGCGGTAGTCGAGTCTTGCAAGTTCCCTTTGTGCATTTGGAGTGTAAACGCAAAGAAGATAAAAATTTTCGTATTCAAGGGTGATTATTCTGCCCTCGTGGTCGTGCTCTTCAATACCGAGTCCGTAAGTAACGTTCAAGGGCTCGTGCTTTGTGATAACAGCAGTTCCCGAATATCCCTTCTTTTCTGCGCTGTACCAGTATTGGTAATATCCGTCAGCCTTAAAGTCAGCCTGACCGGGTTGCATTTTTGTTTCTTGAATGCAGAAAAAATCTGCATCTGTATTTTTAAAGAATTCTTCAAAGCCTTTGTTAAGACAAGCTCTGAAGCCGTTAACGTTCCAGGATATAAATTTCATATTAAAAATTCCTTTTTTATTTTCTTGAGCATTTTTCAGCATCAATTGCTATTACAAGCATTAAAACTTCAAGTACGTTTTGCGGATTTTCAACGTCAATAACATAAGTATCTGTCCAGCGGAAAACATCTTTTGATACTGTTGCAACAGTATTACCGTTCGTATCGGTAATGCTGTAATCCCATTCAAAAAAATCGCCCTCAACCTGCCAGTTGTTGCATTCTATTGTGAATTTGGGTGTGAAAAACGAAAATTCTTTTTTAATGCATCCCAGATAATTTTCACCGAGATACATTTCAAATTTAGGCAAAAATGAAATTATTCGTTCTTTAACAGTACCGATTTCATTACCTTGAGCATCAAAAATTTTTAAACAATGCCCCCAGGAAAGCTGACCTTTGACCTTGTAAACGGCTTCATCATGTTCGTTAAAAACATCATAACTGTCAAACCAGGAAAAAGCTTTTTGCTTGAATAATAACTTCATCTACATTGCCTCCTTTAGTTTTTTATAATTATACCATATAAATTCGTGTTTTTCCACTGATAAAAAGAGCTTTATGAGTTGCGTTGAAAAAATATTTTTTGTGTGCTATTATATCATAGAAATAAACGCAAAAACGGAGGGAGCAGTATGCCTTGTCTTAATAAAGAAATGGTGAAGTATATTGAAGACAATATTTTACCTCATTATGAAAAAAACGATAAAGGTCACGGGCTTTCCCATATTGAATATGTGACAGAAAGATGCTTTAAATTTGCAAAGCAGTTTTCTGATATAAATATTGATTTGCTTTATGCAATTGCTTCTTTTCACGATATTGCTCACCATATTGATAAATCACGTCACGAAATTCTTTCGGCAGAAATTTTTTACAAGGATGAAGAAATGAAACGTTTTTTCACCGAAGAAGAAAGACTTATAATAAAACAAGCAATTGAAGACCACAGAGCATCTGCGGAAAGCGAGCCGAGAAGCATTTACGGAAAAATCATTTCAAGTGCAGACCGCTCAACAGACGTTGAGGATTTTTTAAGGCGTACCCACGCATACACCTTAAAGCATTTTAAGGGGATAAGTGAATCGGAAATTATAGAAAGAGGCTACACCCATACAAAAGAAAAATACGGTGCAAAAGGCTACGCAAAGCATTACGTGGAGGATGAAGAGTATAATGCTTTCAGGAATAAGATAAACGAGATTATTAATGACAGAGCGTTATTTGAGAAAACATATAAAGGAATAAACGGAATAAGGTGAGATTGTGAAAACTATATTTGAAGAACAACCCGATGTTGAAGTGATTTTTGAGTTTAATGGTACAAGGAAAAATCCGGCTGCCGACGGATACAGACCGCATCACCTTGTTACTGATAATTATTTGACCACCGGAGTGCATCATTATTATGATACAGAGTGGGTGCAACCTGACGGAACAGCTAAAGGAACAATTACTTTTTTAACACCGGAAGCATATCCAAATTGTTTGTGGGTGGGTAAACGAATTAATATTCAAGAGGGCGCACGTATAGTTGGCTATGCAACAGTATTAAAAATATTTAATCCGATATTGGAGAAATAATTGAGAGAAATATTGAACTGTTTATCGGATTATCTTTATTTCTTGCAGTAATGTCCTTGTTTTCTTTATGTCGTTTATTTAATAAAGCTACGGTTATGTTTTACCTCTCTGCGTAAGGAGAGAGGGGGACCGTCTTATCGCAAGTTAAGTATAACAACATAGTTAAAGGCGTGATTGAAGGTTGTTTTTATAGTAAATTTTATCGGACGGTGGAGAGTCCCCGCAATTTATTGAAAAAACAGCTTCGTAAGGACCTTCCACCATTCCGCCCGAACTTTAATTAAACAAAAGCATACTTTATCCGTGGTAAACATATTATTGGCAACAGTTTTATCGTAGAATGGTCCCCCTCCCTCCGAGCTGAAGCTCGCAAGGAGGATAGGCTTCGCTACAATTTTTTTTGCTCTAATCTGATAAATATTTTAATTTATTGTTATACATAAGTAAACATCACCTGATGCAAAAACTGCATCAGGTGATAATTTTAATCAATAAATATAATACCCGCTGTGGGTACATCTATCTCTTGCAAATCGGCTGATAACATACCATTTGCAATCTCTTTACCCATACAATTCAACACCCTGTAATTTTTGTTAAGAGCATTTTTAATTATTAGTGAATTATATGCGGATGCGTTTACTGCAATTGTTTTTTCTGTTGTTACGGGGATTACGGTATCGGAATAAGCGGTGTAAATTTCCGTATCATCAAGACGGGAGCAAACAAGGCTGTATTCACATTCGGGGTTTGTTGCGGTGAGCTTACCGTCAAGAAGAACAGTTTTCCACTCTTTCCAGAATGAAATGTAGAATTTAAGCATTTCATAATGGCCAGGAGGGAGCTTTTCAATAAGCATTGAAATCTGCGGTACACCGTAAAGAATGCTTGTAAATTGCAAGGCGGCATTTTCTACCGTGTCTTCGGTATTCCACATAATCATATCTGAATGTACAGCGGTTTTGCCCGAGGTGTAGCGAAGATTAACGATATTGAATCTGTTTTTCAGTATATCGCAGGGACAATCACCTACGCGGAGCATATTGCCGTATTTTCTGATAGAGGGTCCCACGTAGGATTGACGGAATTCAATAAGGATTTCGGGGTTGATTTCTGTAAGACGCTTTTTCACTTCACTCATAAGTGCGTGTATTGCATCTTCAAGGCTCTGATAATCTCTTGCGGTATCGTGTTCGAGCGATTTGCCTTTAAGATAAAAAGAGTCGATAAAATCAAGCTTTAAGCCGTCAAGACTCCATTCTTTTACAGCCTTTTCATATATGCTCACAAGGTAGTCGCGCACCTTTTTGTAGCGGGGGTCAAGGGCAAAAAATGTTTTTTCATCCCCTGACTTATCTAAAAACATATTTTTAAACTCTTCATATTTTTTACTATGAATACCCACAAAGGGGACTGAATACCACAGCATAACCTTCATACCGGTTTTATGGATATTTTCAATAAGGGTTTTCATATCGCCCATTTTCTTTGGTGAAACAGCCCAATCACCGCAAAAGGCATAACCGCGGTTGTTGTCGTCTGTCTGCCAGCCATCGTCTATGATAACGGTTTTCATACCAAGCTGTGACGAAAGCTCGCACTCTTTAATTATTTTCTCTTTGTCAAGCTCCTGGTGGAAGCTGTACCACAATGAGTCCACGGGGTCTTTTGCGCTTTCGGGTACAAAGGCGGGCTCATAACCGCATTCGTTTTCCCACCAATTTAAAACGTTGTAAATACTGTCGTAATATTCAACGCTTTCTGTATCAAGACGTATTACTGCAGAATACTCTGTGCGTGGTGCGGTGGGCACTGTGAAAAAAGTTATTTCGCATTCAATTGTTGCATCCTCTTCGCAAACACCCGTGCCGAGTTCAATTGGATTATCTACATCCGAAACAGCGATGGTCAGCTTGTTTTTGCCGTTTCTTGAAATCAACTGCTGTAAAGGCATCCACGAAGCAAGCCGTGAATTGATTGTTTTTTTACCCCATTCAAAATAAAGGCCGTGAATATCCATCATACCGGGATTCCATGTAAAAGCGCAATCTTTTACGCTGTGCTTCCAACGGATTGAAAACTTTTCGGGGATTTCGGCTTGTGGTAAAGTCATATTAACGAAAAGGAAGTGTAACGTGCCTTCTGTTTTTTCAGTTATTTTTATTGAAGCGTTTTTGTTGCCTCCGGTTATTTTGAAATCCATTTTAATCACCCTAAGGGTATTTTTTTATATTATATCATTATATAAAAATAAAGTCACGAAAATTTTTGTTGCTAAAAGCTATAAAAGTTGTTAAAATCATCGGGAGGTGGATTTTATGAAGCTCAGCAAATATCTTTTTTGTTATTTTACGGGTAACGCTCCCGAAGAGGAAAGGGTACATTTTGCTCTTTCGGAGGACGGATATAATTTTACCGCATTAAATAATAACGAGCCTGTTATAACACAGACTCTCGGCAAAAAATGCTGCCGTGACCCTTACATTTTCCGCGATAATGAGGGTGCTTTTCATATTATAGCCACTGATATGCGCAGTTCGGACGGCTGGGCAAATAATAATTCAATGGTTCTGTGGGACAGTAAGGATTTAATTAACTGGGAAAATGAGCGCATAATTGATTTTTCACATTTTCCCGAAACAAAGTCTGCCAACAGAGTGTGGGCTCCCCAGGTTATGTATGACAGTGAAAAAGGGGAGTATATGATTTATTGGAGCCACAATAACGCTGATGATGACCTTGACACGGTTATGTGGTATGCGTATACAAAGGATTTCAAAAGCCTTACAACAAGTCCCGAGGTTTTATTCAGACCCAAAAGCAATATGGCAGGCATTGACGGAGATATTATTGAAAAAGACGGCAAATATTATCTCTTTGTGGCAGATGAAAAGAAAAATGCAATATGTTACGTTGTTTCGGAGCATCTCTCAGGACCGTATACGGAGCCTGATGATAACAAGATTTCTGTTGCAGACGTTGCCTTGGAGGGACATTGTACATATAAAATCCTCGGTACCAATAAATATGTTTTAATTGCAGACCAATTCAGGTCCGGCGGTTATTTTATGCAGGAAAGCACCGATCTGATACATTTCCGAAGGGTTGAGCCCGAAAGGTTTTCTCTTAACCTTTTAAGACCCCGTCACGGCTCAGTTATGCACGTAACAAATGAAGAGTATGAAAAATTAATAAGTGTATTCCGGGAGTAAAAAATGAAAAGTGATTACAAAAGATTAAAATATGCTTGCTACACAACCAACTTATCAATGTCGGTTGTCGGAAATATATCGCCGATTTTATTTTTGACCTTCCATAACTTTTATGGGATATCATACTCACTTTTAGGTTTACTGGTGCTGATCAACTTTATTACGCAGCTTTCAATCGACCTCATTTTTTCTTTCTTTTCACATAAATTCAATATTCCGTTGGCAGTAAAAATAACACCGTTGTTGACTTTTACGGGGTTATTCCTTTACTCTGCTTTCCCTCTTATTTTCCCTGAGAATGCCTATGTGGGTCTTGTGGCAGGTACGCTTGTGTTTTCTGCTTCGGGCGGACTTGCAGAGGTGCTTATAAGTCCCGTTATTGCGGCTATTCCGTCAGATGATCCCGACAGGGAAATGAGTAAGCTTCACTCAGTGTATGCATGGGGTGTTGTTCCCGTAATTCTGCTCAGCACATTGTTCCTTTCTCTTTTCGGTTCTCAAAACTGGCATTGGCTTGCATTTTTATTTATGGTTGTTCCGTTAACCTCTTTTTTGTTGTTCGCAAAAGCCAAAATACCTCAGATGGAAACTCCCGAAAAGGTTTCGGGTGCTTTGAGCTTTTTAAAAAACAAAGGCTTGTGGCTTTGCGTAGGCGCAATTTTTCTTGGGGGAGCAAGCGAATGCACAATGGCTCAATGGAGCTCCGGCTATCTTGAAGAAGCTTTAGGAATACCAAAAGTTTGGGGAGATATTTTTGGTGTTGCCGTGTTCTCTGTGATGCTTGGCCTGGGGAGAACGCTTTATGCTAAAAAGGGTAAGAAAATCGGCAACGTTCTTTTTCTCGGTGTTTTAGGAGCAGCCGCCTGTTATTTAGTTGCTGCAATATGTAATCAGCCGTTGATAGGTCTTGTTGCTTGTGCCTTTACGGGTTTGTGCGTTTCGATGCTCTGGCCCGGTTCTCTCATTGTTGCATCTGACAGATTCCCTCAAGGCGGTGTGTTTATTTTTGCTATGATGGCGGCAGGCGGTGATTTGGGTGCTTCCGTTGGTCCCCAGCTTATTGGTATCATTACAGATTTTGCCATAGCGAGTCCGCAGCTTGTTGATTTGGCTCAAAGCCTTAACCTTGCACCTGAGCAAATGGGAATGAAGCTCGGTATGCTTGTAGGTGCCCTTTTCCCGATTATGGCTATACCTGTATTTTGGGCAATAAAAAAATCTCGCAATGAAAAGTTGTGTAAATAAAGATGCACTTACTCACCACCAAGGGTGAAAGCACGAAAAAAGAGAGGTAACACGGAAATTATCCGTATTACCTCTTTTACTGTTATTTGCAGCCCTGTATTAGTTTTGCGAAAAATTTTTATTTAATTGTCCGAAATAAGCCAGCCGTTTTCAATAAGGCTGTAATAATGCTGATGAACGGATGCATTACCGAGCGAATTGATGTTGATGGTTGTGCCGCCGATCATATCCTTTTCCCAATAGCAGCCGAAGCCTGATTTAACAGCGTAGGTAAGACGGATGCCTTCGTAAGGAACGCTGCAATCGTTAACGTGGTCGTGACCGAAAATTATGTTCTTTGTGCTGCCTAATTCCTTGCAAAGGTCAAAGAAGCCGTTGTTAACGGGTGCGGGGCAGGGGTTTTCGTATACGTTACCTGTTGCGCCGATTGTGTTGTCGGGATCAACTATGCCAAATTCATAGCCGTCTTTTTCAATGTTAACTGAATCCCATGCTTCGTGAATTTCAAAAACGGGGATGTGCATAATCACTGTGCTTTCAACAGTTTCACCTGCAAGGTCTGCAATGCCCTCAACTGCCCATTCATACCAGGCTAACTGGTTGGGCCAGAGATGGTCGTAGCCCTCAACAACAGTACCATCTTCCTGGGTGAATTCGTTGCTGTTGTGAGTATCCATCATAAAGAAGGTGTGAATAATTTTATCATTTTCTGTGATGTTGATGATGTAGTTGCCGTAGCCCATATCCTTGGGACCGAACTGGAAAAGACAGTTTTCAGCAGATGCAAGGTTATATGCTGCCCAGAATTCGCTGGGACAACCCTGACCGTCGTGGTTACCCATAACGGGAGCCCACGGAATACCGAATGAATCCATTAATTCAATAAGTTCAAGGTAGGCCATTGAGCACCATGCATTATCACCGCTTAAAGTGATAAGGTCGGGATCTTTTTCTGCAACAAGCTTTCTGATAAGGTCTTCTGTGTAAATACCCGCATCGCCATAAAGCTCTTCTTCATCAAGCTGAACGTCTGCAAGGTTAAGAACAACAAAGTCTTCACCGGGAACCTTTTCAATCTCAATGTAGTCATCTTCGTCAAATGTGTCGGTGATTGACCATTCTGTGAAATATGATTCTTCACCACCGGACTGAAGCCACGCATCAATAGGAACTAAAATCTGAGTGAATGACAATAAGAATGAAATAATAAGTTTGATAATTGCCATAATATTACCCTCCTGAAATAAAAAATAGCGGTTTTAACCGCTCAACAAAAATAAGTATATCAAAAAAATACATAAAAGTCAATAGTTTTGTAGAAAAAAATTGGGCAAAATAGCCAAAATCTGCGATATAAACAAATGGTTTTGTGTAACTTTGTACAATATTGCGTATTGAAAATGCGCGATTTATGTGTTATTCTATAGTCAAAGAAAGGGTGGTACCGATGAACAGGTAAAAACCTAAACTAAATAAAAGGAAAGGTGAGACCAATGTACCGGTAAACGCTTTCAGGTTTAATAAGATAAACTTACAATGAAGTGTTAACTTTTAAAAACCTTTAAATAAAGAAAAAACAATGAAGGGGATTGTAAGAAAATCTTAAAAAACCAAAGGATAAAGCCTTCTTAAAAAGAAAATGTTCCGAAACAAAAATGCGACCCACAGTATGGGATAAAACAAAAAAGTGTTCGGTGGAATGTAAGAAAAAAGAGGGTAATATCCAATCTGAGAAAGAGAGGTAAACAAAAAGATGTTAGATATCAAGAGTGAACAGAAATGACCCTTGACCGGGGAAAATGTGTAAAGAAACATTCGGTCAAGGGTCATTTCATTTTTTTATTCTGATTTCACCCTAAGGGGTGTTTTTTTATTTTGTAAATTCAAATATGGCGTCAGCTGTTTTTTCAATCTGCTCCCGGTTAGATACGGAAGCGGTACCGTCTCCTTCTTGTTCGCCGTACATTCCGAAATATGCGTGGCAACCGCCTTCTATAATAATCTCTGTAAAGTTCTTTGGTAAACAAGATAAATACTCATTATATTTTTCTTTGTTAAGAACCTTGTCTTAGCTACCGTAAACCGACAAAACATCAATACCGCAACCAGAAATATCAGATGTAGAATAAGAAGCTAATAAAACAAGACCTTCGTAATTTTGAGGGTTTTCGGAAAGATGTGTTGCTGCCATTGAGCCGCCAAGAGAATGACCGCCGATATACCAGTTCTGAACATCGGGGCAATGCTCTTTAAGACCGTCTGCGGCATTCACATCGAAAACCGCCAGATTAAAAGGCATTTTAACAAGTAGGCAGGTAATTCCTTTTGAAGCGCAAGCCTTCATCAATGGGATGTAAGCGGTGTATTCAACCTTACCACCCGGGATAAAAAATTAAACCTGTTTTTGCGCCCGGTGCAGAAAATATCATAGTATTATCATCAACGGTTTCAATTGTAACAGGTGAAGCCGTTGCAAATACCTCAACGCTCTCATATTCGGCGTGATAATAATCTGCGGTATAAATAAAAAATGCAGAAAAAAGTAATGCTGTTACAAAAATAATTGAAACAAGCACTTTCAGTATCTTTTTTGTTTTTCCTTTTTTTATAGTCATATAATCTTCCTTAATAAAATAAAAATGTCGGGCTTTAAACGACCCAACATATTCAGTATAACAAATAAAATATATATTTGTCAATGATTATGAATAAAGTCAACGCGACTGCGACACAATTTCTGTGTTTTGAATAAATACGGCCTTTTATCTTTATTTATTCTGCGAATTGAAAAAACGCTTTTAAAATGGTATTCTATAGTCAAAGAAAGGGTGAGACCGATGTACAAATAAAGATGAGCTCAAATAAATGAAAAGAGCTAAGGCGGTATCTTCAGAAAATTGAAAATATTCCGAATCGAAAGTGCTTCTCACTTACGGGAGTTTATATAGATTAAATTTAAAAATCAGATTGCGGAACGGTTTCAATAATCCAAAGGTACAAAAATCAACAGAAAGAGAGGTAACCAAAAGATGTTAGATACTAAAATAGAACAGAAATGACCCTTGATTGTTGTGTGAAGAAACATCAATCGAGGGTCATTTCTTTTATTCTTTATTTATTTTATCGAGCATCTTTTTATAGGGCATAAGCATACCTTCGTTCATCATATTACCCATTTTTGCTTTGATTTTCGGTGATGAAGCCAAAGCGCCCACAAGGTACATTGCTATCATTGTGCCGCGTTTTTTCTGTGGAAAATCATACTGACCGTGTGCTTTGTAGAATTTGTGGTCAGCCTTCATCATACCCTGCATAAGCCAGATAAGGTCACGGAAAATCTTAGCACCGCCAATACCGTAGAAATTCTGCGGGGGTACGTAAGAATTTTCGAGAGCGTATTCAAGCGTAACGGCAAGGTTGTCGATTTCACTGTCCGGTGAGGTTTCATCAGTAGCCACACCTGCAAGAAAGTTGCTTCCGACCTGGGCACGCCCTTCAACGATCATCTGAAGATTATATTCTTCGCTGTAATTACCGCTTATAAGGTAACCCATGGGCATACCCATTGTGACTGTACGGTGACCGTTACAGAATTGGCGGTCGTCATAAAGCTTGAAGCTTGCGCCCATTGAGTGGTCTTTGATTGAAAAAGCAATGATAATAGATTCTGCGGTCTGTATGCTTCCGCGAAGGAAATCGTCAAAGCCGTCCTTGTAAACACATTTTCCTGTTGTGGCACATGAAAGGCAACCAAGGCAACCGCCTTTGAACTCGTATTCGCCGATGTTTATAACCCTTGTTTTACGTGGGGTAACCGCTCTGAATCTGGCAATCATATTTTTTAATTGTACGTCATCCTCCTTGCAGTTTGTAAGAATAACAACGTCGCCCTTTTTTTTGGCAGTCTTTTCTTCGGGTACTGTAACCGCAACCTTTTTTGCAGGGGTATTGATAACGCTTTCTTTTTCAAAAAGATTGTTTTCAATGCTGAATAAAACGTAGTTGAAAAAGTCCTTCGCTTCTTTCTGACCTTTTTCAGTAAGAATATCGTCCATATCGGCAGATAAACCGCGTATGTATTTAAGACCCATATCGGCACAGTTATCCTGAATATATCTGTGAGCGGTCACGTCATAAAAATGCTTTGAGGTTGAAAGCTGTGTTGCAAATTTACCTTTAATGTCAATATTTTTTTCTTTTATAATTTCAATGAACCTATGAAGCTGATAAGGCGCAATGAATGTATAAACAGGGTAAGAAAAAAGTAAAAGGTCCGCATTCTTTAATACTTTTTCTGCCCCGGAAAAATCTTTTTCAAGAGCCTTTATGCGATGACCCACGTGAAGCACCTCAAAATTGTGCTCGGGATAAATCTTCATCAGAAAATTAACAGTCTGGAGTGTAACGCTGTATTCACCCTTAGGACTGCCGTTAAGAACTAAAATATTCATGCAATACTCCTATAATGTTAATAAAAACATAATAACACATTATCGGATTTTAATCAATACAAAACAAACGGCTGATTGTTCGTCAAAAAACAATCAGCCGTTTGTTATTAATTTGCTCGCATTAAGGGCATTATCACTCCGCAGGCAATTCTTTCGCCGGAATTGCCCGAGGGCTGTGTTGTAAAATCATCGGAGTTTTTGTGAATAACAACAGTTTTGCCTATGGTGTCAGCTACCTTGAATCTGTCGGTCAGAAACATAGAAAAAGCCTTGCCGTTCGCACCGAAAAGGGGCGGTAAATCACCTTTATGATAAGGGTGAGGGCAGTCACAAGGGTTAAAGTGAGCTCCTGCATCTTTAAAGGGCTCGTCACCGCAGAGAGAACCACAAGCTTTTCCCTCGTGAATGTGGAATGCAAACACCGGGCTTTCACACAAATCTTTGTTTGTGGGTAAACAAACAATTTCTGCCCGCACAAGCACCTCGTTGTTCATCTGGTGAAAAAAAACCCTGCCTTTAATTTCGGGATAAATATTACTGCCTTTTATAATTGCAACTGCATTCGGTCGCTTGCATAAAACGGAACCGATATCCGAAAAATACCATCTGTTTCTCAAAAAAATTCTCCTTTTAAGTTTCTCACTAACAGTTTACTTAAAAGGAGATTTTAATATTACTTTAATTTAAGAATAATTATATTTCTTCCATAACGCTCATATAAGCGGGACGGATGATTTTATCTGTGCAAACAAGCTCTTCAATACGGTGAGCGCTCCAGCCAACAATACGCGCAACTGCAAACATAGGTGTGTAAAGCTCTCGGGGAATACCCAGCATATCGTAAACAAAACCGCTGTAAAAGTCCACGTTGGGGCTTACACCCTTGTAAATGCGTCTGTATTTTGCAATGAGCTCGGGAGCGAGATCTTTAACGTTTTTATAAAGCTCAAGGTCTTTTTCTCTGCCCTTTTCAACAGCGAGCTTTTCAACGTAATCTCTGAAGACCTTTTCTCGGGGGTCGGAGAGAGAATATACCGCGTGACCCATACCGTAAACAAGACCTTTTTTATCAAAGGTTTCTTTGTTGATGATTTTTGCAAGATAATCGCTGAGTGCTTCCTTGTCGGAGATATCGGGCACGTGGGCGCGGATATCATCCATCATTTCAATAACCTTTATGTTTGCACCGCCGTGCTTGGGTCCTTTGAGTGAGGACATAGCCGCACCAACAGTTGAATATGTATCAGAGCCTGCAGAAGTAATAACTCTTGTTGTAAAGGTCGAGTTGTTACCGCCGCCGTGCTCCATGTGAAGAATGAGAGCTGTGTCAAGAACCTTTGCTTCGGTCTGAGTGTATTTCTTATCGGGACGGAGCATCATAAGAAGATTTTCTGCAGTTGAAAGCTCGGGGTCGGGACGGTGAATAAACATACTTTCAAGATTATCGTAGTAGTTATATGCGTGGTAGCCGTACACCGCAAGAAGGGGGAAAATGCTGATAAGCTTGATGCATTGTCTTAAAGAGTTGCTTACACTTGTTTCTGTGGGCCCGTCATCATAAGAAGCAAGGGTTAATATACTGCGTGTCATTGTGTTCATAATATCGTAGCTTGGCGCTTTCATAATAACGTCACGGGTGAAGTTTGTAGGAAGGCTTCTGCTTCCGCCAATAAGCTCTTTAAAGGCTTTAAGCTCTGATTCATCGGGCATTTCACCCATAAGAAGAAGGTATGCAATTTTTTCATAACCTAATTCGTTAGGGCCTAAATTGTTGAGAAGGTCTTCTACACGGTAACCGCGATACCATAATTTACCTTCGCAAGGTGTTTTTTCACCGTTTATATTTTCAAAAGAGGTGATTTTGGAAATGTTTGTAAGACCTGCAAGCACACCGTTACCGTTCTGGTCGCGCAGACCTCTTTTTACTCCGTACTGTCCGTAAAGTTCAAGGGGGATGCCGTCATTTTTTCGGCACAGAGCTTCTTTCTGTTCAATGTAGTCGTTTAACTGTGTCATAATCATTATACTTTCGCTCCTTTACTTAAAATTCGTTCTCTTTCCTGAATATAAAATCCGCACATTATAATTATATCAATGATAATTATACTATTTTTCAGAAAAGGTGTCAACAAAGGGGACGTAAGCGTTACATATATTTTACAATTGAGAAAAAAGCCCGTAAGACATTATATCTTATGGGCTCAAGCGAGATATAATAATTCAATTTAATTTGTTAACTCGCTGTATTCAACCTTTATAATTTTTGTTGCGTTAAGGCATATATCGGAATTATCGCTGTGGTAATATGCCGCAAGAAAATGATTTTCGCATTCAATAATAGCAGGGTAGCAGTAGCCGTTGCTTAAATCGTCTTCAATAAAATATAACTGCTCACGAGTGAATGTCTTTCCGTTGTCACGGCTCACCGCAAGGGTGTAAGGGGTGCGACCCCAGAATTCTTCATCATCCTCACGAAGAATATGCTCGGGCACGGGGTTGAATATGGCAAGGGTAAGACCACCGCATTTTTTCACAAGCATAGGGGAAGAGGGGGAAGAGAAAAATGTGTTGGGCTCGGGCTCTGTCCAGCTTTGACCCATATCATCAGAAAATGCTTGGAACTGAAATCCTAAACCTGTTCTTATATAACACCATATTTTTCCATTGTCGAATTCATAAAGCCCCGGCTCCTGAAAGCCTAAAGGGTTATTTTTAAAGGGACAAACAAGCTCCGCACACATTCTGCTCCAGCTATTACCATCATCGTCAGAGTACATAAAGCAGATTTTACCGGGGGCTAACTCCTCGGGAGAAAGATAATTGTGCCTTGCAAGAGCCAGAAGTATTCTGCCGTTTTTAAGCTTAATAACTCTGTCATTATTGAGAATGTAATAATCATCATTAAAATTTCCCGCAAGACAGTTTACGGGTGCACTCCAGCTCTCGGCTTCGTCAGCGGAACGGGTAAACATTATTTTATCGGTGCCGTCAGGGTTCTTTTGGATATAAAAAGCACCTATATCACCGTTATTCATTCTTAAAAATGAAACACTCATTATGTTAACAGCGTTTTCGGGCTTTTCAAAAAGGAGTTTTTTCTCCGACCAGGTTTCACCATCGTCAATTGAAAATATTGCACAGATTCGCGCACTTTCTTCATCCTCGCGGGTGTTACCGTAAAATTCGGTGTAACCGAACATAATGTGACCGTTATTTAATCTGATAAAAGAGCCCTCGCCGTTTCTTTGGTTAAGAGGAGAGGTTTTTAAAATATGTACTTGAGTTCCGACTTTTTTCATTACCAAAACACCTCTAAGGAAAATATACCACAACACAATTACAAAATCAATTATTCATCAGCGAAGCGGTTTCATTGTTCATTATCCATTTGAAAATCTGTTTTAATGAATGATGAAATAATTGAAGTTTGAAAGTCGAAATGCATTGATTAGAATAAAAAGGTGGTTGTTATTATACCTCTCTGGCCTAAGAGAGGGGGACCATTGCGCAATCAACTGTTATTTGGATAAATTGAATTCCGGGCGAATATTTGATGCTCAAATAAAGTTAGGGCGAATGGTGGAGAGTTCCCGATGCGCATAAAAGCGCATCGTGGAAACGCAGTTTTCATTGACATAAATTGTATGTTATTGCTATTTTATTTGTGAGTGAAAATTTATTGCTCATATTGTTTTATTAATAAGGTGAGTTTACTACAATTGAATCTTACGATTCAACGACACGCCTATGGTCGTGTCGGGTACCTTCCACCATTCCGCCTGAACATTACTATAAAGATTAGCTTATTGCCCGTGATGAATATATTGTAACAACTAATTCATTAAAGAATGGTCCCCCTCCCTACTTGTAGGGAGGATAGGCTTCGCGTAACCGTAACTTAATTGTGCGGTACGCATGGATGCGTACCCTACTGTGCTATCGTTTTCATCAACGCTATTTATAATTGCAACGCAGTTCCGAAATTATTCATTATTCATCAGCAAAGCGGTTTCATTGTTCATTATTCATTTGAAAATCCGTTTTAATGAATATTGAATAATTAATAATGAAAATTGCATAATACAAAACGAAAATCCGCATCTTTCGATACGGATTTTCGTTTTGGTGCATCGGAAGGGACTCGATGGGCTCTGCCCATCGTTTGCCATGCAAACACCCGATTATGTTCGGCTTCGCCGAGAGGGGGTTCGAGTCCCATATACTTTTTAAAGAAAAAAAACAGCACAACAGCAGTTGCACTGTTTCTTATGGCGCGCCGGAAGGGACTCGAACCCCTGACCTTCTGGTTCGTAGCCAGACACTCTATCCAACTGAGCTACCGGCGCGTATATGGAGCGGATGACGAGGCTCGAACTCGCTACCTCCACCTTGGCAAGGTGGCGCTCTACCAGATGAGCTACATCCGCAAATGCAAGAGATATTATACATACAAAAGCGGGCGTTGTCAAGTATTATTTTAAAGTAATAAATAAAATTTTTTCGTGCTTTAAAAAAATAATTGAAATTTTTATAAAAAAAGTATTGACAAATTAAGTGTTGCATATTATAATTAACAGGCTTTCTTAAAGAGAGCAAATCGCCTGCGTAGGTATGTATGTTGTTCATATATATGGCGGTATAGCTCAGCTGGCTAGAGTACTCGGTTCATACCCGATTGGTCGTAGGTTCGAATCCCACTGCCGCTACCAGTTTCCAACACACTTACCTACGAAAGGTGTTAAATAAAAGGGCTTTATGCCCCTCATATACGGCCCGGTGGTCAAGCGGTTAAGACACCGCCCTTTCACGGCGGTAACACGAGTTCGATTCTCGTCCGGGTCACCACAAAGCAGCGTTCCGATAGGAGTGCTGTTTTTCTTTTGTTTCTGATAGGATAAAGAAGAGAATCGAACTCAATCATCCATCTTTCGGCGGTTCGCCATAGGTGGAGCCGAAAGGGATATAAAATAGGATATTTGCGAAGCAAATCGTCAAGGCGAGCCTTGACGATTCTCGTCCGGGTCACCACAAAGCAGCGTTCCGATAGGAGTGCTGTTTTTTCTTTTGTTTCTTTGTAGTATTAAAATATTTTAATAAATAAAAAAATAATATTGATTTTTTTAAAAGTATATAATATAATAAGTCAGTAATATTTGCCGGTGTGATGGAATTGGCAGACGTGCTGGACTCAAAATCCAGTGGTAGCGATACCGTACCGGTTCGACCCCGGTCACCGGCACCAAAACGAAAATCCGTATCGAAAGATGCGGATTTTCGTTTTGTATTATGCAATTTTAATTATCAATTATTCAATATTCATTAAAAACGGATTGAAAATTAAAATACTCCTTTTTCTAAAGTCTTGTTCAGAATCGTATATTCTCTTAAATAAAGACTCTCGTGGTCGGGGGTCTTTTCATTATAATGTGAGAAAATTTCAATGGCTTTTTCAATGTCAACCCACTCAGGTGTTACACCGTGGTCAATTTCGGTGGGGGTGAGGGCTTGTTTGCCCTCACCGATAATTTCACAAAGAAAATAATTGGCAATGAACAACTCGTCAAAAACATATTCGTTTATTGTAAAAAGGTGTTCGCAAACCTTTACTTTTAATCCTGCTTCTTCCATAAGCTCACGCTCACAGCATTGAGTGAGCGTTTCGCCTTCTTCTACTCCGCCGCCTGGGGACATATAAACATCCTTATTAAGCTCGTGTATCAGAAGGATTTGTCCGTTTTTTGTAACAAGCCCTCTGCAAGCCTCGCGGCTTTTTCTTAAAGGCTTCGTAATTGTTTTGCTGATTTGCTCGATAATTTCTGCCATAGTGTAACATCCTTTGTGATTTGTTTTTTAATTCTGAGCACCGTTCACATATTTTTCTGCCTGTAGGTTGAACATCTGAGCGTATTTTCCGCCCATATTCATTAATTCATCGTGGCTTCCGCTTTCAATGATTTTGCCGTTTTCCATCATAAAAATTCTGTCGGCATGTTTTGTTGTTGAAAGTCTGTGAGAAATAAAGATAACGGTTTTATTATCCGCTCCCGTCATCATAGCGTGATTGAGCTCATATTCCGATATGGGGTCAAGGTTTGCAGAAGGCTCATCAAGAATAACATAGGGGCAGTCTTTATAAAATGCGCGGGCAATAGCGATTTTTTGTTGTTCACCGCCCGAAAGCATTAAGCCGTCTTCATCAAATTCTCTTAAAAGAACTGTTTGTAAACCCTCGGGGAGCTCTTTGTCAAAGCCTGCTGACTCCAGAGCTTTCCATACGCGCTCTTCATCGTAATCGTTGCTCAGGGCAACATTTTCGCCGACTGTTGCGGAAAAAATCTGAAAATCCTGAAAAACTGCCGCAAAGCGGTTCCTGTGAGAAAGCACGGTTTCTTCACGAATATCCCTGCCGCCGATTTCTATTACACCTGATTTTACATCATAAAGACGCAAAAGTAAATTGGTTAAGGTAGTTTTTCCTGCACCGTTGTAGCCCACAAGAGCAACCTTTTCATAGGGATTTATTTCAAGGGATATTCCGTCAAGGGTGTTTTTGTCGTTGCCCTCATAAGCAAAGGTGATATTTTTGATTCTGATTTTTTCAGGCTCTGCACATTCTGCAATATGCTTGCCGTCGGCAATAAGCTCCTTTTCATTTAAAAAGCTTCTGCATTTTTCAATCATTTTTGAGCGTTCCGTAAAACTGCGGATGCTGTAAATTGTGAGGGATAATATGCTGCCGCTGATTAAAAGCGAGCCATTGAAGGTGGCAACATAGTCACCTGCGGTCATAGTGCCGTCAACAATGGTCTTATAACCTATGTATAACCCCAGAACAAGTAAAAGGCCGATTGAACGAATACCCATATCCTGTAAAAAGAATAGGATATCTAACTTTTTAACGTATTTTTTTTGTGTGCTTACAACTTCATCTGCGCTTTCGTTAAAGCGTTTGCGGAGCAAGCCGAAAATACCGCTTGTGCGTATTTCTCCTGCATAATCGGGCAGGTAAAATACCCTTGCAAAATAATCACCCTTACGGTGCTTTTCGGTAACTTCCTCGCGACGTTTTATTTGCAGAGTGCCTGTGTATTTCCCTAAGGGAACAAAAGCGAAAATGAATATAAGAACCACAACCAATGCAACCGGGTCGATAGTCAGAATAACACCTGCTATTGTTATGAATGAAATAATTTCACCAATGTATCCCTTAACAAGCCCCAAAAGATAGCGGATGCTGTCTGAGGAGTGTTCAATAGCGAGAATAAAGTCGCTGTAATAAGCAGGGTCATCATATTTTTGCAAATCCAATGAAGCTGCTTTTTTATAAAACATTGATTGTATACCGTAATCGAGCTTCTCTCTTTCCCGATGAACAAAAAGCTCAAAGAAAACAGACGTTGAAACCTCACCCAAAACAAGTACGCCGACCATTAAGGCAATGCCGAGAACTATTTTTGTGCTGTCACCGCCGTTTTGAACCTCATCAATAACGAATTTAAGGCCGATAACAGAAACCAATCTGCCGGGTAAGGTGCTGAAAATGTGTTGTAAAATTTCACCGATAACAAGGGAAGGGGAGATTTTGAACATTATTTTCAGCATATACAGTGTGTTAGATATAATTGAATGAGCGTTTTTTATTTTGTTTTTTGTGTTTTTCATTACATTTCAACCTCCTCTTGTGATTTGTAGCTGGAGGCCTGAAGCGTAAACATTTCATAATAGCCCTGTTTGTTTGCCATTAATTGCTCGTGTGTTCCGTGTTCTGAAACAGAGCCGTTATCAAAAACATAAATATTATCCGATAAAACCGCACTTGATAATCTGTGGGATATATAAATAACGGTTTTGTTTACCGTTGCCTCAATAAGGCTTTCATACATTTTGTATTCTGCAACAGGGTCAAGGGCAGAGGACGGCTCATCAAGAATAGCAAGCTCAAAATCCTTTGCAAACATTCTCGCTGTTGCAATTTTTTGTTGTTCACCACCGGATATACCTGTGCCTTTTTCATCAAATTCACGGGTTAAAACAGTTTCGGCTTTCTGCGGCAGTTTGTCAACACAGGTGCTTGCGCCGCTGTTGATTATTGCAGTAGCCACATTTTCTTTGTCTTTTTCGGTTTCAATTTCTTTGCACAGAATATTTTCACCAATGGAAAGGGCAAACACCTTGTAATCCTGAAAAACCGTAGCAAGCTTTGAACGGAGTGAAGCAATATCGTATTCCTTAATATTGACTCCGTTGTATAAAATTTCACCCGTATCAACGTCATAAAATCTTAAAAGCAATTTAACAAAAGTGGATTTACCTGCACCGTTTTTACCTACAATTGCAATGGTTTCACCCTTGTTTATTTTCAGATTAAGGTTGTTGAGAGTGGCTTCATCTGTATCGGGATATGTAAAAGAAACATTCCTGAATTCAATGCATTCAAGCTCTTCGGCAATTTTTGTTCCGCCAATGACC
Source organism: Clostridia bacterium (assembly GCA_017621885.1). Lineage (GTDB taxonomy): Bacteria > Bacillota > Clostridia > Oscillospirales > Acutalibacteraceae > DTU089. The sequence continues at coordinate 29,481 of JAGASD010000035.1, read as the reverse complement.
TTTGATTCGTATTCCATAAAGGCTCTGAGATTATTAAAATATTCCGCTTCGCGACGCACATCGGAAACTGCTTCGCCCACATCGTTGAATACATCCTTCAGGTTGCTCATAGCGGTCATAATTACGGAAAAATCAGAAACCTTGAGGTCTTTTTTTACCGCGTAGCGGAAAACAGCGTAGACGTATGTAACGGCAACGGGTAGTGCCTTGCCGAAGAAGCCGGACATTGTTTCGAGAAAAGCAATTTTCCAACCGTATTTTTTAATTATTTCTCTGTTTTTGGTAATTGCAGTCTTGTACCTCTCGTGCATAACGTCAAAAATATCTGACGTGCGCATATCTTTGGCGTAATCACGCAGGTAAAGAGTTCTTTTTACATAGGCTTTTGAACGCTTGTGAGGTGTCATTTCTTTGTCTTTTTTTACATCAAGCTTACCTTTTATTGTTTCAAAAGCAAGAACAAAAACGCTTACCAGAAGAATGAGCAATATTTTCGGGTCAATGCTTATAACGTAAATTATAAGGAATATCCCTGTAAGGCTGCCTGCAATAATGTTTGAAAACTGCCATGCAAACATTGCAATATGGTCTTCGGATATAATTTCGGTAGCGCGTTTATATTTGTCGTAAAAAGCAGGGTTTTCATAGCACTCCATATCTACCGATACGGCTTTTTGAAAGATTTTATCATTCAGATTTTTATAAAACTTTTTCCATTGTACGGAACCGTAGTAATCTGAAAAACAGTTTATTCCCGTTGCAATAATTTCTGCAGCAACGAGCAACAAAATAAGTAAAACGTATTCCTTAAACGTTCCGCCGTTTGTTATCAAATCCAGCAAAAGCTTTAAAAATAATACGTCCTTTACAAATCCCGTAAAAAACCAGAATGATGTTTGCATTGATACTTGAGCAAGCATCATTCCCGGAGCGCAGTTGTGGACTGTTTTTAGAGCGTAAATAACACTTTTAAGTCCGATAAATTGATTTTTGTTTTTGGTTTTTTTCATTTCTTCCTCCGTATTTCAGTTAGTGAAAAATTAACGACTTTTTTCACCGTTTAAGGGAGCGTAAAAACCGCTCTGCTTCCGGAGTGTATGTCGTGTTTTAAGAGTGAGAGGAACTCGTAAACAATTGGGACAGAACCCGTTTTCGTTTCCTGCACAAGTAGTTTTGTAAAACAAAATCCCCGGGAAGCCAAAAACTTTCCGGGGAAACAGTGTGTACAAAATACTATTCGTCAGCAGGAAGCGGACATAATTACCGGATAGTTCATTTTTCTTACAAGATATTTCATCATTATGTCCAACTCCTTTCATAATATATTTGGGTTAATTGCATTAACACGGAATGCTACTATAAATTAACATATATGATAAATTTTGTCAACTATTATTGTATTTAACTAAACACATCTTGACAGTGTTTTGGGCGTGTGTTATAATCATGTGGTAAAAAAACGGTAGAATTACCGAGAATATTATTTTAAGATTGGAGTTTTGAACATGGAAAGAATCAAAACAATCGAAACAAGAGATCTTGTTAAGAGCACAGAAAACGGCGGCTGCGGCGAATGTCAGACATCTTGCCAGTCTGCTTGCAAAACTTCTTGCGGCGTTGCTAACCAGCAGTGCGAAAACAACAGCGAGAAATAATTGCAGTTTTATAATCATTCGGGGCTGCTGCATATTGATGCAGTAGCCCTTTGTTTTTAGAGGAGCTTCGGTCTGATGGTACATCAATATAAACTTAACGGCTACAACATAGTTCTTGACACCTGCAGTGGTTCTGTTCATACTGTGGACGATGTAGCCTATGATATAATTTCTTTATATAAAGAAAAGAGCGCTGATGAAATCTGCGATATCATAATTAAAAAATACCCTGAAGAAAATCTTTCACAACAGGATATTAAAGATTGTCTGGATGATGTGAAATATCTTGAGGATAATAAAAAATTGTTTACCCCTGACACATATGAGAATATGGCATTCGATTTCAAAAACAGAAACACTGTTCTGAAGGCTATGTGTTTGCACGTTGCACACACCTGCAACCTTAATTGTGAATACTGCTTTGCAAGCCAGGGGAAATATCACGGGGAACGTGCTCTTATGGATTTTGAAACGGGTAAAAAGGCTTTGGATTTTCTTATTGCCAATTCAGGTACCCGCCACAATCTTGAGGTTGACTTTTTCGGCGGGGAACCGCTTATGAATTGGGATGTTGTAAAAAAATTAGTTGAGTACGCCCGCGAGCAAGAAAAAATACACAATAAAAATTTCCGCTTTACGCTTACAACCAATGGTATGCTTATAGATGATGATGTTATCGATTTTTCTAACAAGGAAATGAGCAACGTTGTTCTTAGCCTTGACGGCAGAAAGGAAATCCATGACAGACTCAGAAAAGATTACTCCGGCAAGGGCAGTTACGACGTAATTGTCCCCAAGTTTAAAGAGTTTGTAAAACGTCGCGGTAATAAGAGTTACTATATGCGCGGTACTTTTACCCACGCAAACACAGATTTTACTAATGATATTTTCCATATGGCTGATATGGGCTTTACGGAGCTTAGTATGGAGCCCGTGGTTTGTGCGCCTACAGACCCTTCTGCACTTACCGAAAACGATTTACCCGTTCTTTTTGAACAGTATGAGATTCTTGCTAAAGAGATGATTAAGCGCCAAAAGGAAGGTAAGCCCTTTACATTCTATCACTATATGCTCGATTTAAAACACGGCCCGTGTATATATAAACGCATATCAGGCTGCGGTTCCGGTACAGAGTATGTTGCAGTTACGCCGAGCGGTGAAATTTATCCCTGCCATCAGTTTGTAGGTGACAAAAAATACCTTTTGGGTAATATTTACGACGGTATTACCAATACTGAAGTGCAAAACGAATTTAAGCTTTGCAACGCTTATGCCCGTCCCGATTGTAAAGATTGTTGGGCAAAGCTCTACTGTTCAGGCGGTTGCGCCGCAAACTCATACCACGCCACAGGCAAAATCACAGGTATATATGAATACGGCTGCGAGCTTTTCAAAAAGCGTATTGAGTGCGCTGTTATGATGAAGGTAGCCGAAGCAGAATAAGGAATATTTATGAACACACCCATTATAGATTTTGTAAACGATTATATAAAATCAGATGTGACCCGCTTTCATATGCCGGGTCATAAGGGTGTGTCTTTTTTTGGCTTGGAAAAGTATGATATAACAGAAATTAAAGGTGCAGATGACCTTTCCTGTCCTGACGGAATAATCAGGCAAAGTGAGGAAAACGCATCGCTTCTTTTTGGTACAAAGGCAACTCTTTTTTCAACAGGTGGGTCGAGCCGGTCAATAAATGCTATGCTCCACATGGCGTTCATTAACAGGAATGTTTCGGAAAATAAATCTTATGTTTTAGCAGGCAGAAATGCTCATAAAGCATTTATTTTTGCTGCCGCAAAAATAGGCTTTGATATCCGATGGTTATACCCTGAAAGCTGTGACAGTCTTTGCAGTTGCGTAATCACTGCAGATGTTTTAGAAAAAGAAATTAAGAAAACAGAGTGTTTGCCTTTTGCGGTTTATATAACCACACCTGACTATTTAGGAAAGCTCACCGACATTTACGGGCTTTCGAGGGTTTGTAAGGAATATAATATTCCTCTGCTTGTGGATAATGCCCACGGTGCATATTCTGCATTTGTAAAAGAGCCTTTTCATCCCATAATGCAGGGTGCAGATATGTGCTGCGACTCTGCACATAAGACACTTCCGGCATTGACAGGCTGCGGATATCTGCATATTGCGAAAAGTGACAGCTTCGGCTTCAGTAAGAATGCGAAGGAGGCTATGACTGTTTACGGAACGAGCAGTCCATCGTATTTGTTGCTTCAATCTCTTGATCTGTGTAATGCATATATAGAGCAGAGCATAAAAAATGATTTGGAAATCTGTTCAAAAAAGGTTTCGGAAATAACCGATACTTTAAATTCTAAGGGAATAAAAAACATTTCAGAAGAGCCTATAAAAATAACCGCCGATTTTTCAAGATTTGATAAAAACGGCTTTGACATTCCGGAGCATTTCAGAAAACATAAAATTGAATTTGAATATGCCGATAATGATTTTTTGGTTTTTATGGCAACCGCTCAGAATACAGATAATGATTTTTTTAGATTAAAAGAGGCAATAAAAACTTTACCTGATATGAGTAAAGCTTGTGAAAAACCAAGCTTTAATTTTATTAAAGGAGAGCAAAAAATAACCGTAAGAAAAGCCGTTTTTTCAAAAAACAATGAAATTTCCATAGAAAAATCAAAAGGGAAAATTTGCGGAACACCCACGGTTTCGTGCCCTCCCGCCATACCGATTGTTGTAAGTGGTGAAGAAATAACCGATGAACATATTGAGCTTTTAAGATATTACGGAAAAACTCATATAAACGTGGTGGAATAAAACCAATTTTTAAATATATGAATAATAAATCATTTTTAAACATATGAAAAATTAATCAGCTATTGACAATCAAACATTGTTTTTATATAATTGTTAGGCTGATTATATAATTTGTTTTTCGCGGAGTAGCGTGGGTGAGGATGTTCCGGAGCGTTGCCGGTGGCGGATGCAGCGAGGATAAGGCATGGCGCAATAAGGTGTATCGCGGAGAGAATAACGGGCGAGACGAATATATTGCAACACCAAGCGCGCCTTACTTCTTTACCAAAAATGATTTTATCTATATCGGGGTGTAGCGCAGTTGGTAGCGCGCCTGCTTTGGGAGCAGGATGTCGGGGGTTCAAATCCCTTCACTCCGACCATTTCGAGTGTTCATAACGGATTTCGTGTGAACACTCGATTTTTTTGTTTAATTTCATAGCTTCATCAATATGTATCGAGCAGGTTTTAGCCTGCTCTTTTTTTTATGCAGTGAGATATTCCACTGCTACGCCCTGACGGGTATCTGCTTTGTAATTATCTGCATTTGACGGAATTTCAATATATCCCACAAAGCGGTAATGAATTACAATACGTTGTGTTCTGTTTTTGCCTGTACCTTCGGTTTCATAAATGTCAATGTGGTCAATAAGCTCGTGAAGTAGTGGTGCCGTTAAGGTTTCCATTTCCATAAACTTGCGAACCGCAGAAACGAAAAGCTCTTTTTCCTTTTCTTTGTTGTTAAGCTGCTCCTGCTGTTCCCTGAGCTTTGTAATCCTTGCCCTTAACTCAATTCTCTCCTCTTCGTACTTTCTTGACATATGCATAAACCACTCGTCAGTTACCTTGCCGTCCATATTATCCTCGTACAGCTTCTCATAATTTCTCTCAACCTTTGCATTTCTGCTAATAAGTCTTTCGAGCTCGGCTTTGAGATATTTCTCCTCGGAGATTTTGTCGCTGTTGGTTTTTCGTGCGAGAATTTCAGCAAAGCGTTCCTCGTTATGCCTTATACAAGCTGACATCTTTTTAAGCTCAAGCATAACAATCTGCTCAATGGCATCTGCTCTCACATAATGTCTGTGCTGACAGCTTCCTCTGTAATCCTTTACATAATTACTGCAGCTGAAATAGTGAATGTCCTTGTTGCGTGTATTCACATGATACCATAGCTTATGCCCACATTCGGCACAGACGAGAAAATCACAAAAGATATTCTTATCACCGTTTTCAGGCTTGGGGTCTCTGCGTTTGCATTTTTTGATAAGAGCTTGTACAGCTTCAAAGGTTTCACGGTCAATAATAGGCTCGTGTACATCCTTGAAGATTTTCCAATTTTCCTCGGGATTCTGAAGTCGTTTCTTGTTCTTGAAGCTCTTGGAGTAGGTTTTGAAGTTTACTACATCGCCACAATATTCCTGACGGATGAGAATCTGACCTATGGTAGAGCTTTTCCATTTGTACGGATTAGGCTGTATCTTTTTACCACCTCTACCTATGCCTCGCTCCTGCCAATATGAGGTGCAATTCTTAACACCTCTGTCCTGCAGGGTTCTTGCAATTTTGTCCTGACCGTAGCCTTCAAGATAAAGCCTGAATATTTCTCTTACAACACTTGCCGCCTCGTGTTCAATAATCCACCTTTTAGGATTCTGAGGGTCTTTCATATATCCGTATGGCGGTTGAGATAATGGTTCACCCATATTACCTCTGATTCGTTTGGCAGAGCGTACCTTCTTTGAAATATCTCTTGCATACATCTCGTTCATAACATTTTTGAACGGAATGATTTCATTTTCACCGTCAGCACTGTCAACAAGGTCAGTTATGGCAATAAAGCGGATATTGTTTTCGGGAAAGTATGATTCGGTGTAAAGACCGACTTCAACATAATTTCTTCCGAATCGTGACATATCCTTTACGATAATGGTTGAGATATATCCTGCTTCAACATCCTCCATCATTCGCTTGAAATCTGGACGATTGAAATTCGTACCTGTAAAACCGTCATCCACATAAAACCTTGTGTTCTCAAAGCCTTTTTCCTTAGCATAACGGGCAAGCATCAGCTTCTGATTTTCGATTGAGTTGCTCTCCTTATCGCTTCCGTCATCACGGGAAAGACGACAGTAAAGAGCTGTGATTCCTAAATTGTTTGACTGCATTAGTCCTCCTTTCCGGCAGTCGTCACATATTCTGCTTCAATTTTATCTGCATCAGGCACCAATGTCAAATGTGCAAAATCACTGCCGACATATTTTTGCACTTTTTCTTCCAATGTGTTTTCAAGGTTACAGATATTGGCAGGTGCAAACGTGGAAGATACCTTGTAAAGCACACCGCCGATTACATATTCTTCCTCACCGATAAATCCGCAAAAATCATTTATTTTCTTCATTATCTCGCACCTCTGTCTTTCTTTCGCATAAGAGCTTTTCCGTAATACTCAACAGCCTTTGCAAGAAAATCCTCTTTTTCCTTTACTGTTGCATTGGATTTTACATATTTGTTTATGCTCTCCTCGGGAATTTTTACCATCTGCACCTGATTGGGTTTAGGCTGCTTCATCATACAAAGAATTGTACCCACATCAAGAGTTCCCTCTTGTTCCAGCTTTTTCAATTTCTGTGCCTGAGCAAGTGACGGTGTGCATATCTCTTTCTCAATAACCTCGGCAATAAAGTTCTGATGACCTTGGCTGAGATACGAAAGCTCAACAGCAGGACCGAATGCAATTTTACCGCTATCTACCATTGAAAGAAGCCTTGGAATAAGGTTGGTAAGACGAATATATCTCTTAACCTGAGAAGCGCTGTCGGTGTCAGAAATTTCATCTGCCGATAACTTCGGTCCGACTTGGTCCGAAGTTAAATCCGTGCGTTTACCTTGCTTCTTCAGAGCATCCATTTTCATCTTGTAAGCAAAGGCTTTTTCACTTGGTAAGATGTGCTCTCGATGCAGATTGCTGTCAACAAGGATAATGTCTGCTTCCTCTTTGCTTATGTCCAACACAACAACGGGCACCTCTGCCATTTCAAGCCTAGTCGCTGCAAGGTATCTTCTGTGGCCTGAAACGATTTCAAACACATCAGCTTTATCATCCTTTCGCACCATCAGAGGCTGAATGATACCATTTTCACGGATACTTTCCTCCAACGGCTTCATATCTTCCTCACGGCACTTGTACGGATTCTTAAAATTCGGAACAATTTTGCCTACAGGCATATTTACGATTTCGGTTATTTGAGGCTTTGTCGCCTCTGTTTCTTCTGTTTTATCAAACAGGGTGTTAATAAAATTATCTTCAATATTCATTTAATTACCTCTCTTTTTTGATTTCTATATTTTTGTTGGTTTTTTCTTTTCGGACGGTTTTAAGCACATCCGAGATAAATGCTTTTACTTTTTCAGGCATCAGCCTTAATGCCTCAAGATACGGTGCACAGACTTGTTCAAGTTCATAAAGCCTATTGCTCAGTCGGTTTATATGGCTTTGCAATTCCCAATTCCTTTTTCGGAGTCGTTCATTTTCTCCCTCAAGGTCATAAATCTTACTTCTTGCCGCAACAGACTGCTTTGCCATATTACTCAGGTCATTGAAATCTTCACTTGAAATTGTGACCTTGCCCGTAAGCGTTTTCTTGCCCATACTGTCAATCTCAAGGAATGTTTTATGCACGGTCTGAAGTTCATCGTATCTGACTTCTTCCGTCTGTAATCGTCCCTTGATTTCCTCAAGACGTTTCTTATCTTGCTGAATCTCATACTGCAAACAAGACAGATGCTCAGCCGTACTGCCTTTTTCACCACGGAAGAAATCATTGAAACCGGCTCTTTGCATATGATTGAAGAAATCATCCTGCAAGATACTGTATGAGGGAATCAGCACAGGCTTACCTTTTTCGTTGAATATGGGATTACCGTTTTCATCTACCGCCTGAGGTGACTTCCACTTTTTTGAATGGCTTATCTGATTGACGGTTTCTTTAACAGTACCCACAAGTGACTTATCCTTGCATCGCTTTGTCCACAGAATCTGTTTCTCAACAACGGGCAGAGCAACAAGGTGCATATGATAGTGATACACAGGTTTCCCGTATTGTTCTGTTAGAGCAACGTTCAGTTCATCAGCGTGCATAACTGCAGAGATGATATTCTGTTCACCGTAGAGGGCAACTGCAAATCTGTAGGCTTCTTCGTAGAATTCTTTTGCATATTCATAACCGCCGTGTGTTTCAAAGTAGTCTGTATTGACATCGAATATCATTTCATCAAAGACCTTTGCATCAGCTTTCAGACCACGCATACAGACCTTCTTTTCGGCTATGAGCTTATTCAGTTGTTCGTTGTAGGTCAGTTCACCGCAACCTTTGAAATGCACATTCATATCACACCGAGCCATATCAACATTCATATTTGCGTAAGACTCATTTTTTCTCTCGTTGTGCCTTTCACATTTACCGATTGAGCTTTGTGTGTGAGTGACAACTCTTGCTACACTGTAGTTTTTCTTTGACATAGGTTTTACCTCCTTTCTGCATTACTGCTTTATTTGTTCCGCACTTTTCTCAAAGTACGTAACCCACTATGACACTTTCAGCCCATTAGGTCTGCAAAGATGTCAGTGGGCTCTGCGAGGCTCATAAACTAAAATTTCTCGCTTATCAAGGGAGCGACAAACTTTAGTTGCGGTGTATACCGCAGACGAGCTTCGCTATGTAAGGGTGGCTGTAGTATCTTTTATACCAAGATGCTTTGGTGGGGGCAGTTATTATATAAAGAAATTGCATCTACAGGTAATGGGAATAAGCCACATAAAATTGTTCCGGATTTTCAGAAATACTTTTTAGAAAACAAAAAAGCCGTCACATAGACAGCACAAATAGCGGGAGGACATTTCATCCTCTCGCACAGTTTGCACTGAAACTATGTAACGGCTTAAAGTTTAAGCTCTGATTGTCCGTATGTTGCTGACCGAGCATCGGACTATACTTATTCGGTCAGATAATATGTGTTGGTAAAAAACCAATAAGTAAAAAATATGTGTTTCAGTTGATATTTAGTTGTAGGGTAAATACATTATTTACCAATTTATTATTGTACAGAACATTTGTTTCCTTGTCAAGAACTTTTTCGAAAAAGAAAAGATGGTGTCGGTTTTCACCGACACCACAGTTAAGTTGTACTGTTAACTTTTACTCCACCAACCCGTATTTTACTTTGATACGGTCCATTTTTTCGAGCATCGGTTCGGCAGCGAGCATAATGAATATAACTGTTCCGAAGCCGTGTACCAAGTCCATGGGAAGACCTGAAATATAATATGCCATCAAGGCTTTAACTGTTATTGCCTGTGACGAATACATAAGCATTGATGCAGGGTTCATTATTCCGCCGTAAATTACAACAGCGGCAAATGCACCGAACACCGCAAGTGAAACCCGTGTTCTGCGAAGCAATCCTTTTTTGAAAAGAATTCCTGCAAGAAAACCTATAATACCCATCGCAAACATCTGCCAAGGTGTCCACGGTCCCTGAGAGAACAGCATATTTGAAAGAAGCATCGTAACGGCTCCCACCAAAAATCCCGTTTCTCCGCCGAAAGCAACACCTGCGATTATTGTGAGTGCAAGAACAGGCTTGAACTGCGGAAGCATAAAGAAAAGACTTCTGCCTGCTATTCCTATTGCACAAAGCACAGCAATTGTCACAAGCTCTCTTGCCTTAGGCTTTCTGCCCTCAAACACGAGAATAAACGGCAACATACACTCTAAAAGCACAAACAGTGCGACAATGTTATACTGTCGGTTGTCGAGATAGAAAATTCCTGCAAATATGGTCAGAGGAATAAAGAGCAATATAGCAACAGATGCCACAATTGTCCGCTTGCTTAAGTTCCGTTTTTCTTTCGGCGTCTGCACTATAAGCGGCGGTTCGCTCCGTCTTCCGATTGCAATCATAAACACGGTAAGAGCAACAAACAAAATACCGTAAAGCCATAATTGATTTTTACCCGCTTCACTTATGCCCGAAGAATTTATAAGTGCTGATAAATCGGTAATTCCCGTTGCATAGAAAAACACAGCCAATGAAACAAGCCCTGATGCTGCAGCAAGAATTTTACGCCATAGTTTAAGTGGTTCAGGCTTGAAATTTACACTTCTCGGGGCAGGCTCAGGCAAAGGTGTTATTTCATCCGGACTTTCTTTTTTCTTGATTTCTCCGCCACAGCAGGCAATGATTTCATCAACCGTTACCGCATCGGGAATGAGGTGCCTTGCCATACGGTTTGCAGATGTTGTATAGAAGTTGTTGCCAGAGAAAAACTCACGGGGAGTGCCTTCTGCGACAAGATTACCGTCAAAGAACATACCGCATCTGTGTGCATATTCTGCACAAAAGGCCACATCATGGCTGACCATAAGCACGGTTACGCCCTGATTTGTCAGCTTACCGATAATATCCGCAAATGTTACTTTTAATTCTGCATCAAAGCCTTTTGTCGGTTCATCGAGAAGAAGTATATCGGGTGCGGTAAGAAGAACCTTTGCAAGTGCCGTTCTCTGCTGTTCACCGCCTGAAATGTCATAAGGATGTCGGTCAAGAAAGTCGGTTAGCGAGCAAAGACTAACCACACGGGCAACCTGCTCATCCTTTTCTTTCTTTGTGCTTTTTGTGTTACTAAGCGCTTCATATAAATCCTCACGCACTGTTCTTTTTACAAAAAGTGCCTGCGGATTCTGCGGCAGCATTCCGACCTTGCCGTTCACTTTTACGTTTCCTCTGTAAGCCTTGCGAAGTCCCGAAATTACTTTGAGTGTAGTTGTTTTACCTGCACCGTTACCGCCGAGAATTGCATAAAATTCACCCTTGTGCAGAGTGAGAGAAAAACCTTTTATAACATCGGGCAGGTCTTTTTCGTATCTGAACCATATTTCATCACACTCAAGAGTTATTTCGTCAGTATATGTATGCACTTTTTCCCTTTCAAGGGGAAGAAGTGCTTTTTCTTTGCTTCTTTCAGTCAAGAACTCACTACCGTCACGTACAGTAATCGGACAGTCAAGCTTTGTTTCAACACCTGCCCACACTCTCATTGCTGTCGGCATAGCAAGGAACATGCCGTTATCCTTATCACGAAGATGAAGTCCAACTTTTTCGGGAGAATCATCACAGACGATTTCACCCTTTTCCATTACGACAACTCTTGTTGCATACGCAAAAGCTTCTTCAAGTCTGTGCTCGGTAAGAATAACAGTTATACCGAGCTCACGGTTGATTTTTCCGAGAAGAGCGAGAAAATCAGAAGCGGCAATAGGGTCAAGCTGTGCTGTCGGTTCATCAAGTACAAGTATCTTCGGATTCATACACATAACCGAAGCAAGGCTGAGAAGCTGTTTCTGACCGCCTGAAAGCTCGGTTACATTCTTATAGAACCAATTTTCAATACCGAAGAATGCTGCAACCTCTGCCACACGGCGTCGGATAGTCGGCGTATCAAGCCCAAGGCTTTCAAGTCCGAAAGCAAGCTCGTGCCACACCTTATCCGTCACAACCTGATTTTCGGGCGACTGAAGCACAAAGCCGATTTCCTGTGCCTGTGTTCTTTCGTCAACCTCATTAAGCGGTTTGCCGTTAAACAGAATTTCACCGTTAACTACACCGTGAGGTGTAAGGCAGGTCTTAAGGTGACGCAGAAGTGTTGATTTTCCGCATCCTGACGGACCGCAGAGAATCAGAAATTCACCCTGATTTACCTCAAAGGAGATATTACGGAGAGCTTTGTTTTCCTGCTCGGGATATGCGAAGCTTACATTTCTGAAACTGAAGTTTTCCATTTTCTCTCCTCCTTTAAGTTTAATATCACGGGTGTAATGCAAAGTGCGGAATATACACAATAGAAAGGTATTGTTGTCATATCAAATGCAGCATAACGAATATCCGGGAAATATCTGAAGCCGAAAGCGTTAAGCAAAGTCCCTGCAATGATAAACAATCCACAGAAAGAAAGCCATATAAGAGTGTATTTGTCTCTTTCTTCAAATCGGTAAATCGAAAAAGCAGTTCGGCCTTTTAACCCGTATCCTCGACTTTTCATACTGTCCGCAGTTTCGATGGCATTTTCAAGCGACCATGTTATCATAATTGAAAATATGTGAATTGCCGTCTTTGTTCTCTGTAACAGACTTCCGTTTGAAACATCTCTGCCGATGCTTCTTTGTGCTTCGGTGACAGTCTGCATCTGCGATTTGAATTTAGGAACAAATCTTAAAGACATACTCAGTACAAGTGACAAAGCAGGAATAACCTTGCCGAAAAGATAGATAAACTTGTCCGTTGTCATCACTGAGTTGAACGACGAAAACCACATCAGCGTTGTAATTATCATCACACCTGCAGAAAATCCGTATAAAATACTTTCAAGCGTAAGAGGATTGCCATTCGGGAAATACAGCAGAGTTGTTGCGCCCTCGTGATTGAATGCAGGGTTGATAAATGCAGTCAGAAGCACCATCGGCAGGCAGTATTTCAATAGAAATATCACACTTTTCTTCCCGTTTATACTTACTGCATAAATAACAGCACACACGAGAGAAATCCCCTGTGCCAACGGGTGTGTCAGCACAAGAGAAAAGCTTATCGTAAATGCAAAATATATTAAGTTTATAAAAGGATGATATTCTGAAAATGAATCTCTCATAAAATTTACCAAGTTCCTTCACGACCGATATCGTTACCGAGGTCGCATGTATAGCGCCATTCCACTTTTTCACCGTCTGCAAGCTGATAACGGGAGCAACCGTAATTTGGATACCATCCGTTAACACGGTACATCCAGCCTGAAAGTTCACCGCAGTCAAATTCATAAAGATTGTTTATACCTTCGATATAGGCACTGTTATAGACAGGAGTCCATGAGGATTCCATATGTATGTTGTTTTCCTTACAAACACGCTGAAGCACATCATAGACTGATTCACCTTCATAGAAAGTCACTTTAGTGGGCGGTAAAATAACACCGTCTGAAGGTACCAGATGACGTTTATCAGGGTCAAGGTCAGAAAGGTTATTCAGGATTGTTGAACATTCAATGGAAAAGGTGCAGGTGTATTTCTTTTTGTTGTTGATTTCCTGATTTTCAGGCTCAACGGGCATAGGCTTTCCTTCGGGTACGGGGTCAGTGTCATACTTATCCTTTTGAGTTGCCGTACCGTCAGAATAAACTCTGTCATCAGAGCTCTGCACACCTGAAAGATAATTGTCTTTCCCGTTGGTGGTTGTAGTATCTGAAGAATCGTTTCCTGTCGGATTTGTATTTTCTGCAGTAGTGTCTTCTGTATAATTTATTTCATCGGGTAAAATTTCAATTTCAGGAATAATCTTGTTTACAGATATATTCAGAATACTTGTTTTACTTCCTGTTACAGAAACAGAATAAACACCTTTGTCACCGTTAAAAGCGGTTGCACTGTCTGCTGACCATTTTTCGTTGATATGAATAGAAAGCAGGGCAGGAAAACCCAAATCCTTCGTTTCGGAAAAACTAACCTTTATGCCCTTATCTGATTTGTTCAGGACAACGGATAAATTTACATCCTTTGTTTCATTGATGTCACTGCCGAAAACAGTCCATTCGTATTTAATGTCATTTGATGCACCTGTGAAAGTGGCAATAGCATTCTCGTTTTTTATTTTATCAAAAACACTTTTCTCAACAATACCGTTTTCCGGAATAGCTATGGGTTCATTAAGGTTAACCTTTGTGAAATTACCACTGCAGGCTGTAGTTGTCATAAGAAGCACTATGGCTAATATTAAACATATTATTCTTTTCATTTTAATCTCCTATAACAATTTTGCCGTTTCTGACATTAAGTGTACCGGTTGTCATTGCCAGACTTTGTGTTTCGTCTGATGCCGCAAAAACAGCATCTTCGAAAACAAGGTCACATACATCGCCTTTGCGAAGACTTCCTCTGAGACGGAATTTCAGGCGAAGCACAACATTGTCGTCCTTTGCAAGCAAGTCTTTGTCAAACGCATTCTTTCCGCCTGTTGTGTCAAGGTACATAATGTTGATTTTACCCGTTTTGTTGCATTGAGTCGGGTTACAGCTCCAGTCCGGCAGTCTTTGTTCAATCTCTTCACCGTCATTACGGATAAAAACATTGCCTTCTTCTATACCTATAAACTCAAGCCTTGACGGGTCAAATACAATGCTCATACTTGCAGCCGGATATTTAGCTTCACCGAATGATGATATTGTCACGTCGAGGGTGATTTCATCTGTTTCGGAAAGGCTGATTTTCTGCGGAGTTTCTATTGTAAGTGTAGGTTTGCCGAACGGGTTTTTACCGCAGAATGAAAAAAGGAGAATCAGTATCAACAAAAGCAGTAAAACGCCGATTGAGATACCAATTTTTATTCTCTTTTTTGTTTTCGGTTCCAATTTGCTTTTACTCATATTCATTCTCCTAAGAGGGGTGGGAGTGTCAGTCCCACCCCTTAATAATCAGTTAGTTATTAGCTGTAATAGTTGCTACCTTTGTAACAACGATGTATTCACTGCCGTCTACAAACGCTTCAACGATACCGAGAGCATCAAATGTATTGATTCTGCTGTCACTGTTCACATTGAGGGCGAGAATCTTGTCATCTGACGGTGCATCTGTTTTACGAAGCCAGGAGTCAACTGCACCGAGAGCATCCTGTGCATTGATTACTCCGTCGCCGTTTGCATCACCGAATGTGATTTCATCAGCATTGTCATCAGAGAGAACAAAATTCTGCTTATCAACGAACTTCGCCATATCAATTGAAGAATCAACAAGTGCAACATAAGTTGAAATACCTGTTTTATCAGAGATTTCTGTGCTGTACTTGAATTCATAACCGTTGATGCCGTCGTTGTAGCTGAGCTTTGCTCCTGCCTTTGCACCGACAACTGCTACTGCAACGGCCATTTTCTCCGAGGGGATAAGGTCAACATTATCACCAACATAGAGACACATTGCACTATAAGAAACACCTGTTACAACATTTACCGTTCCGCTTGCATCCGTAATGTCAACAATAATCATAGAGTTTTCATCCGCAGAATCTGATTTGAGTTTAACGGACATTCCGCTGATGTTAAAGCCAAGCTTGTCGCCTGCAGTTACGGAATCGACACGGAAAGTAATTGTGAAAAGAAGTGCCGGGAAGGTGGTTCCGCTTACTGTGATATCGCTATGGTTGTTAGCGTCAAAGTAAACTGCACGGAGCTTACCTGTGCTTTCTTCAACGTTGTAATTTACCGTTCCGCCCGAAAGACGGCTTTCGGCTGTAACTGCCGTAACTGTAAGACCTTCGGGAACATTCATAATAAAATCAATAAGCTTGTAGCCTGCGTTATTATCCCACTGGTCAATGCTGATTGTTGCGTTGAAAGTTTTGCCGACCTCATCGGATATTTCAGCAGGAATACCGAGAGTTGCTGTCATCTTACCGGGAACGATTTCAACATTTTCATCAAATGCAACATCAGACATATCAAAAAGATTTGTTTTGTTATTTATAAAACGCTTGTAGGCAACAAGAGCGTAGCAGGATTGGTCAGTAGCCATACCGTTTGCACCTGCGTCTGCAATATGTTCAAACTGCGCCTTATCTTCAAGATAATGACTTAAGAGTCCGTCAACAACAGATTTTCCGTTCTTTACAAAACGGCTGTCGGTATCAGGATTGATGCCCCATGTTGTGCAGGCAACAATTACCCACGCACAGCTTTCAGAGCATTCGCTTCCGCCCGATGCAAATGTACCGTTTTCGTGCTGCATTTCAGAAAGGCAATCAAATGCTTTTTCACATGCTTCAGCTACAGCTGTCTGATTACGGTAAGGATACAAAGCCTGAAGTGCCATACCCGTAACATCAGGGTCAGATGCGTAAGTCTTGTTTGCCTGTAATGCCCAACCGCCATCATCATGCTGAAGTGAGAGGATGGAATCAATACACTGCTGACGGATGGTTTCATCGCTTGTTTCATAGTTGCCCGAATCCAACGCGATAAGTGCCCATATCGTACCGTTAAGACCCTGCTTTTTAACCCAATCAAAACCGTTCAGGCTGTATGCTTCAACAAGATTCCAATCGCCAACAGCAGTTGCATCCTTACCGATAGATGAAAGTGCAACAATCAGACGGGAATTTTCAGTTGATTTGTTTTTGTGGAGTGCACCGTTCATATTAACCGATGAAGCTGTTTCATTTACTGTTGAAACAATACGGTTGTAGTAATCATTAAAATAAGTGCTGTTCTTTTCAAAATATTCACCGCGTGCCAAACTCAACACTGTCCATTCACCTGCGTCAGTACCGAAAGCAGGTTCTTGTACTGTATCAGCAAGCTGTGCCATTGTAGCATTAAGCACAGCGCTTACATCCTGAGGCTCACGGGGAGCATCCGCCGATGTAACTGTTACCTCTGCATAGCCGGGAGCAGAAACTATAGAATCGGGATATTCGTTACCATAACCTCCGTCAACCCAAAGATACCATTTTCCTGCAGATGGGAAAGAGATAGATGCACATCCGCTGTCATCTGTTGTTACACTTCCCGTTTCATTATAGAGTGCTTTACCGTAATGTACTTCATAATCAGGTATTTCAAAGAAAACGGAATTGTATTCATAATCCTTTGTGCCTTTAATAAGCTTGATGTCGCAAGCTTTGGCTGTTTCTGTGGTGTAAGAATGTGTTACATCACCGTTTGCATCAGCAAAATAATGAAAACCGTAAGCCGAGTCCTGATAGAAATCCCAGCTTGTGAAGCCTGCAAGGTCAATAAAGTCGCCTGCTTCAAGAACAATCTGGTCAGAGGTTGCACCCCATCCTCCACTTGCAAGAGGATACTGACCGTTCAGATAATAGTTGAGGTTTTCATCTCTGCCGAAAAGACCTCCTGCGAAATATGAACTTCCGGGACTACCTGTGAAAGTTACCTCGCTCCAATCACCGCCATAAAGCTCTTCGTGAGCATAGATGATAAGCTGTAATGCTGTAATGTCATAATTGCCGTCACCGTCTTCGTCATAAAGATATTCAGAAAGATTGTATTCGTTCAAATCAACAGATTGAAGTGTTTCGAGGGATACGGGAATATAAGCTATGGGATTGCCGTTTTTGTCATCGGTATATTTGTCATCATAGCTTACAGAGATATAAACATATTCGCTTTCTGATGCAACAGACATAAGTGGTATTGCTGTTATCAGCATTGCAATAGCGAGAATAACGCTTAAAATTCGCTTTTTCATTATTGAATCTCCTTTTTGATATTTTTCATTTTGTTTTCATCAAAAGTATTCTGTTCTTTCGCTTTGGTTCTGTGCCTCTCCAACTTCTGACGCGCAGAAATGGTTTGATTTTTTGATTTGATAGTTGCTTTTTTTCTCTTTTTGGATTTTTCGGAAACAGGCTTTGCTTCCTTTAATCCGGCAGCCTCCAATGCTCTTGGCCAAGGACCTAAGAAGGCTTTGATTCGTGACCTTGTCGGTTCATCAAAATCATCCTTTTTGGGCAGTCTTCCGAGTTCCGTAGCTTTTCTTTTCAAAAGTTCTTCCGCCCAGGACTTTTTCTCATCTTGTGTCACTTATCAACCCTCCTTTACAAATAAAAAATACCCTTTCAACCAAATAGGTCAAAAGAGTACAACAGATTTAAAACACGGCATAGCGAAGAAAGGCTTTGGCTCTACAAAATCAAAAAAGAATGCAAACCCAAAGCCGCAATGCGGCGATAAATCGGTTGCACTCTTCTCACCAAAGTTGTGTTGAACCTAAAAAGACACGGCAGGTATCCTGACTTATGATGCAGTGGATATGCCCACTTCAGGAACACTCCTTCTCAGGATAGAATATCCCAATGGCTAATATGCTCCTGTCTTGTCAAATACAGTAATGGCGGTTGTTCAGGATTCGAACCTGATTCCCTTTTACATCTACTCAGCTTACAACTTTTCAAACCGTATCTTCTTATATCAGTATTAAATTTTTATATATTGTAGCATAGTTGACAAGTTTTTTCAATATATTAGCTTAATAATTTTTTAACGAACTTTTGCAAAGCCACAAAAAGCAATAAGACGGCAAGGAAAACCACCAAGCCGTCTTGTTATAATTAATTACATATTAAGTTGTTTGTGACAATCTCTCTTGCCCTT
Organism: Clostridia bacterium; assembly: GCA_017621885.1. GTDB lineage: Bacteria > Bacillota > Clostridia > Oscillospirales > Acutalibacteraceae > DTU089. The sequence continues at coordinate 10,848 of JAGASD010000035.1, read as the reverse complement.
GCCTCTATATTTTGCACACGGCACACTCATTCCATCTGATTTTCCTCTTTCAGGTGTTCTGTAACACCTTCAGCTTCTTTCATTTGCTCAACAAGATTATCAAACATCTGCTGAGCCTGATTTTTTACCTGAGCACAGTGCTGATATAGTTTACCTTGGGTTAGGAGTGTAGCAAATAACACTTTCTTGTGTTTAAGCAAATAATCTTTATGTAACATTCCCCATTTACCGACGGTGATATTTTCTTCGGCCGCCTTTAAGTCCGGCAAATAAAAATCGCCGTGCAGAGTGTAACTGATACCAGTCTGTTCGTTTGTATAATGCTTTTTGAGTTCCATAATCATATCATCCTTTCTTGCCTTCAACAAATGTGTCGTATGTGAATTTTGCACCGAGCCTGAAGCCTGATATAAAGCTGTCAGCGTTACTCGTTGTTGAAAATTCAATGTAAGCACTTACGTAGTTTTGAAACAGTTCCTTATCTTCACCGTTCAATCTTGCAGTAAGCTGTTCTTCTTTTTCGGCAAGGTTGCCCAGTTTCTTTTTGAGTTTAGGTGTTAATTCTGAATTAACTTCTTGTGGCTCAAGGGTGCCGTAGTATAAATCTTCAATAATATTTGACATTTCGTTTCCTCACAATCTGTTTTTGATTTGTTGAAAAAACTACAAAATCCTCTGATACAAGCAAGAATATGTGTTTGACTGTCGGTTATTTGATATTAAAAATTGAATCCGTTATCAACACTCGTACCACCTAAGTACAACGGTTTTAATACAAAACTGTTGTACTTTTTTGTTTTCTGTGATACAATATATTTACCAAAAAATTAGGAGGTTTTTATATGGCACTTATCAACTGTCCTGAATGCGGAAAACAAATTTCAGACAAAGCCCCAACTTGTCCGAATTGTGGTTGTCCTGTCAATCTTGATTTTCTTCAATCAAGCAAACCATTGGAAGACAATAACAAAAAAACAGAAATTCTATATGAACGTGCAAGAAAATCATTGGAAGTCGACGATCTTGAACATGCAGCTGAATATTATAAACAGATATTAGATATAATTCCTACCGATTGGGAAGCATATTTTTATTCTTATCTAGGGGAGTTTACTTCATTTACAAATGCACAGGCGGGTTCGGTAGCTGAAAAATTGGGAAATACTATTCCTCCAGCTTTTGAAATGGCAATTGAAGACTGCAGTGTTGAAGAAGCAAGTAGTCGAATAAAAACCATATCTCAAAAAACTTCAGATAGACTTGTCGGTATTGCTGCAACAGGTGCTTCTTTGCTAAGACAATATGAGGGTGGTAACATTCTTTCTCCTGCTGGAAAAGTACATAGCGATTTGTATCAAAAAATGCGCCCACTTGTTGTTAATACTATAGCGAGTTGTGTGCTTGCTTACGCATCAATTGATGCTAAGCTTGAAGAATTACTTAACAGTGAAAAAGTAGACAAAAGCGTTTGCAAAGAATGTCTATTATATATTCGACGTGCACGTTATCAAATAGCTAACATGCAATTTCAACCATCAGCTGGCGTTAATGAATATTTAATTAAGGCTGAATTAATTCATGATTACGCAAAAAAAATTAATGAACTCGACCCAAGCTTCTTGATTCCTTCAGTCGAAGAAAAAACAAATTCAAGCGGAGGATGTTATGTAGCGACTGCGGTATATGGTTCTTATGATTGCCCTGAAGTTTGGACACTTCGTCGTTATCGTGACTATACTCTTGCAGAAACTTGGTACGGCAGAGCATTTATTAAAACATACTATGCAATAAGTCCAACACTTGTAAAATGGTTCGGTCATACCGAATGGTTTAAAAAAATGTGGCAAAGTAAACTCGATCGTATGGTTGCTAAACTGCAAGCAAACGGCGTTGAATCTACTCCATACGAAGATAGAAATTGGTGATTTGAATAAGTTCGCTTTTGTAAAAACACAAAATGCAACCTACCCAATGCGTTTGCAACCCACTACCACGATTTGCAACCTGCCCCTTGAATTTGCAACCTACCCCAATTTTGTATTAAAGGTGGAGTAGTTAGACAAAAACGATTGAAAACCATTGGTTTTCAATCGTTTTTCTTTTATTGTTTTAATTATCAATTTGTGGTATAATCAACTCGACAAACTTGAATTTGTGGAGGTAATATTGTATGTGGCTTGTGTTCGCAATACTGTCTGCAATATTTGCAGCACTTACCTCTATACTGGCAAAGGTCGGCATAGAAGGAGTCAACTCGAATCTTGCAACAGCAATAAGAACAGTTGTTGTAGTTGCTATGTCATGGGGAATGGTATTCCTCACGAATTCACAAAACGGTATAACAGAAATCAGCAGAAAGAGCTGGATATTCTTGATTTTATCAGGATTAGCAACAGGTGCTTCTTGGCTATGTTACTACAAAGCATTACAGATAGGTGATGCATCAAAAGTTGTACCGATAGATAAATTAAGTGTAGTAATTACCTTAGTATTGGCATTTGTTTTTTTGCACGAAGACTTTACAATAAAGTCATTGATAGGCTGTGTTTTGATTGGAATAGGAACATTAATAATGGTTATGTAATTACATATAGAACATAAACTTTCAGTTTGGCGAAGCGACAAATTCCAATTTATCGAACTGAAACCTCAAAAGCAACAGCCTGAAAACTGTTGCTTTTTTCTTTGTAACGAAAGATATTAATTCCCGATACTCCGAACACAAACAGGTGCCAGCCTGCTTTGGGCAACACACGCGACCGCGTCCTGTGGACGATAAAGGGAGTGTTTGTTGGCGCAGCGGTCGAAATTGTGCGATGTGAATAACGAGCAGACAATTTCGGGTACCGCAAGAGGCGGCGAAGCCGAGGATGTCGGGGGTTAGAATCCCTTCACTATGACCACCTAAGTACACCTTAGGTAATACAACCGAAATCCCTTGAAATATAGGGGTTTCGGTATTTTTTATGTCCAATTTTAGTAAAAAACAAGACCCATAACTGACGGGTCTTGTTTTTTACTATCTTTTAAAACCACCAATAAAAAACTTCTTCATATAATATAACTGAAACAATACCAATTATAAATCCTATAAGCGCCATTTTGCCATATGTTTTTGCACACTTAGGTTTATTGGAAGCGTTAACACAGTACAAAACTAGACCAATTATAGGAATAAATAAAGAAAGAACCTTAAGTCCTGTTACTGGTTCATCATCTTCAATAACAGTATTCTTGCTTTTATTAAGTGTTGAACCGCATTTAACGCATACCGCCGCATTATGATTACAAGGATTGCCACATGTTGAACAATATACAACTTGTTGCGACATATTCGGAGGTGGTAAAACTTCTGTTGAAGATGTTTCGTTTGAGTTTATTGGCTTTTGACAATAAGCACAAAACTTTGCATCTTCGATAGGCATTTCATTTTGACAATGTGGACATATCATATTAAAATCTCCTTTCTGATATTTTTAGTGTTTATAAACTCAATATATTGAGTTTATACTCATTATACTCAATTTGTTGAGTATTGTCAAGAAATTAAGTATGATAATATAGTTGTGGTGATTACAATGATAAGTTATGAACCCTTCTATAAAACTCTATACAAAAAGAATATAACTGAGTATCACTTGATTTTTAAAGAAGGTTTTTCAGCAAATACAATTTATAGAATAAAAAAAGGTGAAGCAATGAGCACAAAAACATTAGATGCGCTCTGTTATGCACTTGATTGTAATGTTGAAGATATAATAAAATTTGTAAAAGAATGATGACCCAATATGGTGTTTGTTGGGTCATTTTTGTTTGAACATCTTTTTGCAACCCGACTTGTTCATTTGCAACCCGCTCTCATGATTTGCAACCTGACTCTTGAATTTGCAACCTACCTATTGAAATTGCAACCTACCTATTGAAATTGCAACCTACTCCAATTTTGTATCATAGGTGGAGTAGTCAGACGTAAAAATGACCTGAAGCAGAGATTTATTCTCCCTTTAAGGTCATTTTTTATTGCCGTTCAGGTGTTTTTTGCTGTTTTTGCAAAAATCGTATTTTTGACGGCTACATAATCAAATATGGTCTTAATTATACCCTTTTCTTTGTCTGCTGCGGTGCAATTGTTGACATCCAAGTGAGCAGATATATTTGCACATTTGGAAATGACAAAGCCGATGAGAAATCGCAAGATTTCTCATCGGCTTTTCTTATAGCCACATTTATTTACAGTCTTTGCAGGAGTATTCGGGGACGGTGCGCTCGTTGATGACCGATTCATAGAGCCGCCATCCGCCTGCAAGGTTATAGCAGTTGTAGCCGTTGCCTGTGAGAATACGGCAGGCAAGGTAGGAACGGAGTCCTGAATGGCAATGAACGTAGACGGGTTTGTCTTTCGGAATTTCATTTATTCTTTGCCGCAGGGAGTCAAGCGGGATATTGACAAAGCCGTCAATTTTACCGTTCATTACTTCATACGGTGTACGGGTGTCGAGCAAGAAGATGCTACCGTCACGGGGGAGATTTTCCACGTCGTGCCAGAAGAATTGCTTGAGTTTTCCGCTGACGATGTTTTCGGCAACAAAGCCGAGCATATTAACGGGGTCTTTCGCACTTCCGAAGGGCGGAGCATAACAGAGTTCAAGGGTGGTAAGATCGGTGATCTTCGCGCCGAAACGAATGGCGGTCGCAAGCACGTCCATACGCTTGTCCACACCATCAAAGCCGACAATCTGCGCGCCGATGAGCTTCAGCGTTTTCTTATCCCACAGCGCTTTTATTGACATCTGTGCCGCACCGGGATAATAGGTGGCATGGGATGCCGAATAGGTGTAGGTCTTATCGTAATCAATCCCTGCCAACCCGGACGTCTTTTCATTAAGGCCCGTAGTGGCAACGGTCATATCAAAGAGTTTAAGCACCGCCGAGCCTTGCGTGCCGGTATAAACGCTCTCGTATCCTGCAATATTATCCGCGGCAATTCTGCCCTGCTTGTTGGCAGGTCCTGCAAGAGGAATAAAGGCAGGCTTCTTTGTGATGAAATCCTCCACCTCTACCGCATCGCCCACGGCATAAATGTTCGGAATATTGGTCTGCATTTTGTTGTTTACAACAATGCTCCCTCGCGGATTGAGTTCTATTCCGCAGTCTTTTACAATGGCGGTTTCGGGACGGACGCCCACCGACAGTATGATCATATCGGCGGCGATCTCACCGTTTTGCAAGATGACGGTGTTTCCGTTGAGCGCCTTAACGCCGTTATTCAGGTGCAGATCAACGCCTTTGGATTTGATATAACGGTGAACGTCTGCCGCCATATCAAAGTCCAGGGGTGCTATCAGATGGTCGGCAAGCTCGACGATGGCGACCTTCAGCCCTGCTTCGACTAAGTTTTCCGCCATCTCCACACCGATATATCCGCCGCCGACCACCACAGCCGAGCGCGGTTTTGCCGTATCGATATAGGTCTTGATTTTTAAGGTATCGGGAATATTGCGAAGAGTGAAAACGTTGCTGCCGTCAGCTCCATCAATGTTCGGTCGTATCGGATCGGCGCCCATAGACAAAATGAGGTTATCGTAGGTTTCATCATAGGTTTCGCCTGTGCGAAGATTCTTGACGGTGACGGTTTTGGTATCAGGGACGATTTTAACCGCCTCGTTTAACACTCTGACATCAATATTAAAACGCGCCTTGAAGCTTTGGGGCGTCTGCAAAGTCAAATCCTCACGGTCAGTGATGACTCCGCCGATATAATACGGCAGACCGCAGTTGGCAAAGGACACGTATTCGCCGCGTTCTAAAATAATGATCTCTGCTTTTTCATCCAGTCTGCGAAGCCGCGCCGCCGCCGTGGCGCCGCCTGCAACACCGCCTATAATAATGGTTTTCATCCTTTTCACCTCTTTATAACGCTTTTATATAAATATTATACCATTTTTTGCGGCTTTTCTCAATCCTTTTTTCTATGAATATCCGTCGGTGAATTGGCAAGAATATCTAATAGTAAACAAACGGAGGTAATGAAATGTTCAAACACGAAAAGATACTTTTTCATCCCGTGGCGGTGGAGAGACCCAATCCGCAGTACGCGGCGCTTTTGCAGGAACAGCTCGGCGGCGGCAACGGCGAGCTGAAAGCAGCCATGCAGTATATGTCCCAGAACTTCAGAATCAAAGACCCTGAAATTAAGGATTTATTCCTTGACATTGCGGCAGAGGAGCTGGGGCACATGGAGATGGTGGCACAGACCATCAACCTCTTAAACGGTCACGATGTGGATGCCGAGAAGGTGCCCTGCGGTGAGATCCAATCCCACGTTATCCTGGGCCTAAATCCGGGACTTATTAACGCTTCGGGTTATTCCTGGACGGCAGATTACGTTACGGTGACCGGGGATCTGTGTGCCGACCTGCTCAGCAACATCGCATCCGAACAGCGTGCGAAGGTGGTTTACGAATACCTTTACCGCCAAATCGACGACAAAAAGGTGCGCGAGACCATTGATTTTCTCTTGAACCGCGAGGAAGCCCACAATCAGATGTTCCGCGATGCCTTTAACAAGGTGCAGAATTCCGGCTCTAACCGTGATTTCGGCACTACCAAAGCCGCAAAAATGTATTTCTCCATGTCGGACCCAGGCCCCAATGCATTCGCCACGGGTGATACCAAGCCTGTTTCTTTTGAGTGATAGCAAACAACCGCTGAGGAGTTTGTTCCTCGGCGGCAATTTTTATCTTTTTTTATAGATCACAAGCTCGGGATTTTCGCCGTTTTCCTCATAGGTACAAACGAGGATGAAATCCATATTGGCGACTACGCCGAAGCAACGGTTGCCGCCAAATTCACATTCTAACTGATTTCCCGGATAGGTGGCGTTATCGTCGAGGAATTTGACGGTCTTGCCGTTTGGCAGGCGGTATTCCAAATTGACGTAACCGCCCAAAAGTGCGGTGAGCTTTTCGACCTTCGGCATTCCTTCTACTCCAAGGGCGTTTATCTCGTCGATCAGTTTACGCTTGAATTCTTCAAACTTTCCGCCATCGTCAAGGTTTTTATATTTCTTCCAATAGTCGAGCTTCGGGAGCATTTCTTTCAAATAGGCGCGAGCCTGCTCCGAGGGAAAGGCTTCGCTTGCCATATTCGCTACGCAGACCTCGATCAGATCGTCCATATCGTAATACATATACTCGCCGTCGGCATAGCACCACTTGCAATATTCTTCGTTAAAAATACCGTTTTTCTCACGGCTAACATTGCTATCTTCCAGAGGCATACCACAGCATTGACAAATCAGCTCTCTCGGAGAGCCGAGGAGCGTGTTGATCGATACGTCGAAGAGCTTGGAGAGAAGTTTCAGCGTTTCGGTGTTGGGTACCGTTTCGCCATTCTCCCAACGTGAAACCGCCTGACGGGTGACGAATACCTTTTCGGCAAGTACCTCCTGGGAGAGTCCATGTTTTGTTCTGAGTTCCAGTATAATATCTTTCGTTTCCATATGTTTTACCGCCTTTGTTACTGTGATTATATATAACAGATTGCGGTGTGCATCACAAGCAACGTGCTGTTGCTCCCCGCACCTTTTCGTTGTTTGGGGCGGGGCAAAATTTGTCTCACCTTGAGATCGGAATTCTTTTTTGATATAATTAAAAAAAGATGTTTTTGATATAATTAAAAAAAGAACCCTTGACAAATATAATCGTCGTAGTATAATATAAGGATTTAACAAAACCGTTATCTTGCAGATATTAACCAACAGGCGGAGCAAATGTTCCACGGATTGATTGATGAAATGGCTCAAAAGCAGGGTGTGACAGAACAGTTAAAAGCAGAAAATCAAATGGAATGGGTACAGCAGATGAACGCTTGCAAGGCACAGGCAGAAGAAATAGTGAAGTTTGAACTGATTTATGATTGATACCGAGAACTCCCGGACGAAAATGTTCGGGCGTTTCTTGTATGAATGGTAGAAAACTTCACACTTGTATGCTATACTTTATTTTACGCAAGAGCAAGATGCGTTCGAAGCTGTAGAAGGCTTTAGTTCTGTCATGTTATGAAAGCAGTACACATCGGGTGCATTTAGAAAATTGCTCCAATCAAATGGTATCAAGCAATCATTTTCAGCTACCGGCAGGCCTCATGACAACGCAGTCGCAAAGAAGGTTTCCGCGAAAGCGTAAAACAGTATATTCAGTTTTACAATGAGGTTCGCCCTCATCAAACCCTGAAATACCAGATACCACAGGCCTTTGAGACCGAGCACGATTCAATTTTATCGAAAACATGTGTCCAAATAGCGACATGGAGTAAAAATAATACTTTTGCATTTCTGGACTTTTGGAATATCTTCTCCAAAATACAAAATCGGAAAACCCAAGCATTGCCAGGCTTTCCGAAAAGAAAAAAACGTTTTTCGAAAAAAATGTTCGAAAAACGAGTTTCGTTCAGAAAAGAAGGACACCGTGAAACCGCACAGTCCAACCATATAACTTATTGGTGGAACATGCGATTTTACGGTGGGGTTGAGATATGAGGAGGAATACATCATGTACTATCACATAGCAGAGACGCTAAAACCAATCCGGCCAGAAGATGTTGAGATTTGGGAGAAAATCGCAGTCATTCTAAATCCGGAAGAAATCAAGGACCATAAGCTGCCGGCTATGCTGATTCCGCCGGAGTCTATGCTCTGCGCAGGAAATATTAAGGGCTGTCGGCTGATGGTTGAGCAAAACCGAATCCTCGGCGAGATTCATGAGCCGGCAAGACCACATCAGCAGGAAAAGAGAATCGTTTTCACATGGTGGAACAACAACCTTCTTTTTGTTGATGCGGACGGAGAAGCCGCCAAATGTATGGAACGGGTCAGGAATATGCGCCCGCATCATGCGGATGGGGCATATGATTTACTGATGGATTTTTTTCTGGCTCTGATTATGGATGACCTCTTCCATATTCAGAACATGGAAGAACGCATTTCCGGACTTGAACAGATGGTATTGGATAACCGGACAGACAAGTTTATCAGGCAAATGAGCCGGCTCCGGAAGGAACTGAATCAACATAACCGTTACTACGCTCAGATGAATGATATGGTGGCAACTTTACAGGAAAATTCTACCGATTTATTGGATGAATGCAGTTCCGGCAGGCTGCAGTATATTCTTCGCAGGTTGAATCGCTTACAAGAGGAAACCCAGATGCTGCGAGAATATGCCAGTCAGGTCAGCAGCGAGTATCAGGCCCAGATGGATCTTGGGCAGAACCGGATTATGAAGCTTTTGACAATTGTTACCACAATTTTTATGCCGTTGTCTCTGATTGCAGGATGGTATGGAATGAATTTTGACAATATGCCGGAACTTCATTGGGTCTATGGTTATCCGGCGGTGGTTGTGCTGAGTGCATTAATTGTGGGAGGATGTATTTACTACTTCAAGAAAAAACGATACTTGTAAACGGAAGCGCCCCGGAACTTCCGGGGCGTTTCGTATTGGGTTATTTGTCTACCAATCGGTAGCCGCCGTCGATTTCCGTTAAAATACTTTTTTCCGTTTCAATTTGTCCGCCCAAAAGTCCCTGTGAAGACCGGTTTTGATGGATTCGCTTCATCATAGTTCATTTCCTCCTTAAAAGGAACTCACACCAGCAGTATGAATGCTTACAATCTGCTGTGATAAAACAAAAAGCCGCAGGGAATGGCATGTGTCCATAAAACAGTTAATCCTCCGTATGGTTGAGATCATCCGGAGGATTCTTTATAGTCCATATTCTAACTTGCTTGCGGCAATTCCACAGGGGATAGCCGCTTTAGCGGCGCAAAGTAATGCAGCCACCTTGAGGTTACGAAATGACGAAATTTTCTTGGTCATACAGTTTTCTCCTGCTGACGGAAAATGAAGATGCCGATACTCCCGATAGGAGCGCCTTGCAGTTTGGTTTTTAATAGTCCGACAAACATGGATTTGAAAATTACAATTTTATAAGTGGTTATTAACCCTCACAGGGTTTTAATAAAATCCTCCAAAAGTCTTGAAAATAAAGGGTTTATCGCAAAATGCTCACCTTAACTTATTATACGATTTCACTTATGTTTATTCTTCCCTTGGAAGCTGATAAGGGCAAGAAAATCTGATAACAAGATATAACAGAATGTGGCAATCGGAGAACTGTGACGTATGTGCGAATATATTATATTGGAGGATTTATTGTATGGACAAGTACATTTTTGATGAAAGCATCGGCTTATGGTATGAATTGCAGGGAGATTATTATATCCCTTGTCTGATACTTTACGAAGAAGAAACACAGCCTATCAGTTTGTGGGGACAGCGCCACAAGCAGTATCTAAAGGAGCATAAGCAGTTCCTCTATACCACAATGCTGATTGAGGGTACACTAAACTCCTACCTTGCAGATAGTGACAGACAGGCACAGGAGCGTTTGCTCCTACTGACAAAGCAAATTGCAGAGCAGGAAAATGTGACCGAGCAACTGAAAGCAGATAATTCTATGCTGTGGGTGCAGAAAATTAATGAAATTCAGTCCAGAGTTAGAGAAATCATTTACAGCGAGATTATCTACGCATAACAGAATGAGTGATTGGGGCGGTAAGTCAGTTCTTGGCTTACCACCCTTGTCTGCTCATAAGCAAAATAAAGAAATACCGTCAATGGCAGTGCTTGCACTGTTCATAGAGACCATTGACGGTATTGCGTATTTTGCTATTGCTATCCTTATTTTTTCGCATCTGAGTGATATAATTTATTTGACTGAAGGTATACTGAAACTTTGAATTTTACGCATATTTACATTAAGTAAAAGTACACATAGAAATATTTT
>JAGASD010000034.1 GCA_017621885.1 Clostridia bacterium | reverse complement strand
TTCCCGATGCGCATAAAAGCGCATCGTGGAAGCAACGCTTCCATTGACATAAATTCTCTGTTATCAATCAACGATATTCGGGAGCAATAGTCAAGTCTCTTTGACGAGCATCACAAACGTTGTTTATTATATATGTGACATATTTAATATCCTTTGTCTCTTCATCAGTTTGTTTTTTTCGCATTTCAACAACATATTTGTTTAATTTTTCATTTGTAGATAACGGTTTTCGTCTTTTGATTATTTCTTATTCTTTTTTATCGGTACGGTGAGATTGTTACAATTGAATCTTACGATTCAACGACACGCCTATGGTCGTGTCGGGAACTCTCCACCGCTCCGTCAGACTACGTTTTTTAATATAATTTTAGGCGCGTTTGGTACATATTGTGAAAGGAAAATTTATAAAAAGGCGGTCCCCCTCTCTTAAACCAGAGAGGTAGAAATAGTAACCGCTTTTTCGTTCTAATCAATCACTTTGCGCCCCGAAATTTTGCATTTTAAATTTTGCATTTTGCATTTAAAAACGGCAGACTCTTGCGAGTCCGCCGTTTTTTATTACTGTTCAATTATAGCCTTAAACTCTGCTATTGCGTTTTTGTTATATTCAGCATAGTCAGAAGTAAGCATCGGGATTTCACCGTTAATGAGCATCTTAAAGCCTTTTTCCACGCCTGCGTGGGTATTTTCAACAAGAGTACCGTTATTCTTCTGCATAAAGGTTCTGGGTCCCGTAATATCCGTTGAAACAACGGGAAGTCCCAGTATATCACCTTCTACAAGCACAAGTCCGAAGCCCTCGTAATGTGATGCAAGGATAAAGCCGTCGCATTTTTTAACAATGGGAAGCGGATTTGTCATTGAAAGAATAAGGATAACGTTGTTGCTGCAGGGAAGAGTTTTTACGTATTCGCAAAGCTCATCATAAATGCCGTCACGCTGAATACCGCCGATGATAATAAAGTACGTGTTATTGTTTTCCTGCCACACTTTATTGAAAACATCAATCATTCTCTTATGGTCTTTTTCGGGAGAGAATCTGCCGACACTGATTATGACCTTTGCATCGCTGTCGAGAATTGCTTTTATTTCATCAAGCTCCTTGTTGCTCTGTGTAACGTCTTCATCAAACTTGATTTCTCCGTTACCTCTTTTAACAATTTCATCAAAAGCAATAATATTGTGTGCAATTTTGAAATTATCCGTTTTGCTTACAAACGTTGCAGTTGACTCTTTGATATCCTCGGTAACGAGAGCAACGTTATCATAATGCTTATAAGCATATTTAAGAACTGATTTTCTCTGATTTCCCTTGAGTTCTCTTTCTTTAACCATATCACTGTGCACGTAAATGCAGGTGTTACACTTAAACTGTGAGAACAAAAGAATCATTTTTGTTTCATAGCCGTTAAACTGAATTGCGCTGTCAAAGGGTGCACCGCCGTAAATTCTGGCAATTTCGTACTGCCACTCTTTTTTCATTGATGCCATCATAGGTGCAAAGGGGAATTTACGTTTATTGAACTTCAACCACATTTTCTTTTTTATATAGCTGAGGTTGAAAACACCCTGAACGGGAATATAGTTAACACCTTCGGGAAGGTTTGCAATTGTATCCTGATGAAGCTTACCCTTTTCAGCAGGGAAGGAAACAAAATAGTTGTATTCTGTTGTATCAAGATTGTTAAGAAGATTTATTCCCGACGTTGTAATACCATTCTGGTCAAGAGCGCCAAGATACATAAGAATGTTCTTTTTGCCGTTTCCTTTAAAGGGAACCTCTTTAACCTTATCTGATTTTTTCCCCAAAATTGTGAAATCGAGTAATGCCTTTGCTGCCTCGGGACAATCATAGGAGCAATATTCTTCAAGAAACGCTTTATCATCATAATTTTTGGGGGAACGCATTTCACTGAGTAAATCCTCAACAGTTTTAACCTTTGTGAAGGGCAATGATGACAAGGGCTTATAAACACCGCGATCTGCAAAATACTCTTCCTCGTCAAAGGTGAAGAGGATTATTTTCTTGCCTGTAACGGCATAATCATAGAAAACACTTGAATAGTCAGTTACAAGACATTCCGCACAGTTAAGGAAATCATAAGTTTCATATTCTGAGGGGAAATTACGGATATGCTTGAAGGTGTTGAAATCAACGTCCTTTTTAGCAATGGGGTGAAGGTTAAGGAAAACAATTTCATCCTCACCGAGTATTTTATCAAGCTCATAAAGATAATATTGGAAATATGCGTTTGCCTTAGCATCAATATTACCGACAGAGCCTCTCCACGTGGGCATATAAGCATAAATCCTCTTACCCTGAAGCTCAAGCTCCTCAATTATTTCCTGCCCTCTGTTTTTGTTAAAAAATGCAGTGTTTCTGGGATAGCCCGCAAGAACACATTCACCGAGAGCCACATTTTCAAGCATATAATCCTCAACCATATGCTCCATGGTATATGTATTGGGATAAAGAAGATAATCTGCGCAAATAAAATTTTTCTGGGCATTTCCTATACCGTGCATTGCGTTTTTAATGCCCTTACCTAACGTTTTAAGAGGTGTTCCGTGCCATGTGTTGAGGTAAACCTGACCTTCTTTTTTAAGGTAGAAGGGTAAAAACGTATTATCGTTGAAAAGGTATTTTGCAGAAGCAAGAACCTTCATATACTTGAAGGTTGACAACACTAAAAGCTCTGCTCTTTCAATGTTATATTTTTCCAACATTTCCCCGAATTTAGCCTTTGTACCCACACGGCAGCTTACGTAAATTTTATAAGAATCATATTCCTTATTTGTCGCAAGCTCTTTTATGAGGTAAAACATATTGCCGCTGATTTCCGTGCCATGCTGTGATTCAAGCAAAATTGCCTTTTCATCAATTTTAAGATTTTTAAAATAATGAGTATATCTGAGTTTAGGCAAAGTGAATTTTAACCATTTGAAAAATGATGATTTTTTAAAAAGTTTTATAAACTTTGCTATCATAACTTCCTTTTCTCCTCCAAAAATAAATTAACTGAGTGATTATATCACATTTTTCTGTAAATTTCCACAATTATTTCATTCTCATTGAAATGTCGAATGCTTCAACCGAATGGGTGAGCGCACCGATTGAAAGAATGTCCACACCTAACTGCGCAACACTGTGCAATCTTTCTTTTGTAAGGTTGCCCGAAGCCTCAAGCAATGCTCTTGAATCAACCAATTTAACAGCCTCTGCCATTATTTCGTTTGACATATTATCAAGCATAATAATGTCTGCACCGGCTTCAAGGGCTTCTTTTACCTCGTCAAGGGTTCTCGTTTCAACCTCGATTTTTACAGTATGTCCGATTTTTTCACGGAGAGCCTTGACTGCAGGAGTAATTCCTCCCTTTGCATCAATATGATTATCTTTAAGCATCGCACAATCCGAGAGGTTGTATCTGTGGTTTCTTCCGCCTCCGCAGGTTACTGCGTATTTCTGCAATGAGCGAAGTCCCGGAAGAGTCTTTCTTGTATCGGCAATTGTTGCCTTTGTGCCCACAGTTTCTTTCACACACGCGTTTGTGAGAGTTGCAATGCCGCTCATGTGCTGAATAAGGTTGAGTGCTGTTCTTTCGCCCTTTAAAAGCCTTACCGTTTTACCTTTAAGCTCTGCAATCAAATCACCTTTTTTGATTTCGTCGCCGTCTTTTTTGTGAAGAATGCAGGTAAAGCTTTCGTCAAGAAGACGGAACACGCGCATAGCCACATCTATTCCGCAAAGAACACCGTCAGCCTTTGCAATAAAAACAGCCTCGCTAACTTCGTTTTCATCCAAAAGATAATCTGTTGCCACGTCAATATAGTTTATGTCCTCTTTTATGGCATTTTTGATTAAATCATCCACATAGAATTGGGGCAAAATCATCTGTCTACCTCCTTCAATATTATATATGCAACCGTTGCAAGGGACAACGCCTCGCAATAATCTGCCGTAACGGCAAACTTGCCGTTTTTCAATCTGTTAAGTATTGCTTCTATCCGTTTTTTTGCCTGAGGTATAGCCCCCTCATCGGGAATAACGAAATAAGCTCTTTGCAATGTATCACGAATTTCAGTACGCGTGCCCTTAGGTAACGGAGCACCGTTTCTGTTGATAACGGGATCGCTTTCGGGAACACTTGCTTTAAAGGAGTCTGCCTTAATGCACATGGTAATGTCCTCGGCGGCTCTTCTTCCGAAAACAAGTGCTTCAAGCAGTGAGTTGCTTGCAAGTCTGTTTTTGCCGTGAACACCCGTGCAGGCACATTCACCCGCCGCATAAAGCCTCGGGAGAGTTGTTCTTGCATTAAGGTCAACCTCAATACCGCCCATAAGGTAATGCTGACAGGGAAAAACAGGAATCAGATCCTTTGAAATGTCAACCCCCTGCTTGAGACAGCCCGCGTAAATACCCGGGAATCTGTGTTTGATAAAATCCTCGCCCTTGTGGCGGATATCAAGATAAAAATTATTGCTGCCCAGTCGCCTTGATTCCATAATAACCGAACGGGAAACCACGTCACGGGGGGCAAGCTCAAGACGGGAATCATATCTGTCCATAAAACGCTCTTTATTGCAATTGAGAAGAAATGCACCCTCACCGCGCACCGCTTCACTTATAAGAAACTGCTCGCGGTTTGCACCGTTAAAGGCTGTGGGGTGAAACTGAACATAACTAAGATTTTTAATTGCGGCACCCATTTCATAAGCAAGACGTATGCCGTCGCCCGTGGCAACAGACGGATTCGTTGTGTATTTATACACCCGTCCGATACCGCCCGATGCCAGAAGACAGTAATCTGCATAAACCGTTCTGAACTCATTACCGCTCATTATTTCAATTTTAAAGCCATTTTTTATGCGGCTCATGGAGGTTACCATCGTTTCATCTGCAAGGGTAACGTTGGGGAGCTTTTCCACAGCCAGAACAAGCTTATCCACCATTTCCTTGCCCGAAGTGTCCTTGTGATGAACAATCCTTCTGCGGCAGTGACCTCCTTCAAGGGTTTTTATAAGCTCACCGTTTTCATAACGGTCATATTCAACCCCGTATTCAATTGTTTTAAGCACGTCACCGGGGCCCTCTTCAACAAGACAGGTGACCGCATCAAGGTCATTTTCCCTGCCGCCTGCTATGAGGGTATCTTCAATATGAAGCTCGTAGCTGTCATCCTCAAGGTCAAGCACACAAGCCACACCGCCCTGAGCAAGGGAGCTGTTTGATTGATGACGCTCTTTTTTGGAAAGCATAAGAATATCCACGTCTTCGGGAAAATTCAACGCAGCGTAAAGCCCTGCAATACCGCTTCCCACAATAATAACACTGTATTGTCTTTTTAATTCGGAAAGGTTCATTTTATTACCCCAATTCCAACATTCTGTTAATGCTCACAAGAGCTTTCTTTCGCAAATCCTCGGGAAGAACAATCTCTTCTCCGCCTTCTCCCTTTATTGCTTTATAAATATCATCAAGAGAAATCTTTTTCATATCCTCACAGCAAAGCTTTTCGGGAGCAAGCTGAATAAAACGCTCGCCGTTTTCCTCGTGGGTTGAAAGGTAGTCAACCACACCGCGCTCCGTACCGATAATAACCCTGCCCTTTTGCGCTTTTGCGTAATTTATAATTTCGCTGGTTGCGCCCACCATATCGGCAAGCTTGACCACCTCAGCAGGTGATTCGGGATGCACTGCAAAAACTGCATCAGGATACTTATTCTTGCAGGCAATCACATCCTCTGCCGTAAGCTGTGCATGCACGGGACAAAAGCCGTCCCACAGCACTATATTTTTATGAGGCAATTTTTCCTTTACGTAAGAGCCCAAATGCTGATCGGGAATAAAAAGAATTTCATCAGCTTCCAGTTTATCCACAATTTTTATTGCGGATGAGCTTGTAACGCAAACGTCACACTCTGCTTTTAAGGCGGCTGTTGTGTTAATATATGCCACCACCTGTGAATCGGGATTTTCTTTTTTATATTCTCTTACTCTTTCGGGCAAAATCTGCTCTGCCATAGGGCAGGTTGCAGAGGGAACGGGAAGAATTGTTTCGGTTTCGGGCGAAAGAATTTTTACGCTTTCAGCCATAAAACGCACTCCGCACATAACAACCCTTTTTGCCTTTATTTCAGCGGCTTTCTTACTCAAGAAAAAGCTGTCACCTGTAATATCGGCAATATCAATAATGTCGGGATCCTGGTATGTGTGAGCAAGAATAACCGTGCCCGTTTCTTTTTTTGCTTCACATATTTTTGCTTTAAGCTCAACAGTATTCATAAAATCACCTTTTCAGAATAACTCATAGTAATTATATCACTATTTTGCGGATTGGCAATATAAAAAATTCAAAAATTTTACCCCGAAAGACAATATTTATGGTTATTGTTCCAAAGTTTTACGTTAAAAAAATAACTTCTGCCGTTTTTATTGAAATGAGCAAGGTTTTGTTGTATTATAATTCCAACATTACTCTACGGAGGTTTTAGTATGAATTCATATATTGAAAAGGATTTTGAACTCCTTAAAGCTGCTGACGCAGAGCTTTTTGAGGCGCTTGACCTTGAGTTTACCCGTCAGAGCAGAAACATTGAGCTTATTGCAAGTGAAAACTACACGTCAGCCGCAGTTATGGCGGCAAGCGGCAGTATTCTTACAAACAAATACGCAGAGGGTTATCCTTCCCGCAGATATTACGGCGGCTGCGAATACGTTGATATTGCCGAAACTCTTGCAATTGAACGTGCAAAAAAGCTTTTCGGCTGTGAATTTGCCAACGTTCAGCCCCATTCAGGCTCTCAGGCAAACTTTGCGGTTTACTTTGCTCTCCTTCAGCCCGGTGACACAGTGCTCGGTATGAGTCTTGCAGACGGCGGACATCTTACTCACGGCTCACCCGTTAACGTAAGCGGTTCATATTTCAACTTTGAAAGCTACGGCGTTGACGAAAACGGTTACCTTGATTATGACGCCCTTGAAAAGAAAGCTAAGGAATGCAACCCCAAGCTTATTGTTGCAGGTGCTTCTGCTTACTCGCGTATTATTGATTTCAAAAGAATCCGTGAAATTGCAGATTCAGTAAACGCTCTCTTTATGGTTGATATGGCTCACATAGCAGGTCTTGTTGCTGCTGACAGACATCCCTCACCCGTACCCTATGCACACGTTGTTACTTCTACAACACACAAAACTCTCCGCGGACCCCGTGGCGGTCTTATTCTTACAAATGATGAAGAAATCGCCAAAAAGGTCAATAAGGCAATTTTCCCCGGCATTCAGGGCGGTCCTCTTATGCACATCATCGCCGCAAAGGCAATCTGCTTCGGAGAGGCACTTAAACCCGAATTCAAGGAATACGGCAAAAAGGTTATTTCAAACTGCAAGGCTCTTGAAAACGGACTTGCTGCTCAGGGTGTTGATATGGTATCGGGCGGTTCCGATAACCACCTTCTCCTTCTTGACCTCAGAAGCCTCGGCATTACAGGTAAGGAGCTTGAAAGACGCCTTGATGAGGTTCACATTACCGTTAACAAAAATGCTATCCCCGGTGACCCCGAAAAGCCCTTTGTTACAAGCGGCATAAGAATCGGTACTGCCGCAGTTACTTCACGCGGCTTTGAGGCACAGGATATGATTGATATTGCAGAATTTATTAAACTCACAGCAACTGATTTTGAAAACAGCGCAGAGCTTATTAAAGAAAAGGTTGCCGCAATCTGCAACAAATATCCGCTTTATAATGTATAATGATAAAAACCGTCTGACGAAATGTCAGGCGGTTTTTTAATAAAGAGTGAGGAATCAGTCAAGGAAGTCTTCACTTGTGGTTACGCATATATATTCAAACGATTAAATCGGCTGCTATGCGGTAAACATTATATTTTGCCACAACCGTTACACTATTCCGGCGAACTTATACAGAGGAAGGGTTTAAATATACTTATAATATTCATATTTTACTGAAGCCACACGGAGTTTGTATCTGTGCCAAGGTTATCTGTGCCGTAGAGGTACAGCACCTCGGAGATGCTGTTTTCTGTTACAAGCTCGGTTAAAGAGGTACGGTAGTAACGCATATCAACCATATAAATTTCGCTGTACTGCTCCGCTAAAAAACCCGTAAAGCAATGGGCAAAGGAGTCCTTTAAAACAAGAAGCTTACCGCCCTTTGCATCAGGGTTTGTGATTTTCACAAGACTGTGGTTCCCGTCAAGAAAAACAGGATATTTGTCTGCATTTTCAAGCTGATTTTTGAAAAACACAGAGTCATTTGTTACCGTTTCTTTACCCGTTTCAATTATTTCAACCTTAACATCAAGCTTTTTGTTGTGCCACAGCTCAATGCTGTCAGGATTGCTTAACCAGAACCCGCCCTTTGAATATGCAGTGCCGTAAAAGCCTTCAACTGTTTCAATATCATATTCTGCAGAGGTGCTGAAGCCTTTACTTTCTGCAAAAGCCTTATACATTTCATAAGCTCCTGCAGAGGTAAGGTGATGGTCAGTTTTGTAATAAAGCTGAACATCATTTTTAATATTCTCAAAATCCTCACGCAGGTCAATGAAGGTTATGTTTCCGCAATTTTCTTTAGCGGTATTTATAATTTCATCATCTATAAAATTCTTGTGATTTGAAGGGAGAACTTTCTCCATTACGTAGCCTGCCGACGGCACAACAATCATTGTGGCGTCAAGTTTGTTTTTTTCAGCAAAAGTCTTGAACGCTTTTACATTGCTTTCGGTCGTTTCAACGCTCACGTCTGCGGGAGCGCTTATTAAATAACCGTCCTTACAGTAATAAACCTCTGCTGCACCGTTTCTTCCGCAAAGCAAATCAAAATATGACTGCACTCCCACAAAGAAATCCCTCAAGGGGAAGTGGTCAGACACATACGTTTCAAAATCCTTTGTCAGCTTACCGTTTGCAAGATTTTCAAAAGAAATCTCGGGTGCTTTTGAGAGTATTCTTTTTTCGTTCTCCGAAAACTCTTTTTTGGGTGCAAATAAAAACGCACCGAAGAATATGAAAATTGCAAGTAAAAATGCTATTGAGGGCATATATTTTTTAATATTTTTCAAAATAAACCCTCCTTAAAAACGGAAATATAAAAACGGATTGTAGCTTGAGCTTACAAGGGATGCAATGCAAAGAGCAAGCACCGCAATTACCGCAGCTGTTTCAAGAATCCATCCGCATTTTACTGAAAATACTTTTTCAATAGCTTTTCTGCAAAGGGGCGTACAAGCAAAGCCGCCCACCGCCATAAGGGGTAAATAGGAAAGAACAAGCACCCTTGCACCTTCACCGATGAGTCCGTTTTGCGGTGAGAACATTGATACAATATATTGACCCATTGCGCCCATATCGGTAAAGTCGAAAATCACCCAACCAAGCACTATAAAGAACAATGCGTAAAGGTGAGAAAATACCGACGGAATTTTATCAAGCACCTTTAATAAAACGGACTTTTCAAATATAAGAATCACAAAGAAATATAATCCCCACAAAACGAAATTCCACGAAGCACCGTGCCAGAGACCCGTTAAAAACCACACTGCAAAAAGGTTAAATACCATTCTGCTTTTTCCTTTGCGGTTACCTCCGAGGGGGATATACACATATTCTTTAAACCATGTGCTTAAAGAGATATGCCAGCGTCTCCAGAATTCAGTAATGCTTTTTGAAATATAGGGATAATCAAAGTTTTTGACAAAGTCAAAGCCCAGCATATTGCCGAGACCCCGCGCCATATCGCTGTACCCCGAAAAATCGAAATATATCTGCAGGGTAAAGGCAATTATACCTACCCACGCGCCAACAACACCGTTGCCTTCTGCGGTTTTAAGCTGAGCCCACAATTCACCCATCTGGTTGGCAATAAGCACTTTTTTTGCCATACCCACCATAAACAGCTTTACGCCGTTTGTGAATTTTTGGAGAGTTTCTCTTCTTTTTTCAAGCTGTTCCGCAACGTCAATATACCTTACAATGGGTCCTGCAATAAGCTGCGGAAAAAGTGCAACATACGTGCCGAGGGCAACGTAATTTTTCTGCGCCTTGCACTGACCTCTGTAAACATCAATTGTGTATGACATTGACTGGAAGGTATAAAAGGAAATGCCTATAGGCAAAGGAATCTGCGGTGTGTTTAGGTGTGAAAGCGCGGGAATAAGCTTTACGGTGTCCACAGCGAATACCGCATATTTAAAAAAGCCGAGCATCGCAAGATTTATTATAACGTTTACCGCAAGAAGCAGCTTTGCTTTTTTCTTGTTATCACGATGTTTTTCCAGCAGAATACCGAAAAGGTAATTGAGCGTAACGGAAATTATCATAAGTATTATAAACACCGGCTCACCATAGCCGTAAAAAACAAGGCTTACCGCAAAAAGAAACAGGTTTTTCGCCTTGCGCGGTAAAATATAATATATCGGCAAAACAATGCACAAATATATGAATATAAATATGAGGCTAGAAAATACCATACTTTACTCCACAAAAGACTTGCGGCAAGGTTTAACCTGCCGCAAAGATTTATCACTCAAAATATTTTAAATAAAGATTTTCCATTTCTGCGCCGTGCTCTGAGAAGAACATTGCTACATAATTACCATTTGTAAAAATACTGCAATTCTGAGCAATTGAATAGCTTTCAGCGTCATAGCTCTGTGACTGCACCTTTAAATCATCAAGTCTTGCCTGAAGCTTGTCTTTAATTTCCTTAGCAGCATTTTCATCAACTGCTTCAATCATAACAATTTCTGCAGGGAAAATACCTGTAAGAACAATGAAGCTGCCTGATGATTTAACGGACTCAGCAGTGATACCATACTGATTAAGAAGCTTATCGTTATCAAGGTCAATGGGTGAATCAATATTAAACTGTGTAATCATTTCTGCTTTTATTGCCTGAAGGTCAATTGTTTTGGGTGCTTCTGCTTTTTCACCGCTATCCCCTGCACCGCCGCAGGATGCAAAGCTTAATATCATAATTGCAACCATCAAAATTGCTGTAATTTTTTTAATCATTTTTTATTCCCCTTTTCAAGAATTTTTTGTTGTTGATTTAGTGGTTGTTGCCGCTTTTGTTGTTTGGGCTGTTGTAGACGGAGCAGTTGTTTCTAACGCTTCAGCAGGTACATGTGTGTAAAGATACTCCTTCCACACCTCACAAGCCGCATCGGTAAAGTGTATACCCATTCCGTCAGGGTCACTGCAATATTTTCTGGGTAAAAGTCCGTTTTCATCTCTTAAAACAGACGCAACATCCACAAAATACCAGCCCTTCTGGCAACAATACTGCGAAATAAGCGCGTTGTACTCGTTAATCTCATCATTAGTTGTGCCGTTTTTGTTACCTGTCATTGGTGTAACTGACTGAATATAAAAGGTAACATCAGGAGATTTTTCTAAAATTGAGTCTGTAAGGGATTTAAACTGCGCAAACAAATCAGGTCTGGTATAATAAGCCATATCGTTTATGCCGAGCATAATGTAAACTTTTTTCTTGCCGCATTTCTGAATACCGTCAGCAACAGTAACCTTCTGACCCTGATAAGAGGGATGCACTGCCTTGGGCTCATATAAGCCCCACTGTGAATTGGTAACACCAAGGCTTCCTGATGTAAGGAAAACCGCATCGCCAAAGCACTCGTTTGCCATATTGTAGTATGTAAGACGAAGGCTCACCGAGTCACCGACAAAGACAACGTCATCAAAATATGATTCATCAACCCTTGGGGACTCAGGTACGAAAAAGTGAACGTTAGGCGTGCGGCGCTCTACGGGAGCTGTTTCAACAGGCTCAGTAGTATCCGTTTCACCTGTTGAAGGCTCAGTTTCTGTTAAAGCCTCGGTTGTTGAAGAAACCGGAGCTGTTGTAGTTACAATTGTTGCGGAAACCGAAGTAGTTGTTTCCGATTCATTTTTGTTGTTTTTTTCACCGAAAGTGATAATCAATGCTATCACAACAATGCTGACAGCGATAAAAATCAATCTGTCCAAGCCAAATTTTGCCACTTTATCAAGACCCCTCAAAAACACATCGGATATTGCCGAATTTTGCCGTAAATAACGATACCATAATAATATCGTCTTTTAAACACGATGTCAATATTTAGACACAATATTTTGAAAAAGAAAAAGCTCCTTCCACACCATATAGGGTGGAAGGTGCTTCAGCATTAATCTTCTGACGGATATTCAAAAACAGTGTTATACGTACCGCTTTCAAATTCATATTCTTCATTATCAAGGTAAAGTGTTGCATAAGAGCCGGCAGGTATTGTAAATGAGAATTTACATTCGTTGCCGTTGCCTGTATATTCCCACGAAGAAACTATTTCACCGTTTTCCGTAAGAATGCGGGCCTTTGCATAGCCTAATTCTTTATTGGGTAACGGTCTGAAAATAATGTGCTTATATGCAGGCTCGTTGAAATCGCTGTCAATACCTGCAACGGTTGTGTAAAGCCAATCACCAACAGAGCCATAGGCATAATGGTTGAAGGAGTTCATTTCAGGTGTGGCAAAGGTACCGTCAACCTTCATACCGTCCCAACGCTCCCACATTGTTGTTGCGCCCCTTGTTACAGGGAACAACCACGAGGGGAAGGTTTCTTTGAGAAGAAGCTTGTAAGCAATATCACTTCTGCCGATTTTTGTAAGGGCGTGGAGAAGATACGGTGTACCCACAAAGCCGGTTTTAAGATGTCCGCATTCCTCAATATCCTTTACAAGCTTCGAGCCCTCACGCTCAACATCATCGGTAATATCAAAATAAATTGCAAGAACGTTTGCGGTCTGTGTTTCGTGCTCAGGCTTACCGCTATTAAGATATTTTTTTCTGTAAGCCTTGATTGACAAGTCATAAAGCTCTTCAAAATAGCTCATATCCTCGCCGATAACCTTGCCCATTTCAATAAACAAGCGGTTGGAATAAATAAGATATGCGGAGCCGATAAGGTTTTTGTCGGTCATACCACCCGTTGCTTCATCACCTGCATCAAGTGAGAGCCAATCACCGAAATGGCAATCATGTTTATCAAAAAGACCTCTTTCACTACCGTTTGCTTCCATAAAGAGAATCCATTTTTTCATTGACTCAAACTGGTCTTTTATAATTTCAGTGTCACCGTAGGTTCTGTAAACCCAATAAGGTACAATTACGCCAACGTCCGCCCAGGCAGAAGAGCCGCAGGAATCCCATTTGTGCAAATCCGGAACAACGTCAGTAATTGCACCGTTTTCCCTCTGATCAAGAGCAACGTCGTACATCCATTTTTTAAAGAATTTCTTTGTGCGGTAGTTAATTGATGCCGTGCGCGCAAATACCTGAGCATCACCCGTCCAACCAAGACGCTCGTCGCGCTGGTTACAGTCTGTGGGAATATCAAGGAAATTGCCGCGCTGGCCCCAAATAATATTCTCATAAAGCTGTTGCAAAAGGTCGTGACCGCAGGCAAAATAGCCTGTTCTTTTCATATTTGAGAAAACAACAATCGCCGTAAAGTCGTCAGGATTAATTTCAGCCTCAAAGCCCTCAAGCTTAACATAGCGGAAGCCCTGATATGTAAAATGGGGCTTGTAAGTTCTTTCGTTCCCGTCGGAGGTGACTTTAATTTCAACCTTTGCACTACGCATATTATCGATATAGAAATTGCCGTCCTTATCAAGCATTTCTGCATGATAAAGCCTGAATTCCTTGCCTTTTTCTGCGGGAACCTTCCATTCAACGTAGCCCGTTAAATTCTGACCGAAGTCAAGCACAAGCTCACCTTTGGGGGTTTTGATAACCTCTAAAACGCCTATACGAGCCATTTCGCGAACCTCTTCACCCTCCTGAGGGACAAGGATTTCCGTGCTGATGTCATTAAGCTCTTTTACGGGGAATTTTTCATCGGTATTAACAGTGAAATCCACAGTTTCACCGTTATAAACGTGAGAATAAAGAATGTTGCTTTTTCTGCATTCCCAGGTTGCATCGGTGGGGATAAAATCCTCCGTACCGTCTTCATATTCAATAAGAAGTGCAGCGATTAAAGCCTCTTCTCTGTCCGTTATACTTTCATAATGCTCGTGGGGGTTGCCGTGATACCTTCTACCGTTACCGAGAGCAACGTCAAGTGTATTACACTCTTCCAGAAGGTATGTTACGTCATATTGCTGATACTGTATGCGCTTGCCGTAGCTTGTCCAACCGGGGGCAAAAATAAATTTACCCACTCTTTCATTGTTGAAATATGCTTCATAATAGCCTAAAGCTGAGCAATACAGGGTTGCTTTAAGCACGGGCTTATCAACCCAGATAACCTTATTGAACACGGGGCGGACATCCCCGAAATCTGCATTTTGTCTTATAAACTTTGCATCCTTTATAGTTTTCATATTGCTGCTCCTTTCAGAGTTGACATATAATTTTCTAAAATATATAATTATAATATCTTACTTTAAATTCATTTTCAATACTTTTCGGAGGCAATGATGAAAAATCTTTCCGATATAAACGTTATAAGAGCCGTTATGTCAAAGCACGGTGTTACCTTCAACAAGGGACTCGGGCAAAACTTTCTTGTGGACCCTTCTGTTTGCCCTGCAATGGCAGAGGCAGCAGGCCTTGACGAAAACACCTGTGCAATAGAAATAGGTCCCGGTGTCGGCGTGCTCACGGCAGAGCTTGCAAAAAGGGCGGGCAAGGTGCTGAGCTTTGAATTGGATGAACGTCTTTTACCCGTGCTCGGCGAAACACTTTCTGAATTCAATAATGTTGAAATCATAAATCAGGATATTATGAAGGCTGATTTGAAAAGCATTATTGAAGAAAAATGCAAGGGTATGGATATTGTTGTTTGTGCAAATCTACCTTACTACATCACCTCGCCCATAATTATGCTTCTTTTAGAAAGCCGTTTGCCTATTAAAACAATTACCGTTATGGTGCAAAAGGAAGCCGCTGACAGACTTTGTGCAGAGGTCGGCAGCCGTGACGGTGGCGCTGTTACTGTTGCGGTTAATTACTATGCCCAAAGCGAAAAGCTTTTCTTTGTGCCCCGCGACTCCTTCCTGCCGCCGCCCAAGGTAAACAGTGAGGTTATTCAGCTTACCGTGAGAAAAACTCCCCTTGTTGAGGTTAAGAGTGAAGAGAACTTCTTCAAGGTTGTTAAGGCGGCATTTTTACAAAGAAGAAAAACCGCAGAAAACGCCATAAGCTCGGGGCTCGGACTTAAAAAGGACGTTGTTGCGGATGCGTTGGTACAAGCAGGGCTTGAACGGACAATCCGTGCAGAAAAAATGACAATGGAGGATTTCGCAAAGCTTTCGGAAATACTTTTATAAAGCAAAAAACTGTTTACAGCACACGTCTGCAAACAGTTTTTATTTTTTATTTTCCGATTGTTTCAATTACAGTTTCTACAACTACTATTTTTGTAACAATTTCAGTTTCAACAACGTTATCTGACGTAACGTCAGTTGTAGAAGCCTTTGTTTCTGCAACTTTTTCGGGAGGGTGAAAATCCTTTGAAACCTCATAGCTTTCAATATCCGAATAATGCCACCATTCTTTTTCGTATGGGATGAAGCCGCACTCCTCCATTATATCTTCAAGTGTTCGGGCATTTTCACCTGCTTTTTCCGTACAATCAGAATACTCTCGGTCTGCCTCAGGACCGAAAGCATCAAAATCAGTGGGCATTTCTACCAATTTGCCTGTTTTTATATTCACAAGGGTAATATCAACGGTATTTCCTCTGCTATGGGAGCTATAGCCTGTTTTGGGATTTGCCACAAACGTTGAATCCGGACATACCTCCCACAGTTTTTCCTGAGCATATACGGGCCTGAATGCATCCCATATAAGAATACCGTAACCCTTTTCAAGGAGCTTCTCCTGGGCAATTTTAAGCTTTTTTACCGTACCGTATCTTAAATAAGCATCTTCAAAGTCATATATTGTCTGTTTAGTAAAATTATTCTCCGATGCATAAGCCAAATCCACTCGGATTGTCGGAATATAATCCTTTATTCTGACAAATTCACTATCACTTTCGGGCGGTGCAGGCACGGTTTCAATTATTTCGGTTGCAGTCTGTGTTGTTACAGCCTTTAATGTTGTTGATTCTGAAACGGCAGTAGTTGTTTTCTCTTCTTTTTCATTTGCCTTTTTACCGCAGGCTGTTAAAGAAAAAAGCAAAAAAGCCACCAACAAAAGTGATATCGTTCTTTTCATAAAACCCTTCCTTTTTTATTTATTGTAAACCCTGTTTTCAGATATTCCGTCCACCTCATGAACTTTTAAGGTTATCTGAGAACTGTTTTTTATATATTGTGATATATCCTCAATTGTTCTGACGTCCTCAGGAAAACAAACTCCGCAAAAGGCTCTGTAGGTATCCCCGTGATAATCACTGCCGCAAGTGAGCATCACACCGCCCTTCAAAGCCCCTGCCTTAACATCCTCATAATGGGTGGTTTTATATAGCGGGTGGCAATTTATCTCAAGCGCATCAAGATAATCAGTATCAAGTACCGGACAATTGTGTCTGAACGGATGCGCCTGCACAAGCACACCGCCGTTTTTGTGCACAAGCTCATAAAGCTCCTTTAAGGAAAGATTGTAAAGCTCGGGATTATTTCTTAAAAAATCCTCCGCTACACCGTAAACAAGAAGATGTATTCTCTCCATAAATTCAGCCGTTACCTCAATACCGAAAAAGACCTTCAGCCCCACCCTTTCGCCGCAAGCTTTAGCTTCATAATATTCTTTTATGTAATTTTCAACGTAATCAGCCTTGGAGCCATAATCCTGATGCCCCTCAGAATCATAATGATTAGTCAGAATTATACCGTCAAGTCCCGCTTCTTTTGCCGCTTCAACTATTTCAAAAGCGTTAAGCTGACAGCAGCCGCTGATTCCGGAGGAGTGTGTATGCATATCAATTAACATAGCAAATCACCCCATCAGAAAACGAAGCCAATACCGTTACAAACAGGACATTTATATTCCACCTTATGAACCTCATCAAATCCCTTTGAACCGCTTCCGCCGCAGCTTCTGCAATGGAATTTTGCTACAACCTCATCTTCAACGGTACCATCGAGCTCAATGAGAAGTCCGTTTTCTACGGGGGTAAAAATCTGTATGCCTGAATAATAATACTCTTCGCTTTCAGATGTTGCAGCTCTTTCAACCTCTACGTAATATATAATGTTTTCTTTATGTTCACCGAGCCTTGTTACCTTCACGGCGTAATCGTCATACGGAAAGCCTGTAATCACATCCTGAATATATTCATCAGTGCCGTTTCTTATAACTTTTCTGATTTCATCGGCATCCTTTGAAAGCAGAAGAGTTTCAACACATTTTTTTGCATATTCAGCTTCCTTTTCCAAGGATGCGGCTTGTTCTGCAGTAAGGGTTGTTTCTTCCGCAGATGTGCTTACCGCAGTTGTTTCTGCATTTTTTGTTGTGTCATCACCCTCGTTTTTGTCACAAGCCGAAAACAAGAGCGTGCATATAGCAACAAGGGACATAAGAATACATATTTTTTTCATCTTATTAATACCACCTTTTACGTGTTTTATATAAATTTAAGATTTACTGTTTCGCCTTCTTTGAAATTCATTTCAACAAAAGCTCCGTTCAAGGCATATTCTTTTTCGGTTTCAAGTTTTTTTCCGTTAAGATTTATTTTCAAAGACAATTTTCTTTCATCCTCGGATTTAACGTTAACCTCCGTAAGAATACCGTCTTTCCAGAAAATATCAAATACGAAATTGCCTCTTGCACGGACACCCTTTATATATCCGTTTTTCCAGGTCTCAGGAAGAGCAGGCAAAAGCTCAACAATTCTGTTATCGGGACTGCCGAGATGACTCTGAATAAGCATCTCTGTGACACCTGCAACACCCCCGAAGTTACCGTCAATCTGGAAGGGCGGATGAATATCAAAGAGGTTGTAGGCGGTGCATTCTTTCAAAAGATAATCTAAATGGAAGCCTGCGTTGTTACCGTCCTTGAGTCTTGCATAGAAACAAATTGTCCAGGCTCTTGACCAGCCTGTTTCTCCACCGCCGTTTTCAATGCGCCTTGCAATTGTCTTACGGGCAGCATCAAAAATCCTGCTGTCGGTTTCATTTATTGCATCACCGGGATAAAGAGCAAAAAGCTGTGAAATATGGCGGTGACCGGGCTCAGTCTCCTCATAATCCTTTACCCATTCCTGAATTGTGCCGTAGCGTTCGCTTATTTTTATGGGCGGAAGTCTTTTCAAAACATCAAAAAGACCTTTCGTAAAATCGGCATCAATGCCAAGAACCTTGCTTGCGTGTGCAGTTCTTGTGAAAAGTGCCTCAATAATCTGGAAGTCAATTGCTGCAGCGTATGTGAACATACTCTCCTGCTTTTTGCCCTCTGAATCAATAAAGTAAAATTCATTTTCAGGTGAATTCGAGGGTGACGTTACAAGGTATCCTCTGTCATCCTCAACAAGATAATCACAAACAAATTCGCAAGAGCCTTTTAAAATAGGATATATTTCCTCAAGATATTTTTTATCGTTTGTATACTCATAATGCTCCCAAAGATTGAGGCAAAGCCAAGGACCTGCCATGGGGAAAAAGCCGCAATCAACGCTGTCGTGAACACCCGTACGGCCGAATGCATCAACCGTATGATTCACTACCCATCCCCTTGCTCCGAAAAGCTTCTTTGCTGTTTCAGAGCCAAAACCGCTTATCATCTTCATAAAATGAACAAAGGGCTTGAAGGTTTCTTTCATATTTGCAGATTCCGACGGCCAGTAGTTCATCTGGAGATTTATATTCGTATGGAAATCGCTTCCCCAGGGGGGAGTGAAATCGTGGCACCAGATTCCCTGAAGATTTGCGGGAAGACTTGCATTTTTGCCCGAGCTTTCAATAAGCAGATATCTTCCGAAATTATAATAAAGCGTTATAAGATCAAAATCTGCTGCTCCGTCCCAGAATTCATCAAGACGTTCATCAGTGGGAAGATGAGAAAAGTCCTCGGAATCAAGGTGAAATTCAACAGAGCTGAACCAGTTTTTATGGTTTTCAATATGCTCTTTTTTAATTTCCTCATAATCCTTTGATACAGTTTTTTCAATACATTTATTTAAAAGCTCTCTGTAATCAATACTTTCATCAACATCAAATTTATTCACGTTGTAATTTGTTGCAAAAGCACCGTAAACAATTACGTATGTTGCATCGCAAACAGTCACATTGGTCTTATCGTTTGACAAAATACCATCTGTAACAACGCGGAGCTTACTGCCGAAGGAAAGACCCTCACCGCCTTCGCCTGTGTGGTGATGTGTTGCGTAGGTTGTGCGGCCGTTCATAATAACGGTATCATTACTTATACAGCCTGTGTAAGCATCCTGCTTTCTTTTCATTGTAACGTTGCAGGAAAAAGGCTTTCCGTCGGTTTTTACCTTGTAAACAAATGCGTCCTGCCCCTGGCTCACAAAGCATTCGCTTTCAAAAGAAGCACCGCTTTTTCTCCAAAAAACACGGGAAACTGCCTCTGACAATTCAAGCTCCTTGCGATATTCCGTATAAGGTGATTTATCAAGAAAATCGATAAAAATTTCACCGAAGCTTTCATAAGAACGCACTACGGGAGGGTCAGACAAGAACGTTGCACGTGCAAGGTCTGCCGCCTCGTGAAGCTTTTCTTCAAAAATGAGCCTGCGTATTTCAGCAAGAGCCTCGGGAGATGCGTGATAATTCTCCTGAATCTGACGTCCGCTCCAGAGAGACTCCTCATTTATTTCAATTTTTTCGCAATGGGGGTCACCGAATACCATAGCACCCACTCTGCCGTTACCCAAAGGCAACGCCCTCATCCAATCATCTTTAAATTCATTGTACCAAAGCTTTGTTGACATAAGTTATCACCGTTTCTGACACATTTTAAGACAAATTTGCCTTTTGTATATACCTTGTAATTATATCACGATGTTTCGTACAATTCAACAAATTATTTTTTGCATACTCTCGGTCTTGTATTACATTTTTTTAATTAAAATGGTGCTGTAAAAAACTTGCGTTTTTTACAGCACCTTCCGTTATATTGATTAAAATCAGTTTAAAGCTTATTAACGGGCTGTTTCCGGTAACGGAAAAGCAACGCTGGTGAAAATCCAGTGAATAAAATCGAAAATCAACCAGAAGAAACGTATAGAAATATATTCAGCCGGATTGTGGATAATTTCAATAAGCTCTTCTGCTTGTGCCTTACCCTCTTCAAGAGCCGTCCGTTCTTCATAGGATAAACCGGGTCTTTCAAGACGATTGTTTATCTGACTGATAAGATCCTCTATATCCTTTTCCCAGAAGACTGTTACACGATCTTTATCGAAGCTGTCAAGCTTGGCAATAAGCTCGTTGTAATTATACTGTTTATTAACTGTAACGGTTACTATGATTTCGTTACCTGCTTTGTCGGCAACGATAATAATCTGCTCGCCTTCGGCGGGCTTAACCGTAAACTGTCTGCCCATTGACTCATCATCAATCTCCGCATCGTAAACAATCTTTCCGTCAACTGTAATTCTGCCTACGTTGTCGTCGTCAACGGTTGCGGTTACTTCACCTTCGTAAACTCCGCCATCCTCAATACCGGTGATTACGGGAGACGTATTGTCAAACACAAGTCCGTCAGAGCTTACGTATGACACGTTACCTGCATTATCTACAGCCTTAACATATACAACAACAATCTGCTCGGGATCAAGCTTTACGCTATCAGTATATTCAACCCATTCAGCAGCCTTTACGTCATCAAGATTCAACGCTCTGTCGGAAAGGTAATAGTAAACCTTATTCACGCCGCTTCCTTTATCGGCTGCGTTTATCCTGACATTCTGTGTTTCCTTGAAGAAATGGTTGAAGGTGACTGTATTCAGGAAGCTGTTCCAGATATTGTCCTTAACCTTAACCTCTGTTTCGGGCGCTGTTGTATCAGCAATTCCATCAACTGTAATCACAATATCCGACTGTACCTGAACAACCGTATAAACGTCATTGATATCAGAAAGCTCTATTGAGTTTACGGAAACCTTGAACTTATCAGTCTTAGAGTAGCCCTCAAGAGCTTCAACTGTAAAGCTGAAAGGCTGACCGTAAGGAACCTCGGTGCTTTGCTCTGTAACTACTTTGAAGCCGATTGGATTATCGGGAAGCACAACCGTACACATATCGGGCGTATACACAGCTCTTACAACCTTGTCTTCCTTGATATTTTTAAGGCTGTCTGTATCCCATACAGGAGAAGTCTCAGTGTGACCCTCTTTTTCGGGGATAGCAGGGAATTTATCCGCTTCAAGGTCTTCACCGTAATTAACGGTTACGGTTTTGTAAACCTCATTATCAACTATAAACTTAACCTCAAAGGTTTCAAATACGCTTACAGTATAGCTCACAATATTGCCCGCCTTATCGGTAACCTCAACAGTGTGCTCACTGTTGTCAGGCTGAATTGTGAAGCTACCGTTTTCAAGCTTAACCGATTCACCGTCAAGAAGCACCTTGTCAAGATATTCATCCTGTGCAGTAACGGTAAGCTCTCCGTAGTAGGTTTTGCCGTCCTCAATACCGATAATTACAGGTACGGTGCTGTCGAGCACAAGACCGTCAGAGCTGATATATGAAATATTACCTGCGTTATCAACAGACTTAACGTAAACAACAGCCTTCATATCGGGGTTAAGGTTTACAGGGCTATCGTAATCCGTCCACTCAGCAGCTTTGACTTCATCAATAGTCAACGCCTTGTCAGAAACGAGATAATAAATGCTCTTAACACCGCTGCCGCTGTCAGTTGCAGTTACGGTTGCCTTCTGCGTTTCTTTAAAGAAAAGGTCAAATGTTATTGTGTTCAGGAAGCTGTTAAACGAATTGGTGCTGAGCTGAATTTCAGCTTCCGGCGCAGTAATGTCCGCAACACCTTCAACCGTAACCGTCTTCCGATTGGTTATGTTGCTGATTGTATAAACACCGTTTACCTCTTCGATTTCGAGACCGTTTACCCTTACGGCAAAATCTTCAGTCTCGCTGTAGCCCTCAGCAACATCAACGGTAAAGCTGAAATCCGACCCGTGCTTCACGGTTGTTTTGCCCTGCGCGTTAACAGTAAAGCCAACTCCGTTTTCGGGAAGAATAATTTTATAAAAGTTGTTTTCAGATGATTTATTACCGCCAAGAACAGCTGCAATATTCTGCTTATCAAGCTCAACGGAAAGCATACCGTTAACAGCGCTGTCGGTTACAAGCTGCATATTACTGATGCTTGCCGTACCCTCAACGGTTGTTACCGACCATTCTGCCTGTCTGCCGATAATGCTGTTTGCAGGAATAACTATGCTTCTGTCACCCGAAACAGCACGCAATTCAAGTAATCCGCCTGCCCCTGCAGGAATGGTTTTATTGGTATAGTTCGTTCCGTCAAGGAAAATTGCAAATTCCGAACCGTATTCTCCGATAATGGAGTTTGTAAGCTGCATCTCATAAACCCTTGTTTCGTTACCTGCCAAATCCTTAGCGTAAACGGAAACGGTCTGCTCAAGCTTTGAGGTATCAGCAGCAACATCAGCTTTAAATTCACCGTTTGAATCAACCTCAACACTCCTGCAAAGCATATTGTCAAGATAAATATAAACAGTAGCCTTAGGTTCGCTCAAGCCCGCAACGGTAATTGTTTCGGTAAAGAACGCTCCGTTATGAGGTGAACTGAACTGAAGTCTGGGTGCGGTTGTATCAACCTTGAAGCGATAGTTTTTCGCAAAAGCATCGCCGTTTTCGTTTTCTCCGTGAATTGTGAGCATATGCTCACCTTCCGCAAGACCGGTCTCGCCGCCAAGGCTAATCTGAGCGGAATTTTCAGCTTTCAATTCGCCTTTTTCTGCTCCGTCATCAAGTGACCAAGTACCGCTGACAGGCATATCGGAAGAAACGTCAATTATTACCTTGCTTTCGGTTACAGTATCAACCGTTGCCGATACCATTGATATATCCTCAATTAATTTTGCCTTCTGTGCTCTGATATTTATCTTCGGAGCAACAGGAGCCTTCATTTCAATTTCATCGGTAAACACCTCTTCGGAGAAAAGTGTATTACCCTGAGCATCAGTCTTGTGTGCAACAATTCCCACTCGGTAGGTTTTGCCTGCCTCAAGTCCGATTTCCTCTGTTGTTTCGGTTACATCCTTTGCGCCTTCAGCTTCGGATGCAGAAATAACGTTGCCCTCTGCATCGGTATAGACCGTATTTGTATAGCGGCCACCTGCAACGATTGTTTCGGGAAGCTTGCCGTTTTCATCGGGTTCAATCCACTGATTGCCAAGCTCAGTTTTAACCCAGCTTGTTTCACCGTTTTCAGTCTGCTTTTCATAAACGGTTGCAACGTATCCCTCGTAACCATCCTTTGCTCCGACGTTTACATCAATGCTGTAATCGCCACCGAGCTTAACTCCTTTTATTTCAGGGTCTGCCGGCTGATTGGGATTTACGTAGGTAAATTTTTCCTGTGCCTCTGCAATATCGTTTATGCTGTTTTTTTCGCTGCTTGCAACAGCCTTGATTGTATAGCTTCCGCTTGGGAGCTCTGCAGGAATTTCAAACGTTGCACTTCCCTTGGTTGCATTTGCCATACCGCCTGCAATAACTGCAGTATCCTGTGTCTGATAAAGTGTATAAACCTCTTCATCTTCACCGATTGCATAAACTGCAAGGTTATCAATATCCTCAAGAAGACTGCCCTGCCAGTTAACTGTCATATTATCTTCATCACAGGTATAGTCCACACTGTCAAGACCTGCCATGTGCTCCATTTCATAAAGAGCAAGGTCAGCAGATGCGTTTGCCGTAAGGTTCCAGTTGTGAGAATATGAATCCTTATCTGTGAATGAGATTGTTGCGTGAGCCTGCTTTGTTTCCTCGTTGTAGGAAAGAAGCGCGTTTGCATCAGCCTGTTTATCTGCGTCAACGGAATTATCAATCCACTTGAGCTTATATTCGCTGCCGTCATCAGCCGCAGTAAGTCTGATACCCGAATTGCCGTATTTATCGCCATAAGCAATAGCCTGAGCTTTTTCAAGGCTTTCCGCCTCATAGGTCACGGTAAGAGCCATATCTCTGTGACCCTTATAGCCGCCAAGCTGAATTGTGTGACTCATACGGTCAACAGCACTTACAACCTTAGATTCATCAGTAACTGTGGCTTCATCAAAGTACTCCGGAGCAACAACTGCTTCAGCGGCAAGCACGGCATTAGTACCTGCGCTCATATAAAGAATCTGTCCTGTCTGTGCATTTTTACCTACACGGGTTGAAAATGCTGCAATGGGGTAAGTGGGCTCAGGGGCATCGTACTTTCCGAAGCCGAAATCAACGTCGCCGCCCCAATAGTATGTAACACCCATATCAATACCGATAACATGCAGGGCGCCCCATATCTTATTTTTATTAAGACCCAGATCTGCCTGCCCAATGGTTATACTGCCAATCAACGGTAGATCAGGCGTTTGGACTCTTGCTGTTACAAAGCCCTCCCAGAATATTGAATCATTCCTTTGGTCTTCTTCTATAACAACGTAACCAGCACCTAAAATAATATCGAGAATATCAACATTTATTGAGCCTCTGAATTTAAATTCGGGATACCAGTAGGCTGATATGCCGATTTTTTCAATCAGTTCAACACCTGCTATTCCGAGTTCAGAAAGCATAACTTCAAAGCCTTGTGCTCCGATAGTTAAATCGGCTCTTGTTTCAAAAACACTGAACAGTGCAAATTTGCCCGATAACAAAAGGCTTATAGGCGGAACCTTTGATTGCACGTAAAGGGATCTGTACATACCGTCCAGACCGCCGCCCATACCTCTGACCCAGAAAACACCCACACCGTCAACATTGATACCGGGGTAGTTGCCTTCACAGTAGAAATAAATCTTATCAACACCGGGAGATATGCCGTCAACCTTCATAAGAGTAAGTGCTGCTTCAACCTTAATAACGGTTAAGAAGCTTGCCTGGCCTTCAACACCGACCTCCCAATGGCCTGCAGCAGGAAGTATCTTGAGGTCAAGAACGCCACCAATGCTGGGAATTCCTTTGAAATACTCGGGAATACCAACCTCAATCGAAGTATTAAACCCTATAAAGCCGCCGCCGAAAAGTATATTGCTAACATTGAGATTAAGAGTTCCTCTCTGTGCAATTTCCCAAGCTCTCTGATCCTTAGAAAGGCTTGCACGTACCTCACGAAGCTGTGAAGCGGTATAGTTTTTTCTTGCAAGCGCATACTGAACCACATCTAAGGGAGAAGTCTGCGTGCGGGAATGGTCATAGTTCTTAGGAAGCAGGAAATTCGGGGACATTTCTCCGCCGAAGGAAATAACTCTTCTCTTTGGAGTAGAATCAGTAACTGTTCCGTATTCAGTTGCCATCATACCGAACTGACAATATCTGAATTCAAAAACAACACCTGCGAGAGTCTGTGCTTCGCTTGCCGCACCGGGCCAGAGAAGCGTTATTGCATTTGTGTTAGTAACACTGTTTTCAATATCCGTAGCCGTTGAGCCGTCGGCTTTATACTGAATAAGCTCGCTTAATTCACCGTTTTCAAATGACGTAACAGCGCAAACACCGTTCCAGACCTTCGTTCTGCTGTTGGTTGTATAAACCTTACCGTCAATGTTGACATCGATGGTTTGTTCATCCGTACCCGGATTATTCACAAGAACAGCAAGATAACCATCCTCAATATCAATACAATTACTGATATTGATGGTGTTCGTAATTCTGCCTTCCACATCGGCAACAGAGGTTGCCTTTAGCTCAACGGGATTTCCGTTGTCGTCATAACGGACACCGAAATTACCTCTGATTTCAAGATAAACCTGATTATCAGGGTCTTTCATTTTAGATTTATAATCTTCTTCGGTTTCATAGATACCGACTTTGTATTTGGGGTTACGTTCGTTAAAGCCGTCATCCTTTTCAACGGTAACAAGTCCGTATATAGGTGACATAACCTCGGGCTTGCTTGAAACCTGGAACTGCAGAAGCTGCGAGGTAGTATCTTCCTTACCTGCTTCGTTCCAATCAAAAACAACCTGATATCCACCCGGAATCATTTCCTGTTCAACAATAATGTACATTGTATTTGTTCCCGGATCTACGCTGACATCCTTCGACGGAATAACCACGTCGCTGCCGCCTGCAACAGGCCTTAAAACCGTTGCATACGCAGTAGGATCTGCCATAAGTGAAAAGTTATTGCCCGAAAGGAACAATTGTCGTGTGCCCTCACTGTAAATTACCTGCGGGTCAAGACTGTTAAATGCTACCACTTCGCCAAGCTCACCCGGGCAGAACAGATAAAATTCCCGACTGCCGAGAAGATTCGCTTCATTTTGCTCACCTTTATATACGAGCACCTCAAAGCGTCTGTATTCACTTACCCGAATAGGTGAAATGTTGTAATAAATGTCTAAAAGTGCTTCTTCTCCTGCAACAAAATCGCTAATAGTTGTTGTGTAGTCATCTTCACTTCCGTAAGAAAGACCGAGCTGCCAGTTGCTGTAAGGAACAACACCGTTTTTTGACTTGATAACAACAGTTGCACCGGAAATATCCGAACCGCTTATATTCTCAACCGTCATCTGCAGCTTTACGTCGCCTTCTTTATCGCCAACCTGGGGAAGATATGCTGTTTTGTCTTCATTGAACTGCATATTTGCGGGAAGAGTAGTAAAATTAATTGCTACGCCCTCTTCCTTGCTTACGGTTGAATTTGAGAAAACGCCGTAATATGTACCTATTGATGCTTCACCGTTCTGTGCGATGGCACCCATATCATAATAAAGCGCGTACGCACTGTCGGCAGTCATATAATCAATATTGTAAGGATTTGTGAAATCAAGCTCCCCGTTGGGAACGAAATCGAAAACACTTGAAGCAAGATTGTTCCAATGACCGAATGCAATCTGATAAGGCATAACCTTTTCGCTTCCGACTGCCGCATCAGTGGTATAGGCACTGATGTTCGGAGACTTTGCATTGTCAATGGCAAACATTGTACCGTTATAATCTATGCCGCCGTTTGTTTTAATAATCTTTTCGCCGCTCACGGTAACGTACTCATTAAGCGAGTTAGGCACCTGATACGTTCCGTAATCCTGATATCCCAGCGCAGTATCAAGCATAATACGAAGCTTTACGTTTTCCACGTCATCAGATGTTGTAGAAACTTTATAGCTTATGCCCACCATTCCGTGCTGCGAAGCCATCTCGTCGAGCAGAGTCAGGCTCTGCTCAACAGTGATGTCTTTAACGCTCCAGGTAGCAACAATGGAGTTACCCTCTTTTGCGATACTTATATCTCTGCCCTCAAGCCAGAGAAAACCGTATTTTCTGCCGAATATGTAATCCTCAACATCACCGTTTTTTCTTGTAACACGGATGGATGTGTATGAAGTGTCATATTCTTCTGCAGGATAAAGAAGGAACTTATTATTATCTGCCTTTTCAAGCTTATCGCCTTCCAGTGTATCAATAAGGAAGCCTCCGTTTTCACCGGAAACGGTCACCTTGATATATTCATCCGAAAGCTCAAGCTTTTCAGGATTATTTTCACCCGAGCCCGCAGCATAAGCCACGGTGGTTATACTTGTCACAAGCATAACCGCAACCAGTATCGACGACAATATCTTTTTAAATTTGAATTTCATAATATCTGTCTCCTTTACTAATGTTGGCTATCCTTATTCCACATAAAGCACGAAACGGAAGGTTTCGTTACTCTGTGTTGTGACAAGGAAGCTGTAATATCCCGATTCGTTAAAATCAAGAGCGAAGGTGTTTTCTTTCTCCTCGGTGTAGCCCTGTGTTACATAGGTAGAGCCTGTTTTCATCTGACCTACGGTCTTAATACCCGGCTTATAAACAACCTTGTAAGGCTCACCCGTGAATGAAACATCAATTTTCTGTTCGCCTGCGGAAACCATAACCGTTTCTTCTCTTTCAACGATTTTTCCGTTGACACGAACGGTCATTTCCTTACCGTCATAAATTCTTATCCAGAACATCCTTTGAGTTTCGTTACCGTTTTCGTCGGAAACGGTGCAGGTTACAAGATATTTTCCACCTGTACTGCCGAGGTTATAATCAAATTTCACATTAAGCTTATCCGAAGGAGTAACATCATCGGAAACCATAATATTTTCTCTGATAATAGAATCAATCTGTGCCTTGGTTGAATCAATTGAAGCTGAAATAAGATTCTTTTTAACGATAACATCGGGGGCATTTCTGTCCTTTAACGGAATACGCAGAAGCTGAACTATGGCAGTATTTCCGTAATTATCATTTGCCTTGATTATCGGATAAAGGCCTTCGGAATCCTCTTTGATTTCAATAGCCGCCCAGGTATTTGCAGGTATGCTCTGTGCATCCTCACCGTTTACCGTAACGGTTGAAGCACGGTTTGTTTTTGCATAAAGAACATCTCCGACATCAACGTCATAGGTTTCGGGGTTGATTATTGAAGCATCACTCTTTTCGGTTGCAAGAACAAGTGTGAGATCTTCTGTTACAAGCTCTTTTATTTCAACCTTTACTTCAGTTACATTACCTGCAAGGTCTGCAAATTTGTAAGTCAATATACCGTCTTTTGTTACTTTTTCGGTAAATTGAGTACACTTTTCACCGCTTGACTGAAGAATTACATCCTCACTTGAATTAAAAGTAATCACGGCATTTCTGCGGTTTTCAGCATATTCTGTAACCGCTGTTACATCAGCAGGGATTTTATCAATCGTTTTTATTTCAGGAAGATTAATATATCCTACAAGTGAACGGTTCACCGCTGAAACTGCTTTAAGAGTTATTTCGGGAGCATCCATCTCATAAACAACCGTGACTCTGTCCTCAAGATACGAAATGGTTACACCATAGGGTGTGGGAATTCTCACACCGTCGGCATCAACGGGATAAATATCACTGATTGCCTTATTAAGCTGCAGCTGTACGCTTATATCCTGATTTGTCATACGATTACCGTTTTCATCGTAATTTGAAGACCACTTCGTTTTTTGAACCGAAGGAACTGATTTATCAATCTGAATAATATCGAGCTCAATATTTCCTTTATGAGTTGCTCCTGCGTGGTCATACGAATAAGCAATAACAACCTTTTTATTATCGGTATATGACATATACTGATAGCCATAGAAAATTGAGGCTGTATCAGTTTCGGTTTTTGCTCCGTCACCGGTTATTGTAAGATTTGTAACACCCTCCATATTGGGCGGAAGAACATAAACTCTGACTTCATCGCCTGTTTTTGTAAGAACCTGAACAATATTCGGTTCAGGCGCAGAAGCACCGAGTGTTGTTACGTTAAACTGAACGGAAGAAGCATTGCCTTTTTTATCAACAGCGTGAAGAGCAAATGATGTGTTTTTGCTGATTTCAAGCGTTCTGCCAACAAGACTTACACCGTCAACAGTATCACTTTTGCCATAATTGTAATCGGGCACGGGAGCATATACATCCCGGGTAATGAAAAGCTTAACCGAATTTTCATCAAGAACATTCACATTCAGAACGTAGCTGTCTGCCCAACCGATTTCTCTTAAAAGGAGGTCAATGTTATCATAGACCTTTTCACCATAAATTTCTGAATAATCAGCTGAAACAATATTTGCATCCTCGGGTCTTGTTTTATCTGATTTGACGTATACTGCCTCAATCGGCTGTGTGCTTGTGCTGTACGTTGCAAACCCTGTTATTGCAATATCAGGTGAATACGTATCACTTTCGGTTGTTGCTGTTTCACCTGAAATAAGCTTTACGGGAAGTTCGGCTTTAATATCGGGACCCGTTGCACCTGCGATATTTGTATAACCGCTGAATGTGTATTCCGTAACGCCGTCGGGAACGAATACAAAGCTTGGCGCAACACCTGTTTTCGGATCAATAACCTCTGTTCCGTTTTTATCAACAAGAACTGCTGTTATTTCACCAACATATGTATTATCTTTGGGGTTTACTTTGTGTTTGTTATACTGCCACTGAATTTCAGGAACAATTTCGCTCGGATAAATATTATTAACTGCCAAACCAACGTATGAAATATATTCACCGTTAGCATCAAAACAATCAACATACGTATTTTCAGCATTTTGGGTTGCTGTTATGACAATCTTCGAAGTACCGTCTCCCTGAGCACTCCAGCCTTCGGGAATTTCGTTGGATACGGCAAGTGTTCCTGCCTTAGTCGTAACTGTTATTGTTACGGGTTCCGTTGTGGGAGCCGTTTCAGAAAACGTTACAACCGGATCCTCGGGAAGTCCCGAAACCGTCAACGGCAGATCGTAGCGCCTTCCGTATTTATCATATACCTCAACGGTGTAATCACCATCGGCATAAAACGATTCATAAATACTTGTTGAGTAATTATAATACTCCAATTCATAAGGAGTTTTTGTAAGATACGCGTTTGCAAAAACTCTGTTTTCTCCGATATACGGAGCGTTAAGAGTGAGAGTAGGTGCAGTATTTTCAGCAGATACGTTAAAGGCTTTGTTATAAACCTCTTCGTCGTCGAGATAACCGCAAACGGTTACGGTATGATTAACCGTTGCACCGTTCTCAATTGCAGGGTCATACGGGAAGACAAATTCAACCATATCTCTGTAGGCATAAGATATATCACCTACGCTGAAATAGCCGTTAGTGAATTTTACAATACCGGCACTGTTCGCACCGTAAATAATATCATTTTCTCCTGACGTGTTCAGCGTAACGGGTGAATTATCGTCAATCTGAACAGATATACTGTCAACAGACTCTACTACTGATTTTCCGCTTTCTTTATTGAAAACGAGCTTATGGGTTATGTTATCGTCTGTTCCTACTGTTGAATAACTGTTATCGTAATAGTTAACGGTCATTGTTCCGATTTCAGAGCTAATACCGTACGGATAAAGGTTATCCTCTGTATTTTCGGCATAGGATAGAATGGGATACGCCGTTACAGCAGTACCAACAGCATCAACAAGGGTTATGAATTCCATACATTCAGGAGTACCCGTAATATCATTTCTTGTTGAATCGCTACCCTCATATCCATCAGAACTCAAGGTTAATCTTATGGGGCTTTCTGTGTCTGTAATTTCGGTACGCTCCCAGGTGTTGTAGGAATCATTGTACTTTGAATGATAAAGTCTGAGACCGCCCACGGGAGAATAAGCATCCGTTACATAAACATCAACATACTGAGCTAATTGTTTTTTTGTCTCATAATTGTAATAGTCGCCGTTTTCATCATAATTATATCCGCTGTCATAGATTTCAATCGAGGGCCCGAATTCATATTCAAGAGCCATATCAACCTGATGGTCGTAAAGATTGATTTCAAATGTATAAACAGGCGACTCCTTACCGTTTTCCATAATGAGCTGATAGCAGATTGTATTAGAGCCCAAAGCTGTTCTGAACTCACTTACATCTGTCTGTGCAAGCTCTTCGGCAGTAACAACATTGTTTTCATTACGGTCATAGTACCAACCGAAATAGTTAGAGATATAAACCTCAGCCTGAGTGTCTGTTGCATAATTCACTGAATATTCAAGCGATTCATAATCACCCGGCTGAGCCTTGTTCCAGTAACGGATACCCTTTACCTTTCCTATATCCTTACCGAGAACGTTTACTCCCTCATACTGTGCAACAATATTAGTTCTTATATAGGAAGGATATGATGTTCCGTTCGGAATTGCATTCTGGTGCTCAAGCACATAAACGGGATTACCGTCCTTTCTGATTGTTTCAAGCTCTGAAACGTTGTCATACTTATCGGGCTTTGCAACGGAGATATTGATTGTTTCAAGCACCTCACCGTCCTCTGCGGCTATGGTTTCAACAATAGGTCCGTTATATGAATCCTGATAAGTTACCGCAACTGTTCTGGTATATTCACGAACACCGAAAACCTCGGGAAGCACGGAATTATCAAGAACAATGTAATCACCGAGAATAAATTCCTGTGTGCCTCCATTCTTCTGGGCAACAAAAACCTTTACGATATATGCACCCGTTTCGTAAAGCTTGCCGTTCTTATCCTTTTCGGTAAGAGTAAAGCTCTGGTTTGAACTTGAACCAAGGGAATATCTTTCGCTTATTTCTTCTGCAGTATCCAGATTGCCGTTTGCATCAGTTTTAAGAAGTACTGCATAGCTGTTGGCAAAATCTACGTTTACTCTTTCCCATTCGGGAACAAGAGCGTTGTTGAGTGTGAAGGTATATCTTATACCGTTAAGGGTATTGTTTGCTTCAAAATAAGTATTGCCGTTGGCTGTTACCGCTGCCATTTCCGATTCATCAGCGGCATATACTTTGCCAAGCTCAACGGAGTGAACATCGTTTCTTGCGGGAGCGTTTTTAATTATAACTCCCTGAGCTGTTGAAAAATGTGCATCACCCGAAGGTACAACCTCGCCACCCTCAACGGGAGTCAAGTCAGATGAGCTTGCTGCAAAATCAACGGTTATGTAGCCATAATAATCAAACGCCGGAGTTACGCCCGCTTTTACGGAAGTGTATTTTCCGTCTGCAACGGTAACCTCGTACCACTCGGCAGACGCATCAAAAAGCTCTGCTGTCTGTGCGCCTTCAAGCTTTATATTTCTTACATAGGTTTTGTCACCGCTTACAACTGTAGCTCTTGTATATCCGCCCGTTGCTCCTGTCTGTTTTGTAAAGGGCGGCTGAACCGTGATTGAATGCGACGCAGACGGAACATCAACAGTACTGTTCACTTTA
This sequence comes from Clostridia bacterium, assembly GCA_017621885.1. Taxonomy (GTDB): domain Bacteria; phylum Bacillota; class Clostridia; order Oscillospirales; family Acutalibacteraceae; genus DTU089. The sequence goes on along the minus strand of JAGASD010000034.1, from coordinate 9,648 downwards.
TACTGCGGATTTCTCTTTTCAAAGTCTGCGGTTACTCTGATACTGTCTGAAACCTTGTTTTCCTTGCCGTCAAAAACGTTGATATGCAACGTTTTATCAAAATACGCATCCGCAACGTCTTCTCCGTAGCTTATATCGAAGTTCGGCTCGTTGGGAACCTTATCGGTCAGATCGAGCATAGTCCATTTATTTTCCGCGGGCGCAACACCGTTTTCTGTCCACTGATATTCAAAACGGCTTATTTTGTTCGCGTCCTTTGCCTGTGCGGTAACTGTAAGAGTCTCAAGATCTTTAACAAAAAGACTTGTTATTTCGGGAGCCTTATCGTCAAGACCAAGCTCCACAATGGGAACACCTATATTGCTTTCGTTGCCTTTTGCATCTTTAAGCATAAACTGTGCCGTAATTCCCTGCTCATCGCTTATTTCCGTACCTGCCTGAGGGTACATTTTAAGATGCATATAGAAAACACCTTCTGCAGGAACTTTAAACTCTGAGACGGCTGACTCAGCACCTATTGTGCCTGATTGCGCCAAATCACCGTTTATATAATCGGGTTTTTGTGACATTTCATACTGATAGCTTACATTCGGAGCTCCTTCATAACTTGCAAGCTTAACGTAGCTGGGTATATCAGCGGTAATTCCTGAGCCGTACGTTACGGCACCGCCTTCACCGGTAACCTTGCTGTCAGAAATATCAAGACCGATAATGAAATAAACCTCATCCTCAGAGGCAGGTGTATATTTCGAATCATTCACCTTGAAAATGCCGTCTTCAGCAATATTAACCGTGGGTCCTTTGGTATCAAGGAAGGTCTGATGGCTGATAACAGGTGCAAAAAACTTCTCATCCTCTGTATCCGCTTCCATTCTGTTACCCGTCATATCGCTGATATATGAAACATTTATGATTCTTACGGGCTTAATCTGCACACCGTTTATCTGCATATCCTTTGTTATGGTAAAGCCTTCAAAATTAAGCTTTGAAACAATATCGGAATTGACCGTTGAACGGTGATTATCAATCGAAAGAAGCTTTGTAGTTATGGGATTACCTTCAGCATCCTTTATACTCCATTCCAATTTGACGTCAGACAAACTGCCCTGAGCGAGCTTTACATTTTCGCTCATAACGATATCGGCATCAACCGTGTCACCCAACCCTGAGAACAAGACTGATCTTTCGATATCCTCCGGCCAATCACCGGTTTCGGGATTTGCCTGAGTGCCTTCAACCTTGATTGATGAACCGCTCATCTGTACCACAGATGCAACCGGATTAACGGCATCAAAAGTATAATTACTTTTTCTTAAATCCCGGTTACCGTAAAGTGAAATCTGATTACCTGCCATATCCGTAAGAGGAAGAGATACGCTGTAGCCGTCAATAACACCTGCTGTTGTCTGAACGGGATAAGATGCGTATTCGCTGATATCGCTTACGTAAATAATCTTCCATTCTTCATCAAGAACGTCTTCATATCCGACCCACTTAATACCTGCAGCTTCATCCTCTGCAATAAACCCAAAGCCCTTGCGTGTACTGTCGCCGGAAATTTCTTTATGAAGCTTTTTGTTTTCATCAGTATTGTCTATTTCAAACTTAATCGAACTGCCTGAAAACTCTACTGCTCTTGCTGTTACAACTGTAGGAACGGCTGACTGATTCTTTCGCGGAACAAGAACAATTCTCAATTTTAATGTCTGAAGCACCTCAGCATTAACCGTATCAGCCGCGCTTACGCGGAGCTTCTCTGAAAAATTAACGTTAAGATAGGGTATGTCATCTTCCACGCCGGTTGAAATACTTGTCTGTACAGGAATTTTTGCATCACGTGTAAGAACCATAATATCCGAAATAATAACGTTGCTGTTAAGGTCAATTGCAGCCTTTCCGTATTTTTCCCAACCGCTATCTCTCTGACCAAGGTATTTCGGATTTTCACTGTAAGTCAGCTGACGCTTCATTTCCTCACGTGGCGAGCCGTATGCAAGCATTCTGCTTTCAAACTGATTTGTGTCAAGAAGACCGTAGTTCGGACCGCCGTTAATCAGAACCGAAGTAATATATCCGTATCCGGAAGACATATAATTACCTCTCCACGAAACTCTCACCGCGCCGAGACCTGTTACACCGGGCTTTCTGTCTCGCACCTCTATTATACTGTCGCTAGGTCTGGGGTAGAAATACCTTTCTGCATTATCAAACGTTGTAAACAATGAAGAGTCGTTTGACATTGATGCGGGCATAACGTGGTACTCTGATAACGACGGCATTGAAATATAGTTAGCCGATGACGCCATAATCAGCCCTATGCTTATACTGCTGAGCACAACCGCAAGCGATAATATGCTGCAGATTGTTTTTTTGCTCATCCCTTTAATTTTTACCTTTAATTTGTTGTTCATCCGAACACCTCCGTTAAAGACAGTCTATATAGTTTAAAATGTACTAATTTACTGTAAAATTATTCTGCGCTCAGTTTCTCAACGTAAGCTTTAAACTCCGTCAGAACACGCTTGCCGAGTTCTCTGCAATCCATAGAAATAACTTGCTGAATTTTTTCTTTTCGGATCTCTTCAGGAACATTATATATACTCAATATTTGATTTAAAGCACCGGAAATACGTGTTTTAAGAGGAACCCGGGCAGTATCGGAAATTATCGTTGCGTAATCAATACCCTGAACAAGTATTTCTGCTTCAACAAACTGCAAATCCGTCCAATCCTTGCACTGCTCTGCAAATATATTTTTTGCTCGTTCAACGTGGTTGTTACGCAAACACTCAAGACAAACAGGACTTTGGAAAGCCGAAATGAAAAAATCCCTTGCCGCATCGTTTTCCTCGCACGCGGCTGCAACAGTCATAAGCTCAATGCAGATTGACATTATTAAATCAAAGCCTCTGTTTGCTTCATAGTCAATTAACTTTTGCTGAAACACACAAAGCATACTGACAAGCTCAGCAAGGACATCTTCCTTTGCAGGAAAGTAAAAAGTAAAATTACCCTTACTTATTTGCAGCTCGTCACAAACCATTTTTACTGTTGTTTTACTGTAGCCCTTTTCAAGAAAAAGATGCATTGACACGTGAAGTATCTTCTCTTTTGTACTCTCTTTTTTTATTATTTTAGTCATAAACACCATCCTGATATTTCCGTTTTATCCAAATATTGCACACGTACTAGTCACAGTTTAGCACACGTACTAGCGTTTGTCAATATCTTTTTCGTTAAAAATTTGTCAAAAAATGCTTCAGCTTCTCGCACTTAACGCTTGTGTTATTTGGTTATTTTTATTTCTTCACTTTCCCGGCAAATCAACGTACTGAAAGCTTAAAAAATTTCAGTACTGAAAGCTTAAAAATTTTCATGTCGTCTTGATATAACAGCGTTACTGTGCTAAAATAATATTTCAAAAATTTTATTCACAGGTGATACATATGATTAAATTCGGTACAGGCGGATGGAGAGCCGTTATCGGGGAGGATTTTACGCAAGCTAATATCCGACTTGTAGCAGCAGGTATTCTTAATCTTGCAAAGTCAGAAAATAAGACGGATAAGCCTGTTATTATCGGTTACGACAGACGTTTCCTTTCAGAAAATGCAGCCAAATGGGTAGCGGAAACTCTGGCTGAGGGCGGAATGGAAGTTTGGTTTTTGAACCGTTCGGCACCCACCCCCCTCATTATGCATACGGTTATGAAGCAAAAGCTTCATTACGGTATAGAAATCACCGCAAGTCACAACCCCGCAAATTACAATGGTATCAAGCTTATTGTGGATGAGGGCAGGGATGCGCCCCTTGAAACAACCGAGAAGCTTGAAAAGCTTATTGAAGAGACAAGCGAAGTTTCTTTTATGGATTTTGATAAAGCGGTGGCAACAGGTAAGATTATTTACAGAAAAAATCCTTTTAATGATTTTCTTGATGATATTATCGGCCTGCTTGATATGAATGCCCTGAGAGAAAGAGGCCTTCGTGTGCTTTTTGACACAATGCACGGTTCGGGTGCATATCCGTTGAATGTTATTTTCTATACGGCACGTTGTACAATTGATGCAATAAACGATAATAAGGATGCTTATTTCGGCGGAAGAATGCCTGCCCCTACAGAGGAAACTCTTATCAAGCTGCGTCATACAGTTGTAAAAGATGCATATGACCTCGGCATTGCAATGGACGGAGACGGAGACAGACTCGGCGTTATTGACAAAACAGGCAGATACATCAATGCAAATGAAATTCTCTGTATGCTTTATTACTACCTTGTGAAATTCAAGGGCTGGAAAGGCGGAGTTGTAAGGAATCTTGCAACAACTCATATGCTTGACAAAATTGCGGAAAGCTTCGGAGAAAAATGCTATGAGGTGCCCGTAGGCTTTAAATATATTTCATCGAAAATTGATGAGGTTGACGCAGTTCTCGGCGGTGAAAGCTCAGGCGGTCTTACAGTTAGGGGACATATTCACGGCAAGGACTCCGTTTATGCCGCGTCACTTTTTGCAGAAATGGTCAGCGTAATCGGCAAAAGCCCTGCAGAAATAATGGATGAGCTTGAAGCAGAATTCGGCCATTATGAGATGATTGAGGATAATCTGCATTTTGAACCTTGCTACAAACCCGTAATTGAAAAAATTGTTTTTGAAGATAAAAAATTACCCTTATTTGATACAGAAATTGAAAGAGTAAATTACGAAGACGGATGTAAGATTTATTTCAAGGACGGAAGCTTTGTCATCTGCAGATTTTCAGGCACGGAACCTCTTCTCAGAATTTTTGCAGAGGCAGCCGACAAAGAAAAAGCAACAACGTACATAAAAGCTTTTAAAGATTTTTTAAATATATGAAAAGGAAAAGCAGACACCCTTTTGGATGTCTGCTCTTTTGTACGGGGCAGAGAGCAAAAGCTCTCTGCCTTGTTTCATTTATGTATACTGCATTATTTTTCAACTACAAAACTATGTAACTAAATTCACCTGTTTCTGTATTTCCTATATGATATTTGTCACCTATTTTATTAATAATATCAATTCTATTCATATTTATCCTCCGTTTACGCAATAACTGTGTTAATCTCTTTTTCCAACTGCTCAATACCTTTAAGAATAACCTCAAACTCAGGTTTATCCCCGAAAATCATATTCTGCATATGCTCGTAGTCGTCTTTAAGAGCCTGAAGATTCCTTTCTGGTGGCATTAAGCGAAGTGTACCGACTTTTGCCTCGTCATATCTTGCCCAAGGGCAACGGTAAAACTTTTCTTTAAACTGTACTACCTTGTTAAGCAGTTCAATATCGGCAAGTGCTTCATCCTTAACGGGTGAATTCATCATACAGTACAAATCATAATAATGACGGGAGTATCTTGACGGGAAAGCTTTATCTTCAGGGCGGAATGCCTCACGGTGAAGAATTGTAACCTTTTCCCAAAATGTTCGTTTCGGAAGAACGGTCAGGACATCCGTTGTCGGCTGAGTAAAAACCTTCGGATACTGAACAGCGGCATAAGGTGTAATAGGTCTTTCTTCGGCAGGTGTCCAAGCAGCGAGAGCACCTATTTCAAGACGGATTACAGGAAGAATTGAGTTATCCTCAAAGCTTCGGTTGTATGCGAAAACTACTGTCTGCGGGTCAGTTTCATCTATGTAGCAATTAACCGATATGCTGAGCTCTTTCTGCAAATCTTCAATAATTGCCGGCATAAAAGTGTTTCTCAAAAATTCTTCTGTGCGGCGATTTGCCTCTTTATTAAAAATATCCTGCTTTGTGTTGCTGCGTTCTTCCCAAGGCTCGTTGAGTTCAAAACCGATTACTCGCCAATCAAGAATAAGGTCAATATCTTCGGAAAAACGCTCAATCAGACCGTAGGATTTTGAAAGACTTGTACCACCCTTGAAGGCAATGTTATCTTTCCACTCTGAGCGGTGAAAAAGATAATCGAGCATAAAGCACACCCAAAAATCCTTTTCAATAATTGCATTTGTAAGACCCATTTTAGCCGCAGTGTTCTGAAACAGAGCCTTGCGGTCTTTTTCATTTATAGTAGCAATGTTACGCATAATTTAACTCCTGCAAATCAGTTTGATATACTCATATATCCAAGAAGTGACCGCTTTTGCTTCGGTGAGAAGCGCCTGCTTTTCACTGTCAGTAAGATTGTTTTTGAGTTTTGTTAAAATCGCATCGTCAACATTATCTTTACCGAGAGCCTTCAGAGCTTGTACCACAAGTGCGGTTTTGTATGAGAGCTTGGATATTTCCTTGTTTGTTGTCCTTTTGAATTTTATTGCAGTCTGCTCGTAGGTGTATTCTTTATATGTGCCGTCACTAACATAGACCCAAGCGGCAGGAATCTGTGTTGAAAGCCCAAGCAGATTTAATGCAGTATCTCCGCAGGGAACGATAGTCCAACCGAAGTTGCGGGCGAGTGCACGAGCAACTGCATCAGGCTCCGGTGCAACAAACTCACCGAGAAAATCATTGTACTCGGGTTTGTAGTAAACACCACGCATTACTTTTTTAACAATGTTTTCGGATTCTAAACGTGTCAAACATACGCTTGCGGTTTTTTTATCTGTAAGCAGAACAAAATCAATCGGTACAAAAACTGTACCAACCTCTGCACTTTGAATATCATTTTTTATTTGTGATAAAATAGCAGGTCGTTCCATAAACTCACCTCGTTGAAAATAGTATACACTTTTTTCAACAAAACATCAATAGCAAAATGCAAGTTTTTGTGTTACCGCATACTGATACGTATTCTTGATTATCAATAATTGATTCATTTATATAAAACACAATTAATTATAAAATCCATTTTTTATGAATGATACAAAACAAAGCAGACACCCTTTTGGATGTCTGCTCTTTTTTGCTGTTACGAACCATTTAGCTGCCGGTTGCTTATATCAATTTATTTATAGCATCGGCGTAATATGAATCTTCTTTTTCTTTTACAACATAGGAATGTAACCCGTTCGGATTGGAAATAAAACAATTTTCACCTGTTGCAGCATCAACACTGCCTTTCCCACGAACAACGGAGTATCCCGCTTTTTCTTCATCGCCTATTAACGCCAACAAACACAGCATGGGGTCCCACGAGGAACGGCCGTCAGAAGACCCGTGATCACAAAGTACAAGATAAAGCGGATCGTTTTTATCTAAATTACCACCGGTGATGACACTTTCTCCCGCTTCCCATCCGAGAAAGGTTATGGGAACGGGGCAAATATCACAAAATATGTTTGCAGCCACTCTTGAGCGTTCATTTCGGGCAAAGTTGTTTTCTATATTTGGTTTTTTATCCCATTTCCCTGCCATCATCCATATTTTTGAGACTTTGTTTTTTAAAAGCTCAACACCGTCAAGTTCGCTTATATCGTCCGGTTTGCTTTGCAATAGTGCAGTTAAAGCCTGCGGATATCCTATTTCAATCAACTCAATTCGGGAATCCGTGTTTGCAAGAACTTAAAGCTTTACGGCATCTTCTGCATCGGCATTGCTGTAATACTTTTTCGCAAACAACGAAAGACGTTTCTGATAAGGCGGATCCCCGCCAAAATCAGTTGCATCAAGGTCTATTGCGATAGGAATGTCATAAACCTCATCCGAGTTAAGAAAACCTTCAAGCGAGGTAACGCTGTGCTCCATACACGCATTTATAATTATGCCAAGCAGGTTAATTTCCTTTGCCTTGTGTGCACGCGTTAACAAACGAATTGCCACAGCATCGTCACAATCGTCCCACCAATCCGTTCCTAATATGAATTTTCGCATAGCAGCACCTCTTTCAAAAATAATATCAGTTCGATAAATTGGAATTTGTATAAATAAAATTAAATAGTCGCCGGTCACCAGTCGCCAGATGCCGGTTTTCGAAACAGAAATTGAGTCGTTCTAAATACTTTTAGTTTTGTTTAAACAAATTAAGAAGAATAAAGCTGTTGTTCCAATGCTGGTAGCTGGAGACTGACAACTGGTAGCTTCACAAATTCTTATTTATCGAACTGATTATACCACAATATCTTGAAGAGTTATATTGCAATAATAAAAAGGGCGGCAGACTTAGCGATAAAAAAGCACTAAATCTGCCCATTGTTTTTACTTCGGTGGTTCGAATCCATCATATTCACTATTCAAACAAAAGAAAAACAGACACCCTTTTGGATATCTGCTTTTCTTGACTTTTACGACAATTTACATATCAATTATATCTTGCAATTCTGAGATGAATTGGTTTAAAACAGATTGATCAACCATAAAAGAAAATTTTAAACTATGTTCCATTGCTTTGCCGAAAATTTCTCCGGAAACATTTATATGACCGGTTTTATCTGCTTCAAATTTCACATTACTGCCATAACATATATCATTCAACATTACAATTTGCTTATTAAAATTGTACATTTCTAAAAGTTCCCGAACAAACCTTCGAAATTCTTCTATATCGTATTCGCAAGGAGCAACACCACTAAAAGAGCCTGAACGTATTTTCAAATCAAATGAAGTGTTATAATAAATGTCATTTTGGTGAAACGTAAAGTTTTTAATTATTAAATAATTATCTTCGTATATCAGTTTAGCAATACTCATTTGCTGTGCTCCTTTGCGGTGTTGATTGAAGATATCAGCATTACCCTAATACTTGTACAAGTAGAATTAAGATTATTATAGGCAATTCTATCAATATAGTTTGTTTTATATAAAAGTTCAAGCCAATAACCTGTTTCATTGGCTTCTTTAAGAGCAATTTGAAGCTTTGAAATAAAGTCTGCTTTTCCATGAGCATATTGTGCTTCGCGAATATTTGCACCAATGGAAGTACCGCTTCTGCCGATTTGATTAGAAATAATGTTTTCTTTTTTGAGCTTGAGTTCTTTGACTAAATTTATTATTAAAACGGCAAAGTCCATTGATTGAACAGATAATTTATCATCACGCATAATAGCACCTGCTTTCATGTTTAGTATACCATAAACCTTACGTCTTGTAAATGAAGCATTTGCTTCGCAAATATGAGGCAGGGCTTTTGCCCTATGAATCACTCGCGTTTGCTCGTATGAAGCGAAGCGTTCCTTATCGTGCTACAGCACACTTCATTGCGTAAGCATCTTCATAGCCGAAGGCTGCTTAATGTTCCCGTAAGGGAACGCTTCATTCCACCAAACAAAAAAGACTTGCCGTAGCAAGTCTTTTTGTTTGGTATGAATTATTATAACGGATTACCTAAAACAGATTTTTCACGGCACCATCATACACATTCTTTTCATACCAAAAGACCTCTTCATAGTATAAATGAGGAGATGAAATAATGTTAACATTTATTGAAGACTTTTATTACGGTAACATTGAGCCGCAAGAGGTCAATTCCGAATTAACACCTAAACTCAAGAAGAAACTGAGTAATCTTGCAGAGAAAGAAGAACAGCTCACAGCAAAACTTACCGGAGAGGATAAGGAGCCGTTCCAAAACTATGTCAGTGCTTACATTGAATTTTCAACATCAAGTAATGCTGATAGCTTTATATCAGGCTTCAGGCTTGGGGCAAGATTTACATACGACACATTTGTTAAGAATACGAAAGGTTAAATGATATTATGAAAAACAATACAAATATTCAATATAGACAGGTTG
>JAGASD010000033.1 GCA_017621885.1 Clostridia bacterium | reverse complement strand
TGAGATAAGATGCAAAGATAAAAAACTCCCGTAAGGGACGGATCCATCCGTCCCGCAAGTAAGGACAAGTATTTTTCCTACGCAATTAACAAAAGTGATGAAGATAATTCAAGCGGTACGCATAGATGCGTACCTTACTGAACTGAAATAAAAAACAGAGGACCAATCGTATGCCGTTACCAAAAAGAAAAAAACTCCGACTGAGTGGTTATGATTATTCTGAACAAGGTTGCTATTTTATTACAATTTTAACTGATAAAAGAAAAAGATTGTTTTGGAATACTGATTATACATTATCATATTTTGGTTTTATCGTTGAAGAGTGTATTTTAGATATACCTAATCATCATTTTGCTGTAAAAATTGATAATTTTGCAATTATGCCTGACCATGTGCATATTTTATTGACAATTGGTTGTGATGCGTTATCAAATGATGAAAAAATATTTGAAGATGCATATTTTAATAGAATCAAGTTTTCTGATGTTTCAGATATTATAGGTTTATTTAAAGCAAGCGTAAGCAGAAAAATCAGGAAAATACATCCCGATTTTAAAGTTTGGCATAGGTCTTTCTATGACCATATTATTAACAACTTTAATGATTACAACGAAACCTGGGATTACATTGAAAACAATCCCAATGTATGGATAGCAAAAAACAAAGGAGAATCGTTTTGAAAATTAAAACTGCTGATTTAATTGTTGAACTGGATGTTCATCATGAGCTTTTAACGTCTCGTCTTCAACCGTATAAGTATGACGGTGACGAGGCTGCGGATATTGTTTTTGAGGTTACGGAGAAATATTATATTGACCGTCAGGCGGAGCATCCGAATTTAACTCTCGGAGAGGCTGAATACCTTTGGAGCGGTGCCCACTTTTATGAGAAATTGGCAAAATTCAACGGTGTAATGCTCCACGCGTCCTGCGTTGAATATGAAGGTAAGGCTTATTTGTTCTCTGCACGTTCGGGAACGGGTAAATCCACACACACTCATTTGTGGCTGAAATATCTTCCCGGTGCGCGTATTATAAATGATGATAAGCCTGCTATAAGACTTGTGGACGGTGTTTTTTACGCTTACGGCACACCATGGAGCGGTAAAACCGACGAAAGTGTGAATGAGGGGGTTCCCATTGCAGGTATTGCATTCCTCAGCCGCGGTGAAAATAATATTAAAAGAATCCCCGGAATTAAGGCGCTCAAGCCCTTTATGGACCAAACTGTTCGTCCTTATGATAAGGAGCTTATGAAAAATATGCTTGATACATTGAATCTCATTCTTACAGATATCCCGATTTACGAGCTTTCCTGCGATATGTCAGAAGAAGCGGTTATGACGGCACTCAAGGGAATGCAAAATTAAAAATGCAAAATTCAAAATTTCGGGACCTGTGGTCGGCATTATAAATAAAGTTGTATAGGAAGAAAAAATGGTTAGTTTGAATGGGACCTCTCTGCGCAAGGAGAGAGGGGGACCGTCATTTCGCAAGTTTATTATAAAAATACAGTTACAAGCGTGCCTGAAATTGTCTTTATGATAAAGATTGTCGGACGGTGGAGAGTCCTCGTAATTTGCTGTAAGAAACAACTTGGTAGGGACTTTCCACCACTCCGCTGAACTGTATCGTGGAAATATAATTTCGGACTCGCTTGAAAATGGATTATCACATTAACTATACAATAAGGTGGTCCCCCTTCCTCCTTACGCAGGAAGGTAGGCTTCGCGACAAAATACAAACTGTTGTAAGGCGAGTTTTTTTGAGAAAGAGACTTTTTTAAGCTTATGAAAAATATAAAAATCCCCGTTAATTCAACTCTTGATAAATATGCCAAAGAAAACCGCAAAAATATGACCGACGAGGAGAAAAAGGTTTGGTATCAGATTTTAAGAGGTCGCGAGCCTAAATTTCATCGTCAAAGGATTATAGGTAATTACATAGTTGATTTTTATTGTCCTAAACTTAAACTGATTGTTGAAATAGACGGTTATCAGCATTTTTATGAAGAGAATAGAGAATATGATGGTAAGCGAACAGAACACCTTGAAAAACTCGGATTTTATGTTTTAAGATTTGAGAATACAGAGGTTAATAAAGATTTTGAAAATGTTCGTTGCATAATAAACAATGTTTGCGAATCATTGGAAAAAGGAATAAAACCGGCTCCAGATTATCGATGAATAATGTTCATATTTTATTATTGTAAATTACACAGCAAAGTGATATAATCAATTCATAAAATTAAAAAGGTGATGTATATGTCAAGAAGTAAAAAGAAAAAAGGCGGTAAAATTTTTATCGCAATAATTTGCATAATCCTCGTTTTGTGCATTGGTATAGGTGCTGTCGGTCTGGCTTATTGGAACAAAATTAAAAACGCACCTCCCGAGGTTGAGGACACAATGGTGTATGACTTTGATGCTGATGAAACTGTTCCCGAGGTGTTTGGTGACGACCCCGAATTTGATAAAATCTTTGAGGGTGATGCATCTGACCTGAGAAGTGCCATTAAGGCATGGGCTACTAATGACACAAATATTATGTACAGCGAGAATGTTATAAATATTCTTTGCATTGGTGTTGACACCCGTAACAAAAACACAATTTCAGGTCTTACGGACTCAATGATCGTTGTTTCGATAAATAAAAAATTAGGAACAATAACTCTTACTTCAATTATGCGTGACAGCTACGCCTATCTCGTATCACCGGACGGCACGGGCAGCTTTAATAAAATTAACTCTGCTTTCCCGTTTTATGGTATTGATAACCTTATCAGCACAATCCAGAGCCACTTTAAAATCCGCATTGACGGTTATGCAATGATAAACTTTGCTCTTTTTAAAGCTGTTATTGACAAACTGGGCGGCGTTAACGTCAACCTTAACGAACGCGAGGCAAACCATTTTAATAAAAACTACGGTTGGGATTTGCAACCCGGTTCATCGGTGAACCTTAACGGTGACCAGGCTCTCGCTTTCTGCCGTAGCCGTAAAATTTATAATGACGGTGACGTTCAACGTACACAGAATCAGCGCGAGGTGCTCATTGCCCTTCTTCAGAAGGCTGCCACCATAAAGCCCGAGGAAATTCCCGATTACGTTGCTACGTTTATGCCGTATCTTGAAACAAGCTATAATGAGGCAGAGGTTTTATCCCTTGCAACAAAGGCTGTTGTCGGCGGCTGGGCAACCTTTGAGGTTAAGGACCTTGTAATGCCTGATGAAGAATCAAGACGCGCCCATTCAGGTGACGTGTGGTACTGGGAGGTCGACTATCCTCTTGCTGCAAAAAAAATGCAGGAAGCAATTTACGGTGAAAGCATTATTGAGCTTGCAGAAAACAGAACAAGGTTTTATTAATAAAATAAAGTAATTAACAGAAACGCGAAAAAGTTTCTGATTATAGATTAAGTTACAGTTATGCGAAGCCTATCCTCCTTGCCGCTCGCGGGAGGGAGGGGGACCATTCTTCGATAAAATTGTTGTTTTTTGTGTATTTGTCACGGGTGAAAAACTTGTTGATGAGTTTCAGTTCGTGCGGAATGGTGGAAGGTGTAAAAATGTCAAAAGATGATTTACGCAACAGAGCACAAAAAATGCGCAAAGAACCGACTGTTGAAGAAAATAAAATGTGGCACATCCTTTTAAAAAGAATGAAACCACGATTTTTAAGGCAGTATGTTATTGGCAACTACATTGTTGATTTTTATTGTCCTAAATTAATGTTGATAATAGAAATTGATGGTGAACAGCATTATCTTCCCGAAAATGAAAAATACGAACAAAAGCGTACAAGGTTCCTTGAAAATGAAGGATATAAAATTTTGCGGTTTTACAACAGCGATATAAACAGAAAAATCAGAAATGTCGAATACACAGTTCGTGGTGTATGTGAAGAACGCGCACGTGAACTTGGTATTGACGTTGAAATATTGTTTGTAAAATAATTAAAGCTCATCGGCAAAACACCGATGAGCTTTTTTACACCTTCCACCATTCCGCCCGAACTTTGCTTTATTTATAAATAGGTCACCCGTGGCAAATGCACGGAAAACAACAATTTTATCGGAGAATGGTCCCCCTCCCTCCCGCGAGCGGCAAGGAGGATAGGCTTTGCACCCTTTAAATTAGTTGTTTAGACGAAATCCTCGCAAGGAGGATAGACTTCGCATCACATTGAATTAATGATGTTGCAAAATTGTTAAATTTCAGGGATTTCGATTACAACCTCTTTGCCTGCGTCGGAAGAACGGGCAATACCGTCAATAATAGCTTGGTTGTAAATAATCTGGTTTGAGGGAACGGGTGAGGGAAGATTGAACTCAATTGCATCAATGAATGAACGGATTTTTTTGTCAAAATTATCTCCGTCATTGTTCATTTCGGGGATAACTGTTTCAACACATTCACCTGCAATATTGTGGTAAATTGTCATAGGACCGCCAATTGAACCGTTCCAGCATTCTGTTGAGGGGATTCTCAAGCCGCCTTCTGTACCCATAATGATTGTGTCACCGGGAGTGTCGCAATGCATTGCCCAAGCAATACGGAAGTCAAGAACAATGTCGCCTTCAAGACGAACGTAAGCAGCTGCAAAGTCATCAACACCGAAAACCTCTGTATATTCGGGCTTCTGGAGATATTCGGGCTTTTTGCCGAAAAGACCTGCTTTAAAGCCTGTAACTGTAAGGGGCTTAGGATATCCGATTGCGTTAAGCACCATATCAAGTGAATAGCAACCGATGTCACCCAATGCACCAAGACCTGCAGTATCTTCCTGAATGAAGGATGTGCCGAAGGGGGTGGGGATGCCCATTCTTCTGCCGCCACCGGTCTGAATATAATAAATTCTGCCAAGAACGCCGCTTTCGCAAATCTTTTTAACCATTTTCATGTTTTCGTCAAAGCGGGGCTGGAAGCCGATTGAAAGAATTTTGCCGCTTCTTTTTTCAGCCTTGCAGATTTCAACCGCTTCTTCAAGAGTAACGCACATTGGCTTTTCAAGAAGAACGTGAACACCGTGGTCAAGTGCATAAATAGCACAGGGTGCATGCTGACGGTTATATGTACAGATTGAAACTGCATCAAGGTCTTTTTCGTTATCAATAAGCTCTTTATCGCTTAAATAGAAATTTGCTTTTTCAACATCTATGCCGTTTGCCTTTGCAAATGCCTCTGCCTTGCCGGGAACAATATCAGCAAAAGCTACAACCTCAACATCATCACATTTAAGGTAGCTCTTGAGATGTGCTTCTGCAATCCAACCGCAACCGATAATGCCGACTTTTATTTTTTTACCGGTGTAAACTCTTTCTTCAGTTTGCTTTTCTTTGAAAGCATCAAGAATATTTGACATAATATACCTCCATTCCTGCGAAAAATCCTCTCGCAGATTATATGTATAGATTACCACAATAATAAAAATCTTTCAAGAAAAGATTAAATCTTTTGTGCTTTTTTGTGGTGCTGTTTTGCATAAATTCTAACAGCTTTTATTGTTGATGTTGCATAATTGTGGTATTTTAATGTAAAAATTATTTTTTTAAACGCGAAATGTTCACAATTTGTTCACAAAGTTGCAACACGAACACAACAAGTGTGGGTTATTATAAAGATGCCAATACGATACGCAGGAAGTTAAGAAGCTTTCTTTGTACAAGAAAAGACCACCGCATTGCTCGGTGGTCTTTTCTTGTTCTTTC
This sequence comes from Clostridia bacterium, assembly GCA_017621885.1. Lineage (GTDB taxonomy): Bacteria > Bacillota > Clostridia > Oscillospirales > Acutalibacteraceae > DTU089. The sequence goes on along the minus strand of JAGASD010000033.1, from coordinate 85,604 downwards.
GCAACTAAATATTCATTGCTTTTTGTGTGTTGGTAGTGTATTATTATAAGGTAAAGGATTTTATTATACGCACCTTGCGGTGCTAGAATCCTCTGCCACGACTCCGCTTTGGCTCCGTCGCGGTTCCCCTCCTTTCGCCAAGGAGGTATAAATATAGTATATAAGTTTTATTTATTAGGTGGTGAAATTGTGGTAATTTATCCTGAATCCTTCAGCTTAAAGCCCGATATAGAAGCTACTAACGGTTTTAAAAACCTTTTTAATACAACGTCTCAATCAGCAGTACACAAAACCCTTACTCTTGTTAAAGGGAATTATGTTTTTTGCAGTAAAAATGCTGATGTCAGAAAAATGAACATTTCGAATACGGCTTCTGCAGATGAATACGAAGCAGGCCAAGAAAAAAATATCCACAAAACCGCAATTGTTATAGAGAACGTTAAGGATATGGAAATTGACTGTTGCGACTCTAATTTTATAATGGACGGTGTTATGTCACATATCCTTATTAAAAATTGCGAGAAAATTAAAATAAAGAACCTTAATATACAGACGGTTATTCCGAATGTTCATAAGCTTACTGTTTTAAAATGCTCATCCTTCTATGTAACGTTTAAAATTGACGAGCAAAGCAGATATACAGAAGAAAACGGTGAATATTTCTGGTATGGCACTGATTATAAATTAGGATTTACCGATTATAAAAACAGCGGTGGATGGATGGTTACGGCAAGACCATCTAATTTAAGCCACCTTAAGCAGAATGAAAACCATCCTCTTGCCGGGGCTACCTCTATTAAGCAGATTTCCGACCGCATTTTTAACGCAAGGTTTATTAAGCCTAAGGATTTTGAACCGGGTCAGGTGTTTTATATCTTTCCTCGCCATGCAAAAGAGGTGGGTATTCTTGTTGATTCTTCAAAGGATATCGTTTTAGAAAACGTCAGACAATGCTATAACAACTCGATTGGCTTTATTGCTCAGAACAGTGAAAACATTACTCTTAATAAAGTGAATTTTTCTCCCCACTGCAATGCAGAGGTGGATTTTACTTCCCCTTATGACTTTGTTCATTTCAGTATGTGCCGTGGCAGATTAAAGATTTTTGATTCAAACTTTGATTCGTCAGGCGGCAACGGGTGCAACGTTCACGGTATTAACTTTAAAATTGTTAAGGCAAACAAAGATAAAATTACAGTTAAATTTCCAAATCCCCGAAGCTATGGCTTTGAATGTATAAGAGAAGGGGATACACTGGCTTTTATTGACCCTAAAACGCTGCTTGAAATTGACCGCACAAAGGTTTTGCATGCAACAATGCGTGACGGCTGTTATTATGACCTTGTTCTTGCAACTTATGATCCTCCCGTTGGTGTGGGTGATATTACGGAGAATCTTTCAGCAAGTCCGGATTTTGAATTTTCCGGCAATAGCCTTAACAGAATTGCAAGAAGCGGTGTGCTTGCCACAACAAGGGGCAAGGTGAGAATTGAAAACAATAAATTCCTTAACACGGGTCACAGCGGTATAATTATCGCAAACGACGCTTCGCAGAAATATGAAAGCGGAAGCATCAGAGATGCGGTTATCCGCCTTAACGCCTTTATGAATTGTGACGAAAACGCTATTCTTATTAAACCCGATAACAGAAGGTACGGCGGACCCGTTCATCAGAATATTGTTGTTGAAAATAATCTGTTTATTATTAATCACACTCACGCGCTTAATATAAGCAGCTCGTCAAATATTCTTATGCGAGATAATGTTTATAAGGGCAGGCCTGCAAATTACAAGTGGGTAAACGCTAAAAACACCGAAAATATTGTTACCGACTGTAAAAAATGAAAAACCCGCCTGATAAGTTAAGCTATCGGGCGGATTTTTGCATTAATAGGTTTTTGCTTCAAAGGATTGACAGCAGGTTGAGTCGACTGACTTAGGGTCGCAGTTGCAAGCGCCTACTTCAATTGTCTTTAATGAGCAATAGTTAGCGTCGTTGCAATGGTATTTGCAAGAGTCAACTGTGCAACCGATGCTGTTGTTTTTCTGATCTTTCATTATTTTTACCTCCTTTAAGGACAAGCTTTGCACCCATCCTTTGAATAGTATGCCCCGTTTTTTTAAAAGTATAATTTATTTCATATATATCAGAGGTGTTTTATGAAAAATGAAAATGTAATTAAAACATGTTACTCCATTTTGCGTAACGTTACTCCGCTTTCATTTGATTGCGGAAAAATTTGTAACGGAAAATGCTGCGAAGGGGATAATAAAACAGGTATGCTATTGTTTCCCGGTGAAGAAAAGCTCATTGACCCTGATATGACAATATATAAAAATGAAAACGGAGACAGCTTTGCAGTATGCAACGGTGTGTGTGACAGAAACAAGAGACCTCTCGCTTGCAGAATCTATCCGCTTTTTCCCGTTATCAAAAATCAACATGATGCGGAATATATTGAAGTTGATTTTGATATCCGTGCAGCTTGTCCGCTTCTTTCGGGTGATTTTGACGTTTCAAGGGCATTTTTCAAAAAAGTAAAAAGGGTAGGCAAATACTTGCTTCTTAACGAAGAAACTGCCGAATTTTACAGGGGACTTTCCGATGAAATAACTGAATATAATGAACTGAAAAATATTTTTGAAAATTCCTGAAAAAAAGTGTTGACAAATCTGTATCTATCTGTTATAGTAAATACAGTAATAGTAATCATTACTACTTAGCAAAAACAACGAGGTGATGAAATGCGAAGTTCAAGACAGCGTGACGCGGTTCTTGAAGTTTTACGAGCCTCTTGTGACCATCCTACAGCGGATATAATTTTTGAAAGAGTGCGTGAGCAAATACCAAATATCAGCCTCGGTACAGTTTACAGAAATTTAGGTCAGCTCAAGGACGAAGGCTTCATAACCGTTGTTGAAAGCAGTGATACAAAGGTTCATTATGAAGGTAATTTATCAGACCACATTCATTTTTTGTGTAAAAATTGTCATAATATTACTGACATTTTTTGTGAGACGAAAATACCTTCCGTATTAACAGATATGGGCCATAAGGTTCAATCTCAAAAAACTGTTTATTACGGTGTTTGTAAGGACTGCCGTGATAATATAAATTGAAATTAAATTATTTAATAAAAGGAGTTTTATGTTATGAAAAAATGGAAATGCTTAGTTTGCGGTCAGATTGTTGAAGGCGAAAATCCCCCTGAGGCTTGCCCTCTTTGCAAGGCTCCCGCTGAAAAATTCGTTGAAGTTAAAGATGAAGAAATGACTTGGGCTGCTGAGCACGTTCTCGGTGTTGCTAAAGGCGTAAGTGAAGAAATTATTGAAGGACTTCGTGCAAACTTCCAGGGCGAATGCACAGAGGTTGGTATGTACCTTGCAATGGCAAGAGTTGCTCACAGAGAAGGCTATCCCGAAATCGGTCTTTACTGGGAAAAAGCAGCTTATGAAGAGGCAGAGCACGCAGCAAAATTTGCTGAACTTCTCGGTGAGCTTGTAACTGATTCAACAAAGAAAAACCTTGAAATGAGAGTAGAAGCAGAAAACGGTGCAACACTCGGTAAGTTCGAGCTTGCTAAGATGGCTAAAGAACAGAATCTTGATGCTATCCACGACACAGTTCACGAAATGGCTCGCGACGAAGCAAGACACGGCAAAGCATTTGAGGGTCTCCTCAAGAGATATTTCGGTTAATTGAAACCCGATAAATAAAGAGTTTTCAGGACATTCACCGGCTCGGTGGGTGTCCTTTGCTTTTGAACTTTTTTATTGTTGGCTTTGCATTTGGATTTTGATGTGACAAAATAACAACATACCACACTACATTATAATATCGGATAATTGTTTTATTCACTTGGGGAGGATATTACCTCGGTAAAAGGTGTTCTCTCTTCTTCCCTTGTGGATAATTATCGGTGTAGTGTGGTAGCGAAACAGAGGGAAACACTTTTTCGGCACATCCTTCGGGGGATGCTTTTTTATTGTGAGGTAAAACGGATATGAGGAAAAAAGATAAAAGCAGTGTGCGCTACTCATTTTTATTTTTATTTTTATGCTATAAATAATTGGGATGTTTTATGAAATACTATATATAAAAATATATAGGAGATGTTAGCATGAGATACGAGTGCCCTTGCGGTTATGTTTACGACACAGCAAAAGGTGACCCCGAAAACGGTATTGCCCCCAACACAAAATGGGAAGATGTTCCCGAAGATTGGGTTTGCCCCACTTGCGGTCTTGGTAAAGAGGCATTTTACAAAATTTAAAAATAACCGACGGGCAGTTTACATGCTCCCGTCGGTTTTGTCTTTTTTCAGAAATTTGCAAAATTTACCGATATGTGATATAATTAATTTGATAATAATGGCGTTTTGGAGGTTTATTATGGATAACACAGCATTATTTAATTTGTCTTATGGTGTTTATGTTGTAACTGCTTGGAACGAGGGCAATCCTACGGGCTGTACTGCAAATTCTGCTATGCAGATAACATCAAAGCCTGCAACAATTGCGGTATCAATCAATCACGATAATTTTACCAATAAATGCATTAAAGATACAGGTGTTTTTGCCATTAACATTCTTGGCGAAAACGTTGATCCTATGATTATCGGCTCTTTTGGCTTCAGAAGCGGCAGAGAGGTTAATAAATTTGAAGGCATAGAGCACCTTGTTAAGGGTTATGTGCCTGTTTTGCCTCAGGCAATTTCATTCATAACCTGCAAGGTGATTAATACTATGGAAACCGAGACTCACACAGTTTTTCTCGGTGAGGTTACAGATGCGGGGCATCTTAATAAGGATGTTCCTATGACCTATTCGTATTACCATAAGGTAATAAAAGGCTCAGCGCCTAAAAATGCGCCTACTTACAGGGAGTCTTGACAAATTGTGACATATATTGCATAATAAAAAACACTATCAGGAGGTGTGTTTTTATGAAAAAAATTATTTCAATTCTTCTTGTTATACTTATGCTTGTTGCTTTTGTAGGTTGCGGTGCAACAAAAATCCTTCATTGCGATAAATGCGGTGCAGAGGTTGAGGTTGAAGCTGATTCTAATATGACAGAGGATTGGATGATTCTCTGCAACAAATGCGAATCTGAGGCAGCGGCAGAAAATCCTGATATTACAGTTACCGTAGCAGAATAAATCTGTTGAAAAAACAAGTGCGATATGCTATCATTTCGGTAGTATATCGCTTATTTTTACGGTTGTGAGGTTTTTATGAAAAATATTGTTCTTATAGGCATGCCGGGTGCAGGCAAAAGCACGGTTGGTGTTCTTCTGGCAAAATCTATGCTAATGGATTTTTGTGATACGGATTTACTCATACAGAAAAAGTATTCAAAAAGTCTTTGTGAAATCATAAATAAAGAGGGCATAGATGCTTTTATAAAAATTGAAAATGAGCTTGTTTCTGAGGTGAAGCTTCAGAATACTGTTATTGCTACGGGCGGCAGTGTTGTTTATGGTGAAAATGCTATGAGAAACCTCAAAAATAACGGTACGGTTGTTTATCTTGAGGTGGGTCCCGATGAGCTTTATGAGCGTATAAATAATATTCATACCCGCGGTATCGCAATGAAAGAGGGCACAACGTTAAATGACCTTTATAACGAAAGAGCTCCTCTTTATGAGAAATATGCAGATATAATTATAGAATGTGCAGAGCTTACCCCGGAAAAATGTGTTGATTTAATAATAAGCAGAAGCGAGAGGTAATTATAGTGGAAAATAAAAATGTCCCCCAATGGATTCTTGACAGTAAAACTGATATAACAGAGCAGAATGATGAGGTAGGTCTTATTGTTGCGGGTTATATAGGTGCTTTTAATAAAAGAGGCTTTTCTCAGAAGCAGATAGGTTGTATGCTTTCCTTTGCCTTTCTTCTTGATGTGAAAGAGGTTGAAAAGCGAATTGATGCACTTCTTGCTTGCGGTGAAGGAGAAGAAATAAAAAATCTTTGCGCTTTTGCGGTTGAAAAAGGTGGACTTTTTTCAACTGAAGGTAGTGACCCTTGTGAGATAATTGAAATGTTAAAAAACAGATACGGAAATGATGCTGTAATTGAAACTATACTTACTTTCCCTCAGGTGCTTTCTTTGTGGAAAAGGACAGATTTACGTGATTTACCCGAAAATACTGAAGCAACAAAAAAGGTTGAAGAAATTTTAAAAGAATGTGCATCTGTTTTTCCGGAAATATAAAAAATTGAATATTATTAACAAAAAAATGAATTTGAGTGTCTTTTTTTCTTGACTATTGTTATAGTTTTTATTATAATATACGAGATGATGTATTATTTGTGGTAATAGTGCACTATCCGTATTGTATGATAATGGTTTTGTTATTTATATATTTTTGTTATTTATATATTTTTTAATACAAATTTTCAATTAAATATTTTATAATATAGCGTTAGTTTATATAGATATGCCCTGCACACGTGTGAACGTCTGCAACAAAACTTTTATTATATATGCAGAATTTCCATTTTATTTAGTGGTTTTTCTGACTTTTTTTGACGGAAAGTGTTGTTTTCCGTCTTTTTTTATTTTGAAATTCAACAATTATTTGAGAAAAGGAGGTATGTGAGGAATGGATCCCGTAGCAATTATTGTTGCTGTTGTAACTCTTGTGGTCGGCGGTGTTGTGGGCTTTGTTGCAGGTGGTGCTCACCGAAAAAAAGTCGCAGAAGCTGCTATCGGTTCCGCAACCGAGGAAGCTGCACGTATCGTAAGCAACGCAATGACCGAAGCAGAGCAAAAGAAAAAAGAAACCATCCTTGAAGCAAAGGATGAAATCCATAAACTCAGATCCGAAACCGAACACGATCTTCGTGAAAGACGTGCAGAGGTACAGCGTCAGGAAAGACGTATTATACAAAAAGAAGAAAGCCTTGATAAAAAAGTTGAAGCTCATGAAAAGAAAGAAGAGCTTGTGGCGAAAAAACTCAAGGATATTGAAGAAAAAGAGCAAGAGGTTGAATCTCTTAAACGCAGTCAGCTTGAAATTCTTGAAAGAATTTCAGGTTATTCAAAAGAGCAGGCTAAAGACGTGCTTCTTAAAAGTCTCGAAGAACAGCTTGTTCATGAAAAAGCCGCTAAAATATTTGACTATGAGCAACAGCTTAAAGATGATATGGATAAATTAGCGGGTGAAGTTATTTCCGGTGCAATTCAGCGCTGTGCTGCCGACCACGCGGCAGAGGCAACCGTTTCGGTTGTTACGATTCCTAATGATGAAATGAAGGGTCGCATCATCGGTCGTGAGGGTAGAAATATCCGCACTATTGAAACAATTACGGGTGTTGACCTTATTATTGACGATACTCCCGAAGCAATTACAGTTTCTTGCTTTGAGCCCGTACGTCGTGAAATTGCAAGACTTACTCTTGAAAAGCTTGTGTCTGACGGCAGAATTCATCCTGCACGTATTGAGGAAATGTATGAAAAATCAAAGCGTGAGGTTGAAAACACTATCAGGCAGACAGGTGAAAAAGCAATTATTGATGCCGGAGTGAACGGTCTTCACGGTGAAATCGTCAAGCTTCTCGGTAAACTCAAATACCGTACAAGTTACGGTCAGAACGTTCTTAACCATTCACTTGAGGTTTCTTATCTTGCAGGTCTTATGGCTGCTGAGGTTGGTGCAGACGTTAAGCTCGCAAAACGCGCAGGTCTTCTTCACGATATCGGTAAGGCTCTTGACCACGAAAAAGAGGGTACACATATCGAGCTTGGTGTTGAGGTCGCAAGAAAGAATAAAGAAAACGAACAGGTTATTCACGCAATTCAGGCTCACCACGGTGACGTTGAAGCAAAAACAATCATTGCATGTCTTGTTCAGGCGGCAGATGCAATTTCCGCTGCAAGACCCGGTGCAAGACGCGAAAATATTGAATCATACATTCAGCGTTTGCAGAAGCTTGAAGAAATTACAACCTCATTTGCAGGCGTCGATAATGCCTTTGCAATCCAGGCAGGCCGTGAGGTTCGTATTATGGTTAAGCCTGATGCAGTTTCCGATGATCAGATGGTATTACTCGCAAGAGAAATTGTTCAGAAAATTGAAGGCGAGCTCGAATATCCCGGTCAGATTAAGGTTAACGTAATCAGAGAAAGCCGAGCAATAGATTTTGCAAAATAAAACGGGCGATATTTCAGTTGTTCCGATACATAGCGAAACCCACCCGTTGCGATGGGTTTCGCTTTTTAATATTTTTTGAAAAAATCCAATAAATAGAAATGATGGTATTTATGCGTTTACTGTTTTTAGGTGACGTTGTTGGTGAAGGCGGATGTGATTTTGTTCTCGAAAAATTACCTGCTTTCAAGAGAAAAGAAAATATTGATATCTGTGTTGTTAACGGAGAAAATTCTGCAAAGGGTAACGGTGTAACACCCAAAGCCTGCAAAATGCTTTTTGACAGCGGAGCAGATTTTATAACTCTTGGTAATCATACGTTCAGGCGTCCTGAAATTATGGAATATCTTGACGGGAATGTTGATGTTATAAGACCTTATAATTATCCCGAAGGAGTACCCGGAAGGGGTGTGGGAATAATTGATAAGGGCAGGTACTGTGTGGCGGTAATAAATATGCTCGGTACCGTTTTTTCAGAGCCCTTGGGCAATCCCTTTTCTGCTGTGGATAAGGCTTTGAGTGAGGTTGACGGTTGCAAAACGGTAATTGTTGATTTCCACGCTGAAGCGACGGCAGAAAAACGTGCTATGGGCTTTTACCTTGACGGCAAGGTTACTGCGGTTCTGGGCACGCACACTCACGTTCAGACGGCAGATGAACAGCTTTTGCCAAATGGAACGGCATATATAACCGATTTGGGTATGGTAGGTCCCGTTCAATCTGTTCTAGGAATTGAGCCAAGCCTTACAATAAAAAAATTAAAATACAATTTACCTGTTAAATTTGAAAATGCAACGGGTGAGTATTGTATGAGCGGTTGTATTATTGAGGTGGATGAAAAAACAGGCAAAGCAATTAGTATTGAAAGGGTGAATGTGAAATGATTAAGAAAATAGTTTCTGTTTTATTGATAATTTCAATGTGCTTCCTTTTGTTTTCTTGCGATAAAACCGAAGAGCCTGCTGTTTCCGAATCTGAAGATTATGTTTTACCGACGCAGGTTATCGATGCAGATATATCTTTACCTTATATCAGCACAGATTCATTTTTCCCTTATTCTGCAAAAAGCAGTCTTAACAGAGACTTGATACCGCTGATTTATGAGAGCCTTTTTGTTCCTACGGATAACGGCAAGGGCAGGCCTCAGCTTGCAGTCAGCGGTAAAAATGAAGGTAAAAAGGTTACGGTTAAGCTTTTATCCAACGTTAAATTCAGCGATGGTGTTCAGTTAACAGCAGCCTATGTTAAAGCATCCTTCGATAAAGCAAAGAATAATATATATTACAGCAAATCGTTAAAGAATATTGCCTCTATTGCCACACCGGATAATTTTACGGTTGTATTTACTCTTTATAATCCGGACGCACTGGCTCTGAATATTCTGGATTTTCCCATAATTCGTCTTTCCGGTAAAAAATATGTGGGTACTGGTAAATATAGCATGGGTTTTCTTGATGAGACCCCGTATTTTCAGGTTAATACTAATCACAGAGATTATAAGAAAAGCTGGAATAAGCAGATTGCTCTTTATGATATGGCAGGTGTTTCAAGCCCCGTTTATCCGTTTAAGGCCAATGAAATAAGCATCTATAAGGATGATTTAAGTGACGGTAAGTATAACAATCTTTCATCTGTTACCGTTTCGGAAAAAATGAACAATCTTGTTTATGTGGGTGTTAACTCCACGTGGGCAGGGTCTGTTACATCGCTCCCGTGGGTACGCCAGGCTATAAATATCGGCGTGAATCGTTCAGGCATTGTTGCATCGTCTTTTTTGGGGCAGGGTGAACCGGTTGTAACTCCATTTAAAAATAGCTTTTACCGGTTGAATACAGAAAATCTTCCCGGAGTAGGCGGCGAAATGGAAAGAGCAATAGCAATTCTTGAGCGTAACGGATATACTCAGGTGAATGGTGAAGGCATCAGAACTAACGGCAAAAATGCATTAAGAGTGAATATTCTTGTTTGTACACAGAATCAATATAAGCTGACTGTAGCACAAGCATTAAAAAGCTCTTTGGAGGAAATAGGCTTCGGTGTAACCATAACTCAGAAGAAAACTCCTAAGGAATTTACAGATGCTTTGGATACAGGCCACTTTGGTTTATACATTGGTGAAACGCAACTGACAGCTAATTGTGATTTGTCAGAGTTTTTTACTAAAAACGGCGTGCTCAGTTACGGTATTGACGATAAGTTTTTTGCAGAATATTCAGCATATAAAAGCGGTACTGATTCGACAACTGTTTTTGTTGAAAGCTTTTCAACCGAGGTTCCCTTTATTCCGTTGTTTTACAGAAAGGCGGTTGTGTCCGTAAACCCCAATATTACGGGTGTGAATGCAGGCTATAATATTTATGATGATATTTGTAGTTGGAAAGTTGAGACCAATGAATAACTATTAACAAATTAACTCTTGTATTTAGCAAGGGGATAGAGTATAATGTTTACTATATAATTTAAGGAGTTGACACAATGGATCCCATTAAAGTTGATTTTTCGGGAAAGGGCAAACCTAAAGAGGTTGTTATTCCCCCTGAGAAAAAGGTTCTTAAAATCATTATCTGTATACTTACAACTATTATCGGCGGTGCAATAGCATATTATTTTATGCTTCCTGCAATTAACTTTAAGTCTATGGATTTCTATTATTTCATAGCAGTTATTATTGCCATTTATGTAGGTATGACTTTTATCACGTCAAAGGCATTTATGAAGCCTGAGTATATACCCTATGTGAAGAAACAAGCAACAATCCCCATTGTTATAGGTCTTGTTTTTGCACTTGTTTTAGGTATCGGTTACCTTGTTTCTGCACCCCTTTTCAGAGCAAGGGACTACAGTGAGATTATTGAGGTTACCGAAGAAGAATTCGGTGCTAACGATAAAAGTATCACAACAATCACAAGCCTTGAGGATTTCAGCAGTGTTCCTATGATTGACAAGGATGTTGCGGCTAACCTTGCAAACAAAACACTTGGTGACCTTTCAAACTGGGTTTCACAGTTCGTTATTGACGAAGCATATTCAACACAGATTAACTATAAAGGCAATCCCTACAGAATATTCCCCTTGAAATACGGTGATGTGTTCAAATGGATTCAGAATACAAAGGAAGGTTTCCCTGCATATCTGAGAGTTAATATGTATACTCAGGAGGCAGAAGCATTCGTTCTTGCTGACAATAACCTTCCTAATATTCAGGTTTCCACAAGCGAATATCTTAACGAACGTCTTGACCGTGTTCTCAGATTTAAATTCCCCACATATATGTTCGGCACACCTTCATTGGAAATCGACGAAACAGGTCATCCTTACTGGGTATGTGAGCGTGTTGACAAAACAATCGGTCTTGTAGGCGGTACCGACGTTATCGGTGTTGTTCTTGTTGATGCTTGCGACAAAAATAACATTGTTGAATACACTCTTGACGAAATCAGGAACAATAAAGAAATTCAATGGATTGACCAGATTTATTCTGATGATCTTCTTATCCAGCAGTACAACTACTACGGCAGATATAACGGCGGTTTCATTAACGGTTACATCGGTCAGACAGGTGTTAAAACAACAACTGTTGGTTCAAGCTATATTGCAAGCGGTGATGACGTTTGGCTTTATACAGGCGTTACATCCGTTACAAATGACGACTCAATAATCGGTTTTGCTATTATTAACCAGCGTACTAAGGAAGCTGTTTTCCAGGAAATTTCAGGTACCACCGAAAGCGGTGCACAGACATCTGCTCAGGGTATTGTTTCTGATAAGGGCTGGGATGCAACATTCCCGCTTCTTCTTAATATTGACGGCGAAGCAACATACTTTATGGCTCTTAAAGATAACAATGTTGTTAAGAGCTATGCAATGGTTAGCGTTGAGCGTGTTCAGGATGCTGTTCGTAGTGAAGATGACGCAAACCCGGATCTTGAAGCTTGTCTTAAAGCCTATGTTGCTAAGATTAAATCAAGTACAAAGCGCGAGCTTAAAATTAAGTATGATGCGGTATTACCTGATGCATTAGGCGGCAATACAGGTGAAGGTAATGCACAGAGCAACACGAACACTCAAACACCTTCACTTCTTAAAGTAACGGGTGTTATCACTGATATACGTACGGCGGTTGTTAACGGCAACAGCATTTATTACATTGCAGTTGACAATAAGCCTGTTTATTATTCAATTTCTACTGCAGAAGATGACAACGTGGTTATCCTCAATGTGGGTGATACGGTAAATATCTCTTACGTTGCTTCAGAGGAGGCAATTGTTACTGCAAAAGCTATCGCAAAATAAAATGAAAAAACGGCTCGGATCCATTGGGATTCGAGCCGTTTTTATGTATTGATTTAGGCATTGATGGGTTTTGGTCTGTGCTTTGCAGTAAAGCTTGTAACGTTTATTTTGATTACACTTACTGCACTTACAAGCCTTTCGTTGAATTCGAAATCAATACCCGTCTGCGTTTTCATAAAAAGTGTAAGACCTTCCATTTTGTCTTCAGGAGCTTCAAGAATTTCCGCAAAGCCCTTGCCCATAACGGATGAATAGGATGTACCGTATTGACACGCAACCTGACCGCTAAAGGGCTCAACATCACATTCAATAGAAAAGAAAACCTTGGGATTAGCTCTCATAAGGTCAAGCTTTTTGCCCTCTGTTGCACCGTGAAGATACAATGTAAGAGCGTCGTTTTCATATGTATAACCGTAATTCATAGGTACAACGTAAGGCTCGTCGCCATCAACAAGACCAATATGTACAATTTTTGATTTGTCTAATATTTTAAGAGTTTCATTAATGTCCGTGATTTCTCTTTCACGGCGTGTAAGTCCGGGTGTCATAGCTTTTCTCCTTAAATATAAAATATTTTTATTTGCCTTTAATGCATGCAATGCAAATCATGCGGATTCATCCGTAATTCATGAGTTTTTACTCAAATTAAACCAACGGCAAATCATTTTTTAACAGTGCTACACTTTCGACGTGGCTGGTGCGTGGGAACATATCAACAGGTGTAACCTCTTGCACAGTATATCCAAGTTCCCGTAATCCGGAACAATCCCTTGCGAGTGTTGCGGGGTCGCAGGAAACATATACAATTTTTTCGGGATTGATTTCAGATACTGTTTTTAAAAGCTCGGGAGCACAACCCTTTCTTGGTGGGTCAAGAATAATTGTTGAGGGGGTTATTCCCTCCGCTTTCAAGGTTTCTGCGGCACTTGAAGCATCACCGCAAATGAAGCGGGTGTTGTCAAAGTTGTTAAGAGATGCATTTATTTTTGCATCTTCAATAGCCTCCGGGATTATTTCAACACCAATAAGAGATTTTGCCTTGCTTGCCATAGAAAGTCCGATTGTACCCGTTCCGCAGTAAAGGTCAAGTATGTCGTCATCCTTTGAAACATCAGCATATTGGGCAGCTTTGCCGTAAAGTAACTCTGCACCGTTTCTGTTTACCTGATAGAATGAAAGGGGTGAGATTTTTACCTTTACATCGCAAAGTATATCGGTAATATATCCGTCACCGTAAAGGGAAATGCACTCGTCACCTAAAACAACATTCGTATTTTTGCGGTTAATATTAAGAACTAAGGTTTTGAAACCGTCAACGTTTTTTAACTCTTCAAGAAGAGCTTCATAACAGGGGAGCGTTTTACCGTTGATTACAACGCATACCATTATTTCACCCGTTGCAAATGCTTTTCTTAAATAAATGTGGCGCAAAAGCCCCATATTTGTATTTTCGCTGTATACCGTGATGTTGTTATAGTTGATCCATTTTCTGAAAACTTCAATGATTTCCGTGAACTCAAGAGGTTGCAAAAGACAGTCACCGCCGTCAATAACGCGGTGGCTTTTTTTAGCGTAAAAGCCGATGCTCAGAACACCGTTTTCGCGTCTTACGGGGTATTGTGCCTTGTTACGGTAGCGGGTGGTTTCAGGGGAGGCTATAATTGGTGCAAAGGGTGGTGTGAGACCGCCAATCCTTGAAAATGCATCTTTAACCTTCTGTTCTTTTGCTTTAAGCTCATCCTCGTATTTTATATGAGCAAATGAGCAACCGCCACAGGATTTGAAAGCTTCGCATTCCGGTTCTGTACGGCTTTTTGAAGGCTTTATAATCTTCATTGCTTTACCTACGGCATAGGTGCTTTTCGCTTTTATAATATGGCAAAGGATCTCATCACCTATTGCTGTGTTTTCAACAAAAACAGCTTGTCCGTCAAATTTGCCTACACCGCCGCCCTCAGAGGTATAGCCCGTTATTTTTAAATTGAATTCATCATTCTTTTTAAGCATTTTTAATTTCCTCAACAGCCTTTTTGTATTCATCGTATGTAAGAAAGGTGTTTAGTATCTGCACAAGGGCATTTGATGTAAGTTTTTCGGGCAGGTCAAGATGGTGAAGAAGTTTTTTTCTTAAAGCTTCACTGTCTTCTTTGCCTGATAGCCCGTCCTCATACAAATCGAGTTTTGTTATTTCCCGTCTTTCTTTTTTCTCGGTTTCTTCACAAAAAACACCAGCTTTTCGGAGAGCATCAATAATTAATTCCTTTTTTACGCCTTCGACGCCTATTTTGCCCTCCTTCGAAGGCTCGGTTTTGCGCTTTTCTTTTCCGAAAATATCGGGTATGTACGCGTGTTTAATTTTTTCTGCAGGAACAATCCCCTTTATAAAGGCGCGGATTTTAAAACCTGCAGAGTCACTGTCTGTAAGAATTAAAAGCCCTTTTGCGTCTGCCAGTCTCCTGATAAGCTTCTGCTTTTCTTTATTGTTGAAAATACCAAAACCCTCGGTTTCAATAATAACCGCATCTAAAATTGAGGACAGCTTTATTTTGTCATATCTGCCTTCAACAATTATGGCCCTGTCTATTTTTATCATTACAATCTCAACAACCTTAAAATAAGTTCTTCAAGAACAATTTTATTGTCTTCTCCTGTGGATTTAAGCCTTCTGTCGGCATCTGAGAGTAAGGTCAAGGCTTCTTTTAATTGGGTAATAGAATAATTGTTTGCATCGTTTGCTGCGTTGTCAAGCACAAAACCTCTTCCTTTATAAGCAGACGGGAAATCATCGCCTAAGGCTTTGTATGAAAGACCTTTTTCCTTTGCAGCTTTTACACGGTACATATCGACAAAAGCCTTTGACAGCACACTCAAAATTACAACAGGCTCTTCACGAAGCTTGAAAAGATTTGCAAGGTTTTCAAAAGCGTTATCCGCTTCGCCCCTTGCAATCATACGGGAAAGCTGAAATATTTTTGCTTCAACTGATATTATTACTGTTTCATCAACGTGCTTGCGAGTAATTTCTCCTGATTTTACAAAAGCACAAACTTTATTGAGTTCATTCTGAAGCGTACTCATATCTTCGCCCACAAGGTTAATCATATAGTAGGCTGTGTCACGTGATAAGGTGCAGTCTTTTTTTGCTGCTGAGGATATAAGCAGCTTTTCAAGCGCTGAGCGAGAGCGTTTGTCTATTTTAACGCAGGCGCCGTATTCATCAAAAAGCTTTAATACCTTTGACCATTTTGAGTTTTTTTCGTCAACCTCAGTAACGTCCATCCAAAAAACAAGGATTGAGGATTCGGGAATATCGGAAATTACATTAAGAAAATCCTCGTCAACCTTACCTCTGTCACCTATAAATGTGTTAAGTGTAAAGTCTTTAACAAGAGTGCAGGTGTAATCACTCATCATGGGGAATGATGAGATACAATCGTATATTTCGTTTAAATTTGTATCCTTTCCGTCAAGCTTTTTAAGATTGAAGTCTTCAAATTCCTTGCTTACGGACTTTGAACAAATTGTGTTTGCATAGTGCTGCTTCAGATACCCCTCATTACCGTAAAGGATATAAAGGCGCATAAACTCACCGCTTTTTATATGCTTTTTAAAAGTATCTTCAATAAATTGCGCCATAATTACTCCTATATAATTACTTTAATATCTCCGTGGGTTGCGGTTGCTCTGATATCAATACCGCTCTGATTAAGCCGGCTATAGCTTTTGTCAGCTATAATTCCGGTGTTGCTGTTTATGATAACGGATTTTGCGTTTTTAGGAATGTTTGCAGGTGTTTTACCGCAATAAATAAAAATATCTCCTTCGGAGGTATCAACAACATCCGAAAAATCTGCATTTCCGTGAAGGTGAATATAAACAGTATTCTCAGTACCCTTTATTATAACATATTTTATACGGTATGTGTCAACGATTTCCACATTTATTTTGTCATTTAAGGTGTATTCTCCCGTGTAACCGATTAACGTGTTTTTCGGAAGCGTAATTTTTCTACCGTCACACAGATATTTAATTGACGGTGCAATATAAGTTTCTGTAGGTGATGCTAATCGGTTTATTTTTTCAATATCGGTAAGATTATTGTAAGAGGTATATGTAACAATGTAGTAATCAAGCGCTTCGGATGTGGCTTTGGGCAGATGGTCGTAAATGCCGGAAGGTATTTCATCCTCATTATTTGCAATGTACATATAATGTGTGCCGCTGCGCAGAACAATATTCGTGTTGTTTCCTGAAGAAACTACCGTAAGAGTGTTTTGATATTTGGTGGGGAAAAGAGGTATACCGATATTTATAAAAATACAAATAACTGAAAATATGGCAGTTATTGTTATAGGTTTTGAGCTTTTTGTAACAGCTTTTATAATATATCCCATAAAAAGAAGCAGAGATACCATAATAATTGAATTAATGAGAATTTCTTTGTGGACAGGTAGTGTGCAATATTCTAAGCTGCCGATTGATGAAGATATTTTGCTTATAAAGGTTAAAATCCGATGCGTAAAATCAAAAAATAATATGGTAATATCTGCGATAAATGAATTATTAAAAAACGAAAGTGCAACACTGATTAAACCACTGACCATACCGAAAAATGCGGGTATTACGCAAAGAAGGTTAGCGACGGGTGATAAAATACTGAATACATTGAAATAATATGCTGAAACGGGCAGTGTGAAAATTCCTGCAAATACACTCACAAGTAAAGAGGTGCATATATAATCCGTAATTCTGCGAGGGATTTTATGTTTAATTGCATTTGTTTTACTATGGATTTTTCTTTCATATTCCGAAGCCGCGATCACACCAAAGGTTGCTGTTACCGATAACTGGAAGCTTACAGATGCTATGGTGTATGGGTTGATGAGCAGGAGCACGGCTACGGCAAGCCCTAAAGAATTGAGCGAGTCACCTCTGCGCTTGAAAAATGGCGCAAGAAGTATTATCAGCATCATAAATGATGCGCGCATAACAGAAGGAGTAAATGCAGAAACAACACAAAACGCGCACAAAAAGACTATACAAAAGCTGTTTCGCAGCTTTTCGGGTACGTTAAAGAGCTTGAGAATTAAAATAAGCAAGCTACACCATAGAGAGGTATGTAAGCCTGAAACTGCCAGAAGATGCGCAATGCCGCTGTTTCTGAAGCCATTAATTGTGTCCGAGTCAATGGATTTTGAATTACCGAAAATCATACCGGTTAATATTCCTGCAGTGTTTTCGGTGGTGTAATTGTTGATTTGTTTGCTTATGTCTTCCTTGAATTTCAAGCAGTAATAGTACGGGGTTCTTTGAGCTTTCCATAAAAGTGAAGCGTTGCCGCCTGTTCCCTGCAGTATTACTCCGTCAGAATAATTCGAGACATCATACCGGTTGCTGTTATTTCGGGGAACAAAAATGCTTGAATCGGTTACGGATATAACGTCGTAAAGCTTTAGTCCTTCTGCATGTTCTTCTGATAAAGAAACAGCTATTCTAATATTTTCGGTGCTCTTGTCAATAGTAAGAGTTTTAATTGTGAAGGTTACAAAACCGTTGTTGTGTTGAGGCGTAGTGATTATTTTACCCGTAACGGTCTGAACGGTGTTATCATATTTTAAAACCGGGTTTATCAAAAGATGGTTGTTCAGTACAAAGGAAAGTGCTGCGAGCAATGCGCATACACAAATTAAAGGCAGAAAAACAAATTTTTTAAGCTTGAGGGGTTTTATAAAGTATAAAATAAAGACCGACACTGCAAGCACGGGCACTACAACATAAGCAATTTTTGAAAATAAAATCAAAAATATGCATGAGATGGCTATAGTAATGCCTGAAATCAGCATCGGTCGTTTCATTTTTATAAATACCTTTCAGTTAAAGTGAAAAATCAGCCTGCAGGCCAAGCGAGTTTTCTGCCTGCCATAAGGTGGAAATGAATGTGCATAACGGTCTGTCCGCCATCTTCACCACAGTTGTTTACAACACGGAATCCGTTTTCAAGCTTCAAATCTTTTGAGAGTTTTGCTATTACCTCATAAATGTGTGCAATTACAGCGCTGTTTTCGGATGTGATATCAGCAGCAGAGGTAATATGCTGTTTCGGAATAACAAGTATATGTGTGGGAGCCTGAGGCTCAAGGTCATAAAAAGCGATTACGGTGTCATCCTCATAAACTTTTTTTGAAGGGATTTCTCCGTTTGCTATTTTACAAAAAATACAATCCATAAAAACACTTCCTGAAAAAATAATATATTAATATAATACCCATATTTTATATATTTTTCAAGTGTTAAAAGGATTTTTAAATAAAATGAAAGACCTGCAACACATTCGCAGTGTTACAGGTCTTTCTATACATTCAATTACTTTACAAACTCGTGATAGATGGCATTGAGTGTTTTGATATAATCTTCCTCTGACACGCCAACGATGATGTTAAGCTCACTGGAGCCCTGGTCAATCATTTTGATGTTTATGTCGTTTTCAGCAATGGCCTTGAAAAGACGGCTTGCAGTACCCTTGGCGCCTGCCATACCTCTGCCAACAACAGCAACAAGAGCAATATCGCCCTTTACGGTTACACTGTCAGCCTTTGTTCTCCTTTTGATTTCGTTAACAATTGCATCCTTGTGGGGAAGGAAATCGTTGTCGTTAACAACAACTGACATTGTATCAATGCCTGAGGGAAGATGCTCAAAGCAAAGGCTGTAGTTTTCAAGAACTTCAAGAACGCTTCTGCCGAAACCGATTTCGGAGTTCATCATATCCTTTTCAATTGCAATAACAGAGAAGCCTTTTTTGCCTGCAACACCTGTAATAACTGTGTCAACCTTGTTGTTTTCAACGGAAGAAACAATCATTGTGCCGTTGTCTGAGGGTGCATTTGTGTTTCTGATGTTAATAGGTATACCCATTTCGCGAACGGGGAAAATAGCGTCCTCATGCATAACCGTTGCACCCATATATGAAAGCTCGCGAAGCTCACTGTATGTGATAACGGGTATAACGTTGGGGTTTTCAACGCATCTGGGGTCAGCCATAAGCATACCTGAAACGTCTGTCCAGTTTTCATAGATATCAGCTTTAATAGCTCTTGCAACGATTGAACCCGTAATATCACTGCCGCCGCGTGAGAAGGTTTTTATTGTTCCGTTGGGCATAACACCATAGAAGCCGGGGATTACGGCGTGTTCGTGTTCTTCAAGAATTGCTGAAAGCTCTTCGTTTGTTTTCTCTGTATCAAGAGTACCGTTTTCTTTAAAGAAAATGCCGTCTTCAGCATCAATGAAATCGTAACCGATGTAGTTTGCAAGAACGATTGAGTTAAGGTATTCACCGCGGCTTGCAATGTAGTCGCGGCCTGCGTGATGTACAATAGCATTTTTGATTCTGTCAAATTCAGGCTGAAGCCAGAGCTTCATACCAAGCTCTTTGATAATGCCGTTGTAACGCTCTTCTATAAGTGCAAAAGCGTCGTCAATGGGCTGGCTTTTCTTTACAAGCTTGTAGCAATCGTAAAGCATATCTGTAACTTTAATGTCATCTGCTGACCTTTTACCGGGAGCGGATGCTACAACGTATCTGCGCTCGGGCTCTGCTTTTATGATTTCGGCAACCTTTCTGAATTGATCTGCATCTGCAAGTGAGCTACCGCCGAATTTAAGAACTTTAACCATAATTCATTCTCCTAATTATAAATATTGGGGGGATAAATTCTCAATATATCATTTTAATACCATTATATACTATCACTAAGATTTTGACTTCGCAAGAAAAAAATACTTCCAATCAAAAAGTTCTGTTTATTATATAGTTTTTACAAAATAAAAAACATCTTCTTGTGCAAAAACACAAGAAGATGTATGTGAATTTGTTTAAAAAATATCGTAAAACATTGTGGTCTTTTTAAAAAAAGCTTTCAAAAATGCTTCACAACCGGTATCACCGAATGAGCCGTCTAAAACTACGCTGTTAAGATATACAAGCTCGTCACTTGTAAGACCTTCTCTGCCCAAAATAACTCTTGACGCGGTATTGATATCCATTTCTAAATCGGGAGCTTTTACAGAATCCTTTAATATGGTTGCTTTGCCGTCCTTGTAATCAACTGTATAGATACCGTTGTTTTCAGAAATTTGGTCATCATTGATTTTTATTGAAAAAACACCTTGTTCTTTTGGATAAGCAGCGGCTTCAAGAACCTTTTGCATATTAATAATTCTTGCCTGACCTTCATAAAGATATGAGCGTTTAACAAGTCTGTTTTCGTCTGCTATAACTTCAAAAACGGGGGATGATACGGGTAGCTTGCTAAACACTACAAAGTCATAGTTTCCGTCAAAAACTTTTATAAAGCCCATAAGTCGTAGTAAAGCGCACTTATCAGCAAACAGCAACTCGGTTACAGTCACTTTTCTTGAGCTTCTGTCAAGGGTGAAGGTGACATAACCCTTGTGTGCTTCATCGTTTAAAAAGTATGTATAGCAACAATTTTTATATGGTGTAAAGCAGAAGCTTTCACCATTCGGACGGGTAAACATCATATTGTATTTAGGTGCCATAGCTTTGTAAATTTCAATAAGAGAGTCTTTGTTTTCTTCTGTTGCTAAAGTAACATCGTTGTATCTTTCAATTTTTTCAAAGGTTTTGAATGAACATTCAGCTGAAATGCATCTCAAAACAGTTTCGTAACCGAAAAGTCGGTAATAACCGTTTGAAAACGGATAAAGTATGCTCACAGCGGCACCGTTATCATAAGCGTATCTGAAAACATCGTTAAAGAGCTTTCGCACACCGCCCATTCGTCTGTATTCGGGCTTGCTTGCAACACCGCCGATGGCTGCACATTTTAATGTAGTGTTACCGTAATAATTTTCTCTGAAGCCGCATTCAAGCTGTGAAATAAGCGTTTGTCCGTTATTTATAAATGTACCAAAATTATCGACACTTTCTACAAATTCGGTTTCTTCAACATTATAAATATATGCACTTGCAGAAACCTCAGAAAATTGCGTGTAATCATCCTTGGTAAGTTTTCTTGTAATCATAAAAACACCTCACTGACAGTTTAGAACACAACATCGTTTTTTGTCAAGCAGGGCGTAAAATATTTCTGATTTTTGATTTTGAAATCACCATTATTTGCTATTTAAATTTTTTGATATTTTCAGCAACAGTTCAAATAATAACATTGCAAACGCAAATTATCTTGTGAAGGAGTGTAATGAAAATGGCATCAAAAAACAGCGGTATGCCCGCAGATAACAAGGCAAATGCAAAGCAGATTCTTAATCAGGTTAAGATGGAAGCTGCTCAGGAAGTAGGCGTTGACCTTAAACAGGGCTATAACGGTGACCTCACATCTCGTCAGGCAGGTTCTATCGGCGGCCAGATGGTTAAAAAGATTATACCCATACGAACTTTGAGTTTCGACAGGCATAATCGTATCTCCAAAGGACATAAAATAACAGTACGATATTCGTTTTCATTATCGGTGTAGATGTTTTTAGTAGCATATTATGATAATAAATTTTAAAATTTTCACATCATATATTGCCTTTTCTCGTCATTTACGGTATAATTGACGAGAAAGTTCTGGAGGTGACGAGAATGCGTCGTTTTGATTATACTGAATTAGAGAATAAAACATGGGATAATGAGGTTATTAACTACCTATCTCTTATCCACGAATACAAAGGGAAACAAAGTGCTTACGCACAGCAAAAACCACATGAGTTGGAGCGTTTGATTGAGATTGCTAAGGTGCAAAGTACTGAAGCATCCAACTCTATCGAGGGTATTCGCACAACAGAAACACGTTTGCGTCAGCTTATGAGTGAACGAACAACGCCTCGTAATCGTGATGAGAAAGAGATAGCCGGTTATCGAGATGCATTGAATATTGTACACGAAAGCTTTGAATATATTCCGTTAACGCCAAACTACATTTTGCAGTTGCACAAAATCTTACTTAGTCATACGGACTCGGGTTTCGGTGGTAATTTTAAAAATGTACAGAACTATATCAGTGCCACGGACGAAGATGGTAATCGTTTTACCTTGTTCACTCCAATGGCTCCTTATGAGACACCGGAAGCAATTAGGATGATTTGTGATGAATATAATCGTGCCAGTGGTGAGGGTCGAGTGGATCCACTACTGATTATCCCTGTGTTCATTCATGACTTTTTATGCGTTCACCCATTCCTTGATGGTAATGGTCGTATGTCTCGGCTTTTAACAACCTTATTGTTGTATCGTGCCGGTTATGAGATTGGTAAATATATCTCGTTGGAGGCTAAAATTGCAAAAAATAAGGATGCATATTATGTAGCTCTTGAGGAGTCACAGGCTGGTTGGCATGAGATGCAAGACGATCCCACTTCATTTATCAAGTATCTGTTGGGTACTATTATTGCTGCATATCGCGACTTTGATGAGCGCATTCAAATTGTAAGCTCTACATCTATAGATACTGTTAAAAATGCTATAGACAGCAAATTAGGTAAGTTTACTAAGAGGGATATTTTGGAACTGTGTCCCAGTCTTAGTTCTTCAACCGTGGAGCGTCATCTAAAAAAATTGACGGCTGATGGATATATTGTTAAACACGGATCGGGTAAGAATACATTTTATGCAAAGAAATAAACATAGCTAAAAATATCGATCAAAGACAATATATGAATTAATAGTAAAACCAATTATAGAAACAAGCGTTGCATTTTGGGGACAACTCCATTTTGCAACGCTTTTCTGTTGATGAATATATTTGAGTGTTTTCTGCTAAATTATATGAATGACAATATTTTGTGCTCTGTTGTTATTTACTTAATTTATATAGAAAGAAGCTTGACTATGCAAACAATTGAAGAAAGAACTAAAAAGAATATTGAAATATTAACTAAAGAAATCGAAACACTCAATAGTACCGAAATGCACGATTTAGTTTTATTTTACTATAAGATCAACCACCAGCATTTTAACCTTACTAGTTACGATAAGTTTAACGATTTTCTGGAATCCTTTGATAAAAACCCCTTCCGTATTAATGACGACAAAGTTTTTAAGAAGCAACTAACAGAAAACTTAATTTCATTTACTGTGGATTATGTGAGTCTGATTACAGCTGTTATGTTGATAAAACGTAAGTTTACAGTAGAAGAAATAATTGAACACTATTATTCAAACGTCAATGTTTTTGATAATGATTTGTTCTGATATAAAAGTTTAGTAAATAATTTTGATATTACCTCATATTCCGATATACATAGAAAGACTGCTATCACAAAAAGCAGTCTTTTTATATTTTATATCGATTTTACTTTATAGTCTAATGTTAAATAGGTGTTTTACATATAAGCATTGAATAGTGAATTTGCTGTCTTTTTATTTCGTGCAGGTTCGATAGGTCGTATCTAAAGCATGTAGTGGTTTTGATATAAAATACCACATACTTTATTAATTTTAAAAAAGTACCATTTTTAAACAAAAAACATGTGTTCGCCGTGATGTAAAGCACCATTAATAGTACTAGGTATATGTTATACTATATTCGTAGTGAGGATGAATTTTCTTTCGAATTTAGTTTTTAAAGGAGTTTTTA
Source organism: Clostridia bacterium (assembly GCA_017621885.1). Taxonomy (GTDB): domain Bacteria; phylum Bacillota; class Clostridia; order Oscillospirales; family Acutalibacteraceae; genus DTU089. The sequence continues at coordinate 61,549 of JAGASD010000033.1, read as the reverse complement.
TTATGACAAATGGTATTTTTGGCGATTTGTTTGATTTTGATGGCGATGGTAATCTTGATGTATTCGAGCAGACTATGGAATTTATGTTTCTTGATGAGTTAATGCAAAATGAATCTAATGACGATGATTTAGATTAAAATCTTATCTATTATAGCTGCACTTAATAAATATCTCATAAACAATTGTAATAGAAAAATATATGTGGTACAATAATTTATGTATAAAATGCACAAGAGGTGTGGTATGGCTAACAGAGAAGCTGTTTTTGCAGTGCTTGATATTTTGAAAAAATATGATAATCCTAAAGGGCTTACCCATAATCAGATAATGGAATATCTTGAAAATGATTATAATATTAAATTCAAACGTGAAAAGTTTGCTGCTATTATCGAGCAAATAAACGATTCTGCAGAATATGAAGTTGAATATAAAAGAGGAAGGTATTCCAGTTACCGTCTTAAGCTAAAATACGCTCTCACCTCAACAGAAGCAGAGCTTTTATGTGCTTTAGTTGCAGATACAGATGTTCTTTCTCGTCTTGAAGCGGAACAGATTATTGAAAAATTGTGTATTACATTTAACGCAAGCTTTGATAGTGAAGAACAAATTGAGATGATAAAGAAACAGGCAAGAACCGGTAAAAATGAAATCAACGGTATTGAAAAACTTGAATTAATAGATTTTGCAATAAAAAACAAGCTTGAGTTAAGATTCAAAATATATGATGGAGAAAACTTCAGTGAAAGAATTATTGATATACCTGTCGGTTGGAGTGTAAGCGCAGGAGATCTTTTAATTCAGTTTGTAAATGGTGAGTATAAGCTTTCACAAATCATAGATTTAAGAGCAGAAAAAAACGAATTTTAATTGTCGGTTTTTTAGGATATTTCTTTTTCTCTATGTGTTTTATAATTAAGACACAACGAAGGGAGAACACTCCCGAATAAAAAGAAAATGAGGTAATTAAAAATGAAAAAACAGAAAATGACAATTAAAGAAATCGTAGATACAATCCCTGCAAGACTTGGCTTAGATGCAAGTCAGATTGACTTATCTACACCTGAGAAAGCGTATGATTTCCTTACGGATTCAGAATTTCAGATTTTTTCTCAGAATGGTGGTAGTGACCACGTTCTTGATGTTTCATCTTGCGGAACCATAATTTTAGAAACTGGCTACAAAGCTATGTATGATGTGAACGCTCTTTTTAATGACCCTGGAGAAAAGAAATCTGAAATGGAAGCCAAGTATGATGTTTCTGATGCGTGGGTTTATGATATGTCTGTAGTAGATGAGACCGGTTACGTAGAAGATGGATATTGGCTTGAAGAAGAACTTTATAGAATTAAGGAAGATAACTGGCCTTATAGAATAGGTTTTAATTGTTATCAAAATGTATCGAAATTCATTAAACTGGTACAGAAAATTTGCATTGTAAACAACGATTGGGCAAAAATAACCATTTGTTTCAATTATGAGGAACACGAATTAAGTGTTTCTGAAAATGGTCAGCTTACATATGATTTTGAATATACGATTTCTGATGATAACGGTTCTAATCTGGTTTATGGAATAGTCGTGCTTCTTGATGCACTTTTTTGTGATACTTTCGAAGAGGTGGATTTTTGTGTTCCGAATATCTTTGTTGAAGATTGTGACGAGAAAAGTGTTATTCCAACAGATTGTGCCTTGTTTTATAATTTCCTTCATAAGGAAGAGCTTGCAAAGGAAACTGACATTTCTAAAGTAATTGAATTAATAAGGCGATATCCTCGTTTGATTAAGTCTTTCCCAATAGAAATTCAAATGAATAAAGATGTGGCAATTGCATTTATTGAAGCTAATGACCCGTATGAAAAAGAGGCAAGAGCAATTCTTAGTGGTTGGAGAATTGGTAGACATATGCACCTTTCCGGTGGTGCATCAAGGGGTGACATAGCATATCTTAAATTGAATGGTATTATCAGTCCTCATGGTTTGAACGTTTATGATGATTCTATTGACGAAGACGTTCTTGTTTCATGGAGTAATGATAAAGATGTTTTTGAAAAAATAATTAGTTCTTCTATGGCAGATTGGGCGGATTTGACTGATGAAATTTTCGGGAAAATTAACCACAATCATTTTTTGAAATCATATCCGTATTATGTTTATACACTGCGTAAGTATTTTGTAAATAAAGTTTGCGAAGACGAAAAGCTTGCAGAGCATATTAAAAGACGCTTCGGTCTTTTAAATGACGCAGATGTACACGATATTGCTGTAATGGCAACATATGAAATGATTATGGATACTGACCCGCAGTTGATTGCAAGACTTGTTGATTCTTATGAATCGTTTGTCCTTGCACCTTATGTAGCAGACTTGTTACGAACAGTTCCGAAAGCTATGCGTGATGATATTATAAAGACTAATATTAAAATGGCTTATTACATTTCTGATGAACTTGAAAACGATGAGGAAATCGTCGATTACATCTGCGAATATTGTCCCAAAGCAGGGGATATTTTATCTGATGAAATAGTAATCAAAAGAAACTTGAAGCGTACAACATTAAATCCTGACGATATTTGCGAAGATTGCGATTTGTGCTGAGGTGATTGACTATGTATATTGAAGACATGAGATGTGAATTGGCTGAGTTTTATGAGGCTGCAGGTTTTGAAAACTATTATGACCGTGTGTTAAAACAAAAAACCAACGATGAAATCATTGAAATGTATAAAAACACTTTCGGTGAAGACGAAGTTCAGTACGAAGATTTTGAATAATTTGAAGGAGTAATTAGTATGAGTAATTATCAAGGTGAATCTGGTGTAATTGACAGAGGAAACAACGGTAATGGTGGAGTAAAAATATTATCAGCAGAGGAGCAGAAACTTCTTGAAGAAGCTGTTAAAAACGGTGACCGTGACAAATACATAGAGATTTTGCAAATTAGAATAATAGAGGACCCACACGAGGATTTGTCGGGTGTGCTATATCCTATTGGCAAGGAACCGGAAAACCTCAAATCAAGGCTTGATACATTATTATCTAAAATAGACGCTGCGTATCCATTTAAGATTGTTTTCAATTTGCAAAAAGACCAAAAAAAGAGAGCTGAAACTTTAACTGATTTATATAGGAAATTGGGATATCCAAGTGGACGAGCTCTTTTGCGTGCATATGGCTACACTATTGCTGAAAAAATCTTTTCGGGAAACAATGACTACAATAAATTTATCGATTTATTGAAGCAAAAGTACCCTGATGGTTCACCGTTTACATCATTAAATGACTTGAAAAAAGATTGTGAAGATTTAGATATAAGATGGAAGTCTTTGCAAAACAACTCTCCTAAAGTTTTTGGTATGGGATTGAAGGAGTATTTATGCTCTATTGGGATTTTATGCGAGAAAGATCGTGTTAAAAGCCCCAACGATTGGGATGATATCGAAAAAGGTTTTTGTGAATTGGTAGAAAATTTGCGTGAGAAATATTCTGATAACATTCCTAGAACATACGATCAATTGATAAAAGAAAATCCTGGAATTGAAGATAAGAAAATTCTTGATTATATAAGGTTAAAGTTGTGCACGACACCTGCCAGATACTTTAAAGAACAGGGGTTTATTGGAACAAAAGATATATCCACAGATGAAGCCAAAAAATATGTAGATGATGTTTTTGTTAGTTTAAGTAAAACTTCAATATATTCTCGGCCTAAGTCATTGAGTGATTTGTTTGATAAAAATAGCGATATTTCAGAAACAATCTTTAGGAAGTATTTTAAAATCGCATACCCAATGTATTCATTAAACGAATTCTTGAAAGAACGCAATTTGCTCCGGCCCAATGTGGATGATTTGTATGAGCAAATTATTGTTGACTTGAATATTGCATTTAATAATAGTGGAAAAAAATTCGTTATTACAGAGAAATCTGTTAAAGAAAATTTTGGTATCAGTAAAAGGGAATTTTATTACATAATTTTTCCTGGCAGAGAACGTGATTATTATAGAGATACTCGCAATTTTAATAAATTGGGTGTGTACTGTGAACTTCTTGACGAATTTGATAGAGATGAACTTTTCGGAGATGTGATGAGTTCGTTGTATCAAGATATTGAAAACGGCAAAAGCTTCACCTCTGTTGAGGACGCACTGAGCGACTTTTCTGAAGATGTTGTGAGTGATTTTGAGTTTTATATTCGACTCAATAAAAGATGTAGTGTTGAAGCATTTCTGGAAAGTGCGGGTATAATTGCTGATTCTCGATATTTCATAAATGTAAATTTGGATTCTTTACAGGGCAAGGGATGCCTGGTAGTGGTTGATTACGATGATTACAGAAAAAGAATTAGTTCAATTTTGAAACGTCACGGGGCATCGATTAAAAGAACACTTTCCAAGAATGTGGAATATGTTATAACCTGGTATTCTAACATAAAACAAATTAAGGAGTCTGAAGATGATGTCCTTTTACAGTCGCTTAAGCGATTAGAGGAATCTGGTTCACCTCAATTTGTGTTGGCGCGTCAAATTGATGTCAAAGAAGATATACGCATTTTTAATCAGTATAAGCATGAAAGTCCACAAGAAAAGCTTCAACGTGCTATAGCACTATATGACCTTTGTGTGTCAAAAATAAATGGCATGATTGAAAAAGATAAAACATATAATCACGCTATATGTAGTCAGGATGCAAGAATTAGAGGTGTACTTAGCAAAGGCCGTAAATTTGAAGATGCTTACACTTTCTTTGATGCTGTTGCTAAAAGTAATGATACTTGGGGGGATGACCATACCAAAACAGCGGAAGTATATAAAGAAAAATACAGAGCAGCTCATACTCCCAAAGATGTAAACAGTTCAAGATTTATTTTAGGTGGTTGTTCACTCGATGGAATTGTAGGAATTGAATGTCCTGTTGCATTGGCTGTTGCAAGTTTTGTTTATGGTTCGCCAGAGAATAGTGTTGAGATTGAGTTCACAAGAGATAAATGGGAATACCGTGGCGATTACTGCAGTTCATATTTTATTGCTTTTGAGCTTTCAAAAGAATATCCTGAAGGTAGAGTTTTCAGAAGCTCGAAATATAGCTACAGCAATATGTAATGGGCTTTGTATAATTGTTTTGATGGCGTTAAAAATGTGCTGCAAATGAGTGATGCAGGATAAAACAATTTATTTATAAAAATACAAGGAGTGCGAGTATGGCAAAGAAAAAATTAAGTGAGATAATTAGCGTTGATTCTAATGATCCTAATCTTATTTACGTAAATAACCAATGGTCATTTAGATTACCACAAAACGTTAAATATGATGTTGATTGTTCTTTTGATGGAGGTTTCGGTGGTGGAATTGATTTATCAAACCCTCAAAAGCCCATGGTTATTAAGAGTAAAAACAGTAACTATGCAAAACTTTTGAATTTCGCTCTTGAGAGGCACTTTCATTTGCTCGGTAATTTTGAAACTGTTATGGATTGTAAATATGATAATCGAGCAGCAGATGATAGCGGTACCTTTGTACAAAGAATAATAAAGGACGAAAAGGATTTATTTGTAGACATAGTTTGTGAATGTATGCTTTTTATTGGTAATGATTTTCAAATTCGTGTTAGAGGTACAAATATCGAGCCATTCAATTTCTGTACCTTTGTAAAGGAATTTGATGAAAGTGATGTTTCAGTATTGTTTGATTTTGCAAGGGAAATAGCAAACTCCGTCACGTTGCTTTCTTCTAAAAAAACGACGTCCGCAAAAACTAAAACAACAAAGAGTGCACCGCAAGGATTTAATGATCCTGATTATATTGTCGAGGGTACCGTTTTAAGAAAATATATCGGAAAAGATAAAAACCTTAAACTTCCAAGTGGTTTAACAGAAATTCCTGACGGCACTTTCAGCCCTATGAATATAGAGTCAATTGTTATCCCTGAGGGGGTAAAAACAATTGGCAGACGTGCATTCGAAGGCTGTGACAAGCTAAAAAAAGTAGTTTTGCCTTCTACTATAAAAGAATTGAGTGGATATTGTTTTTGTGATTGTCACAAGTTGCAACAAATTATTTTACCCGAAAAAATAAAAGAAGTTTCTGACAGTTTGTTCAGCGAGTGTTATGAACTTGAAAACGTTGTTATTCCTAAAGGTGTAAAGCGAATTGATGCGTTTGCATTTAAGAATTGTCGTAAATTCACAAGCATAGTAATTCCTAACGGAGTAGAGTTGATTGGTTTTACGGCGTTTACTAATTGTAAAAACTTGGAGTATTTATATATACCTGCCAGTGTTACTCTGATACAGGATAACTATGCAGATGAAACACCTTTTGGTGGTTGCGATAAACTTACAATTCATTGCCCCGCTGGTTCATATGCAGAGGAATATTGTAAATCCCATGGTGTTGATTACAAGATTGATGCAAAACCAAAAAAAGTTTCTATACCGGTAGATTCTGTTGATGATTTCGATGACGACGATTTCGACCCTGTTGCCGCAGAAAAAGCTAAGGCTGAAATAGTGGATGCTCTTAGTGATATATCCGCATCTCTTGATTCTATACTTGAACAAACCCAGGCTCTTGCAGAAGAGGCAAGACAACGCGAACAGGCGGAAATCGATGAAGCTACCAAACGTGGTAAGTACATACCAATTGAATTTAAACCTAATAATATTTTCCCTAAAGATTTTGCAGAACTGTTAGAGCAGGGCAAACCTTATCCTAAATACAGAGAAAATGACTTTGAAACATTTGTCAGAAGAGTGAAAGAGATTATGGGTTCTGATATTTCTGATGTCCCGGAAGATGTATTATATCCTAATGTTGATTGGTGGGAAACGAATACTACTCAGTATAGTGCTGAACGTATAATGGGATTGTGGAATAATTATTTGCTTAGTCTAAAAGGTGTTGAAACGGATTTTGGAGTATGGCAAATTGAGTTATGGGGGGGCGGATATTGCGATAAAATTGATGCGTTGCTGTTTGAATTAGATGAAAAATTCTGGTTAAATGGTTTTGTATCTGAGGACGAAGATTTTGAAGTTGATGCTAAGGGCTTGTTAAAAAAATATAGTGGTACAGCATCTAATATAGCTATACCAGAGGGTGTTGTTCAATTTGCTTCAGGTAAGTTCTACAACTCTAACAAGAAAATCAGCAATGTAACATCACTAATATTACCAAGTACATTGAAGAAGGTTGATATACAAAGTGAGTTGCCATTCCAAAAATTAAGAAGCTTATCCCGTGTTGATGTATCTGCGGATAACGAGGTATTTAGCTCTGTTGATGGCGTATTGTTGAGTAAAGACGGCACAGAACTTATTTACTATCCTGTAGCAAAAAGAACAGAAGAATATAAAGTTCCTTCAACAGTGACCAAAATCCGCAGTGGAGCTTTTGCAAGGAATCATTACATTAAGAAACTTATTATTTCAGGGAATGTTGTTGATACAGGTGAGAACAATTTCTGTAATTGCACCAGTTTAGTTACCGTTATATTTGAAAACGGCGTGAAAATAATTGGTAAAAATTCTTTTGCTGAGTGTACATCATTACAAGATGTTTTTGTTGCTGAATCCGTCGAGAAATTACTTATGACAACATTTGCCAAATGCACTGGAATCAAGACGATTTATGCTTGTGAAGGCTCAAAGGCAATGGTTAACGCTGAGAAGCTTTCGACAAAACTTGGGGCAAAGCTTATCGTATGTAAGCCAGGTCAAGTTTACGATGATGTTTCTGTGAAACCCGAAAAACAAGAAACAAAAACTGTAACAAAAGCAACTGCAAATTCCGTGCAAGCTGCGCAGCCAGATACTCAACCACAGCAGAGCACAACTACAGTAAAATCACAGTCTAAAGCTAATAACGGAACTGTTTCTGCACCGCCACCTGTAGCTGAAAAACCAGAAGATAAACCTAAAAAATCGGGCTGTTATGTGGCTACTGCTGTGTATGGTTCATACGATTGTCCTGAGGTCTGGACATTGCGCAGATTCAGGGATTACAGCCTTGCAGCCTCACTTCTCGGAAGATTGTTTATAATGCTTTATTATGCAATCAGCCCTGCTCTTGTAAAGTGGTTTGGCAATACTAAATGGTTCAGAAAAATGTGGAAATCTGTTCTCGATAAAATGGTTGACAAGCTTCAACAAAAAGGCTTTAAAGATACGCCGTATGAGGATTAAATATCGGTTTAAACCAATTGATTACGCTCCACGATGAAAATAAATTCAACTAATTTCACTATAGAAAACAAGGGGGATTTTTATGAATGTTTTTGCAGAAAAAGAAAAGTTGTTTTATGAAATATATGAAGAGACATTAAAACACGCGGGTGCAGATAGCGGACTCTTTGTTGAGCGTGCTTCAATTAATAATTATCATCCGTGTTGCAATGTCTTAGATGGCGTTGAAAATGTGCTTAATAAATACAAAGCTACAGCAAAGTGGAAATTGTTTTTAGAAAATGAAAACCTGAATTGCTTGATGGATGATGGTACACAAGCACTAACCGCCATTGCAATAGCTGTAGCAATTAAAGTTTTTCTGTGTCCCGAGGTGGAGATTTCGTTTTCTTTTTATGTAGAAAGATTTGACGAACGTTGTGTTGAGTATTGGTGGGCTATATCACCATCTGCACCAAAAGGCGCAGGATTCTATACCAAAGCTCAGGTTGAATGTTATCAGGAGTATTTGAGAAGAGGGAAGGAATACATAGCGGAAGATACTCAGGTTGTTGTAGTAAATGGTGTTGTTAAGGGGTACAGGGGCAATGATTCTGTTGTAGTTATTCCCGATACAGCTAAAGAAATAGGGGAGAGAGCTTTCGAATACAGAAATATTTCTTCGGTAATCATACCTGATTCGGTTGAAAAGATAGGTGATTATGCGTTTTCTCGTAGCGGAATTACCAAAATTGATATACCGGATAGCGTGAAAACAATCGGTAAGGGTGCATTTTATCTTTGTAAGGAATTAAACTCTGTTAAAATACCGGTAGCCTTGAATATTATGGATGATTATTTGTTTTGTGGTTGTATTGAATTATCGTCCATTGAATTACCTGAAGGAGTTACAAAGATAGGTAAAAGTGCATTTGAGTGTTGTTCAAAACTGGAATCTATAGCGCTTCCTCGTTCACTTAATGAAATTGGAAAAACAGCTTTTAAAGATTGTAAAACCTTGAAAACAATAGCGGTAAATGCAAATCTCACTAAATTAGTTGGCGGTAGGTTCGGTGAAATCTTTTATCATTGTTTTGCATTGTCACGTGTCATTCCGCAAGAGGGGATAAAAACCTATAAAGGCAGTCCTCTGGAAAAAATATGGGAATGTATCCACTCGGATTACACTGAGGGGGCTGATGTGAATGTTTTAGTTTCATGGTTGGGTGAATACTTCCACATTGTGAAAGATGATGAAAACGCTTTGAAAAAGATTAAAACATATAAAAGTCAAATTATTGATGTTTGCATTAAAGCTGACAATGATATTGCTCTTGTCAACCTTTTATCTCTTTTTAAGACACCGAAACCAGAAGAGATAAGTATTTATATTGAAAAAGCAACTGATAAAGGAAGTTTAACGTTAAAATCAGCTCTTGAAAGATATATTTCTGATAATTATTCTGAAAAGCAGATAGCTAAGCTTAATGTACAGAAGAAAAACTCGGGAAATGTTGATGACAAAACGATAAAAGAGTGGAAGAAAACATTCGCTCTTGATTTAGTTAATGATGGTATAGTAATTACAAGTTATTTAGGTGATGATTCTGTAATTGAAATCCCTGCTGTTATGGAAGGAAAACCAGTTGTAGCTATTGCGAGCGGAGTTTTTTGGAAGCCATTGAAAAAAATAATTATACCTAACAAGAATATTATGTTTTCACCACGTGCATATAAAGAGTTTTTAACGTATATCGGAAATAAAATAGTGATATTGGATTCAATTGAGGGAGATACAGTTGAAAAGAGTTATTGGAAAACCAAACCACTAAAAGATGGCACTTTAAAGATAGCGTATTATTTCGGGTATGAAGATGAAACTATAAATGTTCCTGCTGAAATAGACGGCAAGGGTGTATCTACTCTTGGTCAACGGTTATTTGAAGGTCATCTTGAAATTCGCGATGTTATTGTTCCTGTAGATATTAAAAAAATTGAGAAATACTGTTTTCAAAATAGCGGTCTGGAAAAAATAGGTTTGCCGGACGGTTTAGAAATTATAGATGGTTATGCCTTTGCTCTTACCAGATTGAAAATATTGGATATTCCTTCATCGGTTACAAAAATCGGTGGCAATATTGTTGGTTGGGCAACCAGAAAAGTAATTGTTCGCGGCAACCCTAACATCCCTGCGAATATTGGTATTACAAGTTCAGCAGAGCTTTATGCGGGAGAAGATACGGATATTTATAAAAAGTATAAAGGCACCGGAACGAAGGTGTATTCATTGAGTGAGTTAACGTCTGTATATTAAAACTAATTAAGTGATTTTTTTATCGAGATGAATTAATATGAGTAACTATCCAGAAAAAACTTTTTAAGGAACTTTACGAAAAGGCAACTAAAGATGTTTATGATGGTTGGTGCTACGTTCAGGATGCTCAAATAAACAACTATACTGAAACCACTATAGACTCTGCAGCAATTGAAAAGGTTCTTGCCCCCTATGATGGTGCGGTTGATGCTTGGAAACGTTTTTTAGAGAGAAGCACATATTCTGGCGAAAGAAATATATATTCTGCTATGTATGAGTTACACATACTTCCTGCAATTGTTGTTGCTATAGCAATACGAGTTTTTGTTGCTGAATAAGTGAAAAAAGTCTAATTATACGAAGAACATACAGAACCTGTTTATATTCGGTATGTTCTTCGTTTTGTATACAAATTTTTTAAAAAGATTGTTTAATAATACCGTTTCCGGAAGCAACTTGTAATTGTAATACTTAAATTGACAGATTACGACATTTAGGTGTAAAATATAATATGTGTAGTTTCAATTATTTGTATAGGATTTATTGATAAGAAAATGAACGAAAAATCTTGCAGGTACGTAAATAAATTATGATTAGATAGCAATATTTTAAACCCAAAGGAGAACTGCATTATGTTAAACAATAATCAAATAGCAGAGATTTTAAAAGAAAATAATTTAAAACTCCTTGGGCAGATAGAGATATCCGAAAAGGAATATAACGAGTTGATTGAATTTGTTAGGGCAAGGGTAAGAAACATGTATATGCCAACGATACCAAACGCAGATTTAACACTCTCGTTAGTTCTTGTTCAAATAGCCATCAGAAGATATCAGGATGGTAGATTTTGGCCTTGTTTTGAAGAAGAGTTGGGGTATAGTATACCTTCATCAAAATCAAATTACATAGGAAGAATATTTTTTAAAACAATTAAGCAATATGATTTATTTATACCTAGAATTGATGATGGAGATTTTCAATATGTTGAGTACATAAAAGCTCATGCATTCATTACTAATTTTTATATGCAAGGTTTTTATGATTTCGCCTTTGCATATTATGAAAACAACCTGTTTCGCCAATTGAATTCTGAATCTATTGAGGAAGATTTCGAAGATTTATCTTTATTTATGGCAACAACATTAAACAATAAAAATGATAGTATCGTTGAAAGAAATTCTAATAAAGCGGCAAAATCTTATAAACTTCTTAAGTCTACGCGAACAACTTTTGCGATATGTGATTCGAGAACAATAAGCAGATTATTTTTACCGATTTTAAGATTGATTGATAACTATTTTTACGATAATGATATTCCTCAAATTGCTAAAAATAGATATGAAGTAGGTTTAATTGAATGGTGTAAAAAACAAGAATCTAAGAGCAATCAAAATAGTGAGCGTGGTACAAGAAAACGAAAAGAGTTCAGTCACAAACCATACATTAGTGTTGATGTTGATGAAGAATCTTCATATGTAGTTATACCACCACAAAAATTCAGAGATGAAGATTGTGATGGTTGTGCTTTGGCAATAGTAGAAATTGATGGTCATGAAGAACAAATAGAACTTGATGTATACAAATCATTTGGCTTATATATTACCGAAGAAGAACGTATTTCGGTATCATCAATCTTTGACGCAGTAAAAATAACTATTAAAACGCTTTCTGATAAAATTTATTCAATACCTTCATCAAACTATAGAATTTTTGACCGTCACTGGAAATTTAGAAATCGATTTGATATAGGGTACAATTATATTTTAGTGCGTCATGGTGTGGCTACCAGTTGGGAAAACGATCAAGATGAACTTGATAGCTATGACGGGTATGCAAGCTGGAATTACTTTTCAGCAAGTATTAACGAAGAATCAATTTTTTATGTTGGAAACAAACCGATTTCAATTATTGGTGAGTTCTCGTTTGAACCGGTTTTCGAGAGAAAAGTAGAGCATTTTTATGCTACTGATGAATCAGGGAGAGATATCACAATATCCAGAGAACATCCAGCAATATCCTTTATTGTTGAAAAAGGAAAGTTAAATGGTAGTGTTTTAGTTGTAAACCAAACAAAATATCACGTAGAAAACATAAAAGAGAAAATATGCTATGATTGGCCGGAAGATAAAAGGAAGTTGGCGGTTAGCATTCCGTTAAACGCTATTTTACCATTAGAGGACAAGCAGTACGATGTTTTATTAGATGTTCCTGGTGAGTGCAACAAAAATTTATGTACATATTTACTCTTGCAAAAATTTGATTGCAGATTTAACAAACCACGATACACATATGATAAAACCGCTACACTTAAGATAACAAAAGGCGATTGTCTATTTGATGTGGTAGATGAAACATGGAATGTAGAAAATGAATCTGAAAAATCGATTTCATATTCAATACCGTTAGAAGATTCTCCTGAAAAAGCCGAGCTGATTTTATATTTATATGGTGAATATAAAATTTCTATGCCCGTAAGAGTTTTTAAATACGGGTTTTCTGCAGTTTCTATGAAAAGTCAGCGCGTAGAATATATTTGGTACACAGATCTAAAGGAAACTTTATATGTTAAAATCCCTGGTGCAAAAACTGTAAGCGCATACTATGGGAGAAACGATACAGTTAAATTTGATGGTGATTTAGTATCGCCAGATACTTTCAGGATAGATATATCCGAATTTGTTCGTCAAATACAGGGTGATACAAAAATTATTTATCATTATATTAATCTTGAATATGAAGACAACGCAAAAAGGAAACTAAGTTTACCTGTAATATATAGGCGCACGATAATTAATCCATATTTCAAAGTGTTTGTTGATAATGGTGTGCCGTATATTGATGTGGATATAAAGGGCAATTCTAATGTTTTTCTTGAAATCCAATCATTAGATGGTGAAGTTTTGATTAGTAAAAAGCCAATCGTTAACGGGATAAATACACTTCCTAAATTATCAAAAGACGAATATTATAATTTTTATCCATTTACAGAGGAAAATGGGAAGTTTGCTTTTAACACAACAAAAATACCATTGCGACCATTATCGCATGTCGGTTGCATTGATCTCGATAGTCTGAAAAAATGTGAAATAATTATAAAATCGTTGTCAGTGGAAGAAAAGGCTTTTCCGTTGAATTTTGAATATCATATTAGTTTGACTGAAAAAGAGGATGACGAAACATACACAGGTATGCTGGTAGGATATAAAATTGAATACGTTGCTAAGAATGGTAAAGTTAATTATGAAAAAGATTATGCCGGTAGACCTGTTAAGAAACGATTAGGAAAGGTGCGTGTTTTCGCATCAAGAATTGAAAACGAATTGACTGTTTCTCTGCAAGCCTTTTCTTATGAGGATGAAGATTGGTATTCAATATATTATGATAAAAAAGATTGCACTTTAATTCATATTGACGATCCAATATTAAATTCAAAAGAAATTAATAGGTTCATTGAATTGGATGAAGATAGCACAAATACCTATTTTGATATTGATGTTAATAAAATAAGGAAGCACTAAGGAGTGGGAGTATGTTATTTAGACCGTCTGAAAGTTCCAAAAGGATAGTGGACTTTTACAGAAGATATTTACTAACAACATTTTCTACCAATAAAGAAGTTTATAATAAACAATTAAAAGAGTTATTGGAAAAGGACAAGGCTATTGCTGATGGTCCTTATATAAGTATGTCTGACCCTTACAAAAAAGGAAAAACTTTAAACGAATTGGCGGATGAAGGAATCGTTTCAAAGGAAATTCTCAAAATCAAAAACTTTCATCCAGATAGAAAATTATACCTTCATCAGGAAGAAGCAGTAAGAAAAGCAAATGCTGGCGAAAACTTAATCGTTACTACCGGTACCGGTTCTGGTAAAACAGAATCTTTCTTGATTCCTGTAATAAACCAACTTCTTAAAGAAAAAGAAAATGGAACTTTAGATGCAGGTGTACGCACCCTAATAATTTATCCTATGAATGCCCTTGTTAACGACCAAATTCGTCGTCTTAGAGAGTTGCTTTCAGAAATGGATGGCGATAAGAAAATTACATTTGGTCGCTTCACTGGCGAAACAAAGGAAACATATAAGGAAGCAAAAAAACAATATGAAGAAATTGAGGATATTGATGTTTCGCCACTTTGTGAAAACGAATTAATTTCAAGAGAGCAAATGCGCAATACTCCTCCTAATATTTTAATTACCAACTATGCGATGCTCGAATATATGTTGCTTAGACCTGGTGATAATATTATTTTTAGTCAAACTAATGCTTCAAAATGGCAATATATTGTTTTCGACGAAGCTCATTCTTATACAGGGGCTAAAGGTATTGAAGTTGCTTCACTTATTAAGCGTGTAAAAGCAATGCTCAATAGGTATGACATTAAATTCATCTTAACTAGTGCTACTTTGGGTGATGAAAAATCAGATGATGATATCTTAAATTTTGGCAATTCGTTATGTACTGCTGAGTTTACCAAGAATTCAATAGTGCGTTCTTACACACGTGAGATTAAGCCAGAGCATGAAGTTATTGAATTGGAATTTGAACTTTACAAAGAACTCGCTGAAGCTATTCGAAAAAATCTGTCGGATGATGCAATCAAAAATATTATTCAAAAATATAATATTACATATGATAATAGTCTGAATGTGGAAGAAATTTTATTTGATCTGATTTTACATGATCAGTTCTATTATCATGTGAGAAAAGTCTTGTATCGCCAAATAAAAACCGTGAATCAAGTGGCAATGGAATTATCAATGTCCGCTGATGATTTTACGGATTTCATAGCTGTTGCATCAAATGCAATGAGAAACAATGAAAGACTTTTTGAAGCTAAATATCATATGTTTATTCGTGGTATGGAAGGGGTTTTTGTTACACTTAATCCATCAAATAAACTTTTTATTAACCGTATGGAAACATATAGAGAGGATCCATATGATGAAGAGACAGAACTAAAAGTCTTTGAAGTGTCATTCTGCAATAACTGCTGTGCACTTTATATTGTTGGTGAAGAGCAAGATGGTGTTTTAATCCAAAAGTCAAAATATTCAGATGACTATAATCCGGAGGTTTTCTTGTTGAGTGGTGATCTTGATACAGATGACGAGGATGATAATGTTTACTTGCTTTGTGCTAAATGTGGTGCAATAAAAAGGAAGACATCAGTTAATGGATTGCAGTGTGGTCATGACGCTAAGTACTTTAATGTTGTAGTGAAAGTGAAGGAAGCTGGAGCAATTTTACATAGTTGTCCATGTTGTCACAGTAAGAACAGTCAACGTAGTATTTTAAGACCATATTTTTTAGGTGCGGAAGCTGCAACTTCTGTAATTGCAACTGCACTTTATAATGAATTGCCTAGTGAAATTCATAATGTAACAGAAGAAATATCTACAAATCCTTTTTTAGGTGCTTTTATAAATAAAAAAGAGGCGATTGAGCATCTAACAAAACAATTTTTAGCTTTTTCAGATAATAGACAAACGGCCGCATTTTTTGCAACATATTTAGAGTCTACGTACCGATCTTCATTAATTAAAAGACTCATGTACCAAATTATAGAAGAAAATGAAGAAAAAGTACGCGATGGTATGTCGCTTCAAGGTTTTGCTGTTAAATTGCAGGAGAAATTTGAAAAATACAATGTTTTTGAAGATTTGTCAAACGAGGAACTTCAAAAAAAAGCGTGGATTTCTTTGATAAAAGAAATGTCAAACTCCAAGGCCAAAAACTCTATTCTTCGAATGGGTAATGTTCTTTTTGAAGTCGATTTGAAAATTGATGTTCCATATGCTGGATTTTCGGCAGAAAAAATTACGGAGATTTTTAAAACTTTGGTTCGTGATTTGATGAGTGATGCAGCAATTGCTACCGATATCGCTTTTACTAAGGCAGATGAAGAGGAGTTTTCTGTATCTGGTTTTGCATTAGGATACGACCGTGTTGCGGCAGGATATAGTTATATCAAAGGTTGGTGTCCAGAAGAAAACAAAACAAATAAAAGGCTTAAATATCTAACAAAATTGTTAGATGGAAATGAGACTGAGGCAAGGGAATTGTTGAATGCAATATGGGAATACTTAGTCCAGCAAGAATATCTTGTTTTAGTTCCTCTGAAAACTCGTCATGCCTATCGTTTAAACTGTAGAAAAATACTAGTTAAACATGTTAAACAACTATATCGTTGTTCTGAATGCAAGTCGGTTTATCCATATAATATAAAGGAAATTTGTGATAAACCCGGTTGCTGTGGTAATTTAATACCATTTGACGAGAATTTATCAGAAAATATATATCATTTAATATACACAACATTAAACCCTGTGCCCATGTCTGTACACGAACATACGGCTCAACTTTCAAGCACAACTGCGTATGAGTATCAAAAACGTTTTAAAGATAAGAAAATCAATGTGCTAAGTTGTTCTACAACATTTGAAATGGGTGTTGATGTAGGTTCGCTTGAAACGGTGTTTATGAGAAATATGCCGCCATCACCGGCTAACTATGCCCAAAGAGCAGGTCGTGCAGGTCGTAGTCTTAAATCTGCAGCGTATGCTATTACTTTCTGTCCTAATAGTTCTCACGACCTTAACTATTACAGAAACCCCACGGCAATGATAGAAGGTAAAATAAAACCGCCATTCTTTAATGTGAGCAACGATAAAATAGTCTTAAGACATATTTTTGCTTCTGCTTTCTCGTTTTTCTGGAAGCTGCATCCTGATCTATATAAAGATACTATCGGCGAATTTATGGATAATAACGGATTTGATGAATTATACTCTTATCTAAAAGATGTGCCGAGCGATCTTAAAGAATATCTCATACATGTCGTCCCCTCTGATTTGAAGAGTGTGTTTGATGTTGAGAACTTTGGTTGGATTAGTTTAATGTTCAATGATGATGCCGATAATAGAGGATTGTGTAACATAGTAGTAGATAAATACAATGATGATTTAAAAGATTTGGAAAAAGTCTTAAAAGAAAGTATAGATGAAGCTGCAAATAATAAGGGAAAGCAAAACCTTTTATATTATGCGGCAAAAATTCAAAAATCTATAAACACAATCAAAGATCAACGCATAATAGAATTTCTGTCAAAAAATAATTTAATACCCAAATACGGTTTCCCTGTTGATACGGTTGAATTGCAAAGCTCAACAGCAGGGGCTGGTTCGTCGTTGCGTTTAAGCAGAGATTTATTCGCGGCAATTTCTGAGTATGCGCCCGATTCTGAGGTTGTGGCAGATGGAAATCTTTACACAAGTCGTTACATAAGACGATTAAGTGGTTATGAATGGCCTACCTACAACTATTCTTTTTGTAAAGAGTGTAACACTTTAACAAGAAAGCAATATCACGAAGTTAAAAAGTGCCGTCAATGTGGAGCGTTGCTAGCGGGTCGAGCACAACAATACATTATTCCAAAGTTTGGCTTTTTATTGGATAATTCCGGTCCGCAACCAGTTGGATTAAATAAACCGGAAAGAACGTATAAAGGCTCTGTGGCTTATATTGGTAACGAAGAACAAATATCGTTCCATAAATACACAGTCGGCGATGTAAATGTTGTAATAGGTAATAATAAAATGGATTCGCTAGCCGTTATAAATGAATCAAACTTCTTTGTATGCGAAACTTGTGGGTATGGCATTGTTGACGATAAGATTACAGATAGATTTATTCAGCATTCGCACAAAAATCCCAATGGTCATAACTGCAACAATGATAGGCTCAGAAGATTTTCATTAGGGCATGAATTCCAAACAGATGTAGCCATTCTGAAATTCATTGACTTTAACATTCTAAAACCTGATGAAGCATGGACTATTCTTTATTCAATGCTTGAGGGGTTAAGTCGGTATTTGGATATTGAAAGAAATGAACTGTCAGGTTGTTTGCATTGGTTTAAAGATATCAATCATCCTAATGGTAATTTTGGCTTTGTTATTTTTGATAATACACCTGGTGGAGCCGGTTATGTGAGACAGCTAAAAAATCCGAACGTTCTTTCCGGAATGTTGAAAGCGGGTTTTAAAGTTGTTGATACGTGTGTATGTGGTGAAGAACTGGCTGATACGGCTTGTTATAGTTGCTTGTTAAACTATTACAATCAAAAGCAGCACGATATTCTTAAAAGATACTACGCTATTGACTTTTATCGTATGTTTGATTTACCTTTGAATGAAGAATGGCCTACTACAAGAGATGAAAATGTGTATGAGATTATCAATCCTTTCCAAGAGGATGATGAATCTCAAAAACTACAGATTACTTTTTGTAATAACGGTCTAAATCAAACCGCCGATTCTGTAGAAGAAATATGGACAAACTTAATTGATGACTGCAGCCAAGAGGAAGAGGGGATTTTAAAAACTATACTTGAAAAGTGTCCCCAAAACATTTCAAAACCGTGGTATGGAGAATCCATAAAAGTAGTTGAAACCGGAGAAGAAATATATACCGACCTTATTTGGAAAGAGAAAAAAGTTATTCTTTTCCTCACAGAAAATGAAACTAGTTACGAAACGGCCAAAGCAACAGAGTTTACTTGTTATTGTTTGAATAAAGATTTTGATGTTGATGAGTTTATATCTAAAATAGAGGTGTAATAATATGGCTATAATGTATCCAGATATTCCCTATGAGTGTACCCCTGCAAGCAGAGAAGAAATTATGTTCAAAGTTCTCAAGGATTTGCCCGAAGAATACTATGTTTTTCATTCGTTTAAGATTGTTAATGTAGATGAAGGTGTTATTAATGCAAGTGAGACGGATTTTGTCATTTTTCATCCTCAAAAAGGCATTTTGTGTATTGAAGCGAAAGCTGGTAGGGTTAAGTTCGAAGGTAATAAGTGGAAATATGCAAGCGGCGATGAAATGAGCCATGGAGGTCCATATCGTCAAGCAGAGAATGGAAAATGGCGATTGCGCGACTATATTAAAAATAGTGACTATGGATATTTAACAAGTCGCTGTAAACTATTACATGCAGTTTGGTTTCCCTCTATTGATAAAGAATATATGAGGCGGATTTGCCTACCATCTGAAGGTGATATGAAAATCACATTGACAGCTGATTCATTTGATAATATCGAAGAAGAAATCTCGTCAATATTTGATATTGAGCTTCCTAATAAAGTGGAAACTAAACTCACATCTACAGATATTAAGCTGCTTATTAATAAGTTTTTAGCACCATCGTTTGATTTGATTCCAATTGCTAATTTGAAGGTAGAGAATCAGCGCTATGTATTCAAAAGAATGCTGAAGGAACAAGTTGCTCTTTTGAATTATCTTGAAGAGCAGGATAACGCAGTTATAAATGGATTGGCTGGGACTGGCAAAACTGTTATGGCAGTCGAAAAAGCAAGACGTCATGCTGAAAAAGATGAATCTGTACTATTCCTTTGTTATAACTATTACTTAAAAGAATATCTTCAAAAGAATTATGGTCATCCGAACATATCATTTTATACAATTGATGGATTGGCTTGTAAATTATGTGATACCATTACTCCAAATTATGATCGTTTAAAAGACACACTTGAAGAGATGTATCTTGAAGAGACTTTTCCTTATAAACATATTATTATTGATGAAGGACAAGATTTTGGCAAAGAGCGATTAAATGATATTTCAATAATTGAGTTGCTAAAAGCAAATGTTGTAGATGAAGGTAAAAACGGTACATTCTATCTTTTCTACGATAAGAATCAAATGGTACAAGCAGAATCTTTGCCTTCTTATATAGGTGAATCTGATTGCAAATTAACACTATATAGAAATTGTAGAAATACTGAAAATATTGCTACTACATCTTTGCGCTTACTTGGAGAGAATAAAAAGCCGAAATTATTTGATGGCGCCATTGTTGGAGATTCTCCGGAAATGTATTTTGCAGATGATGTAAACCAAACCGTATTGACACTTAATGCAATTATTGATAAGGTGTGGGCAGAAGATTATACTGATATCCAAATCCTTACCTGTAAAACTGAGCAAAGCAGTATAATTTCAGATGAATGCTCAACAGGAGTCTATTTGTACAAAACTAAAAAGATACCTTTTACAACCTGTCGAAAGTATAAAGGGTTAGAAGCAGATGTAATTATTATGGTGGATTTAAATAATGATACATTTGATAAAAATGTCGAGCAGGTAATGTATGTTGGATCTTCTCGAGCAAGGTACAAATTATCTTTGATATGTAATTTGAGTGAAAGAGAATGTGAATACTACATTGAAAAACACAACGCAAAAAAAGGTAAAAAAATAGAGAAATCTTTTGCAACTCTGTTTAATTCGAAATATAAGGAACTAAAATGATGAAGTAGTATCAATATGGAAAAAAGATAGCAAGATGGAAACTTGCTATCTTTTTTGTGAGAAATATTTATTTCAGCTCTTTGATTAGTCTCTCGATTTCGTTAGTGTTAGCATCACGCGTTAAAAAGTATTTATTAAGTAAGTTTACTAAAGAAACAATTTCTTGGTAATGGGTGTGCATTGGTGTATCATCTAAATCGCTAACCCACCAACTGAAATCGTGCATTTCAAGTAGAAGTCCACTAATTTCTTTAGGAACAAGAGATTCTGTACTGTAACATTCAATAATCTTATATGTTTCATCGAAAAGTTTTTGTAGTTCTGAAATATCGAGATTTTGAAATTCAATAACTTTCCATGTTAATGAATGCCAATCACGTGTTAATGTTTCTATTGTTTTCATAATAACCCTCCGTGTTTCATTTAATAAGCTTCTCGCACTTGGCAACAGTATGGTATTGACCTGCATACATTTGTTGGAAAGTGTACATAGCTTGTTGCCTACAATCAGCTTCCACTAAAGCTACACCCATTATACCACCATTCATGTTTTTAGGGTGATATGTAATCTTCCATGTTTCAAGTGGTCCATAGTATCCCATAATTATTTCGCTCCATTTCATTTTGTTAAAATATTGATTGTTTATCGCTTTGTAAAACTATTTGTTCATTTCCTCCTTTAGTTCCCTTTTGTACTTGTAGTAAGAGTTTCTTGAAATCTTACAAAGGGTCATAACCTCCTTATCACTAAGTGTGCCTCCGAAATCGAGGGCATGCTTTTTTATTATCTCTTTGCATCTGACAGATTTTTCGGTTACTAATGTTGTTCCTTTTGTGAGCCCTATGTTCTTGCCGTTTTTCTTGCTTTCTCTCATTCCTTGACTGATTCGGGTATGTAAGTCTGTAACTTCTTTTTCAGATTGAAGAAAGGCAGATTTTATTTGTTCTTCTGCTAAAGACATAAGTAAGTTATTTATTAATGTGATGTTGCCTTTGAAATAATCATCAACCGCTGTGTTACCGGTAGTCACGGATATTTCTAAAAGATTATTTTTAGTAGAGTCAAAGATAGAGGTATTTATAAGTGGTTCGTTAATGAACACCAGACTGATACCTGCTTTGTATAGTGTTTTATAATCCTTGAAGCCTTCGTCTGCATTACGAGACATTCTCGATACGCTATCAAAGACAATAGTATCACCTGAACGTATTTGTTTCATAAGCTTGTCCCATAGTGGTCGGTTCTGAGTTGTCCCGGTGTAGAACTCTTTAATGAGTGTTGCCTCAGGATATAGTTCTGTAATATTGGTGACTTGCCGTGTGATTCGTTGATGCTTTGTACTTACTCTGCAATAACCATAAATTATATTAATCACGCCCTTTTTAGTATTGAAACAAACTAAACTTAGTTTCGATACTTATATTATGTCGTGTTTTTCTTGTTTCGGGAGCCCCTTTAATACAACTTTTTTTAACTTACTTTCTATACAATTATAATATAAAAGCAGCTCACACCAATTGAAAGTGTGAGCTGCTTTTATATGTTTTATTATTTTTAAAAATTTTTTATCGAAAATGCAAGATTTTGAAAAATTTTACCGTATAGTACCTTAGAAACTTTTTGGTGGTGATGTAAAAGATTAAATTTTAAATTTAAAAATGAAAAGGAGATGATATTTTAATATTTTTAAATTTATTCAGATGAGCATTTTTATTTGTAAAAGTAAGTTCTAATGAACATATTAAAAAATTCTAAAAAAATGAGGTAAATAAGATGATTTTTGAAAATTATAATTCAGCACTTTCGCTTTCAAATTACACAATTGGCAACGCATATATATTCTATATTCACAATCTTAATTTGAATCGATTAACGAATGCAAACGAAGAAATAATCTCAAAGTATTCTTCAATATTAACTGAAGTTGGCAACGATGATTATTCTACTTGCGATGATAGTAAGTGCTTGAATTTGTCTAGAGTAATCGGAATCATTGTTGATAAGCACAAAGCTAACGATGATAGAGATATCGACAAAATAACCACTATGTTCAAGACCGATGATGATCGATATGTCCTGAATACATATGTCGTTAACACTAAAGACGTTTTTACTAATAATAAAGATTTTATTTCTCCCTCCGCTGTGCTCCGCACAGTGTGAAAGAATTTAAGAAAAAATTTATAAACCAGAAAGGATTTTTGATTTATGGCTAATTGGATTTACAATGCTAGCGATTACACAGCAAGAAATTTTGAATTGATTCCCGAGGGTGATCATCGGGTAAGGATCAATAATGTTATTGAGAAGACATTTAGTACCGGTAGCGAGGGGTTCGAAATCACCCTTGACGTTCCCGGATACAATAGTAAACTTTGGTACTACTTGATTCTCGATCCCACGGAACCCGCAAAAACAAACCAGCGTCTTGGAATGTTCTTTGATTCGTTTGATATTTGTGATTTTGACCTATCACATTTTGAAAACTGGATTGAAAGAGATGGTGCGGTTCGCGTCAAACATAACATTTATAATGGAAGTAAAACTGCGAATGTTCTGTTCTGTCTTAGTCGTAGTCAGCAGAGCAAATTTACTACAACTCAAGCCAATCCCGTTGAGGTAAAAACACCTGCGACTATCCCTACTACCCATAGAAATTTCAACGGTTTTAGCATGGAAACTTTTTAAAGAAACTTGGGGCTATGGATATATCACACATAGCCCCAATAAAAACAATTTAAAATTCAAATTTGAAAGGAAATAGGAATTATGTTTTATATTTACGATATTGATAGAGCGAATAGTATTAAGAAAGTATTTGAACTAGAGGGTATTGAGAATGAAGATTGGCAAGATATTCAAAATGCATTTCATAACTATCATTACTATATAAATCCCGAAAAATATGAGAAACCGGATGACGAACATTATAGAAGGCTAGACGATTATCTTAACCAAGAAACTAAGATCACCCCTCTAGATGCCAACTCAAGGTCTGAACTTTTCACCAATGTATGTCTAAAAGTAATCAAAGAATTGTTCGACCCGGTATATTTTGAAGAGCGCCTAAAATACCATAAAACTCATAACGATAAAGAGTGCCTTTTTGAATATATGAACAAGTTGACTCTTGATCAGTTAAAACAGCTATTGCCGGTTATCTTAGGCTCTATTTTTGTTTTCTCTTGGCATGAGAAGGATGTTGATGCCGTATGGAATCTGCTTAATGAAGCTTGTCTCGAGAAAGATCCAACTGCTATGGTGACCACTGAGATTTATGATAAATATGGTTATTTTAATAAAAAAATTCCAATGTACTTCTTTGAGTACTTGGATAGAGAAACCGTTATCAATATAGTTTGTAATAATATATGTGATGAAAATAAGTATAATGCAGCAACCCTAGCAAGAATAATGTACACCGAGGGAATTGAGGAGGTTGAATATACTGAAAGTGTATGGTGGTGCGATTGTTGATTTAGAATATTTCTATGACAGATCAATTTTTTCTTCATTTAATTTAGCACTTATTTTAAAGTACAAATCATCAAAGAAAGGAGGTGATTACATAGAATGAAAAATAAACTAGATAGAATGTTTGAGAGTGATTTTATCAGAGTTCCACGACCGTTTATTAGAAGGTTCAATTTGAATACGGCGATAATGTTATCTGAAATTTACTCGGAATATACATACTGGAAAGAACAGAATGGATTGCAAAAAGGTGGTTGGTTCTTCAGTACTGTTGAAAATATGTATAACAACACAGGTCTAAGTAAGCATCAACAGTTAATTGCCTGTAAAGAACTTGAAGCGTACGGTATTATCAAAATTAAATATCACGGTATGCCCAAGAAACGATATTTTAAATTTGATACGACAAACCTGAATAATTTGTACTCTGATTTTCTTAGTAATTCTAATCAAACCGATGAGCATTACAATGATGAAGATGCACCTGAATCTAACACACAAAGTTACTCCGGATTCTCGGGTTTTTGCTTTTAATAGTATTTAAATATTGGATGAGTATAGTCCGGAAATCATATCATAGTCGTTTGATTTCCGGACATCTTTTAGTCAAACATTAAACGTAAATAAAAATAAAGAATAATAATAAAAATAATATTAATTAATAATATTTTGCTATAAAGCTTTTAAGAAGCTTTATAGCATTTATAGAAGGTAATTGTTAGAAAATAAATCATTAATTATCTACAGTTTTTTTAAAAAAATAAAAA
Source organism: Clostridia bacterium (assembly GCA_017621885.1). Classification (GTDB taxonomy): domain Bacteria; phylum Bacillota; class Clostridia; order Oscillospirales; family Acutalibacteraceae; genus DTU089. Next base: position 36,495 of record JAGASD010000033.1, on the reverse strand, counting down.
GCTCTTCAAAAAATGAACTACTGGAGGGTGTGGGTAAGGGCAAAATTTTTGAAGAAATTTATTTGAGAATGACAAATCTTGTCATAACGCACTGTATTATATTTCAGTGGTATATTTTGGTTAAATAATTTAAGAATATAAATAGAAAATTTTAGTTGAAAAGAGGTGAGTTGATGAAGAAAGCTTTGCTTGATGATAATATTGAAAAGAGAACTGCTGAAGATCTTTGGTTGAATTACTTTAATCGTTATCTTTTCGAACAGAATACTATTTCTGAAAAAGAGTATAAGAAAATGACTGAGGAAATTGCAATGAGAAGAGCAAAGCTTTCGAATAAAAGAACTGCTTTATAATATATAATGTTTAGAAAAAATCTAAACATTTATTATGGGGGAGTATCTTTTGACAAAGTTCGATTTTACCATTGCGTTTTGAGGTCGTTTGCGATATAATTAGAAATATAAGTAATGATATAACGAACTTTGAAAGGTTGGAACTATGGATATATTAAGTATTCGTACGGCTTTACGTACAAAATCAATATATGATATACCGTTGAGGGTGACATATTATGCCCGTGTTTCTTCGGATTCAGATGAACAGCTAAACTCACTTGACAACCAGATATCTTACTATGAAAACTTTATCAAGAAAAACAAAGTGTGGACATTCGTTCCTGGATACATAGACGAAGGTCTTTCAGGTATTTCTACGAAGAAAAGAAAGCACTTCAATGAGATGATTGATGATGCGAAGGATGGAATGTTTGATCTGATTATTACGAAGGAAATATCCAGATTTGCTCGTAATACTCTTGATTCTTTGCAATATACCAGAGAACTTCTTGGTCTGGGTGTAGGTGTGTTTTTTCAGAACGATAACATAAATACTCTTGATGAAGATGCAGAACTCAGACTTACTATTATGTCTTCTATTGCACAGGATGAGCTTCGTAAGCTTTCATCACGTATTAAGTTTGGTCATCAACAGGCTATTAAGTCAAATGTTGTACTTGGTAACAGTCGTATATTTGGTTATAAAAAAGAAGATAAGCGTCTTATTGTAGACGAGACTCAAGCACCGATGGTGCGAGATCTGTTTCGATTGTATGCTACAGGCGAATACAGTATGAAACAACTTGAAAAGCATTTCTACGATCAGGGATATAGAAATTATAATGGCAACAAAATCGCTCATTCTACTATGTCGGGGATTATTTCAAACCCTAAATACAAAGGTTATTATGTAGGCAATAAAGTCCGTATTGTGGATATGTTTACAAAGAAACAGAAGTTTCTGCCCCCAGAAGAATGGGTGATGTTCAAGGATGAAACAGGTGATATTGTACCTGCAATCGTTTCAGAAGAATTATGGGATAAGGCTAATGAAGTCTTGGTACGAAGGAGCGAAGATGTAAAAAAACGTCAGGGTCTTTGTAATCATGCTAATTTGCTTACAGGTAAATTATATTGTTCACACTGTGGTTCGGCATATTATCGAAGAGAATCTAAGAGTAAAGACGGAACAGTAAATTCTAAATGGGTATGCTCTAATAAGATTAACAATGGTGCTGATGCATGTCCGTCTTTTCCGTTATATGAAGATGAAATAAAACCTATCTTGTTTGAAGTGTTCAGTGAAACCAGAGTTGATGTTGAAGCATTAATTGAAACATATACTGAAATGTTTAACTCTTTGGAGTCGGACAATGAAACGGCAAAACTGATAGAAGAACAGAAACGTATTATTGAGCTTGGTGATCAAAAGAAAAATAAACTGCTTGAGTTACTTACTACAGGTGCTATTACAACTACAAATTTCAAATCTATGACAGATACTTGTGACAGAGAAATAGAGGAGGCAAGAAGAAATCTTGCTGAACTTGAAGAAGAGTTGTTTACACAAGAAGAATATCAGAAGCATATGAACGAAGTTAAGTCAAGACTTGAAGCAGCAATTAAAGAGGCCAGCACAGGCATTATTACAAATGAATTTGTTGCTCAGTACATTGATAAGATATTTGTAACGATTGAAGAAGACGATCTTGCAAAGCTTGAAATCAAGATATTTACAGGCAGAAGCTCAGAGAAATGGCTTCAAAAACTAAAAGGTCGTACGGGTCACACATTTAAAAAGATGATCAAGGCTTACGAAGAAGGCAATGTTTAATCATAATTCTTGATTATATCTTTAAAAGATAGTGAAAAGGGGAGTCGGCTTTGTCGGTTCCCTTTTTTGCTTAAAAAATTGTATTTGAAACTTGTATTTGAATTTGTTGTATGATAATATATTTTTGTTGATTTAATATCTTTATCGGGAGTTTTTATTATGACTAAAACTATGCAGAAAAAATATGCCCGTCTTATTGCAAGGGTGGGCGCTAACATAAAAAAAGGTCAGCCCGTTCGCATTTATGCAGAGGCGGATCAGCACGAGTTTATAACAATTCTTGTTAATGAGTGTTATAAAGCAGGTGCTTCTCGTGTTGAAGTGGATTTCACATGGCAGGAAATAACCAAACTTAATTACCGCTACAGGTCTTTGAAATCGTTGAGTCAGGTTCCCCTTTGGCAGGAGGAAAGGCTCAAGCTTATGGTTGAGGAAGTGCCTTGCAGGATTTATATCGACAGCGAAGATCCGGCAGGCCTTGCGGGTATAAATCAGGAAAAAATGCAGAAATCACAGATGGCACGCTATAAAATCACAAAAAAATACAGCGATGCTCTTGAAAATAAAGATCAATGGTGTATTGCGGCTGTGCCTTCTTACGCTTGGGCAAAAAAGGTCTTCCCGAATGAAACAAAAAACAAAGCTTATAATATGCTTTGGGATGCTATACTTAAAACAGTTTATGTAACAAAGGATAACGACCCCGAAAAAGCGTGGGCAGAACACAATGCTGACCTGAAATCACGTACAAAATACCTTTCTGAAAAGAAGTTCGATTATTTACATTATAAGAGCTCAAACGGCACTGATTTCAAGGCTTCACTTATTTCTGAAAGTCATTGGTGCGGCGGCGGAGAAAATACCCTTTCAGGTAATTTCTTCAATCCGAATCTTCCTACGGAAGAGGTGTTTATTTCACCTAAAAAAGGCTTTGCAGAGGGCAAGCTTGTTTCAACAAAGCCCCTTTCATGGCAGAGTCAGATTATAGATAAATTTTATATTACGTTCAAAGACGGTAAAGCTGTTGAATGGGATGCAGAGGTTGGCAAAGAGTTGCTTGATAAAATGCTCACTATGGATGAGGGGGCAAAGTATCTTGGTGAATTGGCGCTCATTCCCCACGATAGTCCTATAGCAAATACGGGTATTCTCTTCTATAATACTCTGTTTGATGAAAATGCAAGCTGTCACGTGGCTCTCGGCAGAGGCTTCTGTGATACCATTGATGATTTTGAGAAAAAGAGCCTTGAAGAGTGTCAGGCATTGGGTGTTAACGACAGTATTATCCACGTGGACTTTATGATTGGTGCACCTGATCTTGAGATTACAGGCTACAAGGATGGTAAAGCGTACCCGATTTTTAAGGATGGAAATTGGGCGTTTTGATGAATGCAAAATGCAAAATTAAAAATGCAAGATTTCGGGGCGCAAAGCGCCGGATGTATAAACAAGAAAAAGTTTTGAATTATGTTAATTAATGCCCTGTCTGAGCAATATACCTTCGGTGCGATATGTTTTGAAAAGCGAAACGAAAATATAATCGGCTTTGCCCCTTAATTCCTAATTCCACATTCCTAATTCCTAATTTAAAAAACAAATAAATATATAAAACAAAGGTGATCTACTATGGCAATGGGTATACCCAGAAAATGGAAAACAGACAGATTTAAAAGAGAAGCACCTGCACCGCTCAAATTCGGTGCAGACGGCAAATTCAAAATTTTACATATTACAGACATTCATTGCGTTCAGCCCATAATGGATGACGACGAAAACAGAGAAATTCCCGAAAGCAGATATAAAGAAACAATAAATGTTATTGAAAAGCTTGTGGAAAAAGCAAACCCCGATATGGTTGTTTTCGGCGGTGATAATGTCAGCGGACATTGGAAAGAGTTTACTTATGATTACATAAAACAGACAATTGAAGATATTACCGCACCTATCAGAGCACGCAATATTCCTTTGGGTGTGGTTTTCGGTAATCACGACGGTGAAATCGGCTTCCACACGGAATTTCAGATGATGATGTATATGGAATACGCAAACTGCCGTTCAAATCTTAACGATGCGGATGTTTACGGCTGCGGTAACTGTTGCATTACCATTAAAGACAGCAAGGGTGAAAAGGATGCTTTTGCTCTCTGGCTTATGGATTCGAACGATTATGAAACAAATTCGGAGGGCGGCAATTCTTACGACCATGTTCACACAAGCCAGATTAACTGGTATGAAAATAAAGCAGCACAGTTAAAAGATGCTAACGGTGGTGAACCCGTACCTGCAATCCTCTTTCAGCACATTCCTGTTCAGCAGGAGCTTGATGGTTACAGAGAAGCAACAGAAAATGATGCTTACACCTTTGAAAGGGACGGCAATTATTACATTGTGGGCAACAAAATCCACGAGGGCAGAATAAGAGAAGTTCCTTGCCCTCCCAATATGGAAAAGGAGTACAGAAATCAGTTTGAGAGCTGGAAGAAAACAGGCGATATTTTTGCCGCATTCTTCGGTCACGACCATGTAAACGATTTCCGTATGAATGTTGACGGAATTGACCTTTATCAGACAATCGGTGCAGGTTACTTTACATACGGCAAGGAGCGCGGCGGCAGACTTATTGTCCTTGACGAAAACAACCCGCGTCAGCTTCAGACAGAAACTATTGAAATTGAAAGAATAACAGATACCGAAATATGATTTTAACGGGTGTGGGGTGGAAACACTTTGCATCCGTTTTTGTTTTTTTATTGCATCCGTTTTTGTTTTTTTATACACTTGCAATTCAGGGCATATTGTTGTATAATAAAATATCAAAATAATAGGGGAGTGTAAGCTTTCCTATAAAGGTGGTATTATGAGCAGAAATTTTAAGGTTATTTTCACGGCTATCGTGGTAACTGTTCTTATATGGTGCAGTGTGTTGCCCTTTGGTGCTATTGAAATCGTACGCGCTTACGGGGATGTTGACAACGATGCTTACGTAACAACCGTTGATGCAAGAATTGCCCTTATGGTTGCGGCAGGCATTAATGATACCGAGCTGTACGGCCTTGATTTTAAGGCTGCAGATCTTGACGGTGATGAATCAATAACAACTGTTGATGCGCGTCTTATTCTTCGTACCGCTGCAGGTCAGCTTGAAACAAAATATATGGAGGGCTATGAGTTCGACGAGCAGCCCGAAGCATTTGCTGAAAAAATAAACGATTACCGCTTTGAAAAGGACAGAAAGGTTGTTAAATTTACTCTTTCGCCCGAGCTTTGTGAGGCGGCAAAAATTGCGGCTCAGGAGTACGTTACAAAAACGGGTACTGCTCTTGTGAGAGACGACGGCACGTATTATTACAAGCTTCTTGATGATATGGGAATTGAATACAGCCGCGCAGATAAAATGATAGTAAGTGCATCCTTCGGCTATAGTCAGGTGGTTGACAAAATTACCGGAGATGCACAGGGCGAAAAGGCGCTGATGAATGATGACTATAAAAAAATCGGTGTGGGTGCATACTCAGCCGACGGAAGAAATTTCTATTGGTGCGTTATACTTACAGATTAAGATACTTGAAAGGAAGATACAATAATGAGCGATTACAGAATTGAAACAAAGTGTGTACAGGGCGGTTATACTCCCGGTAACGGTGAGCCCCGTCAGATTCCCATTGTTCAGAGCACAACCTTTAAATATGCTACAAGTGAGGATATGGGTAAGCTTTTTGACCTTGAAGCAAACGGTTATTTCTACACAAGACTCCAGAATCCCACAAACGATTACGTAGCGGCAAAAATTGCAGAGCTTGAGGGCGGTACAGCGGCAATGCTTACTTCTTCAGGTCAGGCAGCATCATTTTATGCTATTTTCAATATTGCTTCCTGCGGTGACCACGTTGTTTCATCATCAACAATTTATGGTGGCACATATAACCTTTTTGCAGTTACAATGAAAAGAATGGGTATTGATTTTACTTTCGTTTCACCCGATTGCACAGAAGAAGAGCTTAACGCTGCTTTCAGACCCAATACAAAGGCGGTTTTCGGTGAAACAATTGCAAACCCTGCTCTTACCGTTCTTGATATTGAAAAGTTTGCAAAAGCGGCTCACGACCACGGTGTACCCCTTATTATTGATAATACCTTTGCAACACCTTACGGTTGCCGTCCCTTTGAGTGGGGCGCAGATATTGTTACCCATTCAACCACAAAATATATGGACGGACACGGTGCTGCAGTTGGCGGTTGTATTGTTGACAGCGGTAAATTTGACTGGATGGCTCATGCCGATAAGTTCCCCGGTCTTTGCACTCCCGATGACAGCTACCACGGTGTTACTTATGCAGAGCGTTTCGGTAACGAAGGTGCTTTCATTACAAAAGCAACTGCACAGCTTATGCGTGACTTTGGTTCAATTCAGTCACCCCAGAATGCTTTCTACCTTAACCTTGGTCTTGAAAGCCTTCATGTGCGTATGAAAAGACATTGTGAAAACGGTCTTGCAGTTGCAAAGTATTTGCAATCAAACGATAAGATTGAATGGGTTACGTATGCTGACCTTCCCGGTGATAAGTATCACGAATTAGCAAAAAAATATCTTCCTAACGGCACCTGCGGTGTTGTATCCTTCGGCGTTAAGGGCGGAAGAAAAGCAGCGGAAGAGTTTATGAAAAAGCTTAAACTCATTGCTATTGAAACTCACGTTGCGGATGCAAGAAGCTGCTGCTTACACCCTGCAAATGCAACACATCGTCAGATGAATGATGATGAGCTTATTGCTTGCGGCATCACAAACAACCTTGTAAGACTTTCCTGCGGTCTCGAGAATGCAGAGGATCTTATTGCTGACCTTAAACAGGCGTTAGGTGAATAATTTCCGAGCTTTGGCGAATAACTTTGTCTTATCACCTCGCAGTATCTTCATACAGCGTCGCATTCTAAATCGGCGTTCTGCATCAAAATCCCGAAAATTATTAAGTTGCAGGTGTTTTGTACGAAATTTGATTTAGCCTGCTTGCAGTATCTTCATACAGCGTCGCATTCTAAATCTGCGTTCTGCATCAAAATCTTGAAAAACACCAAATTTGCGTATGCGATATGTTCCGCTATGCGGAACGAGGGTACCTTCCACCTTTCTGGCTACATTATTCTAACCAACAGAAGACAAACACCAAGCGGAACTACCCACCACCATTCCGCCCAAACACTACTTTTACAATTAGTTTTTCTCACGTGGTAAATATACTATAACAACAGTTATATCAAAGAACGGTCCCCCTCCCTATCCGCCAAAGCGGACAGGGATGATAAAGCTTCGCACTACTTCAACTTATTTATAATCGCAACGCAGTTCCGAAATTTTGCATTTTGCATTTTTAATTTTGAATTTAAAAAAGGGGAGGTATGAGGAATATGCCCATAAAAGTTCCTAATGAATTACCGGCAGTAAAAACACTTGCCGAAGAAAATATATTCGTTATGACCGATAACCGTGCCATAACTCAGGATATCCGTCCGTTAAAAATTCTGGTGTTGAACCTCATGCCTAAGAAAACAGAGACGGAAACTCAGCTTTCAAGGCTTTTGGGTAACACACCCTTGCAGGTTGAGCTTGAGCTTATACACACAAAGTCACATGTGCCTAAGCACACACCTAAGGAATATTTGCTTGCGTTTTATAAGACCTTTGATGATGTTAAGCACAGAAAGTTTGACGGTCTTATAATTACCGGTGCTCCCGTTGAAAAAATGGAGTTTGAAGAGGTTACTTACTGGGAAGAGCTTTGTGAAATAATGGAATGGAGCAAAACCAACGTAACAAGCACGTTCCACATTTGTTGGGGTGCTCAGGCAGGTCTTTATTACCACTATGGTATTAAAAAATATCCTTTGCCCGAAAAGCTTTCAGGTGTGTATAATCACACGGCAAATTATAAAAAATCAATCCTTTTAAGAGGCTTTGATGATGTTTTTCCTGTTCCGCAGTCCCGCTATACAACAGTGAAAACAGAAGATGTTGAAAAAGTTCCTGAGCTTAAAATTCTTGCTTCTTCCAAAGAGGGCGGTGTTTACATTGCAACCACCGAAAACGGAAAACAGATTTTTGTTACGGGTCACTCTGAATACGATACGGATACCTTAAAAAACGAGTATCTTCGTGACAGAGACGGGGGGCTTAAAATCAAAATGCCTGCAAATTATTTCCCGAACGACGATATAACAAAACCACCCGTTAATACATGGCGCTCCCACGCAAATCTTTTGTATACAAACTGGCTTAACTATTTTGTTTACCAGACAACACCTTATGATTTGGATAGTATAAAATAAAACACCGACGACCCGAAAAAGTTTTGTGCTTTTTCGGGTCGTTTTTCGTTAACAAAAATAATTTGACAAGCATAATATGGTAATGTGAAAATAAGCACATTGCCGCATTTTGTCGGTGCAAAAAAGGTGGCGTAAGCCCGTAGAACAGCCCTTTTTGTTTGTGCAAAAAATAAAACCGCGTTACATTTTCGGTAACGCGGTTAATTAATTAAAGGTTATTAAGTACATTGAGTATGATATCGGAAAAAGCTGTAATGTCTGTTTTTACAGAGTTTGTGTAATCGTCAACACCCACATCATCTGCACCGTCAGAAATCTTTCTGATGCTTACAAAGGGTACAGAAAGAAGGTAACAAACCGCACCTAAAGCACCGCTTTCCATATCAAAAGCACATATTTTGAAAAGTTCTTTATAGCGCTCGCGTCTTTCTTTATCTGTTAAGAAGAAATCACCTGTACCTAAAGCACCGTGCTTAAAGCCTTTGACAGAAAGTGCGGCTTTGTAAAGAGCGTTGTCGCATTTGTAAACATATTCATCCTGTTCGGGCTTCTGACCGGGTAATCTGCCTATGGGTGTTAAGTCAAAATCACATTCAACACAAGAGTCAGAAACAACAATATCGCCCTTTAAAACACCTGAAACCGCACCGCTCCAGCCTGTGTTTATAACACCGTCATAAGTATTTGCGCTTAAAGCCAAAGAAGCGCCCATTGCGGCATTTACCTTACCTATACCAAAGCAAACAACTGTGCATTTATGGGAATTATAGGTGAAATCAAAGGCGGGCATATGCTTAACCCGATATTCTTTTTCAACAAGCTCACCAAGACTTTCTTTACAAGGTTTAAACTCGTCAATGTCAGCAATAAGAATAAGATATTTCATATTTACACCTCTCAATTATTTAAAGCTTCTTTAAGCGCGGCTGCCAGCTGATCGGGACAGGAGGTTGACTTGAAGCCACAGCGGATACCCTCTAACGTTTCGATAATTTCTTCTGCATTTTTGCCTTCTGCAAGGGCAGAGATGCCTTTGAGATTTCCGTTACAACCGCCCTCGAACTGAATGTTTGAAACAACACCGTTTTCTAAATCAAAGGTAATTGTTCTTGAACAAGTGCCCTTTGTTCTGTAAGAATATTTCATTTAATTTTCCTCGCTTTTATTGTGTTCTTTTAATAAATTGAGAGCTTCCTCAATTGCCTCTAAGGGTGACTGTCCCATTGCTTTTTTTACCGTTATATAAGGTTTGGGACCTGTGGAAACAAGTATTCTGCCGCGCATTGCCTTAACTAAAACAGCAACCTTTGACATATCGATTTTTTCCACGTAAAGCAAAAGACTGTTGTTATTCTGGCCTATTTCGTAAATGCCGAGATTAGCGGCTGTATTTCTTAAAAGAGCAACCTTAACAAGACCCTCCACACCTGCGGGCGGGTCACCGAAACGGTCTATGAGCTCATCAATAACATCGGATGCATCTTCATCCGTCTTTATATCCGCAATCCTCTTGTATATTGAAAGGCGTTGAGGCAGGCTTTCAATATAATCCTCGGGGATATGTGCATCTATTCGTATATCTATAAGACATTCTTTGGAGGTTGCCTCAGGCTTTTCACCTTTTTCCTCACTTACGGCTTCAGAGAGAAGCTTCATATACATATCGTAGCCGACGGCTTCCATATGACCGTGCTGTTCCGCACCTAAAAGGTTACCTGCACCGCGTATTTCAAGGTCGCGCATAGCGATTTTAAAGCCTGAGCCGAATTCTGTGTATTCGCGTATTGCCGTAAGTCTTTTTGTGGCAATTTCCGTAAGCTCCTTGTTGCGGTTAAATGTAAGGTACGCAAAGCCTCGCCTTGCGGAGCGGCCGACTCTTCCGCGAATCTGATGAAGCTGAGCAAGACCGAGATTGTTTGCGTTTTCAATAATCAACGTGTTTGCGTTAGGTACGTCAACACCCGTTTCAATTATTGTGGTGCAAACAAGAATATCAATATTGCCTTCCAATAACTCGCGCCACACCTCGGAAAGCTCATCTTCGTTCATTTTTCCGTGAGCAATACCTATATTTGCATCGGGTAAAAATTCTCTGATTTTGGCTGCCGTACGCTCAATTGTTTCAACCTTATTATAAAGGTAATAAACCTGACCGCCTCTGCGAAGCTCTTTTTCCATAGCTTCTGCAAGAACACCCCAGTCGTGTTCTAAAACATAGGTCTGGACGGGGAAACGGTCTTGCGGTGCTTCTTCGATGACGGACATATCCCTTATGCCCGACATAGCCATATTCATTGTACGGGGAATGGGAGTTGCGGAAAGAGTGAGGCAGTCAACTGAAGGATAAATCTCTTTAAGACGCTCTTTCTGACCGACACCGAAGCGCTGCTCCTCGTCGACTATTATAAGGCCAAGATCTTTGAATGTGATATCCTTTGAAATGAGTCTGTGCGTGCCCACAATAATATCAATTGAACCGCGTTTAAGTGCCTTTATAATACGTGTCTGCTCTTTTGGAGTGCGAAAGCGTGAAAGCATTTCACATTCAATGGGGAAGCCCTCGAAACGGCGTACAATGGTATTATAGTGCTGTAATGCAAGAATGGTGGTAGGTACAAGAATGGCACATTGCTTGCCGTCTGCAATACATTTAAAGGCCGCACGCAAAGCAACCTCTGTTTTGCCGAAGCCAACGTCACCGCAGAGAAGTCTGTCCATAGGATATGGCTTTTCCATATCCTTTTTTATTTCGTTAATTGAACGCAGCTGATCATCAGTTTCTTCATATTCAAATCTGCGTTCAAAATCATTTTGCATATCAATGTCGGGGGAGAAGGAGTAGCCCGTGGATTTCAGACGTTTGGAATATAGAGCAATTAACTCTTTCGCCATGCTTTTTGCGGAGGTTTTTACCCTCGCCTTGAGTTTTTCCCAATCTTTTCCCCCAAGGCGCGAAAGCTTCAGTGTGCCCGTATCATCTTTGGGGCCTATATATTTTGAAACCAAGTCAAGCTGAGTAACGGGCACGTAAAGAGCATCGCCCTTAGCGTAGCGGATCATTATAAAATCCTTGATAACGCCCGATACGTCAAGCTTTTTTATTCCTTCAAAAACACCGATGCCGTGTACGGAATGTACAACGTAATCGCCCCGTGATAATTCTTCAAGGCTTTGTATTGCGTCAGCAGCCTTGTAATTTTTTTTGCGCTTGTGCCGGGTGGTGATTCTTCCCGATTTGCCGTAAGAGATGATTGTGAAATTTTCTTTCGGGTATCTGAAACCGCCTGAAAGTCCGCCTGCAAGAACCGAAACAATATTTTTGGGAAACTCAGCAGGCAATACAGGGAAGAACATTGCTTTTATTCCCTCAATCTCTAAAGCCTGAGCGAGTGAGTCTGCGGCTTTTTCTGTGCCCGCAGTAACAATGCATTGTTCTTTTCTTGAAAGTGCGGGGCGTAAATCGTCCATAAGTACCTCAAGCGAGCCGTTCCAGGCGGCAGTTTGCTGAACGTTAAATGCAGTAAGAGTTTTTACGGGTGTGTCAAATGTGCCGCGTGGAAATGTGTCTATATAAAAAGCCTTCATTTTCTCGTATAAAACAAGAAGCTCGGAAAAACTTAACGCGAATTTGTCAAAGCCTTTTGCAAGTGTACCGTTTTCAAACTGTGCTTTTATCTCCTGGTTTAAAAGCTTCGCTGAATTTTCGGCTTTATCTTTAACAGAACCGCTTTCACATACAAACAATAAATCATCTTTACAGTAATCAAATATTGATGCAGGTGTGCTGTACGCCAAGGATAAATATTTATCAACAGATGAAAGCTTGATATCCGAATTTAAAAGCTCAATATCCTTGCTTGCAACCTCTTTTGCTTTTTTGGAGCCTTTTCCCGAAAGCTTTTTTACGTATTCTTCTATTTTCTCTTTAAGAATAGCATCGCTTTCAAAAACGATTTCGGTGGTGGGGGTGATTTCGCAGTAATCAAGAGTATCCGTGCGACGCTGTGTTGAAGGGTCAAAAAGCGAGATTGTATCAACACAATCGCCCCATAATTCAATTCGGACCGGTTGTGAATAGTCGGGACAGAAGAAATCAATAATTCCGCCGCGGTGAGAAAATTGCCCCACACCCTCAACTGCGTCAGAACGCTTGAAGCCTGCTGAAATAAGGGTGTCTATGAGTCTGCCTGAAGAAATTTCCGTGGATAAATCAATTTTTAAAATATGTTTTTTTAATTCCTCAGGGGGGATTGTAAGCTGTAAAGCGCTTTCCGCGGAGCAAACAACAACGGAATATTCATTCTTTAAAATACCGCAAAGCGCTTTAAGCCTTATTTGTTCGTATTCCCTTGACTGCCCCTGAGAGGAGTTGAAGGAATAGTCACGCGCAGGATAAAACAAAGCTTTTTTCTGCAAGCCGCTGAATTCATTAAGGTCTGAAACAAGCTTTCTCGCACCTGCTTCATCGGGCATAACGACAACAGCTCTGCGGGAAGAATCCTCGCAGAGTGAGTGAATAAGATGTGCTTTAGGTGCAGAGGGGATTCCCGTAATACCTGAAGGGGCAAGACCCGTCTCAATATAACGAAGCACATCTTTATATTCATTACAGTTTTTAAGTAGCTTTGAATAACAGGACATAAAAACCTCAGCTGTTGTATTTTGACATTGCACCGTCAATATCACCTGAAATTATGTATTCAAGAGCATTGCAGGCATCTGCCATAGCGTTGCGCATAAGGGGGATATCACTTTTGGGGAAATTGCTTAAAACCCAGTCGGCAAGGTCGTAGTCGGGATGAGGCTTTTTGCCCACACCTAACTTTATTCTGGGGAAATTTTCCGAACCTAAATGTGCAATTATGCTTTTAATCCCGTTGTGGCCGCCGGCACTGCCCTTTCTTTTAATACGAAGCTTGCCTGGCTCAAGAGAAATATCGTCAAAAATAACGATGACATTCTCAGGGGGAATTTTATAAAATTTTGCACACTCACCTACAGCAGCACCGCTGTTATTCATCATGGTCTGGGGCTTCATAACAATCACCCTTTTACCGCCTATACGCGTGTCGCCTATGAGTGAGTGGAATTTCAGTTTTTTAACTTTGAATCCGAGAGCGTCTTCCAGCTTTGTGATACAGAGAAACCCTGCGTTGTGACGTGTGGTTTCGTATTTTGCTCCGGGATTTCCGAGACCTACAATAATATAATCGTAGGTGGATGAATTTGAGTTTTTGAATTTGTTGAATATAGCCATATTATTTTAAATGCTGTCTTTTGTAAGGTTTCTTGATGTTTACCCAGTCGTTTTTAACAACCTGACGATTACGGGCAACTGCAAGTGAGTTGTCGGGTACGTCCTCTGTAATTGTTGAGCCGGCAGCGGTGAAAGCATTTTCACCAACAGTAACGGGCGCAACAAGGTTTGTGTTACAGCCGATGAATGCACCGTCTTTTACGATTGTGCGTGATTTGTTTCTGCCGTCGTAGTTTACTGTAACGCAACCGCAACCGAAGTTAACATCCTTACCAACGTCTGAGTCGCCGACGTAAAGGAGGTGAGGAAGCTTACTGCCTTCGTCAACGGTTGAGTTTTTAACCTCAACAAAGTTACCGATGTGAACGTTATCAGCAATATCGCAATTTGGTCTTATATGGACAAAGGGACCCGCTGTAACGCCTGAACCGATTTTTGAAGAGTAAGCCTGTGTGTTGTTGAGTTTTGTATTGTTACCAACAACAGTGTCAACAATATATGAATTGGGGCCGATAACACAGCCCTTTCCGATTTTAACATTGCCCATAAGGACTGTGTTTGGCATAATAACCGTATCCTTGCCGATTTCAACGTTTTTTTCAATAATTACACCGTCGGGACAGGGAATGGATACGCCGCTGTTTATTAAATCATTGATTATCTGTGTTCTTTCGTTGTTATTTATCATAACTATTCTCCTTTAAAGAATATTCTGCAACTATATATTTTACCATATATTATTAAATATTTCAAGAAAAGTATTCGTAATGCATAGAGTTACTGATTTTTTGTGCTGATATATATTGAATAAATATGTTTATTGTGATAAAATAATTTTGCGACATAAACTTAATAATTAATGCATTTAAGGGAACCCTGTGTTTTGGTAAAAACACGGGCTTCGGTCTTTTTCCTTTAAATGCAGGATTGTAAGAGTTTGTGTCGCAGCAAAAGAAGTCCCGTGTTTTTCATGCGTGGCTTCGGCTGCGCATTTTTTATTTTCAGGAAATGTTTTTATGACCGAGCAAGAGCTTTATATGAAAATGTATTGTCACTTATTTAATAAAATAACTGACGCATTTCCGTACATAACAAATGATAAGGCGTACGAAATTTTATCTCAGGCACAAAAAGATACGGAAGAAATGTTTGTAAGCTATGAGGGGTGAAGGTTCTCATTACTTTTATATAATCTACGCGAAGCCTATCCCTCTTGCGAGCTTTAGCTCGTAGGAGGTGGGACCGCGTAGCGGTGGGTGGTACTTGAATGAAAGTGTCCTTTTACTTTGTGTAATGGTACCTTCCACCATTCCGCCCCAACTTTATTTTAATAAGAAAATTATTTATCCGTGATAAGGTCGTTAAAAACAATAAATTGCCCAGAGAATGGTCCCCCTCCCTACAAGTAGGGAGGATAGGCTTCGCACCACCGCAACTTTGGTATAATGCCGACCGCAGGTCCCGAAATTTTGCATTTTGCATTTTGAATTTTGCATTATAAAAGCCACCTGCTTAAGCAGATGGCTTTTTCTCTTTTTTTATTTCTATAATTAAAATAATCAACGTGAATGCGCCTATGCCAAGAAGTATACCGAAAAAGTTTACTGTAAGGTCAATAAGCTGAAATGCTCTGCCGGGCACAAAAATCTGATGGATTTCATCAGTTAATGCATAGCCCCAGGCAATAACAATGGACAAAACGGGAGAAACCGCGTTTCTGAAAGCGTATAAGAAATTAACAACGCTGAAGCCCAGCCCTGCATATTCGCAGAAATGCGCCGCTGTGCGTATGGCATCCTGAGAAATACCCAGTTCAAATAACCGTTCCAACCATAATATAAGAGCACCGCTGGTTTCGGCAGAATCATCACTGTTTTGTGCTGAAAGTATAAATATTGTAACCATAACCGCAATCATAAAAATTGCAGAAAATATTTTGTACGCTTTATTAGCTTTTTTACTCATCCTTCTGTTACCTTAGCGCCTGAATGTAAATAAATAAGTCTTCCGCCGTCGGCAATATAAACACCGCTGACACCTTTTCCGAGATACAGGTCGTTACTTGCATAGAACAAGGGAACAAAAACACCGTTTTCTACAACAAGCTTTTCTGCTTTTAAATAATTTGCGGCATTTTCTTCCGCGGATGCCTTAGTCTGACTTTTCAAAGCGTTGATTTTTTGGTCAGCGTAGTAGCAGGGAGCACCCGAAAAAGCTTCAACAACACCCAATGCCGTGCGCTTATAAGGTGTTATGGGAAGGATTGCAAGGTCATAATTTCCCTCTGAAGCAATAGTTGCAGCGTCGGTTGTTTCATAAACGCGCAAATCAATAAGGATTTTTTCTTCAAAAAGAGTTTCCCAATGGATGATAACCGGCTCCATTGTTTTTTCCATATCCTTAGGGATTGCAAGCTTAATTGTAAATGCTTCGCGCTCCATCTTATCAAGAAGCTTATCAAGATTCTCTTTCGCGAGGGTTATGTTTCGCTCGTAAGCAAGCTTCTGCGGATTAAAGGAAGCGTAGGATGTGTCACCGACGTTATAAATTCCGGGGATGATTCTGTCTGCTTTGCCTGTGGCGAAGGCAGGCAGTTCAATTTTATCGTAATAAACAGTGCTTAAAATAATATCACGCAGACCTGCAACAGCGCCTACCTTTGATTTGCAGTTAAAAGCAAAGCCCCAGATGCTTGATGTAGATGTGTAGGACGTTGATTTTTCCTTGAGTCTGTGCGTGCTGGGTGTGAAGTAGATGTCATACTGACCGTCTTCAAACCTGGCGGCAAGCGTCTGTCTCTTGCCTGTTGTGTAAAGAAGAACGCTTCCGTTAGCAATTTGAAGTTTGCCGTTGTAGTCGGGATTACGTTCAAGCACCGCTTCTGATTCGCTGACTTCTTTAATGTAATACGGACCGTTGCATACAGTGGTTGCAGGTGTTGAATTGAAAATACTATCAAGTGCTTCTGCAAGAGTCTTGTCACAGGGATAAACGGGGTTTGCAGCCAATTTATAGAGAAAATCGGGATCAACTCTTTCAAGAGTGATTTCAAGAGTATATTCGTCTATCGCTTTAAGACCGAGTGTTGATTCTTTATCATCAGGGTCATAGGTGGAAGCACCTTTTACAGATGAAAGGGCTTTGTTTGAGCTTTGAATAAATCTCGTTATACCGTAAATATAATCCTCGGATGTGATTTTATTGTCAAATTTTTCAATGCCGACAGTTTCAAGTGTTGCCTTTACCGCACCGGGAACATACCATTTTGCGAGAGGATTGAGCTTGAATACATAAGTAAGACCGTCATTGCTGATTGAATACGCAGTAGCACCGCCTAAGTCAATTTTGCCTTTTTCATCAAAACGCAGAAGCCCCTCAAAACAGTTTGTTGCAATAATTCTTTCGCCGTCGCCGCTTATATTTAACGGGTCAAGATTTGTAACCTGATTCAATATACCCATTGTAAGCTGTGTGTTGCTTACGTTTGCCGAGCATGAGCACAAAGAGAATAACATAATCAATACGAGGAGTACGCTTATTATTCTTTTCATTTTTGTCCCTCCACAAAAACTCAATTGTTTTTTTGATAATATTTACAAGCAATTTTCAGATTGCAGATTTCACAATTCGGGCGCCTTGCGATGCAGACGGCTCTGCCGTGCAATACAATTCTGTGACAGAAATCGTTGCTCTCTTCAGGCGGTAAAAGCTTTTTAAGTTCAAGCTCAACCTTTTTAGGGTCTTTTACGTTAACAAGACCTAAAAGATTTGTTATGCGTATTACGTGGGTGTCTGCAACAACGGCCGGCTTTTTATAAACATCACCCATAATAAGGTTTGCCGTCTTGCGACCTACACCGGGGAGCTTTGTAAGCTCTTCAATGGAATCGGGCAGAGTTCCGTTGTAAATATCCCTTACAGCGGCAGCCATTCCGACTAAATCTCTTGCTTTGCCGTGATAAAAACCGCAGGAATGAATAAGGCTTTCAACATCCGTGATATCTGCCTCGGCAAGCTCGTTTTCTGTAGGGTATTTTTCAAAAAGGGCAGGGGTCACAAGGTTTACACGTGCATCAGTACACTGTGCCGAAAGTCGGGTTGCCACAAGCAACTGAAAGGGTGTATCTGCATTAAGCTGGCAAACAGCTTCGGGATAATCTTTTTTCAGAATATCGCAAACTGAAAGTGCACGCTGTTTTTTAGTCACATTAAAACCTCCGTAACAAAAATACGGTTTTGAAAGCTTTCGACAAAATAAGACGAAAAAATACCTATACCATGTTATATTATCATTTTTTGCAGAATATTTCAATAGATATTTTAAATATATACAATTATGCGCAGAGTTATACAAAAAAGCTTCTCTTTCACTGCAAAGAGAAGCTTTTTATATGTGTTATCAACCGATAAATTTGATTGTAAGAATTTTCTTGCCTGTGATTTCAAATTCAGCAAAGCCTTCAGCATCAACAGTAAGCGGAGCAACGTCTTTTTCTTCAAGTGTAACAAGCTTAACTTCTTTCCAGTTTTTGCCTGTGTACTCGGGAAGCTCGAATTCTGCCTTCTGTCTTTCAACGGGGGACTGTGCCTTTTCAACGGGAGCAATACCACCGTTAAGACGGATAGCATTTTTAATTGCCTTGTCTGAGGGATTGAAAAGTCTTACTATGTAGCCTTCGCCGTCTTCGCTGAGCTTAACAGCACTTACGTTAAGGTTTTCATCTTTAAGCTCAAGGAATGAATGTGTAAGAGGATTCTTACCATGGCCTGTAGGAGCAATCTGACCTGCTGTGAGGTAAAGGTTGAAGCGTTCGCTTTCCTGCCATACGTTACCTTCTTCCCAATCACCCTTGTGAGGCATAAATGCGTAACGGAATGTGTTTTTGCCGATGCACTGTGAGCCCTTATCCCAGTCGCTGTAGTTCTGCATATCTTTTGTAACGCAGATACGAAGGGGATACGCTCTGATAAGTGAAAGGTAAACCGTGCCGTCTTCATCGTCAGCGGCTTCGTATGCTTTAAGACCTGTGTTGAGAAGTGCAACGCCGTTTGTGCCGTCAGAAACGCTTACGAAGGAATTCATAGGATGCTCTGTCATAGGAACTTCATCATAAAGTGAATAGTCGGGCTTTGCAAGAGGACGCTTAACAACGTCAAACTGTCCCTGAGCATCAGCATATTCTGCCTTGATGCCTGTGGGGAAGCCGACCTGTAAGTAGTGGTCCTCGCAACGGTTGTTGATTGTTGTTTCAATTTCAACATATTTTGAACCCTTGCGGAGTGTAACAAGGCTTTCAATATCATCGGGAAGCTTATGCTCACTTCTTGATTTTTCGTCAAATGCACGTTTTTCGGGAAGCTCCCAACGCATTGTGATTTTGAAGGTGGTTTCAAATTCACCGTGACGGAGAAGTGTTACATTTGCCTGCTCACCGAGAGTAGTGAAGGTTTCGTCACATTCGGGAGCAACGTGCTGCCAGGGGTTGCCGATTTCACCGCTGTCTTTGAAGTAACCGAGGTTTTTGAATTCCTTACCTGTTTCTTTGTCAACAACATTGAATGTACCGTTGTGGTTGAAGCTTACCTTGAGATATTCGTTTTCCATAACGTTTGTTGTTTTAACAAGTGTTACGGGAGTTGTTGCGCGAACATTGTAAAGCGGACGAACTCTGAAGGTTTTATAGCCCATCGCAGGAATGTCATAAACTTCAGCTGCAACGTAATACTGCTGTGTGTGAAGAACGTTTGCAGTATCGTTGGGATTTTGAATAATCTGTGCGTTTTCTTTGTTTGTGGAAATAATCTGATATTTGATTGCTGTGCCGTCTTCGTCAAGAATTTCAAAGCTGTCTGCTTTCCACTCTGCGGGGATTTCGAGTCTGAGGTTAACAGTTTCGGTTCTCTTGAAGGGGGCGGGGTTAAATACTACAACTGCTGCATCATCACGGCTGAAGGATTTAAGGTTAATGTCACCTGCGATATCCATAAATGCGCGTTCGAATACGCACATTGAAAGCTCTCTTGCTTGTCTGTATCTTGACATAACGTCTTCGTAAACAACGTCACGTCCGCAAGCACCGATACTGTCGTGACCGTGATTCTGAAGAAGATAGTTGTAAGAAAGGTCAATGAAATTACGGGGATAAGGTGCGCCTGAAAGAGCGGCAAAAATAGCCATAGGCTCTGCGTAGTTAATAAGACGGCGCTCTGTGTCGAAGTTTTCCTGCTTGATGTAGGTTCTTGCAGAAAGAATCCATCCGCAAAGCTCACTTACGCTGCCCTTTGTATAGGGATCACGCATTTCGCCCTTGAGTACGGGTGAATCTGCCTTGAAATTATCAATAATGCCCTGCTCCATCTCTTTAAGAGTGCTGTGGAAAACCTCAGCCTCGGGGAGAGAATCGTTAAGGTCTTTTACAAGCTGAACTTCACGCTCGTCGGGGCAAGATGAGTCGTGACCGATTGACCAGAAGCGGTGATTTGTTGTCCAGTCGTTGTCCTGCTCCTTCATAGCCTGCTCAGCACGTGCTTTTACGCTTTCTTTGTGGTACTCATAGAAGGGATGGGTGTACTGATAATCTAACTTCCAGTCTCTGTCAATGAGCTTGAATACACCGTTGTTGTCATTCCAGAGCATATCGCGGTTGTTTTCATCAGTCTGGTTGAAGTAAACGGGGCGCTGAACAACGTACCAGATATTGTAACGGGGGCGCTTTGCAAGACGTGATGCATAAATACGGGTGCCGTCAGGGCTTTCCCAGAAGAATTCTGATTTGGGCGCCTTGTATTCATTGATACCGCGGTAGAATGATGCAAAGTGAATATCAAATCCGTCATAAATCTGGGGGAGCTGTGAAATCTGACCCCAGCCGAAGGGGGAGTAGCCTGTTTTGCTGATACCGCCCATTTCTTTACCGATTTTGTGACCTAAAAGAAGGTTTCTGATAAGTGCTTCACTACCGACTGTGAATTCATCAGGAAGACAGAACCAGGGACCAACGGCAATTCTGCCCTCTTTTATGTATTTTTGAAGCTTTTCCTTCTTTTCGGGATAAACCTCAAGATAGTCCTGAATGGGCATTGTCTGTGAGTCAAGGTGGAAATGTCTGTAATCGGGATTTTTGTCAAGAATGTCAAGAAGCATATCAAGCATATAGCCTAACATATACTGTGTTCTTCTTGCGGAAAAACGCCATTCTCTGTCCCAATGGGTGTTTGATATAAAATGACACTGGATTTTATCTTTGTTTTCCATAGCTCATTTTACCTCCTTAGCCTTTTATAATCTTCATAATTTCTTCAAAGTTCTGACAGAAGTGTGAGCAAACGGCTTTTGTGCCGCTTGATTCAATATTACCGCCTGCAATACCGATTGTGGTGTAGCCTGCAAGTCTTACGGAGCAAGCACCTGCACCGCTGTCCTCAATACCTACAACGCGGTTTCTGTCGGCAAAGGCTTCGCCGAGACCTACTATTGAGGTTTCGCTGTAAAGCCAGGGATGGGGCTTGGGTGAAAGCTCACCGAGAGTACCTACACTGCCTTTTCTCAAGGGGAAGCCGGCTGAAATAATTGCATCGTAGAAATCCTTGGGGTCACCCATACCGAGTGTTTTGAATGCTGAAAGAATTTCGGGCCAGGCTTTTTCATAAAGACCTGAGGTAACAAGACCGATTTTGATGCCCATATCCTTTAATTCATAAAGGAAATCCTTAACGCCCTCTGTGGGGGTGAAGGCACCGTCTTTGCCTCTGCCTGCCATGATTTCTTCCATTTCTCTGTGAGTGTGCTCAAAGTAGAAATTACGAGCTTTTTCAAGAGATTCACCGGGGCAGTATTTGTCAATACAATACTGAAGATGCTCTGAAACAGAGTGTCCCGAAACAAATGGGATGTCTGCTTCTTCAAGCTGGAAATTTGGGTTACCGAGCATACTTGCCGTTGTCATTTCAATAATCCGGATCCAGAATTCTTCGCTGCGAACAGTTGTACCGTCAAGGTCCATAAGAACTGCGTTGAGAGGATACTCTGTTTTTACGGGATAAACGGGGTAATAAACAGGGTATGCAATGGCAGACTTAACGCAAGCAAGAGTATGTGTGCCGAAGGATACAAACTCAACCTTCTGATCGCCCGTTGCAACAACGAATTCAACACCGTTTTTTCCTGCAACAAATTTTCCGTCCTCGGTTGCGGGGAGAAGGTGAAAACCGCTGTCAACACCAACCTCACCAAGGTCGGGGATATAAAGAGTTTTGTCAAGTAACATATTAGAAAATCCTTTCCGATTTACATAATTACACATATAATATCACAAAGAAATTGGTAAGTAAATTGATTTTAAAAATAAAAATCCGAAAGAGAAAAATGCCGTTGAAATCAAACAAAAACAAAGATGCGTTTTTGTGCATTGTTACAAAGATGGGGATAGGGTGAAGATTTTTATGTAACCTTTTAGAAAATCAGTCATTTATTATTAGAGAGAAACTTTAAAACAACTGTATTTTTGTTGACGGACGTAGGTTTGTGGTGTAAAATTCAGTTAGGAATCAGAGATTAGAAAATAGGAATTTTGGAACGCTGACGCGTTGATTATATATGTTTTAACAGAGGGTGAATACGAAATGAGAAATCAATATAGTAGCAGAGTAGATAAGAAAACAGTATCGCTTTTTTTCAGATTGTTGGTTTTATGTTGCGTAGTCGGATTGATGATAGCAAGTTCCCGTATATATTCTTTTGTTTTCTGGGGTGCGCTTTTTGTCGTAAACCTTATACTGTACTTTGTAAAAGTTCCGCGTGGTTACGTTAAAGAATCAGTGGTAATGGAATATCTTGCAATTTTCGGAGTGCTCAATTCAATTGCTCTTTCGGTTTTTATGGCTTTATGCTTAGGAGATACGTTATTGAAATGCGCAATAATTCTTGCGGTATGTTTAGTTTTAATAGTTGCGATTGTTCTTATTGAAAGGAAAGTTCTTACGGTTAAGTATTATGAAAGGCAAAAGCACAAAATGGGTTATGCAGGTGTAGCCGGTGCAGCAGGTGGAGCATCAGGTGTGATTTTGGGCAGAAGATTAGCAAAACAGGGAACTGTTGTTTGTGTTTGCTTTAGGTGTATTCATTTTGATTTTTGCAAGTTTTTACGCCTTTAAACTAAAAGCAAAATGGGTTGCGTTGGAGGAAGAGAAAAAAGAAAAGCAGATTGATGAAAATGACATTATTTAAGGTATTGAATTATGAAAAGAATACATAGCATAATTCTTGTTATTTCAATTATTGCTTCTTTTTTCGTTGCGGTTTTGTTGACAAGAAGCTTTAATGAAAAACAAAGTCTGAAACTACAGCAACTTTCAACTGTTACAGTGACAATCACGGGTTGGTTCTGTGTCTTGAGATAAAACATCTTAAATCCTATAGTCAATGTTTTCCAACAATTTAATCAGTTAAATCCAACGAGCTTAGCGGTAGTTTCTTTGAGGAAAATACCGCTAAGCTTTATTTGTGAAGAGAAATAAACTATAGTACGCGAAGCTTTTCATCCCTGTGGGCAATACAGGGAGTGTGAGTTGGCGCAGCGGTCAAAATTGTGCGAAGTGAAGAACGAGCAAACAATTTTGGGCACCGCAAGAGGACTCGACATAATTTTCCTAAACAGTAATCTTTCAAGCGAAAAAATACTTATTGAAGGTCTACCTCTCTGGTTTAAGAGAGGGGGACCGCCACACAAAGATTCCCCTCTTGCAATTTGTACCAAGCGAGCCTGAAATTATATTGAAAAATACAGTCTGACGGAGCGGTGGAGAGTTCCCAACGCCTGAGCGTTGTTGAATCGTAAGATTCAATTGTAACAGAGCTGTTTCATTGATAAATTATACAAAGAACGATTTGTAAAGAACAAAACATTAAATACAAAACGTTTACGCCAATGGAAGCGTTGCTTCCACGATGCTGACGCATCGGGAACTCTCCACCATTCGCCCCAACTTTATTTTAATATTTAATAACCGCCCGGAATTCAGTTTATCCAAACAACAGTTGATTGCGCAATGGTCCCCCTCTCTTAAACCAGAGAGGTAGAATGAACCGCAACTTTACTTACTATCAATGTATCCTTTCATCCGATTGACGGGGAAAATGTTGTATGGTAAAATAAATCTGACGGCAGGTGATTTTTATGGGTGAAAAAATAAAAAAAGCCATAGGCGTTGAGGGGGATTTTAAAACCTCTGTTTTGCCTATGATAAACTATAGCTATGCCAATATGTATATGGGTGGCGCAGGGTACATTATCAGTATGTACTTTACTGTGTTCCTGACGGACGTTGTTAACCTTTCTTTGAATCAGGCGGGTGTTATTGTTATGATAGCAACCGTCTGGGATGCGGTTACTGACCCGTTTATGGGTATAATTACCGACCGCACCCGTTCAAAGACAGGTAAGCACAGACGGTATCTTCTTTGGGGTATTCCGCTTATGGTGCTGTCTTATACCCTTTTGTGGAACTCCTTCGGTCTTAACGGAGCAGAAAATCCGGGGAAGGCAATGGCGTATTTTGTTATTGTTTATATGCTTTATAAAACTGCATATACAATTATCGGTGTGCCCCATACCGCAATGCTTCCCGAGCTTGCTCCCGAATACAATTTAAGAACACAGTATAACTCTGTGGGTTACCTTTTCAATTCGGCAGGTATGGTGCCCTCTTTCATAATCGTTGTGGTTATTCTTGAAATTTTCGGTTCGGGTGATAACCTTACGTCTGCATCAAAAACACCTTTTCTTGTGTTTGGTATAGCACTTTCCGTCTTCTTCGGGCTGTCTGTTTTCCTTACCTACAGCAAAACCCGTGAACCAAGCTCTTTAAATAATAAGGTTGAGCCGTTTGATATAAAATACTTTTTCAGAGAATACGTTCTTGTTTTTAAAAATAAGTCGTTTCGTCAGTATTTCTTTATGAGCCTTGCGTATCAGTTTTCAACAGGCTTTTACAATAACTCAAAGGTTTATTACATTAAGTATCTTGCAAATCAGTACAGTAAATATGCAATATTCAATGCCGTTGCAGGTGTTGCGGAGGCAGGGGCGTTTCCCCTTAACTACGCGCTCACAATGAAATATGGTAAGAAAAAGTGCGGTAATATTGTTACACCGCTTATGGTGGCAGGCCTTGCAATAGGACTCATAATGCAATCGGGAAACTCGGGCGGTGCGTTTATCTGGTCTGCGCTTATGATGCTCAGTATGATTCTTTATCCCTTCGGTATGTCTGGTCTGGGCTTTGTTTCAACAAATATTTTTCCCGACCTTACGGATGTTGACGAGCTTATAACCGGCAGACGACGCGAAGGTGTTATATCTACGTTCAGCACCCTTATTAAAAAGAGCATAAGCGGTGTCATGGCGGCTCTTGTCGGCTTTACCCTTCAGGGCTTCGGTCTTGTTACAGGTGATACTGTTTCAAACTACGAAAAAACAACGGGTCTTCTTTATACACAGACCGACAGCGCAGTTATAGGTGTGCGTATCTGTGTTGCGGTTATACCCATTGTTGCCTCAATTGTAGCTCTGTTGCTCCTTAAAAAGTTTAAAATGACAAAAGACGATCACACAATGATTCGTGCCGCAGTTGCAACAAAGCACAAATACGGTACAGTTACGCTTACTGAAGAACAGAAAAAGCGCTGTGAAATGATTTCGGGTCAGAAATTAGAAAACACCTGGCTCGGTCAGGACACTGTGGATGAAATTCATACTCTTGATACGGATGAAAACGGTAAATATATAATTCTTCTTGAAAAAGAGCAGGAGAAAAAGGAGCTGATTGAAAATGACAATTGATATTACAAAAAAATATCCTGATAAACCGCAAAAAAGCTTTAAAACCTCGGTTAAGGATTTCCTTTTTTATCTTGTGCAGTGGACCTGGGGATTGCCCGTAAATATAGTGGGAGGAATAGCCTTTTTAGTCTGCACGAAGATAAAAGGCAGAAGATATCAACGCTTCGGATATTCCTACATTGTTTATCTTCCTTGGAATGCAGGTGGTTTGTCTTTAGGCTTATTTATATTTATGAAGGACCAGCATAAGAGTAAAAGGTGGACATATAACACCCGTATTCACGAATACGGTCACACCTGGCAATGCTTACTTTTAGGACCGCTTTATTATATTGTAATCGCTATTCCGTCAATGATATGGTGCAACTGCTTTGAAAAATACAGAAAGAAAAATAATATTTCTTATTACAAGGTTTATTGCGAAAGCTGGGCAAATGCCTGGGGACAGAAGTTCAGTAAAATGAAAATGGATATATAAAAAAGCGTCTGCGTTTGCAGACGTTTTTTTAGTTAATGAAGTAATAGTGAATAGTGAAAAAGTTCGGGACCTGCGGTCGGCATTATAATCAACGCGAAGCGTTCCGATAATTACGCATTAAGCATTACGAATTACGCATTAACTTGTGCTCTTCTTTCCGCAAGCTCTTTTTCAACCTGTGCTCTTTTTTCGGGGGAGTATTTTATGAAGAGCAGGGGAATGATGTAAAGAAGACTGGCAATTGCGGGGGTGAGCATAAATAAGGGCCAGATCCATGTGTCAAAAGCGGCTGACTGTGTGCCGATGAATGTGGTGGCGGCGTCGTCAACCGCCACATAATCCAGAATTGAAAGTGCAAGGGTTGCAAGACCTGCGGTGATGCCGCTTGAAACCTTTGTGAAGAAGGTCTGCATCGAGAATGTAACACCCTCCATACGCTTGCCTGTTTTCCATTCCATATAATCAATACTGTCGCAGAAAATTGAAGTCTGAGCAATACTTGCCGCACCCATGGGAATACAGCCTATCGCCATAAGAGCCATACCAATCCAGAGGTTTGCACCCTCAAAGCCTATGGCAAAAGCGATTACCCTTGTAACAATATTAAGAGCCTGCATAAAGATAAGTGCGTTAACGTAGCCCTTGAATATCTTTTTGAGCTTGTCGGCAAAAAGCATACCTATAAACTGCGGTCCGTATGTAATTGCACCGTAAATGGTGGTAAGTCCCAATGCGCCGATAATGCTGTCTGCACCGAGGAAATCTGCGGGTACTTTGTATTTGAAGAAATAAACAGTAAGCTGGCCGCCGAAGCCTAACGCACCGAAAAGATTTGAAAGGGTAACAAGCATAAGCATTTTGTTTTGGAAAAGCAGTGAAAAGCTTTCAATAATTGATTTTTGCTGTGTTTCGGGCTTTACAAGAACACGTTCCTTAGCCTTGGCGGCTCTTGCGCTGAGCATTGCGCCACCCATACCGAGTATTACGGCAAAAACAAGTGTAACAACAGCCATTTTGCTCTTTGTAGCGTTAGCTACCATTTCAATTGCCATTGGAATGAGTGCGCTGAATACACCGTAAACACACGAGCCGATTGTACGCGCCCATTTAACAAAAGTGTCGCGCTCGTTACCGTCGGGCGAAACGGATGCGGTAATTCCCCACATTGCAACGTCCTGCATTGTGTAGGAAATATCCCAGCCGATGTACATAATTATAAAATAAGCAACGCGTAACCACAGCAAATCTTCTTCTGTTGAAAAAACGAGAAAAATAAGCACCGTAAAAATACCAACGGGCAGGGGAGTGTAGCGGAGAAGCGGACGAAGCTTTTCTCCGTTTTTGAAGGTGTGCTTGTCAATAATTGAGCCTATAAGAGGGTCATTTATACCGTCCCAAACCTTCATGATAATGAGAAGTGCCGAAACAATTGCAGCAGGGAACATTGCAATATCGGTCATGAAATAGGTGAAAAAGCCTGCACCTATAAAGGAATAAACAATGTTTTGTCCCGTAAGACCTGCGTAAAAATTGATTTTTTCTTTTTTGTCAATATATTTCATAATATCCCGCCTTTTTTGAGATGATTATATTATACTGTATTAAGCAATGATAAAGCAACAATTATTTTAAAACCGTATTGCTTAATAATAAAAACTGTGTTAAAATGACTGGCATATTATGTATATTTTATTGAAAAGGAGATTTTTTGTATGGAAAAGAAATTAGTTTTCGGTGCAATCGGTCTTATGTTTGGTAATGCTCACCTTGAGGGTGCTCTTGCTTACGGTGCGGAGGTTGCGGCAATTTGCGATCTGGATGCAGAAACACTCAGAAAATCAGGTGAAAAATATAATATCCCTGAAGAAAAACGGACTACTGATTATCACGATATTCTTAACAATCCTGAAATCAATATGGTTTCAATTGCTATCCCCGACCAGCAGCACAGAAAGGTTGCTTGCGAAATGCTTGTTGCAGGTAAGCACGTGCTTTGCGAAAAGCCCCTTGCTCTTACAAGAGAGGACATTGAAGCAATGGTGCAGGCTACCGAAAAATCAGAAGCGAAATTTATGGTTGGTCAGATTTGCCGATTCACTCCCGCTTTTGCAAAGGCTAAAGAGATTATTGACTCCGGCGAAATCGGTGAGCTTTATTTTGTTGAATCAGAATATGCTCACGACTATATGAATATTGTAAAAAATGCTCAGATCTGGCGTGCAGACCCTCAGCGTCACGGTGTTATCGGCGGCGGTTGTCACGCAGTTGACCTTCTCCGTTGGCTTGCAGGTGACCCCGTTGAGGTTTTTGCTTACGGTACACATAAGCTTCTTCCTACCGTGCCTTATGATGATGCAACCTGCGCTCTTCTTAAATTTGACGAAGAGCTTATGGGTAAGGTTTTTGTTTCAACGGGCTGTAAGAGAGATTACACAATGCGTACCTGCATTTACGGTACAAAGGGTACAATTATCTGCGACAACACATCACCCACAATGCAGCTTTTTGTTGCTGACGAAAACGGTGTTGCTCCCGAAGAGCCTCAGATTATTGAAATTGATGTTAACAACCATAACTACGTTAAGGAATTTCAGGTGTTTGCCGATACAATAGTTAACGACAAGGAAATGGAAACAAGCGTTTACGAGGGCGCAAAAACTGTTGAGGTTTGCCTTGCAATTGTTGAGTCTGCTAACACAGGCGAAAAGGTTAAACCCGACTACAATTTCAGTAAATAATTTTTAAAATAATTAAAAGGACAAAGTTGTAAAAAATTACAATTTTGTCCTTTTTTGTCTTGCTTTTTATATGTGTGTAATGCTATACTGTAAAAGAATATAATCGGGAATTTCGGTTTTATGAAATCGGGTTTCCGTGAATAAGAAAGGACGATGGCAATGGCTGAGATTAAAAACATGGATGCAGTAGCAGCTCTTGATGCTATGGATGCCCATGTTGACGATTGGCGTGACGCCACAAAGGGCAAACAGAGAGGTATTTTCTCATTTGATGATGTTGCGGCACTTAAAATCAAAAACCTTAAAAAGAGAATTTACACCGATATTGAATCCATTCCTGCTTGGAAAATGAAGGAATGCATTTATAAAGGCGTTGACGATTACGAGTTCCTTTATGACGAATGGAAAGAGCTTAACGTTGGTGACCGTTGGGGTAACAACGGCTGGAGCGCATTCTTTAAAAACTCCTTTGATATGCCTGCAAGATTCAAGGGTAAAAAGGTAACTCTTAATGTTTACTTCGGCGGTGACTCACTTCTTACTCTTAACGGTGAGCCCTATCAGGGTCTTGACCCCTTCAGAAACTCTGTTCTTCTTACAGATTGTGCTAAGGGTGACGAGCATTATGATGTTGACATTGAATCATACTATGTATGGCATTCAAACGAATCAACAATTAAAACACTTTCTTGCTCATTCGTTGGTGTTGTTGACCCCGAAATTGAAGAAATTTACTGGGATTTCAAGGCTGTTTTCAACGCACTCTTTATGCCCGTTCACGATACAGGTCTTCAGGAGCTTATCAGAGCAGCTCTTAAAGAGGCATTCACTTACGTAAACTTTGACCTTGACGGTGAAGAATTCAAAGCAGGTCTTCGTCAGGCTCAGAAGATTCTTAAGGATAAGGTTTACAACAACGAATCTTACAAATCAGAGGGTACACTTGCGCTTGTTGGTAACTCTCACCTTGATATTGTATTTATGTGGGCTTACAAAGAGTATATCCGTAAATTGGGTAGAACTCACGCTACAATGCTCCGTCTTATGGAACAGTATGATGATTTCATTTTCTCACAGAGCACAGCACCTACATACATTGAAATGGAAAAAAGATACCCCGCTATTTACAAGCAGGTTAAAGAACGTATCAAAGAAGGCAGATGGGAATACATCGGTGCAATGTGGGTTGAGCCCGATTGTAACCTTGTTTCAGGTGAATCCTTTGTTCGTCAGCTTCTTCACGGTGTTCGTTTTGCTGAAAAAACATTCGGTATCACACCTAAGACATGCTGGGTTCCCGATGTTTTCGGTAACGGCTATGCAATGCCTCAGATTCTTAAAAAAGCAGGCGTTGAATATTTTGTAACACATAAAATGGGTATCTGGAATGATACTAACCCCTGGCAGTATAACACATTCTGGTGGGAAGGTCCCGACGGTTCAAAGGTATTCTCAATTGTTCCTCCCACACACTTTATCGGTACTGTTGAAGCAGACTCCCTTAAAGTTAACTGGAAAAAATATACCGACAAAGAAACAATCGGTGAATCTATGTACTGCTACGGCTGGGGCGACGGCGGCGGCGGTGTTGACACCGAAATGCTTGAGTACGTGAAGCGTTATAAAAACTTCCCCGGTCTTCCCAAAACACAGACAAGTAAAATTGAAGACTCTCTTGCTCGTATGAAAGCAAAAGCAACAGAGGACAATATTCCTACATGGAAGGACGAGCTTTACCTTGAAGAGCACCGCGGTGTTCACACAACAAAGGCTCTTCTTAAAAAGCTTAACAGATATTCCGAAAACCTTTACCGTCAGGCTGAGATGTTTGCAAGTATTGCTATGCAGTACGGCTACAAATATCCTCTTGAAAAGCTCAATGAAGGCTGGCAGGCTATTCTTACAAATCAGTTCCACGATTCACTTCCCGGTTCACACATTACAGAAGTATTCGGTGACCTTTGCGCAATTTATGATGATATTATTGCTATCGGTGAAAGTGTTCGCGACGAAGCACTCAACGTTATTGCAGGTAATGTAAACGGTGCCGAGAAATACGGCAAGCCCTTTGCACTCTTCAACTCCCTCGGTGTTAATGCTACACAGAAGGTTGAGCTTCCCTACAAGGACGTTGAAATCTATGATGCTGAGGGTAACAAACTTGCAACCCAAGGCTACACAAAGCTTGACGGCACAAAGGTGCTCGTTTTTGTAGCAAAGGATCTTCCCGCTGTTGGTTACAAGGTATTCTATGCTAAAGAGGGCGCGGTTTCAGAAGCTGCTGCACTTACAGGTAACGTTGTTGAAAATGCTAACTTCAAGGTTGAGCTTGACGACAGCGCAGAGCTTGTTTCTATCTTTGACAAGAAGAATGAAAGAGAGGTTCTTTCAGGTAAAGGTAACGTATTCCGCCTTTACGAAGACCTTCCCGGTAAATATGACGCTTGGGATATTGTTGCTTCTTATGTTGACCGTCAGTTCGATACAGAGCCCGGCAAGGTAACAGCTATTGCATCAGGCGACGTATTCACGGTTGTTTCATTCGAAAAGGTTATCAACAAGTCACTTGTTAAGCAGAACATCCTTATATACAACGAGCTTGACAGAATCGACTTTGATACATTCATTAACTGGAACGAGCAGGAAAAGCTTCTCAAGGTTGGTTTTGACGTTGACGTTAAGGCACAAAAGTTCACACGTGATATTGCTTACGCTACAATTGAAAGCTCTAACTACCGCCACAATCCTTATGATAAGGCTAAATTTGAGGTTTCTGCCCATAACTTTATTGATATGAGTGAGGATAACTACGGTGTGTCAATTCTTAATGATTGTAAATACGGTTACGAGGTTGACAAGCAGAGAATGATTATCACTCTCCTTAAGGCACCTATGAATCCCGACCCCAAATCAGACCGTGGCGACCACTACTTCACATATTCAATTTATCCCCACGCAGGTAACTGGAAGGATGCTGAAACTCTTGTAAGAGGTCTTGAAATGAACAACCCTGCAGTTGCAGTTGAGCTTAATGCAGATGCAAAGGGTGAGGCTGCAAAGTCATTCATCAGCGTTGATGGCAAGAACGTTACTCTTGAAGCGGTTAAAAAATGCGAGGATGAGGATGCATACATTGTTCGTTTCGTTGAAAAGGCAGGCAGCCGTACAAAGGTTTCTGCAAAGCTCTTTGCTGAAATTGAAAGTGTAACAGAGTGCGACCTTCTTGAAAGAAACGATGTTGCAGTTGATATTGCAAACGGTGACGCACTCAGCTTTGAAATCAATCCTTTCGAAATCAAGTGCTATAAAATAAAAATGAAATAAAACAAATTCAAAGAGGATTTTGTGGTTTTCCGCTAAATCCTCTTTACCTTTTTTAGTGCTTTTTGATTTTGACAAAATATATCGCAAGTAATATAATTAAATTAACTGAAAATTTGAGGAGGTAAAAAAATGAAAAAACTTATCAGTATTGCTTTGACAATAGTTATGGTTTTCGGTATCATTGCTTGTGCACCCGTATCTGCAAGTGCGGCATACGTTTATGCGCCCGGTGATTATCGCTATGATTCCGATTCGTATTTCTATTTTGAAGCACCCTACAACGGTTGGTATGCATTTGAATCATACGATAACCTTGATCCGTATTTATACGTGCAGTATGAGGACGGTTCAGAAGACACATTCGATGATAGTGAAGACAGCTTGGAGTTTGACGCTTTTATCTATCTTTACGAAGGTGAAGAGATCTACTGTGGACTCGGCACATATGAGGATGATGAATATATCAATTTCATTATTGATCCCATTTATGATGTTGAAACAAACAGAGAATACACTATAGCAAGCGGCTCATATTTCTCTTTCACAGCAGATCACAATGATTATTATCAGATTTATTCATTTGATAATTCTGGCAGTGATCCTTATATAGAATTTGAAACATCTGACGGCGATTATTATGAATATGATGACGAAGACGGTTATGAATTTTACGGAGAAATTTACCTTGAAGAAGGCGAAGACATATTCGGTATAATCAAAGATTATGACGGTTATGATATAAATTTCTATATTTCCTGTGATTGCGGTAACTACGGTGACGACTATTTTGAAGTTGGTTACACCTATAGCAATGTTGACAGCGGAACAGAGTTTGTATTTACAGCGCCTTACACAGGTTATTTCATTTTTGAATCATACGGCGAAAACGATCCCTGCTTCGAATACCTTTATGATGAAATGTTCTATTTCTCATATGATGACAATGATTATGATGCAGGTGATTTTGACTTCTACGCACCCGTTTATCTTTATGCAGTTGAACAGATTGTTTGCCGTGTAAGTGACTGGGATGACGAAGATAATATTTGCTTTGAAATCAGCTACGGCGGAACATGCGAACATCATTCTAAGGATTGGTATATTTACAGCGATGCAACTGTATATGAGCCCGGTTGCGATTGTTATGTGTGTGAAGATTGTTTCTATATCTTTGATTATGAAATAACTGATCAGCTCAATCCCGAAACACCCAAGGCGGCTGCAGCTAACGGTGTTGGCGGTATAACAGTTTCCTGGAATGAGGTTGAAGGTGCGGTTAAATACAACGTTTATCGCAGAGCTGCAGGTTCAAGCTCATGGGTATATGTTGGTACAACTGAGGGTACAAGCCTTTTCGACAGAAACGTTTCAAACAATAAGTACTATGCATATTCTGTAAGAGCGTATAATTCGGCGGGTGGTTACAGTCCCTATGTTGCTGCCAAGACTTATACTATCAAATGTGTTGCAACACCTAAGCTTACAAAGATTCAGAATGCAACGTCGGGTATCCGTATTGACTGGACAAGTGTTCCCAGTGCAACGGGTTACCGAGTTTACAGACGCGGCGCAGGCTCAACCTATTGGTATTACCTCGGCACAACAAAGAACCTTTGGTATGTTGACGGTGCTGTTAAAAATCAGAGCGGTAACTATTACAGATACACAGTACGTGCAGTTAACAGTTATTACAGCGGCTTTGATACAAACGGCTTGTTCATTAAGCGTCTTTCTAACCCCGTTATGAGCAGCGCCGTAAGCTCACAGAGCGGTATCACAGTTAAATGGGGCTCTGTGCGTGGTTCTTTGGGTTACTACGTATACCGTAAAACTGCAAACTCCAACTGGACGAGAATTGCAGTTGTTAACGGTGTTAACAACACAGCCTACCTTGACAGAAGCGCTGTGAAGGGTGTTACATACACTTATACAGTCAAGGCTGTTTGCGGTAGTTACATCAGTTCCTACTACTCAACAATTTCTTGTAAAGATAAATATTAAGTTTTATTAAAACTTAATAATCAGCTCCCCCTCGCAGGTTTATTCCTGCGAGGGGAATTTTTAATTACTTCTTATTAAAATCGGAAAAGTGTACTGTGGCACAGTATTGGTTTTGCTGTTTGAATGGTGTATTATTTGTAATATAAATAGAATTGGAGGTATTAAAATGAAAAAGAAAATAAGCTTGGTTCTTGTGTTTGTTCTTATGCTTACTATGATGGCACCACTTAAAGTTGAGGCTGCTGTATATGCTTCGAGTTTTACGCCACGATTGAGTGTACCTACAGCATCGGATTCTTGGATGGTTAAATATAATGTGTCTAATAACTGTACGAGATATGCGTATGCAAGAATTTCAGAAATCTTAAATAGAGATGCGACGTCTTTGTTAGGAGCAAGACCAGGTGCCGATGGTTTTCCTTCTTTGTTACAAAATGCTGGTTATACGGCAAGCAACACACCTAAACCCGGTTCGGTTATGTGTACATCCGGTCATGTGGCAATTGTAGAATCAGTTAACACATCGTCGGGTTATCTCATTGTTTCTGAAGGACATTCATGGACTGATATGAGTGGTAATTTGAATTTGTACAATGGCATATGCGTTGTTAATGGTAGTAGTGTTTTAGGTTATTCTACACTTACGCAAGGCTCAAGACACGGAACATGGTTTGACCTTAGAAAAATTTATTATCCGAATGTAAGTGCTACATATTATCCTTTAGTAAGTTCATCCGGTACCAATACACCACCCCCCTCATGTAGTTGCTCCACAAGCTACGCAGGAAACTATGTGTGTATTGCTGATGGTGGTAATGTTAATATTCGTTCAGAGCATAATACTAATTGTTCGATATTAGGTAAAGTCCCTCCCGGTGCATTGGTGTGGATTTCAAAAGCAAACGGTATAGGTGATGGTTATTGGGGTCATGTGACATATAACGGCGTAAGCGGTTATGTGTCTATGAAGTATTTTACACCTGAGGTTGTATCGTATACTGTTTCATATAATGCAAACGGCGGTTCCGGTGCACCTGGGGCTTCTACACACAACAAAGGAAGTACTCACACTGTACCTTCAACAATTCCTACTAGATTTGGTTATACCTTTGATGGTTGGAGTACATCATCAACTGCAACGTCTGCAAGCTACAGACCTGGTAGTAAAATTACGGTAAACGGCAACAAAACATTGTATGCAGTCTGGTCACAGACTACAATTTCAGAAAACATTGGCAGAGGCTCCGGAACTGCAGATATTTTTGCTCCCGGATGTTGTAAGTTTTGTGTGTTTACTCCTTCTACATCAAGAACACTTGTTGCGGAAAGTACAGGTAGTGTCGATTCTAAAATAACTGTATATGACAGTTCAGGGTCGGTACTTGCATCGGACGATGATTCCGGAACAGATAATAACTTCAGGTTAGAGTATCGTTTTCAGCAGGGGACAAAATATTATATTAAAATATCAGCTTATTCAAATGGAACAGGTGATATACCTTTTTCAATAAAAAGAAAATACACAATATCTTATAATGCGAATGGTGGTTCAGGTGCACCTGCAGCACAATACAAATTGTATGGTGATACTATTACGCTCAGTTCAACGGTACCTACCCGTTCAGGATATACATTCCTTGGTTGGGATAACGCAAGTAGTGCAACAACCGCACAATATAACCCGGGTTCAAGCTATTCTGCTGATGCAAGCGTAACCCTTTATGCAGTATGGAGACAAAATGCGCCGACAACATACACTGTAAGTTATAGTGCAAACGGCGGTTCGGGCGCGCCTTCATCACAGACACATACAAGCGGTGCTGCTCATACAGTTACCTCAACAATTCCCGAAAGATTCGGTTATACCTTTGTTGGTTGGGGTACAACATCAAGTGCAACAAGTGGCTATTTGCCCGGTCAGACCTTTAGTGTAACAAGCAATAGGACTTTGTATGCTATATGGCAAACAGCGGTTTCGTTCAGTTCGACACATCAGACCGGTGGCTACTCGGCAAACATAATTGCTCCGGAGCATTGCAGATATTACACAATCACACCCTCGTATACCCGTAAATACCGCATTGAAAGCACGGGCTCTATAGATTCAAAGGTTACAATTTATAATGCAAGCGGAACAGAGCTTACAAGCGACGATGATAGCGGTAATGAGAATAATTTCTCTTTGAATTATACATTCCAAAGCGGACAAAAGTATTACATCAAAATACATGCATATGGTGAAAATACAGGCTCAATTCCTTTCACAATGAAAGCAATCTGGAATATAACCTACAATGCAAACGGCGGTAGCGGAGCACCTTCTTCACAGGAAAAGCTTTATGGTCAGAATGTATATTTAAGCTCCAC